>NZ_JAPPRA010000001.1:0-657713 GCF_026672375.1 Caulobacter sp. SL161
GCCGAAGCTAAGACCGTTCGAGATTACTCAACGATCTTCGCGACGACGCCGGCGCCGACGGTGCGGCCGCCTTCACGGATGGCGAAGCGCAGCTTCTCTTCCATGGCGATCGGGGTGATCAGCTCGACGTCCAGCTCGGCGTTGTCGCCCGGCATGATCATTTCCACGCCTTCGCGCAGCTTGATGATGCCCGTCACATCCGTCGTGCGGAAGTAGAACTGCGGACGGTAGTTGGTGAAGAACGGGGTGTGACGGCCGCCTTCTTCCTTGGTCAGGATGTAGGCTTCGGCCACGAACTTGGTGTGCGGCGTGATCGAACCCGGCTTGCACAGCACTTGGCCGCGCTCGACGTCTTCACGCTTGGTGCCGCGCAGCAGCACGCCCACGTTGTCGCCGGCTTGACCTTGGTCCAGCAGCTTGCGGAACATTTCAACGCCCGTGCAGGTCGTCTTCTGGACCGGACGGATGCCGACGATTTCGACTTCTTCACCGACCTTCACGATGCCGCGCTCGACGCGACCGGTGACGACCGTACCGCGACCCGAGATCGAGAACACGTCTTCGACCGGCATCAGGAACGGCATGTCGACCGGACGCTCCGGCTGCGGGATGTAGGCGTCGACCGAAGCCATCAGCTCCAGGATCTTCTCTTCGCCGATGTTGGCGTCGCGGCCTTCAACGGCGGCCAGAGCCGAACCCTTGGTGATCGGAATGTCGTCGCCCGGGAACTGGTAGCTGCTCAGCAGCTCGCGCACTTCCATTTCGACGAGCTCCAGCAGCTCTTCGTCGTCGACCATGTCGACCTTGTTCATGAACACGACCAGAGCCGGCACGCCGACCTGACGGGCCAGCAGGATGTGCTCGCGGGTCTGCGGCATCGGGCCGTCAGCGGCCGAAACCACCAGGATCGCGCCGTCCATCTGCGCCGCGCCCGTGATCATGTTCTTCACGTAGTCGGCGTGGCCGGGGCAGTCGACGTGGGCGTAGTGACGGTTGGCCGTCTCATATTCCACGTGCGCGGTGTTGATCGTGATGCCGCGGGCCTTCTCTTCCGGCGCCGCGTCGATTTCGTCGTACTTCTTGGCAGTCGCGCCGCCCGACTTCGCCAGCGTCATCGTGATCGCGGCGGTCAGCGTCGTCTTGCCATGGTCAACGTGACCAATGGTGCCGATGTTGCAGTGCGGCTTAGTACGTTCGAACTTTTCCTTGGCCATCTTCTTAGCTCCAGGACCCCAGAGGGGCCTTTAATTGGTTGAACTTCTGGGGTGGGCTGGAAGGGACCAAAGAGGCCCCTTCCCAATTCTCACCAGCTCCTTCTCCCGAGGGAAAAGGGTTAGGCGTACTTCTTGATCACTTCGTCGGCGACGTGTTGCGGCACCGGATCGTAGTGGTCGTAGACCATGCTGAACTGAGCGCGGCCTTGCGACATGCCCCGCAGGGTGTTCACGTAACCGAACATGTTGGCCAGCGGGACGTAGGCGTTCACGACAGTCGCGTTGCCGCGCATGTCTTGACCCTGGATCATGCCACGGCGGCTGTTCAGGTCGCCGATGACCGAGCCCAGATATTCTTCCGGCGTCACGACCTCGACCTTCATGATCGGCTCGAGCAGCTTCGGAGCGCCCTTTTCGCGCAGCTCCTTGAAGGCGGCGCGCGAGGCGATTTCGAAGGCCAGGACCGACGAGTCGACGTCGTGGTACTTGCCGTCCGTCAGGGTCGCCTTGAAGTCGATCAGCGGGAAGCCGGCCAGCAGGCCGCTGTCCTTGACCGATTCCAGGCCCTTCTGGACGCCGGGGATGTATTCCTTCGGCACCGCGCCGCCGACGATCGCGCTTTCGAACACGAAGCCCGAACCCGGCTCGCCCGGTTCGAAGGTGATCATGACGCGGGCGAACTGGCCCGTACCACCGGTCTGCTTCTTGTGCGTGTAGTCGATGTCGACCTTGCGGCCCAGCGATTCACGATAGGCAACCTGCGGCGCGCCGATGTTGGCTTCGACCTTGTAGGTCCGCTTCAGGATGTCGATCTTGATGTCCAGGTGCAGTTCGCCCATGCCCTTCAGGATCGTCTGGCCGCTTTCGAAGTCGGTCGAGACGGTGAAGGACGGATCTTCGGCGGCCAGCTTCTGCAGGGCGACGCCCAGCTTCTCCTGGTCAGCCTTCGACTTGGGTTCGACGGCGATTTCGATAACCGGGGCCGGGAACTCCATGCGCTCCAGGATGACCGGCGACTTCAGCGGATCGCACAGGGTGTCGCCCGTGCGGGTTTCCTTCAGGCCAGCCAGGGCGACGATGTCGCCGGCATAGGCTTCCTTGATGTCTTCGCGGTTGTTGGAGTGCATCAGCAGCATGCGGCCGACGCGCTCGCGCTTGTCGCGCGTCGAGTTCAGCAGCGACATGCCGGTTTCCATCTTGCCCGAGTAGATGCGGCAGAAGGTCAGCGAACCGACGAAGGGGTCGTCCATGATCTTGAACGCCAGAACCGACAGCGGCTCTTCGTCCGAGGCCAGACGGGTGGTCTCTTCTTCGGTCTTGAAGTCGATGCCCTTGGTCGGCGGAATGTCGACCGGCGACGGCAGGTAGTCGACGACCGCGTCGAGCAGGGGCTGGACGCCCTTGTTCTTGAAGGCCGAGCCGCAGAGGATCGGATAGAAGGCGCCGGTCAGCACGGCCTTACGGATGCACTTCTTGATCGTCTCGATCGAGGGCTCTTCGCCGCCCAGATAGGCTTCCATGGCGTCGTCGTCGAGTTCGACGGCGTTTTCGACCAGGTAGGCGCGGGCCTCGACGGCCTTGTCCATCAGGTCGGCCGGGATTTCTTCGTCGCGGTACGACGCGCCCAGACCGTCATTGTCCCAGACCACGGCCTTCATGCGGACCAGGTCGACGAGACCCTTCAGGTTCGACTCGGCGCCGATCGGGAATTGGATCGGAACGGCCTTGGCGCCCAGACGGTCGCGGATCGACTCGACCGACTTGTCGAAGTCAGCGCCGATCTTGTCCATCTTGTTGACGAACACGATCCGCGGAACCTTGTACTTGTCGGCCTGGCGCCAGACGGTTTCGGTCTGCGGCTCGACGCCGGCGTTACCGTCCAGCACCGTCACGGCGCCGTCGAGAACGCGCAAGCTGCGCTCGACTTCGATGGTGAAGTCGACGTGCCCGGGGGTGTCGATGATGTTCAGGCGCTTTTCGTTCCAGAAAGCGGTCGTCGCGGCCGACGTGATCGTGATGCCGCGCTCTTGCTCCTGCTCCATCCAGTCCATGGTGGCGGCGCCATCGTGGACTTCACCGATCTTGTGCGACTTACCGGTGTAATAAAGGATCCGCTCGGTCGTCGTCGTCTTGCCCGCGTCGATGTGGGCCATGATGCCGAAGTTGCGGTAGTCTTCGATTTTATGCGTGCGGGGCATAGCGATCGCTCTGCGAAACGGGGCGGCCCTGGACGGACACGACCGGGATTAAACGTGCGGCGCGGGCGGTTTATCTCAAACCGCCCGCGCCTGAAAGAGTGCTGGTAAGAAAGGTTACCAGCGGTAGTGCGAGAACGCCCGGTTGGCCTCGGCCATCTTGTGGGTGTCTTCGCGCTTCTTCACGGCGGTGCCGCGGTTGTTCGAGGCGTCGAGCAGCTCGCCGGCCAGCTTTTCGGTCATGGTGTTCTCACCGCGCTTGCGAGCGGCGGTCACCAGCCAACGGATGGCCAGGGCGCGGCGACGGTCCGGACGGACTTCAACCGGCACTTGGTAGGTGGCGCCGCCAACGCGACGCGACCGGACTTCGATCGCCGGAGCGACGTTGTCCAGAGCGGAGTGGAAGGTTTCAAGCGGACCTTGGTCCTTGCGCTTGGCTTCCAGGATGTCGAAAGCACCATAGATGATGTTTTCGGCGACGGCTTTTTTGCCCTCGTACATCACGTAGTTCATGAACTTCGTGACAACCAGATCCCCAAACTTGGGATCCGGCAGGACTTGGCGTTTCTCGGCGCGACGGCGGCGGGACATCTTCTTCTATTCCTTACTTCGGACGCTTGGCGCCGTAGAGCGAACGACGCTGCTTACGATCCTTGACACCTTGGGTGTCGAGGACGCCGCGCAGGATGTGATAACGGACGCCGGGCAAGTCCTTGACGCGGCCGCCGCGGATGAGCACCACCGAGTGCTCCTGCAGGTTGTGGCCTTCGCCCGGGATGTAGCACACGGCTTCGATGCCGGTGGTCAGACGGACCTTGGCGACCTTACGCAGAGCCGAGTTCGGCTTCTTCGGGGTCGTGGTGTAAACGCGGGTGCAAACGCCGCGACGCTGCGGGCAGCCCTTCAGGGCGGGCACCTTGTTCCGCACCGGCTTCGGAGAGCGCGGCTTACGGATGAGCTGGTTAATGGTAGGCATTAAGTCTCTGCTCTGATGGAAGCGTGTGCCTTTCGGCCGGGGCGCTTCAGGTCCTTGTCTTTGTTTTTCGGCTTTTCAAGGCTCGGCTAAGAGACCCGATAAACACGAAACTCGCCGGAGCGCGGGAAGCACACCGGCGGGTTCAAGATCCCTTCGGACCCGAAAGCCCGGAAGGAACGCAAGCTCATCAGGACGGACGCGAACGACCGCCTCGAAAAAGAGCGCGGTATTTACTCGCGAAGTGGGCCAGCGTCAACCGCCTGTTCCCGCGTCGGTTAACGCCCTCTTAAGGCCCAAATCTAGGCCGCGTTTTCGCCACGTCCAGCGGTGTAGCGTGATGGGGGGATGGTCCCGCTTGCCTTGGTTGCGCGGAACGCCATTTGGGATGGCGGGGCGCGCCCCGTCGAGAGGGCCGGGAGTTCAGGTGAGCGTCAGCATGGAGGGCAGCGTCGAGCGGCGACGCCGAGCGACGATCATCGCCGGCTCACTGCTGTTGCACGGCGCCCTGCTGGCGTGGCTGGCCCTGCCCCCGCCGCCCCTGCTTGACACCTTCGCGGAAGACGCACTGCCGACCATGACGCTGGAACTGCAGCGGCGGGTCGAGCGCGAGGCGCCAAGGCCGCGCCCGTCTTCGACGACGACCGCCATTCCCGCATCCCCCCTGCCCTTCACAGTGCGCACGCCTGTCCGGCCGGCGCCGGCGGGGACGCCAAGCCTGGAGGTTCCGGCGTCCGCCTTGGCGCGACCTGGCGTCGCCATTCGCCCCGCCCCCTTGCCGGGCGACAGCGCCGGCGACCTGCGCACCGCCTTGCGTGGCAGCGTCACGGGCTGCGTCAACGCCGACGCGGTGGGCCTGAACCGCCGCGAGCGCGAACGCTGCGACGAGCAGTTCGGCGCGGCCAAGGCCAAGGGCGATCCGCTGTCGGGCATGGACGCCGGCAAGCGCCGGGCGCTCGACGCCCAGGCCGCGGCCCAAGAGGCCTATCGCCGCTATCAGGACGCTCCGATGGGGCCGGGCGTGGATCATCGCAGCAAGGATCATCCGGGCACGATGAAGGAGATTCCCTTCGTGCTCGGCGCGCAGCAGGACGGGCTGGGTCGCGAGCGAAAGTCCGTGGCCGACGAAATGCGCAGGGCCAAGGATCTGGAGTCCCGCGCCACGAGGTATCTGGAGCTGAAGAAGGCGCAAGACGCCCGTCGCTGACGCGCCCGCTTTTCTTGACGCATCCCTTGAGGCCGATACCGTCAGGCCATGATCCGCGCCCTCCTCGCCGCCCTGGCCCTCTCCGCCGCCGCATCGATCGCCGCGCCCGACGCCGCGCGAGCCGCGCCCTGGCCCACGACCGAAGGCGACCTCGTCTTCAAGGATGTAGCGTTCAAGTCGGGGGAACGCCTGTCCGAAGCGCGCATGCGCTACACGACCGCTGGAACCCCGCATCGGAATGCGCAAGGCGAGATCGACAACGCCGTCATGCTGCTGCACGGCACCGGCGGCTCGGGGAAGAACTTCCTGTCGCCGCTGTTCGCCGACGAACTGTTTGGGCCTGGTCAGCCGCTGGATCTGGCAAAAACCTACGTGATCATGCCCGACAATATCGGGCATGGCGGATCATCCAAGCCGAGCGACGGCCTGCGCATGGCGTTCCCGCGCTATGACTATGACGACATGGTCGCCCTGCAGCATAGACTGCTGGTCGAGGGCCTGGGCGTGAAGCGCCTGAAGCTGATCCTCGGCACGTCGATGGGCTGTATGCACGCTTTTGTCTGGGGGCAGACCTATCCCGGCTTCGCCGAGCGCCTGGCGCCGTTCGCGTGCAACGCCGTCCCCCTCGCCGGCCGCAATCGCATGTGGCGCAAGATGGCGATGGACGCCATTCGCGCCGACCCGGCCTGGAAGGAAGGGAACTACAGCACCCAGCCCACGGCCGGGCTGCGCACCCTCACCGATCTGCTGATCCTGGCCGGCGCCAACCCGCTGGCTCAGCAGGCGCAGTATCCGACCCGCGAGGCGACCGACAAGGCGCTGGACCAGGCGTTCAACGCCCGGATCGGCGCGATCGACGCCAATGACGCGCTCTACTACATCGACGCTTCGCGGACCTACGACCCCTCGCCGGGGGCCTTGAGAAGATCAACGTGCCGGTCTTGTGGGTGAACTCGGCGGATGACTTCATCAACCCGCCGGAGCTGGGTCTGGCCGAGTCGTTGGTCAAGCGCATGCCCAAGGCGCGCTTCGTGCTGATCCCCGCATCGACTGAGACCCGGGGCCACGGCACCCATACGGCGGCGAAGTTCTGGAAGGCGGATCTGGCCAAGCTTCTGGCGCAGTAGAGCGCGAGCTGACGGCCAAAACAAAAGCCCCGCGCCGGACCGACGTGGGGCTTTCGATTTCAGCAGGCCTGAAGCGCGTCAGGCGATCTTTTCGACCTGATTGTATTCCAGCTCCACCGGGGTGGCGCGGCCGAAGATCGAGACGGTGACGCGCAGGCGGGCCTTTTCCTCGTCGACATACTCGACCGAGCCATTGAAGCTGGCGAACGGGCCGTCGGTGACGCGGACGTTCTCGCCGACTTCGTACAGCACCACAGCCTTGGGGGCCGCGACGCCTTCCTCGATCGTGCCGATGATGCGCTGGACTTCCTTTTCGGAGACCGGCATCGGCTTGGAGCCGCTGCCCAGGAAGCCCGTGACCTTCGGCGTGTTCTTGATCAGGTGGTAGGCCTCGTCCGAGAGGTTCATCTTCACCAGGACGTAGCCCGGGAAGAACTTACGCTCGGCGTTGACCTTCCGGCCGCGACGGATCTCGACGACATCCTCGGTCGGCACGAGGATCTCGGAGAAGTTCTCCTCCAGGCCCTGGTTCTTGGCCTGCTCGCGGATGCTCTCGGCCACCTTCTTCTCGAAGTTCGAGTAGGCGTGGACGATGTACCACTTGTGGTTCGGGTTGGACGCGGTCTCGGTGCTCATCGTCTTTATCTTATCCCGCGGTCGCCAGCTTGAGCAGCTGGTTGATAGCGAAGCCAATGCCGCCGTCCACGGCGGTGAAGAACAGCGAAGCCAGCACCACCATGATGAAGACCATCACCGAGGTGATCCAGGTCTCCTTGCGGGTGGTCCAGGTGATCTTGCGGGCCTCGGCGCGCACTTCACGGAAGAACTGCAGAGGGTTGGTGCGCTTCTTCGGGGCCGGAGCGGCGGCGGCTGTCGCGCCAGCGCCGGCGGGCGCCATCGCCGCAGCCGTCTTGGCGGCGCGGTTTTTCATCGCGGACGGGCTGGATCCCGGTTTCCTGGCCATGCTCTTGAGGCTCACGACTTTCTAGATGACCCGGATCGGCGAGCGACCCGGTGGCCAAAACGATCGGGTCGAAACACCGACCCGTCGGAAACATATAGTGGCAGGAGTGGAGGGACTCGAACCCCCGGCCCTCGGTTTTGGAGACCGATGCTCTACCAGCTGAGCTACACTCCTGCGGACCGACCGCCCTTTCGGGCTGACGGACATCCGGAGACAGACAGCGCGCCGGAAGCTTTCAAGCCTCGGCGCGCCTGTCTCTGTCGCCAGAGCCGCGCCATTTAGCAGGGTCGCACTCGCCCGGCAAGCGGGGCGCGGAGGATTGCCGCTTTTGAGGCCCGGAACCTTGCTGCGCAGCCCTGTTTGAACGGCTGGGCGGGATCAAAGACGCACGCCGGGCGTTGTGGGTCCATGCCGAGCTTATCAAACCCGCCCACCGAAGGCCGCGCCTCGAATCGCGAGGTTGAGCACGAGACCACGCGCCCCGCCCGCGCGGGCCAAGCGCCTTGCCCGGCGACTGAGCCGCCGGGATCGGCAGACAGCGTCTGCTCGCCGAAGACCCGGACGGATCCGGGCTCCGGCGAAAGCTAGGACCAATCCGGCAAGGCTAGCCGGCCTTGTCGACCTTGGTCTTGTCGTCCTTGGTCGTTGTCGCGCTGCTGGCGGGAACCGACGTTCCGCACTGGATGCCGAGATACGACCACCGTACGTCCGTCAACTGACGCCCGCACTGGGTGTTCTTGCCCATATCCTTGCCCTGCAGGGAGATCGCGACCCCCTTGCTGAGGTCGGGCGCGGGGCTGGCCGTACTGATGTCGTAATACCCGCCCCCGCGTCCCTTCACGACGAGACAGTTGGTATTCTCGACGGGCCGCACACAGCCTGACGCCGTAACGGGCGTCGCCTCCACGATGACTTGCTGAGCCTGCGCGACCTTCGACTTCGCGCCACTGTCACTACAACCGGCCAAACCAAACGCTACCAGACTGGCCGCCGCGGCGGCCCCTGTGAACCAAACCCGCATACGTTCCTCCGTATCGTTGGCTTCGCGAACGAAGCAACTTGAAGTCTGCGCCTGGTTTCAGGGTGCGGCAATCACAATTTTGCCTTTTTCGAAAACTTAGTCCGCTCGTTTTCGCAATGCGAAAAACTCGCAGCATCACCCGCGATGTCAGAGACACGATTTCAGCATACAGAGCGTTTCGGATGAAATAATCTTTCACGGCGAGCAGATTGGCCACGAGACCAAACAACTGTTCGCAGACTTTTCCTTTTAAGGTTCTGCGCTGAGCAATACTTCACGGCCTCTTACGCGCCGCAGGAGCGCGCGCCCGCCTGGCAGGAGTTTTTCGCGAGGCGGCATTAGACAACCGGCGTTGACATCGCGACGGGCTTTCACACATGAGACAAGCACCACCAAAGGGCCCCAGGGCGGCTTCATTCCGCGCCTTCAGGGGGCGACCGCCTTTTTTCGCGCCCTGCGCGTCAGAGATACGAAGAGTTCAGATGACGGCCACCGCGTCCGCCGCCGCTCCCGTGAAGGAAGCCCCGTACTTCGTCGAGAAGGTGCTGTGGGTGAAACACTGGACCGACCGCCTGTTCAGCTTCGCCATCACGCGACCGGCCAGCTTCCGCTTCCGGTCGGGCGAGTTCGTGATGATCGGCCTGCCGCCGCGCGAAGAGCTCGGCGAGAAAAAGCCGATCCTGCGCGCCTATTCGATCGGCTCGCCCTCGTTCGCCGAAGAGCTGGAGTTCTTCTCGATCAAGGTTCCGGACGGCCCGCTGACGTCGCGCCTGCAACTGATCCAGGAGGGCGATGAGATCCTTCTGGGCAAGAAGCCGACGGGCACCCTGGTGCTGGACGCGGTTCGCCCCGGCAAGCGTCTGTTCCTGTTCGGCACCGGCACGGGTCTGGCCCCCTGGCTGTCGGTGGCGCGCGATCCGGACGCCTATAGCCGCTTCGAGCGCGTGATCGTCGCGCACGGCGTGCGCGAGGTTAAGGAGCTGGCCTATCGCGATCTCTTCACGCAGGAGATCTTCGACGATCCGCTGGTGGGCGACGAGGCGCGCGCCCAGCTGACCTATTATCCGACCGTGACGCGTGAAGCGTTCGAGCGCCAGGGCCGCTTCACCGACCTGATCACCAGCGGCAAGCTGTTCCAGGACCTCGGGATCGAAGGCGACAGGTTCGATCCCGAGAACGACCGCGCCATGCTGTGCGGCTCGATGGCGATGATCAAGGACACCGCCGCCCTGCTCGAAGCCCAGGGGCTCAAGGAAGGCTCCAACGCCGAACCGGGCGACTTCGTGATCGAGCGGGCTTTCGTCGGCTAGAGTCGCCTCCGCAGGATGGGGCCAAGCGGGTTCGGGCGGATCGAGAGATACTCTCGGCGCTCGCCCGATCTGGGGCCTCACCATTACAGCGAGATCGGCTAGGGTTTTCGAATGGCCGACTCGCCCTCTGCAAACTTGAGAAACCTGACCGTCGAGGAAGCCCGCCGCCGCATGCTCGATGGCGCGTCACGCCTCGGCGTTGAAACCGCGCCCTTGGCGGAGAGCCTTGGCCGAACGCTCGCCGAGCCCGTGGTGGCTGGCCGCGCGCAACCGCCTTTCGCAGCTTCGGCCATGGACGGCTGGGCGATCCGACGTTCTGACTACGCCCCTGGGGCGACCTTCCGGATCGTCGGCGAAAGCGCGGCCGGCGCCGCCTACACTCACCCCATCGCCTCCGGAGAAGCGGTGCGAATTTTCACCGGCGCGCCTGTGCCGGCGGAAGCCGATCTCGTCATCATCCAGGAAGAAGCGACCCGCGAGGGCGACCAGGTCCGCTTCGACGCCGGCCCTGATCCTCGCGGCAACGTCCGGGCGGCCGGCGGCGATTTCAAGGATGGCGACACGCTTCTCCCGGAAGGCGTTGTCATCGACCCCTGGCGCCTTTCCCTCATCGCCGCGGCGGGACGCGCCGAGGTGTCGGTCGCGCGACGTCCGCGCGTCGCGATCTTGGCCACCGGCGACGAACTCGCGCCGCCCGGCGCATCGCCCCGGCCCGACCAGATTTTCGAGAGCGGCTCCTACAGCCTCGTGGCGCTGATCGAGGCCTGGGGCGGTGAGGCGATCCGACTTTCCTCGCAGGGCGACGACGCCCAGGCGATCGCCTGCACCGTTGCGCCCGCGCCCGTCGACGTCATCGTCACGATCGGCGGCGCCTCGGTCGGCGACCACGACCTGGTCAAACCCGCGCTCCGAACGCTGGGCCTTGCGCTTTCGGTCGAGACGGTCGCCGTACGCCCCGGCAAGCCGACCTGGAGCGGGCGGTTGCCGGACGGTCGCCGCGTGGTGGGTCTGCCAGGAAACCCGGCCTCGGCGCTGGTGTGCGCGGAACTCTTCCTGCGGCCTCTGCTGGCGGCGCTCACGGGCGCGGCGCCGGATATCCGCCTCATTCCCGCGGGCTTGGCCGCCCCGCTTCCGGCGGGCGGACCGCGGGAGCATTGGATGCGCGCGGCGCTGTCGACGGATCCGGACGGGCGAGTCGTCGCGAGCCCCTTCCCCGATCAGGATTCCTCTCTGGTCAGCGTGTTCGCGCGCGCCGATGCTCTGCTACGGCGACGGCCCGGCGCGCCCCCTGCGGCGGCGGGCGCGGTTGTCGATGTTCTGCCGCTCCGGCGCGGCTGAAACCGCGACGGCATAGAATTGACGTGCTAAGCCCGGATCTGAGTTCGCCGGGCGTGACCCGACCTTCACCGCTTCAGAGGTTCGTTTCATGGGGCATGCAGGAAAGATCGCGACCCACGTTCTGCTGGCCTTCGTGGCCCTGCTGGCCGGTCGCTATCTCGTCATCGACATGCCGTTCACGCGGGACACGCTGCTTCAGGCGACCCTGTACGGCCTCGCAGCGTTCATCGTGGAGCTGGCTTTCCGGGTGGAGCGGGCCCCGTGGCGCTTCGTCTCGGCCACCGACCACCTGCGCCTCCTCCGCTCGGCCGTCCTGACGGCGGCGGCGTTCCTGGTCATTACCCGCCTGACCCATCCAGGCATCGACGGTGGCCTGCGCACCGTGGCCGGCGCGGCCCTGATCCAGGCGGCGCTGCTGTCGGCGCTGCGGGTGATCCGGCGGAGCCTGCATGAGCGAATGCTGCTCGATTCGGTGCTGCGCCTTGGCCCCGCCTCGATGCATCCGGCGCTGCCGCGTCTGCTGATCATCGGCTCGGCTTCCGAGGCCGAGGCCTTCCTGCGCGCGCCGGCCGGCCTTGGCGAACGTTACGCCCCGATCGGCGTGGTCTCGCCGCTCGACCGCGAGACCGGCGATGAACTGCGTGGCGTCTGCGTTCTGGGCTCGATCGCCGATTTCGACAGCGTGCTGGCCCGTCTGCGCGACAGCGGCCTCTCGCCGGCCGCGATCCTGTTCCTCACCGACAGCGCGATGAGCACCTTCGGGGCCGAGCGTCTGGGCCGCCTGAAGACGGAAGGCGTGCGCCTGCTGCGCCGCCACGGCGTGGTCGAGATGGGCGCGGCGGCGAACACCCCCCAGCTGCGCGAGATCAGCATCGAGGAACTCTTGAGCCGACCGCCTGTCCGACTGGATCCAGAGCCGGTTCGCGCGCTGGTGTCCGGCCGACGGGTGCTGGTGACAGGCGCGGGGGGCAGCATCGGTTCCGAGCTCTGCCGCCAGATCGCCGCCAGCGGATGCGCCCATCTGACCATGGTCGACGCCTCCGAATACAACCTGTTCCACATCGAGCGCGAGATCGCCGAACGGCACCCTCTCCTCTCGCGTCGTGAGGCGCTCTGCGACGTCCGCGACGCCGCCCGCGTCCAGCGCGTCTTCACGGAGATGAAGCCGGACATCATCTTCCACGCCGCGGCGCTGAAGCATGTCACGCTGGTGGAGAACCACCCCTGCGAGGGCGTCCGCACCAATGTGCTGGGCACCCGCAACGTGGCCATCGCCGCCAAGGCCTGTGGCGCGGCGCATCTCGCCTTGATCTCGACGGACAAGGCCGTCGCGCCGACCAGCGTCATGGGAGCCGCCAAGCGGGTGGCCGAGGCTGTCGCCCGCCAGTATGGCGGCGGCGGCGACATGCGGGTCAGCATCGTGCGCTTTGGCAATGTGCTGGGCTCGGCCGGCTCGGTCGTCCCGATCTTCAAGAGCCAGATCGCCCGGGGCGGGCCGATCACCCTGACCCATGCCGAGGTCGAGCGCTATTTCATGACCATTCCGGAGGCGGTGCAGCTTGTGCTCCGGGCCGTGGCCCTGTCGATGATCGCCTCCGAACCCGAGGCTGGTGTGCTGACCCTGGAGATGGGCGAGCCGGTGAAGATCATCGACCTGGCCCGGCGGATGATCGAGCTGCAGGGCCTGACGCCCGGGCGCGATATCGACATCCAGATCACGGGCCTGCGCCCCGGCGAGAAACTGACGGAGACGCTCGTCGACGTGAACGAGGTGGCGCGCCTGAAGGCGCCCGGCATCATGGAAGCGGTTCGTCTGGCGCCCGCTCCCGTCATCGCCGACGAGCGCCTCGCCGAACTGGACGCCCTGGCCGAGGTCGGCGACGAGGCCGGCGTCCGCGCGCGGCTCTTCGAACTGGTGGAGGACCTGCGCCAAGTCGGTCCGTCCAAGGTGGTCAAGATCCGGGCGTCCTGAGCCCTTGCCTCATGCCGCGACCGGCGCCAGCAGCGACTCCAGGTCCCGTGAGGGCGGGACTCCGTAGAAGCGACGATACTCCCGGCTGAACTGGGACGGACTTTGATAGCCGACCGCGAAGCCCGCCGCGCCGACATCTAAACCCTCGGCCAGCATGAGGCGGCGCGCCTCATGCAGTCGTAGCTGTTTCTGGTACTGCATCGGCGTCATGTTGGTGACGGCCTTGAAGTGGTGGTGCAGTGACGACTCGCTCATGCCCACCGCCTCGGCCAACACCCCAATGCGAAGCGGCTGAGCGAAATGGCTGCGTAACCACGCGGCGGCCCGCGCAACCTTCTGCCCCGCCCCCTCGACCATCGCGATGTTGATCAGTCGAGCGCCGTGAGGGCCCGTCAGCAGGCGATAAAGAACCTCCTGCTCGATCAAGGGCGCCATCGCGGCGATGTCGTCAGGGCGCTCTAGAAGTCGCAACATCCGCAAGGTGGCGTCCAGCAAGTCGGGCGACGCCGCCGTGACCGCCGCGCCGCTGATCCCGCCCGTGGCAGATGTCGCGCCGTCGGGAAGGCGACCGATCAGGTCAACCAGACGCGGGATGTTGATCTCCATGCCGACGCAGAGATGCGGATGGGCTTCGCTGGCCTCAACCACCCTAGAGATCACCGGCAGATCCAGCGCCACCAGGAGGCAATCGCCCACGCCATATTCCAGCGCTTCCCCGCCCACGGTCAGACATTTGCGCCCTTGGGCCACCAGCCAGAACGACGGGCGCTGGTCGGCGTGGAGCGGCTGGGTCGGCGCGCAGCGACGCGTCAGAAACACCCCTTCGATGATCGACTGGGGCGTCTCCTCCCTGGCGTACCGGGCGACTAGCGCAGCGATCTGGTCATAGACGTCGGAAGGGGTGGCAGGTCTCAAGGCCTTCATTTTCCTGGCTTCGGATACGATCGTCCTAGGTGGGAACCGAGCGAGAGGAAACCAAGGCCGCGCCGACTTTGCAGGATCGTGCAAGAGACTTGCAGGATCAGCCTAACGCCGTCGGCGGTCTGCGTGGCATATCGCGGCCAGTGATCCCTCCCCGATCGCGCTCCCAAAATTTAGGACTCCTCCAATGGCCATCGCCAAAGGCTACGCGGCGCCCGCCGCGGGCGCGCCGCTTGGGCCCTTCACGTTCGACCGTCGCGACCCCAATCCCGACGACGTCGTCATCGCCATCAAGTACTGCGGGGTCTGCCACTCCGATATTCACATGGTCGACAACGGCTGGGGTCAGAGCGTCTATCCGATCGTACCTGGCCACGAGATCGCCGGCGTCGTCACCGCCGTCGGCGCGAACGTCACCCGCTTCAAGGAAGGCGACCATGTCGGTGTCGGCTGCTTCGTCGACAGCTGCGTGACCTGCAAGGCCACGCGCGACCTCGACCGCGAGCAGTACCAGCCGGGCCTGGTGCTGACCTACAGCGGCTTCGAGCCCGGTTGGGAGACGCCGACCTATGGCGGCTATTCCGACCACATCGTGGTCAAGGACGACTACGTCCTGTCGATCCCCGAGCACCTGCCGCTGGACGCCGCCGCGCCGCTGCTGTGCGCCGGCATCACGCTTTACTCCCCACTTCGCCACTGGAACGCCGGTCCCGGCAAGAAGGTGGCGATCCTGGGCATGGGCGGCCTGGGCCACATGGGCGTCAAGCTGGCCCACGCCATGGGCGCGGAAGTCACGGTTCTCAGCCAGACGCTGTCCAAGAAGGACGACGGCCTGCGCCTGGGCGCGGACCACTACTACGCCACCAATGATCCCAAGACCTTCGAGACCCTGGCCGACACCTTCGACCTGATCATCTGCACCGTCTCGGCGCCGCTGGACTGGGGCGCGTA
The DNA here is from genome assembly GCF_026672375.1 of Caulobacter sp. SL161. Classification (GTDB taxonomy): domain Bacteria; phylum Pseudomonadota; class Alphaproteobacteria; order Caulobacterales; family Caulobacteraceae; genus Caulobacter. Next base: position 15,194 of record NZ_JAPPRA010000001.1, read on the forward strand.
CCTAGCGCTGCTGAAGGTCGACGGAACCATGGTGCTGGTCGGCGCGCCGGAAGAACCGGCCCAGCTCAACGCCTTCGCCCTGATCCCCGGCCGTCGCACCCTGGCGGGCTCGATGATCGGCTCGATCAAGGAGACGCAGGAGATGCTCGACTTCTGCGGCGAGAAGAACATCGTCGCCGACATCGAGGTGATCTCGATCGACCAGATCAACGCGGCCTACCAGCGCATGCAGAAGAGCGACGTGCGCTATCGCTTCGTGATCGACATGGCCACGCTCTAGCAGGCTCGAAAGGGGGAAGCGCCGCACAGGCGTTTCCCCCGCTTGCCTCAGTGAAAATCGCGACTGCGTAGAAGGCGGCCCGACACCTTCTGGCGTATGCGCGGCGCGGGCGCGCCCGGCTCGTCGCGCAGGCTGGAGAGTTCCGCCGACAGGTCGGTGAAGCGTTCGGCCACCACGTGGATCACGTTATCGGCCCGCTGCACCCGCCCGTGGACGATCAGGAACGAGGCGGTCATCACCACGTTGCGGGCCGCGTCGAACCGGTCTTTCCAGACCACCGCATTGGCCACGCCCGTCTCGTCCTCAAGGGTGACGAACACCACGCCCTTGGCCGTGCCGGGCCGCTGGCGGATCAACACAAGGCCCGCCACCGACACCCTGGCGCCGTCCTTCAATGACAGCAGTCGCTCGGCCGGAACCACGCCCCAGGCGGCCAGCCTAGATCGATAGAAGCCGATCGGATGGGCCTTCAAGGAGAGGCTGGTGGTGCGATAGTCCTCGGCCACCTCCTGGGTCGCGGCCATGGCCGGCAAAGCCACCCGCTCTTCGAACAGCGGCAGGCCCGCCAGCAGCGGCGCCTGGATCGGGGCCTTGTGCTCGCCCTTCAAGCCTTTGACCGCCCATAGGGCCTCGCGACGGCTGAGCCCCACCGAGGCGAAGGCGTCGGCTTCGGCCAGCAGTTCCAGCGCCTTCTGCGGCACACCGCCCTGGGCGAACTCCGCCGGCGTGCGCGCGCCCTCGGCCCTGGCCTTCAACAGCGGCGGGATGTCGAGCGTCTCCCGCAGACCCTTGATCTGGCGAAAGCCCAGCCGCACCGCCTTCCAGCGCGGCCGCGTCTCCTGGCAGGCGACCTTGTCGTGACGAACGGGAGGCGCGCGGAAGCCCGTGCTGACCGGCGCCAGGGTGCAGTCCCAGTCGCTGGCCAGAATATCCGGGGGCAGCACCTCGACCCCATGCTCCCGCGCGTCCCGCACCAGCTGGGCCGGCTGGTAGAAGCCCATAGGCTGGGCGTTGATGAGCGCCGCGCAGAACACGTCGGGCCAAGCCCATTTGATCCAGGCCGAGACATAGACCAGCTTGGCGAAGCTGGCCGCGTGGCTCTCGGGAAAGCCATAGTGGCTGAAGCCCTCGATCTGCTTGAAGCAGCGCTCGGCGAAGGCGCGCTCATAGCCGCGCCCGACCATCCCTTCGATGAACTTGTGACGATAGGCGTCTGGCGAGCCCAGATTGCGGAACGTGGCCATGGCCTTGCGCAGACCATCGGCCTCGTCGGGCGTGACCTTGGCCGCCTCGATGGCCAGGCTCATGGCCTGCTCCTGGAAGAGTGGCACGCCAAAGGTCTTGCCCAGAATCTCCTGCAGTTCGTCGGGCGGTCCATGCTCGGGCGAGGGCTTGGGCCACTCGACCGGCTCCTCGCCGTTCCGTCTCTTCAGGTAGGGATGGACCATGTCGCCTTGGATCGGCCCGGGACGCACGATCGCCACCTGGATGACCAGATCGTAGAACTCGCGCGGACGCAGCCTCGGCAGCATCGACATCTGGGCGCGGCTCTCGACCTGGAACACGCCCACGCTATCGGCCGCACAGAGCATGTCGTAGACGCCCGGAACCTCCTTGGGGATGTCGGCCAGGTCCTTCAGCCAGTCCAGGCCATGATCTTCGCGCAGCATCGTCATGGCCCGCTGGATGGCGTGCAGCATGCCCAGCGCCAGGATATCGACCTTCATCAGGCCCAGGCTGTCGATGTCGTCCTTGTCCCATTCGATGAAGGTCCGGTCCTTCATCGCCGCCTTGCCGATCGGTACGGTCTCGTCCAAGCGGCGCTTGGTCAGGACAAAGCCGCCGACATGCTGCGAGAGGTGACGCGGAAAACCGATGAGGTCGTTCGCAAGCCCGACCGCGCGGGCGATCTCGGGCGCTTCGGGGTCCAGCCCCGCCTTGCGCAGATGCTCCTCAGGCAGGCCGTCGCCCCAGCTGCCCCAGACCGTGCCGGCCAGCAGGCTGGTGACGTCCTCGGTCAGGCCGAGCGCCTTGCCGACATCCCGGATGGCGCTGCGCGGCCGATAGTGGATCACAGTCCCGCAGATGGCGGCGTAGTCGCGACCATAGCGGCGGAACACGTACTGCATCACCTCCTCGCGTCGGTCATGCTCGAAGTCGACGTCGATGTCGGGCGGCTCGCCCCGGTTCTCAGAAATGAAGCGGGTGAACAGCAGGCGGTGCTCGGTGGGGTCGATCGCCGTCACGCCCAGGCAGAAACAGACCGAGGAATTGGCCGCCGAGCCCCGCCCCTGGCACAGGATGTCCATGCGCCGAGCCTCGCGCACGATGTCGTGCACGGTGATAAAGTAGTTGGGATAGTCCATCTTCTCGATCAGCCGCAGCTCCTCCTGGATCTGGGCGGTGACCTTGGCGCTGACCCCGTTCGGATAGCGCCAGGCTGCGCCCTTCCAGGTCAGGTCGGTCAGGTGCTGCATCGCCGTCTTGCCGGGCGGCACCGGTTCGTCCGGGTACTGCTCGCGGATGTCCTTCAGGTCGAAGCCGATGCGCTCGACGATCTCGAGCGTCCGCTCGACCGCGCGGGGCCAGCGGTCGAACAGGCGCGCCATCTCCTCAGGAGACTTGATGTGGCGCTCGGCGTTGGCCTCCAGTCGAAAGCCCGCCTCCTGGATCGAGCAATGCTCGCGCACGCAGCTGATCACGTCCTGCAGCGGACGCCGTTCCGGACCGTGATAGAGCACGTCATTGGTGGCGACCATCGGCGCGCCGGAGGTGCGACCGAGGCTCTCCAGCCGCGCCAGGCGCTGAAGATCGCGTGCGGCATAGGCTCGACTGGCCGCCAGCCAAGACCGTCCCCGCAGGTCGCCGGCCATGCGGTTCAGGTCCCGTTCGAACCTGTCATCCAGGACCCTGGGCGGAACGATCAGCCCCAACTGCCCCTCAGCATGATCCAGAAAATCCGCCCAGGTCAGGTAGCACTCGCCCTTTTCGGCCCGTAATTGCCCCACGGTGAGTAGCCGGGTCAGGCGGCCGAACGCCTCACGATCGGTAGGATAGCAGAGCAGACTTGGCGTACCGTCCATGAAGTCCAGACGGCAACCGGTCAGTATACGGATCGATCGTCGCTTGGCCGCCGTCCAGGCCCGTACCACGCCCGCCAGGCTGTTGCGGTCGACAATGCCGATCGCCGTCAGCCCCAGCGCCTCAGCTGTGAGCGCCAGTTCCTCGGCGTGCGATGCGCCACGCAGGAACGAGAAGTTGGTGGTCGCCTGCAGTTCGGCATAGGCGGGAAGGCGCATGTTAGATCCTCCCCCTTGCGGGGGAGGTGTCGGCGTAGCCGACGGAGGGGGAAGCCTTTAGGCCTTGCCCCTCCCCCCTCCGACGCTTCGCGCCGCCTCCCCCATGGGGGGAGGATTTGAGCCCCCTAACCGAACAGGCCATGGATCCACCATTTCGGCGCGTCCTCGCCGCCATAGAGGCCCTGACGGAAGATCCAGAAGCGGCCGCCGGCGTCGTCCTCCACCCGATAATAGTCACGCACCTTGCCCGGACCGGTTTGTCCCTTCTCCACCCCGGCCCGCCACCATTCCTGGCCGATCCGCTCGGGTCCCTCGGCCCGCCGGACGCGATGGGAACGCCCCCGCCAGGTGAACAGGCGCGGCGGATAGTCGGGCAACTCGGCGGCGATCGCGACGATCACCTCTGGCCGCTTGAACAGCCGCACCGGCCTTGGCCGGTCAGGGTCCCACCGCGCCGCCGGCGGCGGATCCAGAGGCCCCACGCGTACGACCGAACGCTCGGGCACATGGCTCTCGAACGGGTCAGCGCGCCAAACTCGGTTCTCGCCCAACCGGTTGACCAGGCGATCGATCAACGGCGCCAGCGTCTCGTCGGCGCTGGCCGCAGCGTCCGCGTCGAGACGCGCCTGAGCCGCCGCCATCGGCTCCACCGCTGAGGCGTGGACCGTCACCACCTCGATCCCGAAGCCCGGATCGACCACGTCCAGCTTGGGCTTGACCAGCCTGGCCAGTCGCTGGGCGTCACGGCCGATCCGCGCCAATCCCACGCGCACCGGAAAAGCGCGCCCGTCCAGGCGGTGGAAGACCACCTCGAAACGCTTGGCGCCGCGCCCCTCGGCCTCCAGCCGGGCGCAGATCAGAGCCAGGGCGTCGGCCGCCACCCGGGCCAGGTCCTCAGGCGCGCTGATCGGCTCGAAGAAAGCCAGTCGGTCAAACCACGGCGAGGCGGGACGGCGGAAGGTCAGGGCCTCGCTGGCCGCGCCCAAGGCCTGGTCCAGGTGCAGGACCGCCGCCAGTCCGAACCGCTTGGCCAATTGCGCCCGGGGCAGGGCCAGAACCTGTCCCACACGGTGCAGGCCCAGGCGGGGCAGCTGGGCTTCGGCGGCTTCGCCCAGGCGCAAGGCTGCGACGGGAAGGGTCGCGATCGAGGCCCTCTGCTCCCCCGGCGGCGCGATGGCGAGGTCGGGCCCGAACCGCGCCAGGGCCCAGGCCGCGCCGGCCGTGTCGGCGATCGCCGCCCGCGCGGGGACGCCCCACCGCGCCAGCCGCGACACCAGATCGACCAGCATGGCCGCTTCGCCGCCCCACAGGTGGTCGGTCCCAGTGATGTCCAGGAACAGGCCATCGTCACCGTCGATCGCCACCGCCGGCGAGAAGCGGACGCACCAGTCGCACAGCGCCTCCAGCGCCGCATGGTCCGCCGCCGGATCATGGTCGGCCGTGACGAGGTTCGGGACCAGCGCCAGGGCGTCGGCGGCCTTCTGACCGGGGTAGAGACCCAGAGAGCGCGCCTGATCATCGATGGCGGCGAGGCGTCGGGTTCCGCGTTCGGAGACAAGGAGGGCGAAGGGAGCTTCAAAAGACCCTCCCCCCAGCGGGGGAGGTGTCGCCGTAGGCGACGGAGGGGGAAGTCCCGCTGATCCTGCCTCTTCCCCCTCCGGCCTGCGGCCTCCTCCCCCTTGGGGGGAGGATGGTTTACCCGACGCGCCGCACGGCCTCCGTCGCCGCCACGTCGTGATCGGCCAGTTGGGACACCAGACGGAAAGGATGCGGGCCATGGCCGGCCTCCTGAGCTTGCAAGATCCAGCCGCCGGGACGCCCGCCCCGGCAGCGCTCGAGTTCGACCCGCCATCGCGGCGGACCCAGCCCGATATCGTCCGGCGGCGGGCCGCTGGGAGCCGGCGCGATCCGCCAGCGACTGAACGACGCCGAACCGGAGACGAGCCTTGGCTTGCCCCCTGCTTGTCCCCCGTAGGGGCGGCGGTGCAGCACCACGCCAAAACCGCCGCGCTTCTCGCAGGCCAGTTGCAGGCGGCGCCCGGCGGTCAGATCCGGCGCCTCGGCCTCGGCCACGGCGGCGGCGACGCCTTGGGTCGACAGTGCGTCCTCCAGCAGCGACAGGGTTTCAGCCTCATCGCGGGCCCGAACCTGGATCAGCCGCCCCGCCGGAAACCCCAAGCCAAGCAGGCCTGGCGCGAAGAGATCGGCCCGTCGCGCCACCCAGACCACCGCCCCGCCCTTGCATTCCGTCAGCCTACGGACCATCTGGGCGACAAAGGCGGCGGGCGCGGCGCCGGTTTCGCCCTCCAGCCCCGCACCGGTCACCTCATGCCAGCTGGCCAGCGGCAGACCACCGCCCGGAAAGCACCCGTCGATCACCGGCTCTCCGAACGACAGCACCGGAGTCGGAGTCCGAGTCCCCGCTTCCATCGCGGCGATCCGGCCTCTCAGGGCCGCAAGACGCGCCTCGCGCGATCCGGCCATTCCCAACTCCATGTTCTACCTTTGTTCTGATCTTCCTGAGCTGGAGAGTCAAGGCTTGGAGAGTCGCGCCAGACCGGCCAAAGTGTCTCAAACGGCCGTATGAAGCCCCGCAGGAAGCGTCATGTCCCTCTCCCGAGTTCTGATCGCCAACCGGGGCGAGATCGCGGTCCGGATCGCCCGCGCGGCGGCCGAGACGGGGCTCGAGAGCGTGGCCGTGTACGCCACCGACGACGCGCAAAGCCCGCATGTCGGCGCTGCTGATCGCGCCGTCGCCCTGCCGGGCGCGGGGGCGCGGGCCTATCTCGACATCGCCGCCGTGGTGGCCGCCGCCAAGGCGCAGGGCTGCGACGCTCTGCATCCCGGCTATGGCTTCCTGTCGGAGAACCCGGCCCTGGCCCGGGCCTGCGCCGAGGTCGGGATCGTCTTCATCGGCCCCTCGCCCGAGCACCTGACGACCTTCGGCGACAAGGCCGCCGCCCGCGCCCTGGCCGCCGAGCGCGGCCTGCCGCTGATCCCCGGAACCGGCGCGATCACCCTGGAGGCCGCCCGCGCCTTCCAGGCCGAGCATGGGGCGATCATGCTGAAGGCCCGGGCCGGCGGCGGCGGACGTGGCATGCGCATGGTGCTCGACCCCGGCGAACTGGACGCCGCCTTCGCCGCCTGCGAACGCGAAGCCCTGGCCGCGTTCGGCGACGGCGGTCTCTATGCGGAAAAGCTGATCGAGCGCGCCCGCCATATCGAGGTGCAGATCGTCGGCGACGGCGATCAGGTGCTGGCCCTGGGCGATCGCGACTGCTCGCTGCAGCGGCGCAACCAGAAGCTGGTCGAGATCGCGCCCGCCGCCCTGCCCGACAACCTGCGCGCCGCCCTCGCCGGCTGGTCCGAGCGCCTGTGCGCCGGCTATCGGGGGCTGGCGACCGTCGAGTTTCTGGTCGACGCCGATCCGCATTCGCCCTTGGGGGGCGAGGCCTTCTTCATCGAGGTCAATCCGCGTCTGCAGGTCGAGCACACGGTGACCGAGGAGGTCACGGGCCTGGACCTCGTGCGGCTGCAGTTCGATCTGGCGGCGGGTCACCGCCTGGGCGAGCTGGAGCTGACCAACACCCCGCCGCCGTTCGGCGTGGCCATCCAGGCGCGGATCAACGCCGAGACCCTGACCGCCGACGGTCAGGTGCGCCCGTCGACCGGGACCTTGAGCGCCTGGACGCCGCCGGGCGGCCCCGGCGTGCGCGTCGATGCAGGCGTCTCAGCGGGGCTCACCATTGGCGCGGCCTATGACAGCCTACTGGCCAAGGTGATCGTCAGAGGACGGACGCCCGGCGAGGCTTCCAGCCGGCTGGACCGCGCCTTGGCCGAGCTGAAGGTCGCCGGCGTGGCGACCACCGCGCCGCTGGTCCGCGCCATTCTGGCCCATCCGACCGCCGTAACCGGCGAGGTCACAACGACCTTCATCGCCCAGCATGCCGAGACCCTGGCGGCCGAGGCCCAGCGCCTGACGCCCGAGACCACGGCGAGCGTCACGCACTTCGAGGCCCTGGCGGGCGCCGAGCCTGTCATTGCGCCGCTGGCGGCCACGGTCGGCGCCATCACGATCCGCGAAGGTGACCTCGTCCGTCCGGGTCAGGCCCTAGCGGTGCTGGAGGCGATGAAGATGGAGCACCTGGTCTGCGCCAGCGCCGGCGGGCGGGTGGTCAAGATCGCCATCCAGGGCGGCCAGACCGTCGCCGAGGGCCAGCCGCTGGTCTTCCTGGAGCCGGCGGAGGTCGAGGGCGCACTCGACGGGGAGACCGTCGAACAAGACCTGGACGCCCTTCGCCCGGACCTCGCCGAGGTGGTCGCCCGCCATCGCCACACCCTGGACGAAGCGCGCCCCGAGGCGGTCGCCAAGCGGCGCAAGACCGGCCACCGCACCGCGCGCGAGAACATCGACGATCTGGTCGATCCCGGCAGCTTCCTGGAATACGGCGCGCTGGCCATCGCCGCCCAGAAAAGACGGCGCTCGACCGAGGACCTGATCGCCAACACACCCGCCGACGGACTGATCACCGGCATCGGGACGGTCAACGGCGCGCTGTTCCCGCCCGAAAAGGCGCGCACGGCGGCGCTGGCCTATGACTTCACCGTGCTGGCCGGCACCCAAGGCGCGATGAACCATCGCAAGTCCGACCGGCTGATGGCGCTGATCGCCGACCAGAAGCTGCCGGTGGTCTGGTTCGCCGAGGGCGGTGGCGGGCGTCCGGGCGACACCGACACCACGGCCGTGGCGGGCCTGGACGTGCCGACCTTCCGCAGCTTCGCCCAGCTGTCGGGCCTGGTTCCCAAGATCGCCATCGTCGCGGGCCGCTGCTTCGCCGGCAACGCCGCCATCGCGGGCCTTTCAGAGATCATAATCGCCACCCGCGACAGCAACCTCGGCATGGGCGGTCCGGCCATGATCGAGGGCGGCGGCCTGGGCGTCTTTCGTCCCGAGCAGATCGGGCCGGCGGCTCATCAGTGGAAGAACGGCGTCATCGACATCCTGGCCGATGACGAGGCTGACGCCACGCGGCTGGCCAAGCAGGCGCTGTCCTACTTCCAAGGAACGCTATCGACCTGGACCGCGCCTGACCAGCGGCGCCTGCGCCACGCGATCCCGGAGAACCGCCTGCGGGTCTACGACGTCCGCGCGCTGATCGCCGGCCTCGTCGACGAAGGCTCCTTCCTCGAACTGCGCGGCGGTTTCGCGGCCGGCATGGTCACGGGCCTGATCCGGATCGAAGGCCGCCCCTTGGGCCTGATCGCCAACGACCCGCGCCATCTGGGCGGGGCCATCGACTGTGAGGGCGCCGAGAAGGCCGCCCGCTTCCTGCAACTGTGCGACGCCTTCGCCCTGCCGGTCCTGAGCCTGTGCGACACGCCCGGCTTCATGGTGGGGCCCGACAGCGAGGACGCCGCCGCCGTGCGCCGGGTCAGCCGTCAGTTCATCGCCGGCGCCAAGCTGCGTTCGCCCCTGTTCACGATCGTCACGCGTAAGGGCTACGGCCTGGGCGCTCAGGCCATGGCGGGCGGTAGCTTCCACAGCCCCGCCTTCATCGCCGCCTGGCCCACGGGCGAGTTCGGCGGCATGGGCCTGGAAGGCGCCGTCAAGCTGGGCTACCGCAAGGAGCTGGAAGCCGAGATCGATCCGGTCAAACAGAAGGCGCTCTACGACCAGCTGGTCGCCCGGCTCTATGCGGCGGGCAAGGCCACCAGCATGGCGGCGGCTCTGGAAATCGACGCCGTCATCGATCCTGCCGACACGCGGCGCTGGGTGATCGGCGGATTGGACGCGGCGGTGGGCTTGAGCCGCCCGTGGGAGGTGCGGGTGGACAGCTTCTAAGGGACCCGACGCCTTGCCATCCGACTTCCCCGGCGAATGCCGGGGTCCAGATCGAACCTACGAACGTCCGCGGGGGCGACTACAGCCTTTGGCGCAGACACCGCAGGCTCCCAGAATGAATCTGGGCCCCGGCATTCGCCGGGGAGGTCGATCTCTTTAGGTCCCGCTGGGCCTAGTCTCTGTTCAGCCCGTCACGAACCATGATCGGCCCAAAGAAGAACCCGATACCAAGAGCGTCGGCGACGATGTCGAACACGTCCGCGTCGCGCCCGATGATCGGCAGGCCCTGCAGGATCTCGATGGCGACACCGAAACCCAGCAGCACGATCGCGATCTTCCACCAGCGACTGCGCGGCAGGGCCATCGTCGCCAGGAAGGTCAGGCCGTAGAAGACGATGAAGTGCTTGGCCTTGTCCCAGGGGATCAGGCCTGTGGTGTCGTCGCCCGGCGCGAGGGCTGCGTAAAGCGTGAACGCGACCGCAGCGATAAAGACCAGAAGGCCAGGCCAGCGGATCTTGCGGGGGACAAGCAGCGACATTCGGGACCTTGGATGATCCCTCTTCCCTTGCGGGAGAGGGTGGCCCGAAGGGCCGGGTGAGGGGTCGCGCTGGCGATACCGCGCAACCCCTCATCCGTCATCCTTCGGATGACACCTTCTCCCGCAAGGGGGAGAAGGAGACAAACCTCAGAACGTCAGCGCGCGCGCTTCCTTGACGTGCGGCAGCGCCTGGATCTTGGCCAGCAGGGCCGCGTCCGGCGCCTGGTCGACGCCCACCAGCGCGATGGCGTCTTCGTCGGCCGAAACCCGGCCCAGGTTGAAGGTGGCGATGTTGACGCCCGCCTCGCCCAGCAGCATGCCCAGCGCGCCGATGAAGCCCGGCTTGTCCAGGTTGTTGACGTACAGCATGGCCGGCGAGAAGGCCGCGTCCAGCTCCATGCCCTTGACCTCGACGATGCGCGGGGCGCCGGCGATCACCGTACCGGCGAAGGCGCGCTTGCCCTTCTCGGTGGTGATGGTCACGCGCATCAGGCTGTCATAGGTGGGGCTGACTTCCTGGCGGCTCTCCGAGACGGTGATGCCGCGCTCCTTGGCGATGGCCGGGGCGGAGACCATGTTGATCTCGGCCAGCATCGGCTTGAGCACGCCGGCCAGGGCGGCCGAGGTCATCGGCTTGACGTTGAGGTTCGAAACCTCGCCCTCATACGCGATGTCGATCGCCTTGACGCCGAAGTCGACCATCTGGCCGGCGAAGGCGCCGATCTTCTCGGCCAGGGCCACGAACGGCTTTAGCTTGGGGGCTTCTTCGGCGGTGATCGACGGGCTGTTCAGGGCGTTGGTCACCGCGCCGGTCAGGAGGTAGTCCGAAACCTGCTCGGCGACCTGCAGGGCGACGTTCTCCTGGGCTTCATTGGTGCTGGCGCCCAGGTGCGGGGTAGCCACGACCTTGTCGCTGCCGAACAGCGGGTTTTCCTTGGCCGGCTCAACGGTGAACACGTCAAAGGCCGCGCCGCCGACATGACCCTCGTCCAGCAGCTTGCGCAGGGCCGCCTCGTCGACCAGGCCGCCACGGGCGCAGTTGACGATCATCACGCCCTTCTTGGTCTTGGCCAGGTTCTCGGCCGACAGGATGTTGCGGGTCTTGTCGGTCAGCGGGGTGTGCAGGGTGATGACGTCGGCGCGGGCCAAGAGGTCTTCCAGCTCGACCTTCTCGACGCCCATCTCGACGGCCCGCTCGGGCGACAGGAAGGGGTCGTAGGCCACGACCTTCATCTTCAGGCCCAGCGCGCGGTCGGCGACGATGCCGCCGATGTTGCCGGCGCCGATCAGGCCCAGGGTCTTGGCGTAGAGCTCAACACCCATGAAGCGGTTCTTCTCCCACTTGCCGGCCTGGGTGGAAACATCGGCGGCGGGGATCTGGCGGGCCAGGGCGAACATCATGGCGATGGCGTGCTCGGCCGTGGTGATCGAGTTGCCGAAGGGCGTGTTCATCACGACGATGCCCTTGGCCGTGGCGGCCGGGATGTCGACATTGTCCACGCCGATGCCGGCACGGGCGATAACGCGCAGTTTGTTCGCGGCGGCGATGACGTCCTTGTCGAGCTTGGCGCCCGAGCGGATGGCGATGCCGTCATAGTCGCCGATCACGGCGATCAGTTCGTCCTTCGACAGGCCGGTCTTGATGTCGAAGTCGAGGCCGCGGTTCTTGAAGATCTCGACGGCGGCGGGGCTGAGCTTGTCAGCGATGAGGACGCGGGGAGCGGTCATGGGGATGTGTCCAGTTTCAGGTAGCCGCCCTCGTCCTTCGACAGGCTCAGGATGAGGGCTACTGAAGGGCGGGTCTGAAATCCTCATCCTGAGCTTGTCGAAGGACGAGGATTTCAGCCGCTGTGCGGAGAAGGCTTTAAGCGGCGGCCAGTTCGGCCGAGACGATGGCGAAGGCCCAGTCGAGCCAGGGCGTCAGGGCCTCGAGGTCCGAAGCCTCGACCGTGGCGCCGCACCAGATGCGCAGGCCGGCCGGAGCGTCGCGATAGCCGCCGATGTCGAGGGCCGCGCCCTCCTTCTCGAGCAGGCTGGCCAGCTTCTTGGCGAAGTCGGCTTGGGCGTCTTCCGGCAGGGCGCAGATCGCGGGATCGACGACCTTCAGGCACACCGAGGTGTTGGAGCGGATCTCCGGCGTGGCGGCCAGGAAATCGACCCACGGGGTCTTGGCGACCCAGTCAGCCAGGACCTTCAGGTTCTGGTCGGCGCGGGCCTGCATGGCTTGCAGACCGCCGATGGACGAAGCCCACTTCAGGGCGTCCAGGGCGTCTTCCACGCAGAGCATCGACGGGGTGTTGATGGTCGCGCCTTCGAAGATGTCGGCGGCGATCTTCCCGTTCTTGGTCATGCGGAACAGCTTCGGCATCGGCCAGGCCGGCGTGTAGCTTTCCAGGCGGGCCACAGCGCGCGGCGACAGGATCAGGACGCCGTGCGCGCCCTCGCCGCCCAGCGCCTTCTGCCAGGAGAAGGTCACGACATCGAGCTTGGTCCAGTCCAGATCCTGGGCGAAGGCCGCCGAGGTGGCGTCGCAGATGGTGATGCCCTCACGCTCGGCCGAGATGAAGTCGGCGTTGGGCACGCGCACGCCCGAGGTCGTGCCGTTCCAGGTGAAGACCAGATCCTTGGCCGGATCGACCTTGGACGTGTCGGGCAGCTGGCCGTACGGGGCGCTCAGCACCTCGACGTCGGGCAGCTTCAGTTGCTTGGTGACGTCCGTGACCCAATCCTTGCCGAAGGACTCGAAGGCCAGCAGCTGCACGGGGCGCGCGCCCAGCATCGACCACATCGCCATTTCGACGGCGCCGGTGTCCGAACCGGCGACGATGCCGATCAGGAAGTCGGCCGGGACCTCCAGCACTTCGCGCGTCTGGTCGATGGCGGCCTTCAGGCGCGCCTTGCCCAGCTTGGAGCGGTGCGAGCGACCCAGGACGGCGTTTCTAAGATTTTCGGGGGTCCAGCCCGGCCTTTTGGCACAAGGTCCGGAAGAGAACTCGGGGCGAGCCGGGCGGATCGCCGGCTTGGCGAGGGTCGTGGTCATAGCGATGTCTCCCATCCTTACAGATGGACTGCGCCCCGTTGGGGGGGCGTGGCCCGCCGGCGAGAAACCGCGTCTGGAGGGGAATTGCAAGGAGAGATTTGTCGCGGAGGCGCGAAAACCACCCGCTGCAGGGAATTATTTGTCCGCGCGACGAGCGGCAAGGATGACGCCGACCAGCAGACAGCAGAGAACGCCGAGCGTCACTAGATTGTTTACGGTGGCGTAGAGCTTGTCGTAGCTCTTGTTGGCGACAAGGTAGTAGGCGTGAAGGCTGAACTGCACACCTTGCAATAGGACTGCGACACCTAGCCAAGCGGTCGTATGGCGCAATGCGAGAAGCAAGAGCCCCAAGGCTAACGCGCCATCGAGCGCCAGATAAACCCCGCGCACGGTGTTCGTATCTGGGATAAAGCCCGACAGGGTGAACCCTATGGTTACGAGAAGGACTAAGAGCGCCCCTCGCCTTTCGGCCTCGCCTCCCCACCGCCGAGCGGTGAAAAAAGCTACAGCCAGGAGAAGCCAACCGGTCAGTACGAGGATTTGAAGGTGGGCGAACATAAGAGCTAAGCCTCTAACCGAGATTAGAGGCCTAGAGTGTTAAACTATCGCAATGTGCGATCACGAAAACTTAGACAACCTCACGGAGGCCTTGCGGCGGCGGAAGCTGCTCTTCCTTGATCAGGCCACCCATGCGAGTGCGAATGCCAACGCGCAGGCGCGTTTCATCCAGTTGGCTATGAGCCTCGACGAGGGCGCTGCGGGCCGCCGCCAGGGCTTGGATCGCGTCGGCGACCTTCGAGCAAGCCGCGTCGCCGACCGTGGCCGAAAGACCCAGATCCTTACGAGCCTGCATCAGCTCGGCCATCATGCCGGAAACCTCGATCATCGCAGCGTCAACAGCCGCTTCCGTCGCGAACAACTTGGTCGCCACGCGTTGAGCAACAAAAACCTTTTCCACGCCCGCCTCCAGTTAATGAAACACTAATGAAAAAGGTAAACGAAATGTTAAAGCGAAGGCAACGCAAAAATGTGCGTTAGCGTTGTTTTGTCGCGCAACTCTCCTTTCGGATGGAAGCGAAGCGTTAGGAACATTCAGGCATACTCTCGCCAAGAGTGAAGTGCTGGGTGCGATGTCCGAAAACCGCAACCATAACGTGTCAAGCCACGCGCCGCTGCAGGCGCGAATCGCCGGTGTGGCCCTGGCTACGACGGTGCTCGCGCTCGTGGCCGCCTGCCTTTGCTTCATGCTTCAGCAATGGAGCGTGGCGCGCCAGGAGGCGCGCGCCAACCACGAGGTGCTGGTGCAGATGGCCGCCGCCGGGGCCGCGGCTCCGCTGGCGGACCACAACATGGTCGGCGTCTATCGAGCCTTGGAAGCCGTGGCCAAGGCGCCGGGCGTCGCAGGGGTCCGCATCATCGACGCCCAGGGACGCACAGTCGCTCAGCTCGGTGAGGCCAATCCTTCCAACGCCGACACACTGCAGCGCCCGATCAAGCTCTCGTCGCTGACGGTCGGCAGGCTGGTGCTCGTGGCCAAGCGCCCTGGCCTCGCCCAGACTCTGGCGCGCGACCTGGCGCTGACGGGCGCGCTGTTCTTCGGCGCGGCGGGCATGGCGATCCTTCTGGCCAACAGCCTGGCCCGACGCCTGGCCCAACCCATGGAGCGACTCTCCGAAGCCATGCACGAAACCGCCGTCGGCGGACGCTTCAAGGCTCTTGACGAGACCGCTGACGACGACGTCTTCCGCAGCCTCATCGCAAGCTTCAACCACCTGGTGGCGCGCCTGGAATGCAACGACCAGGATCTGCGCGGCGCCATGGCCGAGCTGGTCAAGGCGCGTGACGACGCCAACGCCGCCAACGTCCTGAAGTCGCACTTCCTGGCCAATATGAGCCACGAGATTCGCACGCCGCTCAACGGCGTGTTGGCGATGGCCGACGTCATGGCGATGGACCAGCTCAGCGATATCCAGCGCGAACGCCTGTCGGTGATCCGTGAGTCAGGCGCGGTGCTTCTGGGCGTTCTGAACGACGTGCTGGACCTGTCCAAGATCGAAGCCGGCCGTCTGGAGATCCAGGATCGGCCCTTCGACATCGCGCAGCTGGCGCAGTCGATCCGCGAAACCTTTGCACCCCAGGCCCGGACCAAGGGCCTGGCCTTCGAGGTCGGTGTCGCGCCGGAAGCTCAGGGCCTGTGGCGCGGCGACGCCGATCGCCTGCGCCAAATCCTGGGCAACCTGATTTCAAACGCGCTCAAGTTCACCCTGGACGGCGCGGTCGCCGTGCGCTTCGCCTCGGCTGAGGACGGCTCGGGCCTGCGTATCGATGTCGCTGACACTGGTATCGGGATCTCGCCTGAGATTCTGCCGCGCCTGTTCGACAAGTTCGTCCAGGCCGACAGCACGACCACGCGCCGCTTTGGAGGCTCGGGACTGGGCCTGGCCATCTGCCGCGAGCTGGCGGCGATGATGAACGGCTCTATCAAGGTGCAAAGCCGCGAAGGCCGAGGCTCGACCTTCACCGTCCTCGTGGGGCTACCGCGCGAGGAGACGCTGACCGACGTCCACTATATCGATGACGGCGATCCTATCATGGCGCCGCCCCCCGCCGAACCGCCTCGCCTTAGGGTCCTGGCGGCCGACGACAACCCGACCAATCAGAAGGTGGTGGCGGCGGTCCTGGCCCCCCTGAACGCCGATGTCACCCTGGTCGATGACGGCGCGGCGTGCGTCGAGGCCTGGAAGACCGGCGACTTTGACGTCGTGCTGATGGATATCCACATGCCGGTGATGGACGGCCTCGAGGCCGCCCGCAGTATCCGTGCGACGGAACAAGCAGAGATGCGTCGGCGCACCCCGATCATCGCGGTCACGGCGAACGCCCTGACTCACCAGGTCGAGGAGTATCTGTCCGCGGGGATGGACGGCCACGTCGCCAAGCCTATCGAGGTCAGCAAACTCTACGACGCCATCGAGGCGGCGATGGCTGGCGCACGGCTTTCGCGCGCCGCGTGAGCCTGACGACAGGCCGCTATCCAACATGAACGCAGGATAACGAGCGGCTCAGAACCGCTTCAGGCTCGCCGTGTTTCTCTTGGCTCAACGTCGCTTGCCCCCGCAGCGACGGAGACACTCAAAGAGGAACCGAACCGATGAAGAAGATCCTGATCCCGATCGTTGCGGTCTCGGCCCTGGCCGCCGCCACCGTTCCTGCTACGGCCTCGGCCCAGTCGATCAATGATCGCCAAGACAGGCTGGAGCGCCGTATCGACCGGGGCCTGTATAACGGCACGCTCACCCGCCATGAGGCCTATCGCCTGCGCGCCGAGTTGCGCGAGGCCGCCCGCTTGGAGCACCGTTACCGTCGCGACGGCCTGAGCCGTTGGGAGCGCGCCGACCTCGACCGTCGCTTCGACCGCATCAGCGCCCAGATCCGCTACGAGCGCCATGACCGCGACTACGGCTATGGCTATGGCCATGACCGCGACTATCGGGGCGACCGCCGCTGGTGACGTTAGGCCGGCAAGACGCGCAGCTTGCTCTCGATGACGGTGAAGCCGCGGCCGCGCAGCAAGACGCGCGCGCCGCGGCTTTCGCATTCCAGGTCCCCGCCCCGACCAGGATAGGCCTGATGGAACTGTAGGACCCCAGCCCCTAGCTTTTCGCCATAGAGCGGCATCAGGATGCAGTGAGCCGAGCCGGTCGCAGGGTCTTCGGGAATGCCGGCAGCCGGCGCGAAGAAGCGGCTGACCACGGCGTATGGCTTATCAGGATCGGCCCGCGCGACGACGACCGTCTGGCCCGGCCCATCGCCGGCCTCCTTGCCGATCCCTTTGAGCGCCGCCAGGTCCGGCTTCAGATCGCGTACGCTTGCCTCGTTCTCCAGAACCGCGATCAGATAAGCTCCCGCCCAGACTTCGATCGGAGTCACGCCCAGCGCCAGAGCCAGACCTTCGGGCGTAGCGCACCGGCTTGGAGGATCGGCGGGAAAATCCATCTCCAGACCCTCGCCGATCCGCCGCACGGTCAAGGGTCCCGAAAGGGTGTCGAAGGTCAGTAGCGGGACGTCCACGCCCAACTCCTGGAACAGCGTATGCGCCGCCGCCAAGGTCGCGTGACCGCAGAGCGGCGCCTCCCTCGTGGGCGTAAACCAGCGCAGGCCAAAACGAGCGGGGTCGGAGGTCTTCAACAGATAGGCCGTCTCGGCCTGGTTGTTCTCAGCCGCGAGCGCCTGCATCCACGCCGCCGACGGCCAAGCCTCGAAAGGTTCGAGCACACAGGCAGGATTGCCCTTGAAGGGGCCGCTAGCGAAGGCGTCGATGGTCCACTGGCGCATGGCGAAAGCTCTGGCGAAATCCGATGGACATCGCTGTTATGCGCGGCGCAGACGGTCGGCAAAGCCTTTATTGTCCCGGTGACAATCCAGGCTCAGGGCTCGATCGAGATTTCCGGCCAACGCGCCTTGGCGGACGCCGTTGTCCGCTCCCAGCCGCCCGCCCCTTTCACCCGCAAGGGGTTGGGACGCAGGCGCAGGGCGAACAGGTCCTCCAGTCCGAACGGAGCCCACACCCGAAGACGGTCATCAGCCTCCAAGCGCACGCCCACGCAGAAGGCCGTCGCCACGAAGCGCTCGAGGGCCGCAGCGCTGTCCTCGAGCGGCGGATAGGGCTCGTCGGCGCCGAACTTCTTCTCGAACCACAGGTGTACACGCGCTTGGTTGCGGACCTCGACAAGATCCCGCAGGGGCGGCTCAAACGCTGCGGCGACGCGCTTGATCACCACGTCCTCGGCCTCATAGGAGGTGTCTCTGTCGTCGTGATAGGCGACGTCGTAGTCCTTGATGCCATAATCCGGCGCCCGGCCCGTCAGGTGGTTCCAGACCGGCTGGTAAACCGCGCCCGAGAAGATCATCCAGTCCGGCAGATCCAGCTCACGGACCGTCTTCAGGACGTGCATCGTCGTAGGGACGCCCCGTACGATCTCGACGAACCGCTCTTCGAGACTTGAGGTCATGTCCGCAGGGTCCAGCCGTGATCCAGGGGCCCGTGGCCGGCGCCGAAGCCGGGCGCGCGCAGCATGGCCTCGTGCACATAGTTCCAGGCCTGAGCGACGGCTTCTTCGAGCTTCAGGCCCTTGGCCAAGCCGGCGGCGCAGGCCGAGGCGAGCGTGCAGCCTGTGCCATGCGTATGGCGCGTGTCGATCCGCTCGCCTTCGAAGGTGGTCTCGCCCGCTGGCGTCATCAGCACGTCAACCACGCGCTCGCCGGCCACGTGACCGCCCTTCATCAACACCGCTCGGGCGCCGAGGGCGAGCAAGGCCTCGCCGGCGCGACGCAGATCCTCGGTGGTCTCAACGACAAGGCCGGTCAGCGCCGCAGCTTCAGGCGCATTGGGCGTGAGCAGGAACGCGCGCGGGATCATTAGGCTCTTCACGGCGCCGATCGCCGCTGCCGCCAGCAGGGGAGCGCCTCCCTTAGCGACCATGACGGGATCCACCACGGCCGGAACGCCGCCGGCGTGGTCCAACGCCTGGGCGACGATCTCGACGACCGCTGCATCGCCCAGCATGCCCGTCTTGATCGCATCCGCCCCGATATCGTCCAGCACGGCTCTGGCCTGCGCGGCGATCACGTCCAGCGGGATCGGGTGGACGCCTGTGACGCCCAAGGTGTTCTGCACCGTGACGGCGGTGATCACGGTGGCCGCATAGCCGCCGAGCGCGGTGATCGTCTTGATGTCGGCCTGGATCCCCGCGCCACCACCGGAATCAGAGCCGGCGATGACGAGAACGCGACCTTTGTGAGCTTGGGACATGCAGCGTTCTTAGGCGGGAATCGGACGCGCACAAAGGGCGCTTGGATGCGCCTTAAGGGGGCGGCCCGGCGCCACGAATAGCCCGCAACACATCCAGCGCCTGGACGGTTTCGCGCACATCGTGGACTCGCACGGCCGCCACGCCCGCCTCGGCGCCGGCAAGATGCGCGGCGATCGAGCCGCCAAGACGGTCGGAGGCTTCATGGGCCGAAGAGTCGATCCCGGCGATGAACCGCTTGCGGCTGGCGCCCAGCAGGATCGGATAGCCCAGAGCGACGAACCGCGGCAGGGCGGCGATCAGCGCGAGATTGTGCGCCAGCGTCTTGCCAAAGCCGATGCCCGGGTCGAGCCAGATCTTCTCCTTGGCCACCCCAGCGGCCATGGCCGTAAACGCCCGCGCCAGCAGGAAGGCCTCGACCTCGGCCACGACATCGTCATAGCGCGGCGCGTCCTGCATCGTGCCCGGCTCGCCCAGCATGTGCATCAGGACCACCTCGCAGCCCAGTTCGGCGGCGACTTCCGGGGCGTCGGGCGAGAACCGCAGGGCGGTGACGTCGTTCCACATCGTCGCCCCGGCCTTGACGGCGGCCCGCGCGACCGCCGGCTTCATCGTATCGATGGACACCGGAACATCGCTGGCGCGCCGCACCGCTTCGATGAGGGGAACAACCCGCAAGATCTCGTCAAACTCGGACACGGGCGCCGCGCCGGGACGCGTGCTTTCGCCGCCGACGTCCAGGATGTCGGCGCCCTGGGCGATCAGGCGACGCGCGTGCTCGACACCATCCTGCGCCGCGAGAAACTTGCCCCCGTCAGAGAAGCTGTCGGGCGTGACGTTGACGATCCCCATCACCCGGGGCCGGAAGGCGGTGCTCATGGCGCCAGCCTTACGCCTCCCCCAGCATCCGGTCGACCCGCCCGGTCAGGTCGCTGACCGCAAAGGGCTTGGTCAGCACCTCCATGCCGTACTCGATATGCCCGTGGTTCAGGACGGCGTTCTCGGCGTAACCGGTGATGAACAACACCTTGAGGCGCGGCAGGAGGGCCCGCGCGCCATCGGCGACCTGACGGCCGTTCAGGCCGCCCGGGAGACCAACATCCGTAATCAGCAGGTCGACCTGACGACCAGACTGCAGGATTCTCAGACCCGCCGCGCCATCGGGCGCCTCCAGACAGGCGTATCCAAGCTCGGACAAGGTGTCGACGACCAGCATCCGCACCGTAGGCTCGTCGTCGACAACCAGAACCGTCTTGTCGGCCTGGACGTGCGGCGCGTACGGCGCAGCCGCGCCGGTCTCAACCGCCTCCTCGCCCAGATGACGGGGGAGATAGAGGCAAACCGTCGTACCGTGGCCCACCTCGGAATAGATCCGAACATGGCCGTTCGACTGCCGGGCAAAGCCGTACACCATCGACAAGCCCAGACCGGTCCCCTGACCGATCGGCTTGGTGGTGAAGAAAGGATCGAAGACGCGCTCAAGCGTCGCCTTGTCGATGCCCGTACCGGTGTCGCTGACACTCACCGACACATACTGCCCAGGATCCAGCCCGTGTTCGCGCGCGGCCGGTCCGTCGAGCCACCGGTTGCTGGTCTCGATCATGATCTTCCCCCCGTCCGGCATCGCGTCGCGGGCGTTGATGCAGAGATTGAGGAGGGCGTTCTCCAGTTGGTTGGCGTCCACGAGGGTGAGCCAAAGCCCCGTCGCCGCGGCGTTCTCAACCTCGATCGACGGTCCAACCGTCCGGCGGACCAGCTCGACGAAGTCCGGCAGCAGCCTGTTGACGACCATCGGGCGTGGCGCAAGCGTCTGGCGCCGCGAAAAGGCGAGAAGGCGATGGGTCAGAGCCGCCGCCCGGCGCGCTGCGCCCTGGCCGGCCGTCAGATAGCGCTCGACCTCCCCGGCGCGCCCCTGCGCCAGGCGCGCGCCGATCATCTCGAACGAACCCGAAATGCCGGCCAACAGATTGTTGAAATCGTGCGCGAGACCGCCCGTGAGCTGGCCTACCGCCTCCATCTTCTGCGCCTGCCGCAGCGCCTCTTCCGTGCGCTCCCGCTCGGCCAGGGCTTGGGCGATGCGGCTCTCGAGCGTCTCGTTGAGACCGCGCAGATCCGCCTCGGCGCGCTTGCGGGCGGTGACGTCCTGGAACAGCACCGCCACCTGCTTCAACTCGGGCGGCTCGATCCGAAAGGACGCCAGTTCCA
The DNA here is from genome assembly GCF_026672375.1 of Caulobacter sp. SL161. Taxonomy (GTDB): domain Bacteria; phylum Pseudomonadota; class Alphaproteobacteria; order Caulobacterales; family Caulobacteraceae; genus Caulobacter. Next base: position 36,208 of record NZ_JAPPRA010000001.1, read on the forward strand.
GGTGACGGCCCGTCGCCACCAGCTCTTGCTCGAAGCGGATGGGCTCTCCAGTCCGCAGCACCGCGCCATAGCGGGCGACCCATGCATCGGCCTCCTCAGGCACTATCTCCCGAAGCGTCTGACCCACGACGTTGAAAATGCCGGCGTGCCGCTCGTAGGCGGCGTTGGCCATGATGTGGACGTAGTCGCTGTCTGGCCCGTGCGGCCCGTCGAAGAACTCGATGACACAGAAGCCCTCGTCCATCGACTCAAAGAGCGCCTGATAGCGACGCTCGTCAGCGCGGTGGGCCCGCTCCTGCCGAACCCTTTCGGTAATATCGTTGCAAAGAACGAGGACGCCCAGCACCTGGCCCTCATCACCGCAAACCGGCGAGAACATCAGGTTACACCAGGCCGCCTCGCCGTTGTCGCGCGTGAAGCCGACACATTCCTGGACAACGCTCTCGCCCGCGCGCGCGCGCCGCAGCAGCGGAAGGCCGGCGGGAATGGGGAAGACGTCGTCGAAACGCGCGCCCAACCCCGGGGCGACCAGCAGGGCGCGGGCGGCGTCGTTGTGCAACAGCAACGCCTCGTCACCCCAAGCCAGGAACGATGGGATGGGCGAGGCCAGCATCATGCCGGCCGCAACCTTCAGCGCCGGCGGCCAGGCTTGGGGAAATCCTATCGGGGTTTCGGACCAGTCATGCGCAGCGATGGCCAGCCCCGCATCCCCCATTCTCGCCAGGAAGGCCGGAGGATCAGGGCGGGCCGGCAAGCCCCTCGGCTGGTTGGCGGACACGTTATCCAATCGAACAGCCCCGAAGCCGCATTGGCACAGCCGAGCTTTAACGGGCCTCGCGGTTTCCGGTTGCGGCGCGTCGCGAAAAAATCTGACGAACAAAAAAGCCGGCCCTTTCGAGCCGGCTTTTCGTTGAGACCTTTGATGAGGGTCAGGCGGTGACGCTGGCGCCCGCGCCCGGCGACAGCGGCACCAGGGACGGCGCGATCACCGCCGTGGCCGCCTCTTCCTCTTCGCGTTTGGGGGGGATGCCCTTGAGGATGTCGGCGATCTCCTCGCCGGACAGGGTCTCGTACTCGAGCAGGGCCTTACCCAGGGTGTGCAGGTCGTCGATCTTCTCGGTCAGAATGCGGCGAGCCTCGTCCAGGCCGTACTGCACCAGACGCTTGACCTCGCTGTCGATCAGACGCGCCGTCTCTTCCGAGACGTTCTGGGTCCGGGCGACCGAGTGGCCCAGGAAAACCTCGTCCTGGTTATCGCCGTAGGCCACCGTGCCCAGGATGTCGGAATAGCCCCAGCGGGTGACCATGTTACGGGCCAGATCCGTGGCCGCCTTGATGTCGCTGGACGCGCCCGAGGTGATGTTCTCCTTGCCGAAGATGATCTCCTCGGCCACGCGGCCGCCCATCATGATGGCCAGGCGGCTGGTCATCTGCTGGTACTTCATCGAGTAGCGGTCGCCTTCCGGCAGCTGCATGACCATGCCCAGAGCCCGGCCGCGCGGCACGATGGTGGCCTTGTGGACAGGATCGGCCAGCGGCACGTTCAGGGCCACGATGGCGTGACCGCCCTCGTGATAGGCCGTCAGCTTCTTTTCTTCCTCGTTCATGGCCATCGAGCGACGCTCGGCGCCCATCATGACCTTGTCCTTGGCCTGCTCGAAGTCCTGCATGGTGACCATGCGGCGGTTCTTGCGGGCGGCCATCAGGGCGGCTTCGTTGACGAGGTTGGCCAGATCCGCGCCCGAGAAGCCCGGGGTGCCGCGCGCCAGCGTCTTGACGTCGACGTCGGCGGCCAGCGGCACGTTCTTCATGTGAACGCGGATGATCTTCTCGCGGCCGGCGACATCGGGATTGGGCACCACAACCTGACGGTCGAAGCGGCCCGGGCGCAGCAGCGCGGGGTCCAGGACGTCCGGACGGTTGGTGGCGGCGATCAGGATGATGCCTTCATTGGCCTCGAAGCCGTCCATCTCAACCAGCAGTTGGTTCAGCGTCTGCTCACGCTCGTCATTGCCGCCGCCCAGGCCCGCGCCACGATGGCGACCGACCGCGTCGATTTCGTCGATGAAGATGATGCAGGGCGCGTTCTTCTTGGCCTGCTCGAACATGTCGCGCACGCGGCTGGCGCCGACGCCGACGAACATTTCGACGAAGTCCGAACCCGAGATGGTGAAGAACGGCACGCCGGCTTCACCCGCGACCGCGCGGGCGATCAGGGTCTTACCCGTACCCGGAGGACCCACCAGCAGGGCGCCCTTGGGGATCTTGCCGCCCAGGCGCTGGAACTTGGCCGGGTCCTTCAGGAAGTCGACGACCTCCTGCAGTTCTTCCTTGGCCTCGTCGACGCCCGCGACGTCCTCGAAGGTGATGCGGTTCTTGTTCTCGGTCAGCAGTCGCGCCTTGGACTTGCCAAAGCCCATGGCGCCCTTAGCGCCACCCTGCATCTGACGCATCAGAAACAGCCAGACGCCGACGACCAGAAGGATCGGCAGCAGCTGCACCAGGATGGCCAGGAAGCTGATCGAGCCGCTCTTGAACTTCACGTCCGCGTTCTTGGCCACCATGCGGTTGACCAGTTCCTCGGAGTTCATCGGCGCGTTGACCGTCAGGGTCTTGTTGTCGGCGGTTTTGGCCAGCACCGTTTGGCCGGCGATCTCGGCCGACTTGATCTTGCCCGCGTCAACGTCCTTGAGGAGCTGCGAATAGCTGATCTCGCTGCTGCTTTTCGTGCGCGAGTTCTGGCTGACGACAAACACGCCGCCCAGCACCGCCACGATCACCAGCCAGATGGCCAGGTTTCTGAAATTCATACGCCTTGTCTTCCTAGCGAGTGGGGTCTTCCCAGCGAATAGGGTCTCGACCATCCAAGATAGGGGGTCTTGAGCGCTTGCGCCACGGACGTGACATCAGGTCACGGATTCTTGGTCGAGAAGGCCGACCGCAGCCTTGAACCGATCTGGAACGAGCGAACGCACGCGCGCTTCTCCATCGGCTTCAAGCTCCAGGTCGTCAAGCACGAGCTCCCCCGGAGCGTCACCGTCCAGGCTCAGCAGCACGGGCAGCGACGGGCGCACGGCGGGCGCGATGGCCGAAAGTCTGGCGCGCTGCTCGGCAAGCAAGCTGGAGGTCCGCCCGCGCAGTGCGACGACCGCGAGCGCGGTCTTGCCCGCGACAACCTCCCAGCGACCGTCCCACACCCCGCAAGCCCCTGGAGCAAGATCAAGTCGGGCCAGTCCGCCGCGCGCGGCCTCGCCGGCGTCGCGGCAGATCAGCACCGCCTGATCGGCTTCGATCCGCGCGCCCGCCAGCGTGGCGGTAAACCGCGCGCCCGACCTTAGACGTTCGACCAGTCGCGCCAGGCGATCCCCCCTCGGGGGGCGCTCAGCGCCGCTGGCGCAGAGCAAGGCCGCCGCCAGGTGGGCGGGAACGACATCCCGGGGCAGCCGGATCGCACCGGCGGGATCAATCTCGAACACCTCCGGCGGCGGCGCCTCTCTCAGCGGAAGGGGCGGGGCGAGCGCCCCGGCGGCCCGAGCGCGCGCCCGTGCGTAGCGCAGGTCGAGATTGGCCGGGTCGTCGAGCCAGGTTTCACCTTCCCGCGTAAGCGCCTCCCGGATTTCCGCACGCGTCAGCGCCAGCAGCGGGCGGAGCACGAACAGCCCTCGCCCCTCGGGCCAAACCGGCGACGGCGCCCACGCCCGAGGGTTGGACACGGAGGAGCCCTCCGCGCGCATGGCCACACCCTCGGCGAGATCGCTGGCCGTATGGCCAAGGATCATTACCCGGGCTCCAGCCTCGCGCGCAGCGGTGGCCAGGAGCGCATGACGCGCCCGTCGCGCGGCGGCGGGAAGTCCTGTGCGAGGCTTCCGGTCCGTCCAGGTAAGTCCAAGAGCGGCGGCGCCGAGCGCCCGCGCCTTGGCGACCGCCTCCGCCGTCCAGGCTGTGCTTTGAGGCTGCAGTTGGTGGTCAACAACCAGGGCCAGCACCGGGCGGTCCAGAGGACGCGCCCAGTCCAGAACCGTCTTTAGCAGGAACAGCGAATCTCCGCCGCCGGAAAACCCGACCGCGAGCGGCGCACGGGACGCCGGATCGAGCCGCCGGTCTAGAGCGGCTCGAACCTGGTCTAGGCGCACTTGGCCGCGACGCGGGTCGAGGCCGCGCGCGAGTTCACCTGAGCGGGGGCCTTGGGGTAACGCTTGGCCAGTTCGTCGAGGGTTCGGCAGGCTTCGGTGGTCTTTCTCAGCGCGACCATCGACCGGGCGAGCTTCAAGGTCGCGTCTGGAGCCCAGCTGGTCTGCGGCCAGCCGCGGATCGCGCCGATGTAGTTGCCGGCGGCGTCGGTATAGGCCTCGCGCACGAACTGCGTTTCACCCAGCCAGTAGCGAGCTTCCGGCGTCCTGGCGCTCTCAGGGTAATTGTTCACATAGGCTGCGAAGGCCTGCTCGGCATTGGCGTAGTCGCCCGCCAACAGCAGATCCTTGGCTTGCTTGAAGGCGACCGCCGGGTCGGCGGGCGGCGCGGGCGGCGGCGGGACATCTCCGGCCAGCGGCGGTGCGGCCTGGGCGGTCGCGGCCGCCTGCAGGTCGGCCAGCGTCCTCTCAATCGCGGCCAGCCGCTGCTCCAGCGCGTCAGCGCGAGCCTTCTGGTCGGCGGCGGCGCGTTGGGCCTTGGTCAGCTCGAAGTTCGTCGATTCGTTCTGGCCGTTCAGCCGGGTGAGCGTCTGCTCCAAGTCGGACACGCGCTCATTCAGCGCCGCGATCTGCGCGTCGGTCTCGGCCGGCTGCACCACCACCGGCTTGCCCGTATCGCGACCCTGGAAGACGATCGAGCGCAGCTCGCGCACGACCTTCTCCATGCGCTCGACGCGCTTGGCCGAGCGGTCATCGAGCGGATCGGCCGGCGGCAAGGGCGTCTGGGCCACCGCGACGGCGGCGGTGGAAGCGAACAGGACGGCGAGCAGGGCGGATTTCAGCGTCATGGCCGTGATTTACCGATAGAGCCGAGACAAAACTAGGGCGGCTTCCCGCTTGAGAAGCCGCCCTGTCTGAACGCGTCTTAGCGAGCGCCGTCCGTGATGGCCGTGCGGCCGTTCCGGTTCTTGGCCCAGGCTTCTTCGCTCGAACCCGGATCGATCGGGCGTTCCTTGCCGAACGAGATCGTCTCGATGCGCGCGCTCGAAACGCCCTGGGCGATCAGGAAGTCGCGCACGGCGTTGGCGCGGCGAGCGCCCAGAGCCAGGTTGTACTCACGCGTGCCGCGTTCGTCGGCGTTGCCTTCGATACGGATGCGCACGCTCGGATAGCGGTTCAGCCACTGGGCCTGACCGGCCAGAACCGGCTGGGCGTCGGCGCGGATCACATACTCGTCGGTGTCGAAATAGACACGGTCGCCGATGTTGACGACGAAGTCCTGCACCGAACCGGGCAGGATGCCGCTCGACACCGGCGGCTGCGCCGGCGGGGTGTAAGGAGTCGGCTGGGTCGGTTGCGGCGCCGGCGCCGGCGGCGCGACGGGTTCGGGCTTCGGACGCGAAGCGCAGGCGGCGAGCGAGGCGGCGGCCAGGCCGACGAGCGCCAGTCTAACGGCGCGCTGGGTGTCGAAGCTCATCCAGTTTCTCCTCAAGTCAACAAACTCTGGACCTGATCCATACCTGCGCAAAGCTTGGAATGGACCCTCTAAATGTCTGACCAAGCCTCACAATGATGTCAGATGCTCGTCAGATGACGCAGATTCACTTCCAGCGGGAATAAGCGCCGCCGTGACCGTCCTTAGCCGGGAACGCGTCCGCCCAGTTTAGGTTGCGCGGCCGCCCTGAGCCTAGTCCAGAAGGGGCGACCAAGCAGGGTCGGAGGCGGAACCGCTGTAGGCCGCAGGGCGCAGGATCCGCCCCGTGATGTCGACGGTCCACAGCCGCGGATTACCGCTCGCGCCCTCGCGGAAGAACATCAGCACCCGCCCGTTCGGCGCCCAGGTCGGCCCTTCGTCCAGATAGCTGGTGGTTAGCAAGCGCTCATCGCCGCCGTCAGCGCGCATGACGCCGATGTGGAACTCGCCGCCCGTCTGCTTGGTGAAGGCGATGAAGTCGCCGCGCGGACTCCACACCGGCGTGGTGTAGCGTCCGCCGCCGTACGAAATGCGGCGCACCCCAGAGCCGTCCGTGTTCATCACATAGATCTGGGCCTGACCGCCTCGGTCGGAGTTGAAGACGATCTTGGTTCCGTCCGGCGAGAACGACGGCGAGGTGTCGATGGCCGGATCCGTCGTGATCCGGGTGGTCGCGCGCGAGCGCAGATCCATCACATAGATGTCGCTGTTGCCGTTGCGCTCGACCGAGAAGGCCACCTTGCTGCCGTCCGGCGAGAAGCGCGGCGCGAACACCATGCCCGGGAACTTGCCGACCGTTTCCTGGCGACTGGTCTCCAGATTCAGCAGATAGATCGACGAGCCGGTCGGCCGCAGGGCCATATAGGTCAGTTCCTGGCTGGTCGACGAGAAGCGCGGCGTCATCACGATGTAGGAGCCATCGGTCAGATACTGCGGGTTTGCCCCGTCCTGGTCCATGATCGCCAGGCGCTTGATGCGGTTCAACTTGGGGCCGCTCTCAGCGACGAAGGCCACGCGGGTGTCGAAATAGCCCTTTTCGCCGGTCAGGCGCTCATAGACCGCGTCGCTGATCTTGTGCGCCACGCGACGCCAGTTGTCGGGCGTTGAGGAGAACTGCAGCCCCAGGAGCTGTTGCTGGCTGAACACGTCCCACAGGCGGAAGTCCACGCGCAGGCCGCCGTCGGCGCCCACGGTCACCTGGCCGTTGATCAGCGCTTGGGCGCCGGTGGACTGCCAGTCGGGGAAGCGCGGCTGCACGTTCACGTCGGCCAGCTTGTCGGGGACGCCCGCCACGTTCAGCGGCTGGAACAGCCCCGAGCGCTCAAGATTGCCGGTGATGACCTGGGCGATCTCGGCCCCGCGCGTCGAGCCCGAAAAGACCGGAATGGCGATGGGCAGCGGCTTGACCGCGCCGGCGTTGATGTCGACCTCGATCTGCGCGGCGGCCGGAGTGACGAAGGCCGCGCCGCTCAGCAGGGCGGCGACCATCAGCAGCAAGGCTCTAAGGCGCATCGGGGTCTCCTTGTTCATCTTTTCAAGCCTCAACGCGAACAGGCCTGTTTTGCATTGAAGTTGAGGGCGATTTTCTGACCGTACAGGTCCGACGGCAGGTAAGCGAACGGCGAGGCGGCGAACAACGCGCGGATGGCGCGGTCCGAAGCGGCCTTCACAACGGGATCGGGTGAGGACGTGCCGGGCGACTCCGGCTGGCCGACCACCCGACCACCCGGTCCGATCACGAACACGACCCGCACGTTGACGTTGGAGCCGCCTTCGACCTCGCAGTTCGGGTTCCAGCGGTCCTGCACCTCGCCCTGCAAGCGACCCAGGGCCGCGGCCGAGAGCCCGGTGGCCGCGCCCATGGCCGGACGGGCCGAGACCGAGGTCTCCGCCCGCGCGGGCCCCTTGGGCGCATTGGCGGTGGGCTTGCCGGTCGCCTTCTGGGTCTTGGCGATCGAGGCTTCCAGCGAGGCGAAGAAGTCGTTGTCCGCCTTCTTCTGCGGCGTCGGCTTGGCGGGCGTCGGTTTAGGCGTGGGCTTGGGGGCCGGCGCCGGCTTGGGCGGCGCAGCCGGGGCGGGCGTCGGCGTCGGGGCCGGCGTCGGCGCAGGCGGCTGCGGCGTCGCCTCGGGCGTCGGCTCCGGGGTCTGGGCGGTCTGTTCCTCCAGCGCCTCCTCGGCCGGCCGCACATTGGTCGGACCATTGGTGACGATGGTGACCGGCACCGACTCGCCGATGGTGATCGGCTTGGACTGTTTCCACGGCAGGCCGAACGCGATCACCGCCGCCACGGCGCCGTGCAGGGCGATCGAGCCCAGCAGGGCCGGAGACAGAGTCTGTTCGCGGCGAGCGCTCATGCCGCGCCTACTGCGCAGGCCGCAGGTCGGCCGCGCCTTCCGGCTGCGCGTCGCGCGGGGCCGCGCCCGTCGAAGGACCGCCGGTCTCGGTGATCAGGTTGATCTTGTTGAAGCCGGCGTTCGACAGACCCGCCATCACCTGCGCCACGACCGCATAGGTCGCGCCGCCGTCGGCGCGCACGAAGATCGGCTTGTCATAGCCGTCACCGGCGATGGCGCCGATGCGCGGCGCCAGATTCTCGAACGGGATCTGCGTCTCGCCGACGAAGATCTGGCCGTCCTTGCGGATCGACACGGTGATCGGCTCGTCCTGGTTCTGCAGGGCCGCGGCCTCGGTCTTGGGCAGCTCCAGCGGAACCCCGGCGGTCAGCAGCGGCGCCGAGATCATGAAGATGATCAGCAGCACCAGCATCACGTCGACCAGCGGCGTGACGTTGATTTCGGACAGCGCCCCGCGCGAGCGGCGGCCGCGACGACGGCCCCGGCGCCCGCCCGTCGCGAAGGCGTCGTTGGAGGACATCGCCATCGGATCAGACCCGCTCGGCCAGGCGACGCTGGATCGCGGTCGACAGGTCGTCGGCGAAGCCCTCCAGGCGGCCGGCGTACTTGCCCGCGTCGGTCGAGAACTTGTTGTAGGCGATATAGGCCGGGATGGCGGCGATCAGGCCGATGGCGGTGGCGAACAGCGCCTCGGCGATCGACGGCGCCACGACGGCCAGCGAGGTGTTCTTCGACAGCGCGATGTTCTGGAACGCGTGCATGATGCCCCACACCGTGCCGAACAGGCCGATGAACGGCGAGGCGGTGGCGACGATCGCCAGGCTGCCGAGACCTTCCTCAACCTTGGTGGTCTCGCGAGCGATCAGGGTGTCGAGAATGCGGTCGATGCGGGCGATCAGGAAGCCGGCCTGGGTTTCGCTCATCGCGCCCTTGCTCTTGGCGTCTCGCCACTCCTTCAGCGCCGCCTGGAGCATGCGCGGCAAAGCGTGGCGGGGATTGGCGCCGGCTTCTCCCGCGACATCCTCGAGCGAACGGCCGCCGCTGACCTGCTCTTCGAAGCGGTCGGCGGCGCGGTTCAGGGCCTGGAAGCGGAACAGCTTGTCCAGGATCACGGCCCAAGAGCCCAGCGAGGCCAGGATCAGACCGATCATGACGCTCTTCACGACCCAGTCGGCTTGCATGAACAGGGCGAAGAACGAGAAATTCGGGGCGGCGGCCGCGGCGTCCATTCGGGATAGGCTCCGTTGGGTCGTCTGATCAGGACTGGAGAGCGCCGTATGGCATGAAGCGGCGCTGGGGTGAAACTATGACAATCGCTGAGCGATCCTGAAAATCGATATCGCTCAGCTCTCGGTCGGGATCAGCCAGGGTGAGAGCTTGGCCAGCATATCCGACGTCGGTCGGCGCGGCCTTCCCGACAGGCTGATACAGACCGCAACCACCTTGGCCTCGAACAGCACCTCATCGCCGCGTGTAATCGTCTGGCGGACGTGCAGTCGAACCCCCTCGGCGCGCTCGAACAGGGTGCGCACCAGCAAGGCGTCGTCGATCCGCGCGGCGCGCTTGAAGTCCAGCTCCATGCGAATGACCGCAAAACCGGTGTCCTGCTTGGCGAGCTCGGTGTGCGAGATACCCACCACCCGGAAGAAGTCGCTGCGCCCCCGCTCCAGATAGCGCAGGTAGTTGGCGTGATAGACGATGCCGGTGAAGTCGGTGTCCTCGTAGTAGATTCGCACCGGCAACTGGTGCTCGCGGCCCTCGAAGACGCCGGCGGTGGGCTCGATCATGGCGCAGGCGGGTCCTGGTCGACGGAATTACCGAGCACCAGACCCAGGGACAGGCCCCAGGCCAGGATCGGCGCAGCGCCGTAGCCTAGAACAGGCGCAGGATAGTTTCCAAACAGGTTCCCGGCGATCCAGCCGGTCCACAGGGCGGCCAGGGCCAGGGCTTCGGCGCGACGCCCTGGCCGCGCGCGGGCGACCAGAAGGAACGGCGCGGGCAGGCTGATCATCAATAGCCCGGCCAGCACGCCCAGCACGGGATTGGCGGCGAACGTCTGATCCAAGAGACCCTCGACATAGGGCACGGCCGGCAAGGTGTCGGGTTCGACCCAAGCGCCGTAGGCCAGAAGACCGGCGATGGCCACGCAAGCCCAGGGAATCGCCTGACGCGGCCGCTCGACCAGCGCCGCCGCCGCCAGCGCCAGGGCCCAGGCCAGCGACGAGGCCGCGTCGTGTTGGTAGAGCAAGAGCAGGGCGATCAGGGCTGCTATGGGCGCCACGCGACGGTCGCCAAAGCCCCTGGCGAAGGCGAAGGCCGCGAACGGCAAGGCGATGGATGCGGTGTGCAGCTGGACCGGGCCCAAAGCCACCCAGCGCTTGGCGCCCTCCAGCGAGACGCCGTTCATCAGCGTCAGGACCAAGGACAGGCCACAGGCGGCCATCAACACCCAGAGACGCCAGCGGGCGCGCCTCCAAAGCCACCCGACGACGAGCGCAAGGCCCGTCGCCAGCCCGGCGGCGAGGGCCTGGACGATCAGCGCGTTGCGCGGCGCGCCGGCTGCGCTGATCGCCGCAAGGGAGACGGCGAGGCCGACAGCGGCGAGACCGGCGGTCAACAAGCGGATCAGGCGCATGCTGCTAGCCTTCATCGAACAAGGCCCCCTGCGCCTGCCCCGGCTGGGCGGCAGGCGGGGTCAGACCCAGATGCAGATAGGCCTTGCCGCAGGCCATTCGGCCGCGCGGCGTACGCTGGATGAAGCCCTGCTGCATCAGATAGGGCTCGATGACGTCCTCGACCGCATCGCGGGCCTCGGCGATGGCGTAGGCGATGGTTTCGACGCCCACGGGCCCGCCGCCATAGTTCTCGATCATGGCGCGCAGATAGCGGCGGTCCAGGCTGTCGAGGCCGCTCTCATCGACCTCCAGCCGGGCCAGGGCCATGGCGGCGGCCTTGCGATCGATTCGATCCGCGCCGTCAGCCGTGGCGAAGTCACGGACCCGGCGCAGAAGACGACCGGCGACGCGCGGCGTGCCCCGCGCCCGCTTGGCGATCTCATCGGCGCCGTCGTCGGTCAGCGGCGCGCCCATCTTGCGGGCGGCGTGCTGCAGCACGTGGCGCAGCTCGGCCGGGGTATAGAATTCAAGGCGGATCGGAATGCCGAAGCGGTCGCGCAGCGGCGTGGCCAGCATCCCGGCCCGCGTCGTGGCCGCCACCAGGGTGAAGGGCGCAAGATCGATGCGGATCGAACGCGCCGAGGGCCCCTCGCCGATCACCAGGTCCAGCACATGGTCCTCCATGGCCGGATAGAGGATCTCCTCAACGTTCGAAGACAGGCGGTGGATCTCGTCGATGAACAGGACGTCGTTGGCTTCGAGATTGGTCAGAATGGCCGCGAGATCGCCGGGCTTGTTCAGCACAGGCCCCGAGGTGGCGCGGAAGTTCACCCCCAGCTCGCGGGCGACGATCTGGGCCAGGGTGGTCTTGCCCAGGCCCGGCGGGCCGAACAGCAGCACATGATCCAGCGCCTCGCCCCGGCCCTTGGCGGCCTCGATGAAGACGCGGAGATTGCCCTTGGCCTGCTCCTGACCGACGAACTCGGCCAGGGTCTGGGGCCGCAGGGCGCGGTCGGCCGGCGCGAGGTCGCCGTGCTGGGGCTCGCCGGAGATGACGCGGGTCATCGCCCAAGCTCCTTGAGGCCCGCCTTGATCAGCGCCTGGACCGTCGCCTCTTCACCCAGCTCGGCGGCGGCCGCCTCGACCACGCGGCGGGCGTTCACCTCGGCCACGCCCAGGCCCATCAGGGCCGCGACGGCGTCGCCGGTCGGGGCGGGCTTGGCGGGCGCGGACGGCGCGGACGAGGTCGGGGCGCTCATCAGCACCGGCCCGTCGGTGATCGGCTTGTCCTTCAGCTCGGTGACGATGCGCAGGGCCAGCTTCGGCCCCACACCGTTGGCGCGGCCGACGGCGGCCTTGTCTTCGCGCGCCACCGCGCTGGCCAGCTCGGCCGGCGACAGCACGTCCAGCACCGCCATGGCCGCCTTGGGGCCCACACCCTGGATCGCCTGCAGCAGCACGAAGGCGCGGCGATCCTCGCGGGTGAGGAAGCCGTAGAGCCTCAAGCCAGCGCTCTCGCTCCACTGGCTCTCGATATGCAACAGGGTCTCCTCGCCAAGGGCCGGCAGGCGCTGGAGGGTGCGGTGACCGCAGCGAACCAGATAGCCGACGCCCATGACGTCGATCAGGGCCTCTTCCTCGCCGACCTCGGCGACAGCCCCGCGCAGGCGGCCGATCATGCGACCCTCCGATTGGCGACACGCAGGTTGGCGTGGGTGACGGCGACGGCGAGCGCGTCGGCGCAATCGGCCGTGGTCTTGCCCGCCGTGGGCAACAGGCGCGCGATCATGAAACCGATCTGGGCCTTGTCGGCCGCCCCCGTCCCGACCACCGCCTTCTTGACCAGGCGCGTGGAATACTCGGCCACGAGCAAGCCGGCGCGGGCCGGGGCGATCAAGGCGGCGGCGCGGGCGTGGCCCAGCTTCAGGGTCGACTGGGCGTTGGTGTTGAGGAACACTTCCTCGACCGCCGCCTCGTCGGGGCGATGCTGCTCGATCACCGCGGTGATGCCTTCGAACAGATGCAGCAGCCGGTCGGCGAAATCGGCCTTTTCGTCGGGCATGATGACGCCGTGAGCGACGTGGCTCATGCGCGAGCCCTCGACCGAAAGCACGCCCCAGCCGGTGCGGCGCAGGCCGGGATCCAGGCCCAGAATTCGAATGGGGGCGCGATTCGCGTTCATCATGTGTTCTCGCACCATCGCCTTTTCGCGCCCCCACGAAAAGCCAGTCCTTTGCTAACGGACGGTTAACCGCGCGCGCCCCTTGCGCACGGCCGCGACGCGGGCTCTGCTGCCCGCCACAAGGTCTTGGGGAGACGAATTCGATGAAGCCGATGGCATGGATGACGGCGGGCGCGCTGATGGCGCTGGCGACGGCGGCGAACGCGCAGACGGCCGAGCCGCCCAAGACCGTTCGTCCAGACCAACTGGCCTTCCGCGACCTCTACAAAGAGCTGGTCGAGATCAACACCACCCTGTCGGTCGGCTCGTGCACTGCGGCCTCCGAGGCCATGGGCGCCAGGCTGAAGGCGGCCGGCTTCCCAGAAGCCGACGTCAGGGTCGTGGTCGAGCCCAAGCATCCGCGCGAAGGCAATCTCGTCGCGGTCCTGCGCGGGACCGACGCCAAGACAAAGCCCATGCTGCTGCTGGCCCATATCGACGTCGTCGAGGCCAAGCGCGAGGACTGGACCCGCGATCCGTTCAAGCTGGTCGAGGAGAACGGCTATTTCTACGGACGCGGCACGTCGGACGACAAGGCCCAGGCGGCCATCTGGGTCGACAGCCTGATCCGTCTCAAGCAGGCGGGCTTCAAGCCCAAGCGCGACATCAAGATGGCCCTGACCTGCGGTGAGGAGAGCGAAGGCTATAACGGCATCGAGGACCTGCTGAAGAACCACCGCCCCCTGGTCGACGCTGAATTCGCCCTGAACGAAGGCGCCTCCGGTTTGCTCGATGAACAGGGCCAGGCTGTCATGCTCGAGGTCCAGGCCGGCGAGAAGGTCTATCAGGACTTCACCCTCACCGTGACCAATCCGGGCGGACATTCCAGCCGCCCCGTTTCGCCCAATGCGATCTACCAGCTGTCCGCAGCCCTCGACCGAATCGGCGCCTATCCGTTCCCGCCGCGCTTCAACGACGCCACGCGGGGCTACTTCACCCAGATGCAGGCGCGCGTCACGCCCGAGCAGGCGGCGGCCATGAAGACGCTGGTCGCCGACGTCACCGATCCGGCCGCGCTCGCCTTGATCACCAAGGACCGCACATGGAATTCGATGCTGCGGACCACCTGCGTCGCCACCATGGTCAGCGCGGGTCACGCGCCGAACGCCCTGCCCCAGCGAGCTACGGCGAACATCAACTGCCGTATCCTTCCCGGCACGCCCATTGATGAGGTCAAGGCCAAGCTGGCCGAGCTGGCTGCGGATCCGGCGGTCGCCGTGACCCTGGCCCACGGCTCCAAGCCCGCCTCACCGCCCCCGCCGCTGACGCCGGCGATCATGGGCCCCATTCAGAAGAACGCCGCCAAGCTGTGGCCCGGTGTTCCGATCCTACCCGTCATGTCGACCGGCGCGACCGACGCGGTCCACACCAGCGCGGCGGGCATCCCGACCTATGGCGTCACCGGCCTGTTCCACGGTCCCGAGGGCACCGGCGCTCACGGCCTCAACGAGCGCATGCGCGTCAAGTCGCTCTATGAGGGGCGCGACTTCTTGCACGGGCTTATCCAGGACTATGCGGGCGGGAAGTAGCCAGGATCGCAAGCCGGCGGGGCCTCGCGGCTCCGCCGAAGTCACCGACGCCCTACCCTGCCAGATAGGCGTCCAGATTGCGCTTCACGCGGGCCATGACCGGCTCGCTTGCGTCGGGCGCGGCGAAGGTCTGGCCGGTGATGGCCTCAAACGCCTCGATATAGACCGCCGAGGTCTGGGCGATCAGCTCGGCCGGGATCTCGGGGATCGGGTCGTTATAGGGATCGCACCGCTCGGCCACCCAGGCCCGGACGAAGTCCTTATCGAAGCTCTCGGGGCGCTGTCCGGCCTCGAACCGGGCCGCGTAGGTGGCGGCCTTCCAGAAGCGGCTGCTGTCGGGCGTGTGGATTTCGTCGGCCAGCACGATGGCGCCGGTCTCATCCAGGCCGAACTCGTACTTGGTGTCGGCGAGGATCAGACCCCGCTCGGCGGCCATGGCCTGGCCGCGCGCGAACAGGGCCAGGGCGTAGGCGCTGAGCTGCTCCCACTGGGCGGGCGTAACCAGCCCCTGGGCCAGGACCTCGCCCGGCGACAGCGGCGCGTCGTGGTCGCCGTCGGCGGCCTTGCTGGTCGGGGTGAGGATGGCTTGCGGCAGGCGCTGATTGGCCTTCAGGCCGTCGGGTAGCGTCACACCGTACATCTGGCGCTGGCCCTTGTTGTACAGCGTCAGGATCGAGGTCGAGGTCGTCCCCGCCAGATAGCCGCGCACCACCAGCTCGACCGGCAGCATCTCGAGACGCTTGCCGATCAGCACGTTGGGATCGGGATAGGCCAGGACGTGGTTGGGGCAGATGTCCGCCGTGGCGTCGAACCAGAACCGCGCGGTCTCTGTCAGCACCTGCCCCTTGCCCGGCACCGCGCACAGGTTGCGGTCGAAGGCGCTGAGACGGTCCGAGGCCACGATCACGCGGCGACCATCAGGCAGGTCGTAGTTGTCCCGCACCTTGCCGCGATAGTGGTTGGGCAGGCCGGGCAGATCGACGACAGCCAGGGCGTTGTGGGCGGAAAGGGTCACCGGAGCCTCGGTCTTTCAGGGATACGCAATGACAAAGGGGAGGCCCGTCCGGACCTCCCCCAATTCATCAACCCAGCTTGGCCAGGTCTTCGTCGCTGATGTCTTCGTTCGAGTAGACGGCCTGGACGTCGTCGTCCTCGTCCAGCATGTCGAGCAGCTTCATCAGGGTGGCCACGGCGTCGCCGGTGACCGGGACCTGCATCTTCGGACGCCAGGCGATCTTGGTGTTTGACGCCGCGCCGAACTTGGCTTCCAGGGCGGCGGCCACGTCGTTCAGGCTTTCGAAGGCGGTGTAGACCGTGTGGCCCTCGCCTTCCTCGTCCATGTCGGAGGTGACGTCATCGGCGCCGGCCTCGATGGCGGCTTCCATCATGTCGTCTTCCGACGCGGCCTTGGCCGGATAGCTGATCTGGCCGACGCGGTCGAAGTTGAAGGTCACCGAGCCGGTGGCGCCCATGTTGCCGCCCATCTTGGTGAAGTAGGAGCGGACATTGGCGGCGGCGCGGTTCTTGTTGTCGGTCAGCACCTCGACGATGATCCCGACGCCGCCGGCGGCGACGCCTTCGTAGCGGATTTCGAAATAGTCGGCCGCGTCGCCCATCTGCGACTTCTTGATCGCACGCTCGATCACGTCCTTGGGCAGGCTTTCGGCCTTGGCGTTGTTCACGGCCAGACGCAGGCGCGGGTTCATGGCCGGATCGGGCAGGCCCGTCTTGGCCGCGACGGTGATTTCCCGCGACAGCTTGGAGAACAGCTTGGACCGCGCGGCGTCGGCGCGACCCTTGCGGTGCATGATGTTCTTGAATTTCGAATGGCCGGCCATGCGCGCGCGCCCTCTGTCGTCGGTGAGGTTCTGGAAGGCCGGGCTTTTAGCCCCTCGCGAGCGGGTTTGACAACAAAGCCCGCCTTTTGCGGTCCTAAACCGTGGGAATGGTCTCTTTCAGCCGCCCGCCCACCCGGATCGGTTCGACCCGCACCGCCAGGCCGGTGCGATCGTCGGTCTCGACAAACACCCCGCAGACCGTGGCTGGTCCGCTGGCCGGCTGGTAGCGGCCGCCGCTGATCTTGGTGGTGAAGCGCCGCAGGGGCTCTTCCTTCTGGTTGCCGATCACGCTGTCATAGTCGGCGCAGGCGCCGGCGTCGGTCTGATAGGCGGTGCCGCCGGGGAGAACCTGGCAGTCGGCGGTCGGCACGTGGGTGTGGGTGCCCACCACCAGCGAGGCGCGGCCGTCGCAATAGTGGCCCATGGCCATCTTTTCAGAGGTCGCCTCGCAGTGCATGTCGACGATCACCGCGTCAGCCACCTGGCCCAGCGGGGCCTTGTCCAACTCGCGGTCGGCGGCGGCGAAGGGATCGTCCATGGCGTCCATGTGTACGCGGCCCAGCAGATTGACCACGAACACCGTCTTGCCCGAGTCGGTCTGGAACAGGTGGCTGCCCCGGCCCGGCGCATCGGACAGGATCGGATAGTTGGCCGGCCGGATCAGGCGCGGCTCGCGCACGATATAGGTCAGGGCCTCGCGCTGGTCCCAGCTGTGATTGCCCAGGGTCAGGCAATCGGCCCCGGCCTCGAACAGCTCGCGCGCGGTGTTCTCGGTGATGCCGAAGCCCGCCGCAGCGTTCTCGGCGTTGATGATCACGAACTCGAGGCCGAGCTGACGACGAAGGTCAGGCAGATGGTCGGCCAGGCCGTCACGACCCGACTTGCCGACGACATCGCCGAAGAAGGCGAAACGCATCGATAGTCCCAAAAAGCGGAATGTGCAGGCCCGTTACCCGGCCATGTCCTTGACGGCTATATATTCTTTTTCAGTAAGGATCGCGTCCAGCCTTTGATCGTGCGCCTCGTGCGGCAAATTCTCCGCTTGTTGACCGCTGTAGGCGAGGCCCAGGACGAAGACCGGACGCCGCGAGCGCAGAAACGCCAAGGCGCGATCATAGTAGCCGCCGCCCTGACCCAGCCGCACGCCGTCGCGCTGGAAGGCCAGCAAGGGCGTGACGACGAGGTCGGGAACGATCATCGGCTGCTCGCGTCCGGGCGCCAGCAGGCCGATCTTGTCGCGCTTGAGGGGTTGGCCAGGGGCCCAGCGCCGGAAGATCATCTTGCCGCCATCGGGATTGACCACCTTGGGCAGGGCCAGGGTCCAGCCCGCCTCGGCCATCTGCTCGGCCAGGATGAGCGGCGAAATCTCCGAGCCCAGTCCATGATACAGCGCCGCGACCTTGCCCCTAGGATCGGGGAACAGCCGCGCCAGCGGGGCGCGGGCCTGCTCGGCGATCATCCAGTCGGCCTGGGGCGTCTCGATCGCCAGTTGCTTGCGCTGGTTCCGCAGAAAGACGCGGAGGGCGGTCTTGGCCGCGACGGGATCGACGATGGTCATTCCATTAAAGCTGTCATCCCGGTCCAGCGGCCGCAAGGCCGCGCCGAACCGGGAGCACAGCACGCGCCACGCTTCCGGCGATCCCGACTCGGCGTGCTGCGCACCTGGCCTGGAAGACAGCTCTTATGGAGAAAAGGTGGCGGCGCCGCGAAGAACCGTGAAGACGTTTCAATCCACTCGAACCTGTTAGTTACAGGTGGGCCCCGTGTTCCCGCAGCCACGGCCACGGGAGGGAACAGGTCCCGATAGAGAGATTAAGGTCCCTGGGAATAGAAATCTTCGACGAGAGCCACAGCAAGACCCGCCACCTGTCTATATAGTCGCTAGGCCGCTCCAGCGATAGGGGCGGCCTTATCCGGCAAGCTCGGGCCTAGAAACCCAAAGCGGTTCGCAAGAACGCATCCGCCTTGCCCAGCATTTGGGTTCGCGCTGCGTCGTCGGCCAGCTGGTGATCCAGGCCCTTGAACTCAATCAGCTCCACCGACCGGCCAGCCGCCTTAAGCTTGCGCTCCATAAGGCGTGACTCACCGATGCCCACATTGGCGTCGAGATCGCCGTGAAACAGCAGCACCGGCGCCTTGATGGCCGCCGCGTTCTGGGCCGGAGAACCCTCGGTAACGTGAGGCCCTCTGCCGATAAACGCGCTGGCCTGTAGGTAGTTCTCGAAGTTCAAGAACTCGTTGCGCAGCATTTCCAGGTCTGTCACCGGTGCGATCGCCACCACCGCCTTAAAGAGATCAGAATCCAGCACCGCCGATTGGAGGGCCGCGTAGCCGCCATAGGACCAGCCAACGATAGCCAGCTTGCCCGGCGCTGCGATGCCTTCCTTCTGCAACCAGCGCCCACCATCGTTCACGTCGCCGATCGCCGTGCGCCAGGACTGAAAGCCGTTCTTCTGAAACCAATCTGCGCCGTAGCCGCTGGAGCCACGATAATTGGGTTGCAGCACCGCGTAGCCTTGATGGGCGAAAAACTGCGCCAGCCAGTCGAAGCCCCATTCGTCCCGCGCGCTGGGTCCGCCATGCGGCATGACGATAGCCGGAAGATTCCTTCCGTCACTGCCGGCAGGCAGGGTGAGATAGGCTGGGATCTGGACACCGTCCGCAGCCGGATAGGCGACCGCCTTAACCGTCGCCAGCTTCAAGCTCTCCAGCTGAGGCCGGGCGCCAGTCAGATCCTGAAGCTTTCGCGTCGACTTGTCGAAAATGTAGTAGACGCCCGGATCGCTGTCGCCGCCGGCAAACAGAAGCAGCTTGGATTCGTCGGCGGACGCATCGACGAAGGTGACAATCCGTCCAGCTAAAGCTCTACCGAGAGCCGCGCCGAGCTTGCGCAGTTCAGGGTCGAAAAACTCTGTCTCGCGACGATCAGTGACAAAGTAAGCGCCGACCACGCGATCCTGTCGTCCGATCCGAACGAGCCCGGCGACATCAACGTCAGGACGAGCGAGGACAAGGTCCTGGGTCAACGATCCGTCGAGCGAGACCTTGAAGAGCGCCTGACGGCCGTCCTTCTCATTGAAGCCATAGGCGACGTTCAGCTTCGGATCGACGGCGTACGGATTGAAGCCGGTATAGCCGGTCGGGCCGCTCACCACCTGGCTCAGCGGGAGCCACTCGCGCTTGCCTTCCTGTCGATAGAGATAGACCGTCCGCGCGCCGGCATAGCCTGATGTGCCGCGGGTCGGCCGCAGACCCAGAATTCGGACAGAGCCCCGGCCGTCGCTGATGTATTCGACGGCATTGGGATAGGGCTTTTCGACAGACCGCCGCGCCAGGGTGACCGTGTCGACCCTTTCCACGCCCAGACCATCGTCTTCGCTGGCCGTTCGGGTGTTGGTGGTCATCTCCGGAAGATGGTTCCGGGTCATCAGAATGGCGCTGGCCGAGGCGTCGGCCGACCAGTCGATCACTGAGCCCCCGTCCTGAGCGACGCCGATCGACCGATTATTGCCTGCCTCGGTCATCATCTTCATGTCGCTGCCGTCGTTATTCAACGCCAGGACACGAGTGTATTGAACATTATTTTCAGCGCTCTTGATAACCGCGTAGATCTTGCAGACCAGTCGGGTCTCTGTAGACCAAGCGACATCCTGAAAGTCTTTCTGGCTCGCCACTGGAAACGAGGATCGTCTTGGAAGTCCCCGCCGCGATGTCGATAACCAGAAGCTTCGCGCCACGCACGCCACTGGGGGCCACCAGGGCCACCTGCTTACCGTCCGGCGACAAGCTGATCTGTTGAACATACTCCCGAGCGCCGAAGGCCGCGGCAGCGGTTCCCTCGGCCGCGAGGACAGGACCGCCCAAGCACAGCCCCGCCAGCACAAGCGCAGTTCTCAGTTTCATTGAAGACCCCATCCCTGATCACAGGGACGATAGGCGAGGCCGGGCGCGCACCACAACCTTAGCCATCAAGAACGAAAGGAACTACTCCGTCGCGAGCTTCTCGATCCGCTCCGCCGCCGCATCCAGCGCCCGGATGGCGGCGATCTCGGCCTTGGTGCCTTCCTGCTGCATGCGGGCGATCTCGGCATTGGCATGGGCCAGGCGCAGCTTCATGTCCGACAACTCGTCGGCCAGAAGCAGGGCGCCCATCAAAAAGAGGCGCGTCTCGCCCAACTGGCCGACATCCTGGCTGACCTGGCGAACCTGGCGGTCGAACAGGCGCGCCAGTTCGGTCAGGTGAGGCTCCTGCCCGTCCTCGCAGCCGACCATGTAGGGCCGGCCGTTCACCTGGATGGTCACCTGAGCCATGGATCAGGCCTCCTCGGAGTCTTCGAACAGGTCGTCGTCGTCACCCGGCGCGTGCAGGTCGTTGGCCACGCTCTCGTCGCCCAACGCGGCGCGGATCTCGGCGATGGCGCGGCCCAGCGCGACCGAGGCCTGCTCGCCGGCTTCCTCCAGCGCCTTCTCGCGTTCGCGGGCGGCTTCCAGGTCGGCGACCAGACGGGCGCGCTCGTCATCATCGAACAGGGAAGGCTCGGTCACGGCCAAGGACGAAGCCACGGCGGACGTCGCTGCAGCCGCCAGCGCGCGCTGGGTCTCGGCCGCCTTGGCCGCGATACGCTGCTCAAGCTGGCTCACCGCCCGTTCCAGGCGGCGCACGGCAAGGTCGAGGGCCGTACTGTCGGCCGGGATCATCGGCGGAAATCCATCATGCGACGCAACATATAGATCGAGCGGGTCTAAGCCAGACGCGGGGGCGATAATTGGGCGATGCGCAGCCCATAGCAGCTTTCTAACGACGGTTGTCAGTTTCTCGGGCTTGACTTCGCGTCTTTCCCCCGCAAAACGCGCAGCAAAATAGGGAACGCCGGTCGATCACGCCTGGCGGCCACACATCAGGAGAATGACCCATGGCTGTTCGCGTCGCCATCAACGGCTTCGGCCGCATCGGACGTCTGGTCCTGCGCTCCATCGCCGAGCATGGCCGTCGCGACATCGAGGTCGTCGCCATCAACGACCTGGGCCCGGTCGAGACCAACGCCCACCTGCTGCGCTATGACAGCGTCCACGGCCGCTTCCCCGGCGTCGTCACCTCGGGCGAGGACTGGATCGACGTCGGCATGGGCAAGATCAAGGTCACGGCCATTCGCAACCCGGCCGAGCTGCCGCACAAGGAGCTGGGCGTCGACATCGCGTTCGAGTGCACCGGCATCTTCACCAGCAAAGAAAAGGCCGCCGCGCACCTGGAAGCCGGCGCCAAGCGCGTGCTGGTCAGCGCCCCGTGTGACGGCGCCGACAAGACCATCGTCTTCAAGGTCAACGACGACACCCTGTCGGCTGACGACCTGGTCGTCTCGAACGGCTCGTGCACCACCAACTGCCTGGCCCCGATCGCCAAGGTCATCCACGACCTGGTCGGCATCGAGCGCGGCTACATGACGACCATCCACAGCTACACCGGCGACCAGCCGACGCTGGATACGATGCACAAGGACCTCTACCGCGGCCGCGCGGCGGCCCTGTCGATGATCCCGACCTCGACCGGCGCGGCCAAGGCCCTGGGCCTGGTCCTGCCGGCCCTGAAGGGCAAGCTGGACGGCTCGTCGATCCGCGTCCCGACCCCGAACGTCTCGGTGGTCGACCTGAAGTTCGTCCCCGGTCGCGAAACCACCGTCGCCGAGCTGAACGACGCCCTGAAGGCCGCCGCCGCCGGCCCGCTGAAGGGCGTGCTGGGCGTTACCGACGAGGCCCTGGTTTCGTCGGACTTCAACCACATCGCCGAAAGCTCGACGGCCGCCCTCGCCCAGACCCAGGTCATCGAAGGCAAGCTGGGCCGTGTGCTCAGCTGGTATGATAACGAATGGGGCTTCGCGACCCGCATGAGCGACACCGCGCTCGTGATGGCGAAGTTCCTCTAAGGAACACTCCAACCCCCGCTCCGCAAGGCGCGGGGGTTTTGCTTGGCCGTCGCCGCGCGGCCGCCCTCGTCCTTCGACGGGCTCAGGATGAGGGCTATTGCGACGCCCGCTCTTGGATCCTCATCCTGAGCCTGTCGAAGGGCGAGGATCCCACGCTTAGACTTTCAGGATCCTCCCGATGACCTTCCGCACCCTCGACACCGCCGACCTCGCCGGCAAGCGCGCCCTGGTCCGGGTGGACTTCAACGTCCCGGTCGACGGCGGCAAGGTCGCCGACGACACCCGCCTGAAGGCGGCCCTGCCGACCATCCGCTTCCTGGCCGACAAGGGCGCCAAGGTGGTGCTGCTGGCCCACTTCGACCGCCCCAAGGGCAAGGTCGTGCCGGAGATGAGCCTCGCCTTCGTGGCCGAACCGCTGGCCAAGCTGCTGGGTGCGCCGGTCGCCTTCGCCGGCGACTGCGTCGGCCCGGCCGCCGCCGAGGTCGTGAACGGCCTCGCCGATGGCGGCGTCGCCCTCTTGGAGAACGTCCGCTTCCACGCCGGCGAAGAGAAGAACGACGCCGAGTTCGCCAAGGCCCTGGCCGCCAATGGCGATGTCTATGTCAACGACGCCTTCAGCGCCGCCCACCGCGCCCACGCCTCGACCGAAGGCCTGGCCAAGCTGCTGCCCGCCTATCCGGGCCTGTCGATGCAGCGCGAACTGGAAGCCCTGGACGCGGCGCTGGGCAATCCGAAGAAGCCGGTGATCGGCATCGTCGGCGGCTCCAAGGTCTCGACCAAGCTCGACCTCTTGAACAACCTCGTCGCCAAGCTGGACCGCCTGGCGATCGGCGGCGGCATGGCCAACACCTTCCTGTTCGCCCAGGGCCACGATGTCGGCGGCTCGCTGTGCGAAAAAGACCTGGCCGACACCGCCCGCGAGATCATGGAAAAGGCCAAGGCCGCCGGCTGCGAACTGCTGCTGCCGGTCGACGTCGTGGTGGCCAAGAAGGTCGCTCCGGGCGTTGAGACGGCGGTTCGTTCGCTGGGCGAAGTCCAGGCTGACGACCTGATCCTGGACGCGGGCCCGGAAAGCGCCAAGCGTCTGCTGGCCGCCATGGACCAGAGCCTGACCTTGATCTGGAACGGCCCTCTGGGTGTTTTCGAGGTGCCTCCGTTCGATGAAGCGACCGTTTCCGCAGCGAAACATGCCGCTTCGCTCGCCAAATCGGGTAAAATCGTAGCCGTGGCCGGTGGTGGTGATACAGTCGCCGCTCTGAACCACGCAGGCGTGTCGGCCGACTTCACCTTCGTTTCGACGGCGGGCGGCGCGTTCCTGGAATGGATGGAGGGCAAGACGCTCCCGGGCGTCGCGGCGCTCGAATCCTGAGATAGTCTTCTGGCGCGGGTCATGCAGGCTCGCGCCGGAACGACGATCAACTGTACTGAAGACTGACGACTTAAAGACTGACGATCCTGGGCAGAGAGCGCTTCAGCGCCGGGCCCCAAAAACAAGAAACGACCCAAACCACTTAACGCTTGCAGGAGAGAAATACGTGGCTCGCATCACGCTGCGCCAGTTGCTGGACCATGCCGCCGAGCATGAGTACGGACTGCCCGCCTTTAACATCAACAACATGGAACAGGGCCTGGCGATCATGGAGGCCGCAGATGCGGTCAACTCGCCGGTCATCATCCAGGCCTCGCGCGGCGCGCGGAACTACGCCAACGACATCATGCTGGCCAAGATGATCGACGCCCTGGTCGACATCTATCCGCACATCCCGGTCTGCATGCACCAGGACCACGGCAACGGCCCGGCGACCTGCGCCACGGCGATCCAGTACGGCTTCACCTCGGTGATGATGGACGGCTCGCTGATGGAGGACGCCAAGACCCCCGCCAGCTACGAGTACAACGTCGAAGTGACCCGCAAGGTCGTGCAGATGGCGCACAGCTGCGGCGTTTCGGTCGAGGGCGAACTGGGCGTGCTGGGCTCGCTGGAGACCGGCATGGGCGAGGCTGAGGATGGCCACGGCTTCGAAGGCAAGCTGTCGCACGACGAGCTGCTGACCGATCCGGACCAGGCGGTCGACTTCGTCGCCCAGACCGGCGTCGACGCCCTGGCCATCGCCATGGGCACCAGCCACGGCGCCTACAAGTTCACGCGCAAGCCGGACGGCGACGTTCTGGCCATGAACGTGATCGAGGAAATCCACCGCCGCCTGCCGAACACCCACCTGGTGATGCACGGCTCCTCGTCGGTGCCTCAGGACCTGCAGGACATCATCAACCAGTACGGCGGGGAAATGCCCCAGACCTGGGGCGTGCCGGTCGAAGAGATCCAGCGCGGCATCAAGCACGGCGTGCGCAAGATCAATGTCGACACCGACAATCGCATGGCCATCACCGGCGCGATCCGCAAACTGCTTGTCGAGAAGCCGGGCGAGTTCGATCCCCGCGCCTATCTGAAGCCCGCCAAGGAAGCCATGCGCAAGGTCTGCCAGGCCCGCTTCGTCGAGTTCGGCTCGGCTGGCCACGCCGACAAGATCAAGCCGATGTCGACCGCGACCATGGCCAAGCGCTACGCGTCCGGCGAACTGCACGCCAAGTTCGGCGCCAGCGCCGCCAAGGCCGCCGCCGAGTAACCGGCGCGATCGAATGGATGCGAAAAGGGAGGCCTTGGCCTCCCTTTTTTATTCGACCGCCGCGCCCTCGATCAGGGGCGCGCGGGCGCGCCTGATCCGGCCGAAGAGATCGACCAGCAGCAGGCCCGCCACGCCACAGGTCAGCATGCCCGCCGTGTGCCAGGGCGCGATGAAGGCGAAGGTCGTGAACGGGCAATGCAGGCCAAAGACGACATCGGCGACCGCGCCGCAGGCCACACCGCCCGCGAACCCGACCAGCTTGGGCTTTTCAGGATCGACACTGGCAAGACCGTAGCTGGCGAACAGCAGCATCGGGGTCGCGATCGCCAGGATAGCGACGATGCAGGCCAGGGCGGTGGGCCAGTAGAGACGCATCAGCGCCTGGGGGTTCATCGCCAGCGCCTGCACGAGGCCAAAGGCCAGGAAACCGCCCGCCACCCCCGCCGCCAGCAGAAGCGGAACCAGACCCCAGCGCCGGCCGCGCGCCATGCGACACGCTGTCACGCCGGCGCCGATCGCCAGCACTAAGGCGTAGCCGACCTTGATCCAGAAAACCGGCGTCTGAACCGCCGCCGCCAGATCAGGCCGTACGCCGAGCCAGGCCAGAACCATCAAAAGGCCGCCCAGAGCCCCGGCCACGGCCACTTCGGCGAGGCGCCACAGCAGATTCTCCGCCGACCAGATAGCCGCGCCGCCAGACGTTGGTGTGAGGGTCTCGTCGATGCTCACGCGCCTTTCCCCACAGAGCCTTACGGCTTTTGCGCCAAGCCGATCGCGTCTCCCCCCGCGAAGGCGGCGGCACTTCATGGGCGGAACGGCGGCTTGTCAATCGACCGCAGCGCGAGACTCAAGAATTTGCGCGCGCGGCGCCCCGCGCGGCGGGCGGTTGCTCACCACCTGAGCAGCCAGCGTCCCGCCCAACCGCCGATCAGGCCGAGCGCCAGAACGCCCAGGCTGTACCAGAGCGCCAGGAAGGTGAAGGTGTGCTCGGGGCAATGCAGGCCATAGACAGTGGCGACCACCCCCCCGGAGAACAGCCCCATTGCGAAGCCCGCCAAGCCCGGCCGGGTCGGCGCCATGCCGCGCAAGGCCCAAAGTCCCAGTGCCAGCATCGGCAAACCCAGCACCAGAATGCGCGGGCTGCACGAGCGCCATGAGTGCCCGTGCAGCAGCTTCAGCGCGGCCTGCACATCAGGACTGGTGATCGCCTGGTAGATCCCCGCGACGGCGCAGACCCCGAAAACCACAGCGCCGACAATCCAGCCACGTCGACCCGAGCCGGCGGGCCGCGACAGGCGCTCCACGGCGAGATAGCCGGCAAGGCCCAGCAGACCGGTATAGATCGCCTTGATCCAGAACATGGGCCCCAGGATCGCCTGACCCAGATCCGGGCGAGCCCGAAGCCAGCCCAGAACCAGAAGCAGCGCGGCCACACCGCCCAGGCTTGCGACAAGGGCAAGGCGGCGCGGCGGCGCAGGCTCGGCCCCCCGCCCTGCATCGGCGGCCAGGGCGTCGATCAGATCATCCGTCCGCACGGCGCATCCTTTCAGCCAGGGCCTTCAACGCCCGATGGAGAGCGACCTTGGCCGCGCCCTCGGAAATGCCTGCCCGGGCGCCCGCCTCGGCCAGTGACAATCCCGTCAGCTTCACGTCGCTGACCAGCATTCTCTGTCGCTGAGGCAAGCTGGCCAGGGCGCGGTCCAACTCCAGCGCGACGCCCGGGTCCGGCGCATCGTCCGCCAGGAAGTCGACATGGTCCTCGAGCGGCAGCGTCTGACGGATCTTTCGGCGCCGCCAGTGATCGATCAGCTTGTAGCGCGCCACCGCATGCGCCCAGGCGGTGAACGACTGGGCGCTATCCCAGGTCGATCGCTTGAGATGCACCGCCAGCAGCGTCTCTTGCACCAGATCCTCCACATCGCCGGGCGCGCCCGACATGCGGCGCATGAAATAGGCGCGAAGCCGGACACCGAGCAGCGCGAGACCTTCGCGGTAGGCGGCGGTGTCGCCGTCCAGGCCGCGCAGCATCAGCGCCTTCAATCGGGTCTCGGTGTCCGTCACGCCAGCCCCTTAGTTCGCGTGCGAGGCCACGATGGTTACATCGTGTCTTCATCGCCCGAAACGGGCGGCCTGCGCGGCGGTGAAATTTTGTTCGCCGACCGCTGTAACCTCGGCCGCCCCAGGAACGAACTCTCCCACGACCGAGCGGCGCAGGGCCGCCTCGGCGCGAACCCACCAGGAGAGTCTCCCATGACCCGCACCGCCACCACCGCCGCCCTGGCCGCCGCTATCGCTCTTTCGGCCGGCGTCTCCATCGCCGCCGCCGATGAGCACAAGGCCGGCGCCCAGACCGAGAAGTGCTACGGCGTGTCCAAGGCCGGCCAGAACGACTGCAAGGCCGGCGCCGGCACCTCGTGCGCGGGGACCTCGAAGGTCGACTACCAGGGCGACGCCTGGAAGATGGTCAAGAAGGGCACCTGCGTCACGATCAAGACGCCCAAGGGCATGGGCTCGCTGACGCCTAAGGCCTAAGCGCCGAACCATCGTTCCCCGTCGCTTCCGGCCGCCCCCAAAAGAGCGGTCGGGAGCGGCGCGCCTCGAAGATCAGACCATGACCCCTTCCGCCGGCCTTGGCCTCAAATCGCAGCACTATGGCGACGCGATCGCATGCGACGCCGAGGGCCTCTGGTTCGAGGTTCATCCTGAAAACTACATGTCCGCCGGAGGGCCCCGTCTCGCCGCTCTCGAAGCCGTGCGAGCACGGCGTCCCGTCTCGCTACATGGCGTGGGGCTCTCTCTGGCGGCCGACACCGACCCGGATCCCGAGCATCTGCAAGCCCTGAAGCGGCTGGTCGATCGCTTCGACCCGTTCGTCGTTTCCGAACATCTGGCCTGGTCGACCCATCGCGGGGCGCATCATCCAGACCTCCTGCCCTTCCCCCGCACACGCGCCGCCCTCGACCGCATCTGCGGCAATGTCGCCCGGATGCAGGACGCCCTGCAGCGCCGCGTACTCATCGAGAACCCCTCGCTCTACCTTCCGCTCAAGGGGCATGCGCTGGACGAGGTCGACTTTCTCGAGGCCCTGGCGACCCGCACCGGCTGCGGACTGCTCGTGGACGTCAACAACGTCTTCGTCAGCGCCCAAAATCTCGGCTATGCGCCCGAGACCTATCTGGACGCCCTGCCCGCTCACGCCATCGGTGAGATTCATCTGGCCGGGCACGCGCCGGATCCGGGTGGCTCAAACCTCCTGATCGACACCCACGGCGCGCCGGTCGCGGAGGTGGTTTGGACGCTGTATGCGCGCCTGATCGCCCGCATCGGGCCACGCCCCACCCTGATCGAGCGTGACGACGACATTCCCGACTTCTCCGCCCTGATGGCCGAGCGCAACCGCGCCGTCGCCGTGCTGGCGTCCAGCCAGACCGCTCGCGAGCCCGCGCATGTCTGAGTTGCTGGCCTTCCAGGACGCCTTTGTCGCCGCGCTCGCAGGCGAGGACGAGCGCCTTTCGCCTTGGTGCGCAGGGCGCGGTGCGCCTCGGGGTCTCGGCGTTTATCGCAACACGATCGCCAAGGGGTGCGTCGACGCGCTGGCCGAGAACTTCCCGACAGTCCGCGCGCTTGTCGGCGAGGAATGGTTCACCGGCGCCGCGCTGCTGTTCTCCCAGCAATCACCGCCGACGCAAGCGGCGCTGCTCGACTATGGCGCGGACTTCCCGTCCTGGCTGGAGCGCTTTCCGCCGGCCGGCGAGCTGCCCTACCTCGCCGGCGTCGCCCATCTTGATCGCCTGTGGATCGAAGCCCTGTTCGCCGCCGAAGCGCCGCATCTGCAGGCGACGACCCTTTCATCGCTCTCATCGGGCGCCCTGGCGGCGGCGCGTCTTGATCCACACCCCAGCCTGCGGATGGCGGCTTTCGACGCGGGCTTGCCCGGGCTGTGGCTGGCCGCCCGTGCGGGCGATGAGACGCTTGAGCTGAGCGAAGCGCCGCAGACCCTGATGCTGATCCGGCGCGCCGGGAGCGTCACAAGCCGTCTCTTGAGCGAGGCCGAAGCCGCGTTTCTGCGCGCAGTTCGACACGGTGAGCCTCTGGGCGTCGCCGCCGAGCACGCCGCGGAAGCTGATCGTGAAACGCCGATCGCGACCCTTTTCGCCAGCCTGATCGCCGATGGCGTCTTCACCAACCTGGACCTGGAAACGCACCCATGACCTCCTCCGTCTCGCCCTGGCGCGCGCCCTTCATCCTGTTGGCGAAGGCGGCGGAAAAGCTCCTGCCCGAAGACATTCTGGCGCTCGTCGCGCGCTTGGGTGTCGCGGCGATCTTCTTTCAATCCGGCAGAACCAAGGTGGACGGCTTGCTGCACATCACGGACGGGACGTACGCGCTGTTCGAGACGGAGTACGCCTTGCCGTTGATCCCGCCCGATCTGGCCGCTCACGCCGCGACCTATTCCGAGCACCTGTTCTCGATCCTGCTGGTCTTGGGCCTCTTCACCCGGATGTCCGCCCTGGCCCTTCTGGGCATGACCGCCGTGATCCAGATGTTCGTGTATCCCGACGCCTGGCCGACGCACCTGTCTTGGGCGGGCCTGATGCTGGTCCTGATCGCGCGGGGCGGCGGCAGGCTGAGCCTGGACCATGTGACGCGAACGCCCTGAAGAACACCCGCTCTGCGACAATTCGCCCCACACTAGAATGAATAGGCTTTATGCCCGTTAAGAGTGTTTTTGCTCCTTCAGATCACCGTTACCGGAACGTTGTTCACATTCCGTAGGGGTCGACGTGGGCAGGCAAGCAAACACGTTCAAGTTCCAGGAGGCCGGCGTCCTGATCGTGGACGAAAACACCGGGTTCATGGATCTGACAGCGCAGATTCTCCTGGGCTTCGGCTTCAGAAAGCTGGAGCGGCGGGGTCTCAAGGAGGCGGAGACCCGCGCCGGCTTTGACCCCGACCTGATCATCGTGGACCCGTTTCCCGACCTGGACGCGGGCCTTCGCCTGATCGAAGACCATCGGCGGAAGCAAACGGCGGGCTCGCCACCGGCCGTCGTGATCGTGTTGACGGGCCATACGCCGCGCCCCCTCATCGAGAAGGCGCGCCGCGTGGGGGCCGACTACATCGTGGCCAAGCCCTTTTCGGCCAACACGCTGCTGGATCGCATCCTCTGGAGCACGTCATCGGTCTTCGCCAATGTCGCTTCCGGGGAGCTTGGGGACGACGACACTGACGACACCCCCCTCCGGGCGTCGATCCAGAGCGCGACAGCGGCGCTTCTCCAATGACCGCCAGCCGCCTGACACGCTTCGTCGACCTGCCGGGCGGAATCGATATCCGCACTGCGCTCGTCCGCGCCCAGGCGAACGCCGAGGCTTATCGCGGATCGGCTCTGGAATTGATTGATCAGGCGATCGAGGCTCTGATCGTCGCCGGCGAGGACGTCGACGCGGCCACCGCCGCACGCCTCGCCGAGACCATCCGCTCACTGGCGGGCATGTTCGAACTGGCGACGCTGGAGCAGTCCGCCGCCAGTCTGTGTGACATGGTCCGCGCCCTGGTCGAGCGCGGTGCCTGGGACTCCCGAGCGGTGTGGGTCAATATCCGAGCGCTAAAGATCATCCGGCAGCACGGCGACAGCGAGAACCTGCAGGAGGTCCTGGAAGGCCTCCGTCGGTTAGGCGCAAAAGCCGCCGCCGGCCGCCAGACCTGACCGTCCTCGATCAGTGCAGGGTGGGACCGCGGGGAACTGACCGCCGCCAGAGCTGGCTGGTGAGGGCGTTGGCGACGCCCAACCATCCCAGGTCAGGCGCAGTGCCGCCGCCGACCTTGCGCGCTTCGAGCGCATAGGCCGCCGAGGCCGCCATCGACGCGGTGGCGGCGCCGAGTTGGCCGCCGACGCGCTTGGCGCCCAGGCCCAGCCACAGAGCGTTGAAGCCCTGCACCAGGCTCCAGATCGTCAGGGCGCGCGTCCTGGCCGGGCTCGAGGGCGCGTTCCAGGTCCGCAGTCCGGACAAGGTCATGGCGATGAACAGCGGCGGCAGCAGCAGGCTGGTCAACGGCTTCGGCTGATGCGCCACAGGCTCGTGCATTTCCGCGAACTCGACGGCGTACATCTCATCGTCGAGGGCCCGTTCATGGCGGCGACCCATGATCATCGCCGCGAGGATCGCCCCGCCGGCCAGGGCCGCGCCGACCGCCACCTGCGCAACTGGATGGTGACGTTCGCGATGGTCGAGCTCAAACGCCTCGCGGCCGGCCAGGGCGCGTTCCCGCGCGGTTCCGTTGGCGATATGCATGCGACGCTCCTTATGAACTCTAGGGTTCAAACAGCCCAGCTCAGCCTTGGTTCCAGACCATTCTGACAGCTTTACGGCATCATGACCGCATAGGGCTCGCGACGCAAAGGACCGCGCCTACGCCTTGGGCTGGCTCCGGCGATGAAAGTGGGGAAATCTGGCGCATGCCCCTGACGATCCGCCCCGCCCATTTCGAAGAACTGTCGACCATACAGGCCATCGAGCGGCTTTCCGCGCGAAGGTTCGTGGGGTGGATCGACGCGCTTGCCGACGATGATCCATCGCCCCTGGAGCGCCTGGCGGAGCGGTCGGCGTCCGGGGGATTGCTGGTCGCGGATGTGGAGACAGGCGAGGGCCCGAAAGCCGCCGGCTTCGTGATGTTTCGTCCGTTGGAGGACAGCCTCTACATCGAACAGATCGACGTGGCGCCGGCCTTCGAGCGCCGCAGGATCGGCGCGACCCTCATCAATGCTGTGGCCGAGCGCGCCGTCGCCCTCGACCTTTCCAGGCTGACCCTGTCGACCTTCCGAGAGATCCCGTGGAACGCGCCCTACTATCGCAGGCTCGGCTTCGTCGACCTCGGCGATGAGGCCCTAGGTCCCGCCTTGGCGGAGGTTCGACGCGAGCACCTGGCTCGGGGCCTCGACGAAAGCGCCCGCGTCTTCATGATCCGAAAAGTACCTTAGGCGGGCAGCTCGCCCATGGCCGACTGGAGGTAGTTGGCTTCGCCCAGCGACTTCACCAGCGACAGCTGGGTCTCGAGGAAGTCGATATGCTCCTCGGTGTCGCTGAGGATCACGCGCAGGAGTTCGCGGCTGACATAGTCGCGCGCCTGCTCGCACTGGATGATGCCGGGGATCAGCGTCTCGCGCCCCGCCAGCTCGACCTGCAGGTCGCTGTTCAGGCACTCGGGCACGGTCTCGCCGATCTTCAGCTTGTGCAGGTCCTGAAGGTTGGGCAGCCCCTCCAGGAACAGGACGCGGTTGATCAGCATGTCGGCGTGTTTCATTTCGCCGATGGATTCATCATAGGTGATCTTGCCGAGGCGCTTGAAGCCCCAGTTGTCGTACATCCGCGCATGCAGGAAGTACTGGTTGACCGCCGTCAGCTCGTTGGTGAGCACCGCGTTGAGCAGTCGGATGATGCTGGGATCGCCCTGCATGGCGGCCTCCTTCGACGTCGAGGATTCGTACTGGCGGCGACCCTGGGGCAAGCCGAAACAGCGTTCAACCTGAATGTGTGCAAGTGTTTCGCGGTCTCACAGAAATCCGCGAGAACGCGTCTCGGTCGCGAAAATCGTGGCGCGACGGGGGGTTATTCGGCGGCGTAAGCCAGCGCTTCGCGGCTTTCCTGGATCATCTGACGCATCTCGCACACGCACTTGGCGCATTGGGCCTGGCAGCCCTTGTGACGGAAGATGTCCGCCGGCCGCGTAGCGCCAGCGTCGATGGCGGCGCGGACTTCGCGCTCGCGGATGCCGTTACAGTTGCAGACGTACAAGGAAAGAACGCCTTACCCGATTGAGTGTCATTCTCATCTAGCGCACCGCGACCGCTTTTGCAACTAACTCTCACTATGGTTAGCAGCGGCTGGAGGTCGCATGCCGAGGCGAATTGGCCTAAAGCGACCGCATGACGCTCGACTGCCGCCTCTACCTGATCACGCCGCCCGCCCTGACCGACCTCGCCGACTTCGGGCGACAGCTGGCCCGCGCGCTGGACGGCGGCGACGTCGCCGCCCTGCAGATCCGGCTGAAGGACGCCCCGGATTACCTAGTGGCCGCCGCCGTGGACGTGCTGGCCCCGATCGCCCAGGCGCGCGATGTCGCGGTGATCCTGAACGATCGTCCCGATCTCGCGGCCCGCCTTCCCGTCGACGGCGTGCATGTCGGCCAGTCCGACATGTCGTGCAGGGACGCTCGCAAGCTGATGGGCGATCGGATGGTGGGCGTCACCTGCCACGACAGCCGACACCTAGCGATGGAGGCCGCCGAGGCCGGCGCCGACTATGTCGCGTTCGGCGCCTTTTTCCCGACGAGCACCAAGGACGCGCCGACCCGGGCCGAGCCGGACATCCTGACCATCTGGCAGGAGACGATGGAAACGCCCTGTGTGGCCATCGGCGGCATCACCGTCGAGAACGCCTCAGGCCTCGCCACGGCCGGCGCCGACTTCCTGGCGGTTTCGGCCGGTGTCTGGTCGCACGCCCAGGGCCCCGACGCAGCGGTCGCCGCTCTGAACGCCGCGATCGCCGAGGGCCTGGCCGCGCGTAAGTAGTCCCCGATAACAACGGTATCTTGTGACGCGCCGCACATCGTCCTAGCGTCCGCCCCAGCGAACAAAAAAGCAGGGGGAGACGCAGATCATGAAGCGGCTCGTAGTGTGTTTGCTTGGCGTACCGATCCTGGCCCTCGCCACGGCCGCGATCGCGGAGAACTGGAAACTGGCTCCCGGCGAGACCAAGACCTATTACGACGAAGACTTCAGCCGGGTCGATCAATCGACCGGGCTGGTTGTCACCCGTATCGCCGAGGGCAAGGCTAACGGCCCCTATCGCAACTGGCCCGCCTCCAAGGGCCCCATTCTGATCTTCGCGCTCGACTGCGCGGCGGACAAGTGGATGGACCTGGGCATGGACTTCGACGGCACAAAGGGCCTGCCCAAGGGCTGGCGCAAGGAAGCCAAGATCGACGACATCTCCGGCGCCGTGGGCAAGGCCGGCAAGCTGCTTTGCGAGGCCAAGGAGAGCCTTCCCAAGGTCGAGCTACCCTAGCCCAAGGGCCTGCGAATCCAGGTGGGCCAGCTTCTCGGGATTGCGAACGGTGTAGACGGCGACGATCCGTCCAGCATCGATCTCGAGCCCGACAGTCTGGAACACAGCGCCGTCAACAGCCAGCACGAACCCAGGCTGGCCGTTGACGCGCGCCAGCCGGACCACGGTGTCTGAGGGCGGCGGCCACTTGCGCCGAACGCCCAGGATCAAGGCGACCGCCTTGGCCAGCCCCCGCACAGGGTTCAGGTTCGCGCTGGCCAGGCCGCCGCCGTCGGCGTGCATGACAACGTCCTGCGCCAGCAGGTCGCGAAGCGCCGCCTCGTCGCCCGTCATCACCGCCTCGAAAAAGGCGGCCGTCAGTCGACGCTCCTGATCGATGCTCGGCTGATGTCGCGGCCTGTCGCGGCGGACGTGTTCGCGCGCCCGCGAGGCCAGGCGCCGGCAGGCGGTCTCGCTGCGCCCCAGCGTGGCGGCGATCTCGGCGAAGGGCGTATCGAAAACGTCGTGCAGCAGAAACGCCGCGCGCTCCAGAGGCGTAAGACGCTCCAGCGCCAGCAGAAACGCCACGGATAGATCCGCGTCGCGGCCCGCGTCGAAATCAGGATCGACCACCGGCTCAGGCAGCCACTCGCCGACATACACCTCGCGTCGCGCCCGGGCGGACTTCAGGCGATCCAGCGCCAGGCGCGTGACCACCCGGCTGAGGAAGGCCGCAGGCTCCTGGACCTCAGAGACATCGACCCCACACCAGCGCAGCCAGGCGTCCTGAACGACGTCCTCGGCCTCGGCGCGCGATCCCAGCATACGGTACGCAAGGCCGGTCATGGCCCGCCGCCGCGTCTCGAAGATGGTCTCCGCGACCGTCATGTCCGCACCGTCACCAAATCGCCGCCGACCTGCACGCGGGAACAGGCCTTGCCGTGCCCCATCGCGTACTTGACCGTCGGATAGACCCGCGATGCGGCGATGGCGAGCGCGATCGCCGACAGCCCTTGCGACCCCCAGCGCGCGAGCACCGCATCGCGTAGGGCGTCCGCGCGGTCCAGATCCTTGTCCAGCGACGCCCTTGCGAACTGATAGGCGAGCGCGGCGTCCGCGCCCATGCTCGCTATATCTCCCGCCAGCACAGCCCGGAGCACATCGGAAGGCGCCTGGTTTTCCTCGGCGATGCGCACGCCGATCTGCACGCACGGCCCACAATCCTCCGACAGCGTGGCGGCCAGGCCGGCGGCGGCCAAGGCCACCGGCGGCGCCCCCTCGCGATAGCTCGCCAGCGTGCGCACGCTCTGCAAGGCCCAGAACGCCTTGGGGCTGGCCGCCAGAAGATCGTGCATATAGGCGCCGTCATAGTCGTAGCGCGTCTCGAAGCGCCGGAGCATCTTCGCCAGGATCATCCGGATCATTTCTGCGTCCCTTTCGAGGGTTGGAACGCGGCGATGGCGAGCCAGATCGTGGCCGCCGTCGGCAGAAACACGCCCGGGAAATCACGCGCCAGCAGCGGCCAGGGCGCGCCTGCGCCGCAGAAGGGCGTGACCAGATGGATCATCGCGTGAAGCCCCTGGAAGGTCGCGGCGACCACCACCGCGCCAGCATGGCGGCGAAGGTTCCAGGCGCCCAGAGCCGTGGCGACGCCGCAGGCCAGATAGGCCGCGCCGACATCCCTAACGAAATGATCGTTGAACGGGCCGGTTAGAACCACGCCCGGCACGGCCAGATACCAAGGGTAGGGCGCGGCGAGCATCACCACGCCATTTCCCAGGAAAACGACCGTCAACCCTATCGCGAAACTGCGTCTCATCACCGTGCCTCCAGCCGATATGGGATACAGACGACGACGGGGCGATCGATGTGACACGGCGGACGAAGATTTCCTGGGGCGGACCGTTAAGCCTGTTGAATCAACGGCGACTTGCCTTCGCGCCTGTGGACGACTAGGTTCCGCGCCCGTTCTTTCACACCGTCGACCTACCGCTCCGCCGCCGGACTTTCCGGCGGGCGTCGACGGCTTCTTGAGGATAGCCCGCCCGTGCCTACGCCCTCCGCCCTGCTGAACGTGATGATCGAAGCGGCTCGGAAGGCCGCCCGTGGCTTGGCTCGTGACTTCGGCGAAGTCACCGAACTGCAGGTCTCCAAGAAGGGCGCGGCGGACTTTGTCACCAACGCCGACATCAAGGCCGAACAGACCCTGTTCGAGCTGCTGACCAAAGCGCGTCCGGGCTATGGCTTCCTCGGCGAAGAGCGCGGGATGGTCGAAGGCACCGACAAGACCCACACCTGGATCGTCGACCCGCTGGACGGCACCACCAACTTCATGCACGCCATCCCGCACTTTGCAGTGAACATCGCCTTGCAGCGCGAAGGCGAGGGGATCGTCGCCGGCGTCACCTACAACCCGATCACCAACGACCTGTTCTGGGTCGAGAAAGGCAAGGGCGCGTTCCTCGGCGCCGAAAAGCGCCTGCGCGTCGCCGCCCGCCGTCACCTGGACGAGGCGATCCTCGCCACCGGCGTGCCGTTCGCCGGCAAGCCCGGCCACGGTCAGTTCCTGAAGGAGCTGCACCAGGTCAGCCAGAAGGTCGCGGGCGTCCGTCGCTTCGGCGCGGCTTCGCTGGACCTGGCCTGGGTCGCCGCTGGCCGCTTCGACGCCTTCTGGGAACGGAACCTCAATAGCTGGGACGTCGCAGCCGGCGTGCTGATGATCCAGGAGTCGGGCGGCAAGATCACCACGATTGACGAAAACGATCACGACGTCGTGCAGGGCAAGTCGATCCTGGCCAGCAACCAGGACCTCCACCCGCAGATCCTGGAGCGTCTGCGGGCGGCTTAAAAACCTGTCATCCCGGGCGAAGCGCAGCGCGGACCCGGGACCGCGCCAGGCGTACAGGGTCCGACGGTCCCGGCTCGGCGCGCTTCGCGCTTGGCCGGGATGACAGTTTTCAAGGTCTAGCCAAACCGTCACATCCGCGCGCTAAATCGCGGTCCATGACCCTGCTGACCCGTCGCGCCCTGACCACCGCCGCCCTCGCCGGCACGTTCCTGCCCGGCCTCGCCCGCGCTCAGAGCAAGAAGCCGATCGTCATCGGCCACCGCGGCTGCAGCGGCGAGCGGCCCGAACACACCGCCCTGGCCTACGAGCGCGCCATCGAGCAGGGCGCGGATTTCATTGAGCCGGATCTCGTCCCGACCAAGGACGGACACTTGGTCGCCCGCCACGAGAACGAGATCGGCGGGACGACCGACATCGCCAGCCGTCCCGAGTTCGCCGCGCGCAAGGCCACCAAGACGATCGACGGCGAGCAGATCACCGGCTGGTTCACCGAAGACTTCACGCTGGCCGAGCTGAAGACCCTGCGCGCCCGCGAACGCCTGCCGCAGTTGCGCCCGGCCAGCGCCGCCTTTGACGGTCAGGCCCTGATCCCCACCTTCGAAGAAGTGTGGGCGATCGCCCAGGCGGGCTCCAAGCGGACGGGCCGCACGATCGGCGTCTATCCCGAGCTGAAGCACCCGACCTATTTCGCCGCGATCGGCCTGCCGACCGAGGCGCGCCTGGTGACCAAGCTGAAGGCGCTGGGCCTGAACTCGGCCACCGCCCCGGTGTTCGTGCAGTGCTTCGAAATCGCTCCTCTGAAGCGACTGCGCGCCCTGACCTCGGCGCGCCTGGTGTTCCTGGTCGACGCGGAAGGCGGGCCGGCCGACCAGCCCGGCGTCAAGTACGCCGATCTGATCACCGCCCAGGGCCTGAAGGACGTCGCCGTCTATGCCGACGGCCTTGGTCCGAACTGGAAGCTCGTCGTGCCCCACGACGGTCAGGCTCTCGGCGCGCCGACCACCCTGGTCCGCGACGCGCACGCTGCCGGCCTGGCGGTGCACCCCTGGACCGTGCGCTCGGAGAACGCCTTCCTGCCGGCGAGCCTGCGCAAGGGCGACCCCGCCGCCCCCAGCTTCCTGGCCCAGCATGGCGACTCCGAAGCCGTGCTCAAGGCGCTCTATGCGGCAGGCGTCGACGGCGTGTTCAGCGACTTCCCGGCCCTGGCGGTCGCCGCGCGCGGCTGACGTCCGGCGGATCTCTCCGGGCTCTTGCGCAAGCCAGGCGCGCCGGTGCAGCGTGCGCCCGCTTTGAAGTCGCATGCGAGAAACGCCATGAAGATCCGTCACGCCGCTTCTGCGGCCGCGCTTGCGGTCGCGCTTGTCTTTGGCGGGCCCACGCTGGCCTCACCGGGATCGGATCTCTTGGACCGCATCGCCGTCGACTTCGTGCGCATGACGCTGGAGGCCGGCGAGCGCGAGCCCGGCTATGTCGACGCCTATTACGGTCCGCGCGAATGGCAGGATTCCGCCAAGCTGGCGCCGCGTCCGGTGTCGGTGCTGCGCAAGGAGGCCGACCGCCTGCAGATGCTGCTGGCCAAGGTCCCCGACAAGGACCTGACCGCCGACCAGCGCCGCCGCAAGCTGTTTCTGCGCGGCCAACTGAAGGCGGCCCAGACGCGCCTGGCGATGATCGCCGGCGACAAGTTCAGCTTCGAAGACGAGGCTGAGGGCCTGTTCGGCGTGCGCCCGGTCCTGAAGCCCTTGAAGAGCTATGAACCGGTCCTGGCGCGTCTCGAAAAGATCGTCCCGGGAAAGGGTGATCTCGCCGCTCGGGTCGACGCCTTCCAGAACCGGTATGTGATCCCGACCGACAGGGTCGATGCGGTCATGAAGGCCGGCATCGCCGCGTGCAAGGCCAAGACGCAAGAGCACCTGAAGCTGCCGACGGGCGAGCGCTTTGACCTTGAGTTCGTCACCAAGAAGCCCTGGAGCGGCTACAACTGGTACAAGGGCGACGCCAAGAGTCTGATCCAAATCAACACCGACCTGCCGATCTATATCAGCCGCGCCTTGGACCTGGGCTGCCACGAGGGCTATCCCGGCCACCACGTCCTGAACGCTCTGCTCGAGCAGAAGCTGACCAAGGAGAAGGGCTGGGTCGAGTTCAGCGTCTATCCGCTGTATTCGCCGCAGTCATTCATCGCCGAAGGCTCGGCCAATTTCGGCATCGAGCTGGCCTTCCCCGGCCAGAGCAAGACCGCCTTCGAGCGCGACAAACTCTATCCGCTGGCCGGCCTTGATCCGAAGACGGCCGAGGCCTTTGACGCCCTGCAACAGGCCAAGGCCGCGTTATCGAGCAGCGGCAACACGGTCGCGGCCCTCTACCTGTCGGGCAAGATGACCAAGGAGCAGGCCGTCCAGGCGCTGATGAAATACAGCCTCTATTCGCGGGGCGGCGCCGAGAAGCGGGTCTCGTTCATCGAGACCTATCGCTCGTACGTCATCAACTACAACATCGGTCAGGACATGGTCCGCGCGCACGTCCTTCGCGCCGGCAAGACCGACGACGCCCGCTGGAAAGCGATGGAGCGCCTGCTCAGCGAACCGACGACGCCGGCGGATTTGGCGAGATAGGCCTCGCAACAGCAAGAGGCATCGTAATGACGTTCGACGCTCCGGCGCTGATCCTATCGTCCGCGACGGCGGCCATCGGCCTTTTTGCGGCGGCGCAGCTGGGTCTGCGGCGCGACTGGCGGACCGCACCGGCGACAGCGCTGGCGATGTTCCTGCTACTGAGCGGTCTGTCGGGAATCGACCTGCTGTTGGACCGCACCGGGATCTATGCCGCCCATCCGTGGACGACCGGCATTCTGTGGGCGCTGTCGCTGTTCCAGGGACCGTCAATCCTGGCCTATGTGCTGGCCATGACCGGCGAACCGGAGCGCTGGACGCTGGGCCGCGTCTGGCGGATCGCTTGGCCGGCCGGGGTCGCGGCTTTACTGGCGTCGCCGTTCTTCCTGCTGCCGGCCCCGACGCGACTGGCGGTCTACAGTGGCGCCGGGGTGGGGACGGACGTGCTGGCCGGCGTGCTCCAACTCGTCTTCGTCGCGCTGTTCCTGGGGGTCACCCTGGGTTACCTGGCCGCCGCCCTGATGGTGCTCAGCCAGCACGTGCGGCGCGTGCGGGACCTTTTCTCGAACCTGGAGAATCGGACGCTGAGCTGGCTGCGAGCGCTGGTGCTGCTGATGCTGACAGCTTGGGCCTGGGGCGCGGTCAAGTCCGTGCTGGCGATCGGAGCGAATGCTTCCTGGCTGGACGTCGCCGCCGCCGCCGTCGAACTGGGCTGGACCGCCGCCATCGGCCTCTTCGGCCTGTCGCAGAAGCCGATCTATAGCCAGGAAACTGAGACACCCAACGTCCTGCCACCGGCCGAGAAGTACGCCCGCTCGGCGCTACCCGAGGCCCGCCAGGTCGAGATCGCGACCAGGCTGGAGCAGGCCATGCGCGCCGAGCATCTGTATCGCGATCCGCTGCTATCGCTGAGCGCCCTGGCCGGCCGCGTGGCGATCACGCCCAACCACCTGTCCCAGACTCTGAACGATCACCTGGGCCAGAGCTTCTTCGACTACGTCAATCGCTGGCGGGTCGAAGAAGCGGTGGGGCGGATCAAGGCCTCGGACGAACCGATCCTGGCCATCGCCTACGACGTGGGCTTCAACTCGCGCTCCACCTTCAACGCCGCCGTCAAGAAGCACGCCGGACAGCCGCCCAGCGCCTTCCGGCCCTGATCGCGCGACGTCCGAACCGTCAGGCTCGGAAGCGCTGAGGCTTCGAGCCTACCCGTCCGGACGACGGCGAGCGGCCGCCCCTTCATGACCGTGACTGTCCTGCTCATTGCACGAGAACAGTCATGATCCGCTATTTCGCTATCGCCGCCTGCGCCCTGGTCCTCACGCCCTTCGCGGCGCGGGCTCAGGAGGCCGAACAGCCGCCCGAACGCCTCTTCCTGCTGGGGGCCGGCGTCTATGCAACCACCAACCCCTACGCCTCCGCCAAGAAGAAGACCCAGACCGGCGCGCTGCCGCTGTTCGTCTATCAGACGCAGCGGTTTACCGCCGACCTGTCGGGCTTGGCGGTCACCGCTTGGAGTAGCGATCATTTCAAGCTGGAAGGTCGGGTCGCGCCGCGCTTCCAACTGGTCGATCCCAAGGACACGCGAGACTTTTCCTTCCTACAACGCGACGCTGGCGTTGATCTGGGCGGGCGGCTCAGCGCCGCCGCGGGCCCCGCCACGCTGAGTTTGGAATATCTGCGCGATGTCACTGACCAGGCCAAGGGTCAGGAGGTCAACCTGGATCTCGCCTTGTCGGCCAGCCCGCTGGAAAAGCTATCGGTCGATGTCGTCGCCGGCGTTTCTTGGAAGGACGAGAAGCTCGCCACCTGGCTCTACGGCCTGCGCGAGACGGAAGTCGGCAAGCTACGCGCCTTCGAGTACGGCCGCACAGCCAGGGCCGCGTCGGGTGGTGTGTTGGTCCCCTCGCTGGGCGTCCAGGCCCGCTACCAAGTCACCGACCGCCTCTTCGTGATCGCCGCCGCCGAGGTCGAACTGTTCGACAACGACATCACCGATAGCCCGCTGATAGCCAAGGACCATGCCAGCAGCGGCTTTGTCTCTGTGGTCCGTCGGTTCTAGGGCCAACGCCATGCGATCGCCCTTCGTACCGATGTACTTTCCCGCCCGCTTCGCCGGGCCTGCGACCCTCGCGTGGGACAGCTTCAAAATTCTTCTGATCTGGGCTGCGGCGACGGGGCCGATGGCCATCCTCGCA
Organism: Caulobacter sp. SL161; assembly: GCF_026672375.1. Taxonomy (GTDB): domain Bacteria; phylum Pseudomonadota; class Alphaproteobacteria; order Caulobacterales; family Caulobacteraceae; genus Caulobacter. The sequence continues at coordinate 77,622 of NZ_JAPPRA010000001.1, forward strand.
TGGGGCGTCGCACCGCAACTGATCAGACCCGACGACCCAATGCCTGGCTTGGTCTTCTGGCGATGGGTTGTCGCCGGAATGGTCTGGCAGCTGGTCCTGTCGCTGCTCATCCTAAAGCTGGAGGGCGTCCCATTCCGCCCTTACGCCTTGGCTCGGCGGCTTTGGCTGACAAGCCCGATCTGGCGACCGAGCGGAAAGCCGATGGTGCTGGCCTTCCTGTTGGTCCCAGCCTTCGTCGCGCTGGGCTTCGTCGGCGATGATCTGGTGACGCGCCTCTTCCAGGCCACGCCGATCGGGCTGCATCTGCTGGAGATGGCCCCAGCCTACGCCGACATAAGGACCCTTGATGTTCCGGCCGCGAGCGGTCGTTGGGATATCTTGGGTTTGGCGCTCGTCTCAAGCCTCTTCAACTACCTGCTCGGCGAGGCGCTGCTCTTCCACGGGGTGCTGCTGCCGCGCATGGAGAAGGCTTGGGGGCGATGGGCCTGGCTCGGCAACGGCCTCCTCTTCGCCGCCTACCACGCCCACAAGTTCTGGCTGATGCCGGGCCTTGTCATCAGTTGCCTGTGTTACAGCCTTCCCGCCCAGGCTTTCCGGAGCAACTGGCTAGCCGTGCTCATCCACGGACTCGAGGGTGTTATCTTGATCGTCGCGGTCACGGCGGTGATCCTTCAACCGTGACCCTTAAGCCGCCTCGACCCCGAACTGCAGGCGGGCCAGGCGGGCGTACAGGCCGCCCTTGGCGAAGAGTTCGGCGTGCGCGCCCTGCTCGACGACGCGGCCCTCTTCCATGACCACGATGCGGTCGGCCTTGAGCACGGTGGCCAGGCGGTGGGCGATGACCAGGGTCGTGCGGCCCTCCATGGCCGTGGCCAGGGCCTGCTGAACCAGTTGTTCGCTCTCGGCGTCGAGGGCGCTGGTGGCCTCGTCCAGCAAGAGGATCGGGGCCTCGCGCACCAGGGCGCGGGCGATGGCCAGGCGCTGGCGCTGGCCGCCCGACAAGGTCTTGGCGCGCTCGCCCACGGGCGTGTCGAAACCCTCGGGCAGGGCCGACAGGAAGCCGGTGGCCTGGGCCGCATCGGCGGCGGCGCGGACCTGCTCGTCTGTCGCGTCGGGGCGGCCAAAGCGGATGTTGTCCATCGCCGACCCCGAGAACAGCGGCGAGTCTTGAGCCACCAGGGCCATGCGGGCGCGGACCTCGGCGGGTTCGGCGTCGCGCAGGTTCACGCCGTCCAGAAGGATGCAACCGCTCTGGGGGTCATAGAAGCGCAGGAGAAGCCGCAGGACGGTGCTCTTGCCCGCGCCTGAGGGACCGACCAGGGCCACGGTCTCACCGGGCTTCACCCGAAGATCAAAGCCGTTCAGAGCAGGTAGATCGGGCCGCCCAGGATAGGCGAAGACGACGTTCTCGAAGGCGATCTCGCCCTGGCCCGGAACCGGCAGGGTCTGGGGCTTCGGCGGCGCGGCGATGTCGGGCTTGGCGTTGAGCAGCTCGGAGATGCGGTCCATGGCGCCTGAGGCCTTCTGGACGTCGCCCCAGACCTCGCCCAAGGCGCCGATCGAACCGGCGGCCATCACCGCCAGCATGGCGAACTGGGCCAGGGTGCCGCCGGTCATCTCGCCGGCCAGCACCAGACGCGCGCCGGTCCAAAGCAGAAGCGTGATCCCGCCGAAGGCCAGGGTGATGACCATGGCGGTCATGGTGGCGCGCGTCGTGATCCGGCGGACCGAAGCCTTGTAGGCCGCCTCCACCGCCGCGCCGAACCGCCCCGACGAGGCCGACTCGCGCCCGAAGGCCTGCACGGTCTCCAGCGCATCCAGGCTCTCGCCGGCATAACCCACGGCGTCGGCGAACCTGTCCTGGGCGGTGACGGTCAGCTTGCGCACGCGGCGGCCGACCAGGAACATCGGCGCCAGGATCACCGGCACCATCAGCACGATGAAGCCCGCCAGCTTGGGCGAGACCACCGCCATGGCGGTCAGGCCGCCGATCAGGTTGAGGATGTTGCGCAGAGCGATCGAGATCGACGCCCCGACCAGCTGCTCAACCAGCGCCACGTCCGTCGTCAGCCGCGACAGAACCTCGCCCGTCCGCGTCTTCAGGAAATAGGGCTGATCCAGGCTCAGCGTGTGGCCATAGAGCTTGCGCCGAAGGTCGGCGACCACGCGCTCGCCCAGCCGGGTGATGAAGAAAAACCGCAGCGCCGTGGCCAAGGCCAGCACCAGGGCGACCGCGCCCAGGCCGACAAAGGCGCTGTTGATCGCCGCGTCCTGCCCCTTGGAAAAGCCGTGGTCGATCACGTTCTTGAACGCGTAGGTCAGGCCCAGGGTCGCGGCCGTCGAGAACAGCAGGAAGAAGCCGGCCGCCAGGCCGTCGCCCTTGTGGGCGATGACGAACGGCAGCAGGTGGGCCAGGGGACGGATGTCCTTGCGACGCGGCCGACGGGCCCCGGCCTCGGTCATGCCCTGGACCAGTTCGGCTCCCGCGCCGGGGCGACCTTCGACCTTCTGGTCGCCGCTGTTCGCGTCAGTCATCAACAGTCCCTTGCCAAAATCGCGCGGGTTCTTTATAGCCGCGCGTCTTCGAGGGCCACCCCGCGCGTGCGCGAGATGGCGCTTACCCCATTCTCACTCGCCGGCTTAGTCGGTCTGGATCGCCGCCATGAAACAAGACATTCACCCCGACTATCACTTCATCACCGTCACCCTGACCGACGGTTCGAGCTACAAGACCCGCTCGACCTACGGCAAGGAAGGCGCGAATCTGGCGCTCGACATCGACCCGCGCACGCACCCGGCGTGGACCGGCGGCAACGCCCAGCTGATGGACCGTGGCGGTCGCGTCTCGCGCTTCAACGCCAAGTTCGCCGGTTTCACCGGCAAGAAGGCCTAAACACCCTTCTCGCCGTAAGGGCGACGAGAGGCCGGCTCCGCGTTCGCGGGCCGGCCTTTTTCGTGTCTGAAGGTCAGTCGGGCGACGGCCTCAGCCCTCCTCCGGATCGTAGAGATCATCCCCCCGGTCGCGCATCAGATCGGTCGCCACGAAATCCATCGCATCCTCGGCGTCGACGAAGCTGAGCTCCGACACCGTCTGATTGCGGATCGAGATTCCAGCCTTGTGCGTGCTCTCCGGATCGCCGGTCACCAGCGGGTGCCACAGCGGCAGGTCCTTGCCCTCATGCAGGCGCCGGTAGGCGCAAGAGGGGGGCATCCACTCCAGGTCCTCGATATTGTACGGCGTCAGCTTGATGCAGTCGGGCACCGTCTTCTTGCGGTTCGGATAGTCCTTGCAGCGGCAAAGACGCTCGTCGAACAGCTGGCAGTGCACCCGCGTGGGGATGATTTCGCCGGTGTCTTCGTCTTCGAAGCGAACTAGGCAGCAAAGACCGCAGCCGTCGCATAGGCTCTCCCACTCGGGGACGGTCATTTCGGCGAGCGTCTTCGTCTGCCAGAAAGGTTTGCGTGGCGTCATGACGCCGTCCTAAACCCGATTTATCCGGCGACCAAACAGAGCCTGACGCAAACCGTGAACGACTGGACGCTGCCGCCCTACAAGTTCGAAGACGGGAAGAGCCCCGGAGAGCCGCCAAAGCCTGGTCAGGCTTCGGCGAGCGATGGCGTCTCGCACGATCCCTGGGCGCCGCAGGGCCATGATCCTTTCCGCCTGTCTAGCGACGCCGCGACACCTCCTCCGCCGCCTGAACCGCCGCCGGAGGAGCCTTTCCGCGCCGACCTCAAGCACGCTGCGGCCAAGAAGAAAGCCCGCAAGTGGGGCTGGGTGTGGGGCACGCTGCTGGTCGGCTTCCTGCTCGCCGTCCTGAGCGTCGCCGCCGGCGGCGCCTATGTCTGGTTCAAGTACCTGAAGGACACCCCCGCCCTGCCCTCGCGCGAGGCGCTGTTCGCGGTGAACCGGGCGCCGGGCATTCGCTTCGAGGACCGCAACGGGCAGGTCATCGCCACCCGGGGTCCGCGCTATGGCCAGCGCATCACCCTGGGCACGGTGCCCAACTATGTGCCGATGGCGTTCCTGGCGGCCGAGGACCGGCGCTTCTACCAGCACGGCGCCATCGACGTGCAGGGCATCGCCCGGGCGGCCTGGATCAACTGGCGCGCGGGCAAGACCCGCCAGGGCGCCTCGACCCTGACCCAGCAATTGGCCAAGGGCCTGTTCCTGACCCCCGATCGCGTGGTCAAACGCAAGCTGCAGGAGATGCTGCTGGCCTACAAGCTGGAGCAGATCCTCACCAAGGACGAGATCCTCGAGCTCTATCTGAACCGCATCTATTTCGGCGCGGGCACCTATGGGATCGACGGCGCGTCCCAGACCTATTTCGGCAAGCCCGCCAGCCAGCTCACCCTGTCGGAAGCGGCCCTGCTGGCCAGCCTGCCCAAGGCCCCGTCGCGCCTGGCCCTGACCCGCGACATGGAGCGCGCCCTGGCCCGTTCGCGCCTGATCCTGGCGAACATGCGCAAGGAAGGCTGGATCACGCCCGAGCAGGAAAGCCGCGCGCTCGACGACACCCCCCGCCTGTCGCCGATGGCGCTGCAGGACGAGGGCGACTACGGCTGGGTGCTCGACTACGCCACCGCCGAGGCGGTGAAGATCGCCGGTCAGAATGCGCCCGACCTCGTGGTGCGCCTGACGATCGACCCCTTGCTCCAGAGTGAGGGCGCCGAGGTCGTGCGCCAGACCATGGCCACCGAAACCACCCGCTCAGGCGCCAGCCAGGCGGCCCTCTTGTCGCTGTCGGCCGATGGGGCCATCCGCGCCATGGTCGGCGGGACCGACTATTCGGAAAGCCCGTTCAACCGCGCCGTCCAGGCCAAGCGCCAGCCCGGCTCGACCTTCAAGCCGTTCGTCTACGCCGCCGCCGTCGAGAAGGGCGTGCTGCCGACCGACATGCGGGTCGACGAGCCCGTCAAGTTCGGGACGTGGGAGCCAGAGAACTACAGCGGCGGCTATCGCGGCCCGATGACCGTCGAAGACGCCCTGGTCACCTCGATCAACACGGTCGCCGTCAAGCTGGGCCAGGAAGTCGGCGGTCCGGCGATCGGCGACCTCGTCCGCCGCTTCGGCATCACCAGCCTGCCGCCCTCGCCCGACCTGTCGGTGGCGCTGGGCTCGTATGAGGTGAACCTCTTGCAGATCACCTCGGGTTTCCAAGTGTTCCAGCAAGGCGGGCTCCGGATCGAGCCCTATGTGATCGAGTCGATCACCACCCAGGGCGGGCAACAGATCTTCCAGCACCAGCCGCCGCAGGGCGAGCGTCGCGTCTATGACGTCGCGCACGCCAGCATGATGGTGAAGATGATGAAGAAGGTGGTCACCCAAGGCACCGCCCAGCGCGCCGCCTTCGGTCGCCCGGTCGCGGGCAAGACCGGCACCAGCCAGAACTGGCGCGACGCCTGGTTCGTCGGCTTCACAACCGACTATGTGACCGGCGTCTGGGTCGGAAACGACGACGAAAAGCCGATGAACAAGGTGGTCGGCGGCGACATTCCCGCCAGCATCTGGCGTCGCTTCATGATGAGCGCGCATCAGACCCTGGCCGTCCGCGATTTCGACTGGCTGCTGCCCGATCCGGTGCCGCAGAGCGAACCGGATCCGCGCAACGGCTTCTACGAAACCTTGTCCGCCGAGTTCTCGCGCGCGGCCTCGGAACTGGAGGCGACGACGCCCGTCGCGCCCGCGCCGGGTCAGCCCGCGCCGGACAACCTGCCTTACTAGAGGGTGGCGGGCTTCAGCGCCCGCTCCACCGCCGCCATGGCGTGAAGGGTCGTCGTATCGAACACCGGAACCGGGCTATCCGCCTGCGAGACCAGCAACATGATCTCGGTGCAGCCCAGGATGATCGCCTGCGCGCCCCGGTCCGCCAGCCGCGCGATCACCGCCCTGTAGGCTTCGCGCGAGGCGTCCAGAACGCGACCCGCGACCAGTTCCTCATAGATGATCCGGTGAACGGTCGCGCGGTCGTCCGCATCCGGCGTCAGGATGGAAAGGCCGTGCTTCTTCTCAAGACGCCCCCGATAGAACTCGTGCTCCATCGTAAAGGCCGTGCCCAGCAGGCCCACCGTGGAGAGACCCGCCGTCTTGATCGCCTCGCCGGTCGGATCGGCGATGTGCAGCAGCGGGATATGCACCGCCGCCTCGATCTCGTCGGCCTCGCGATGCATGGTGTTGGTGCAGAGAACCAGGAAGTCCGCACCACCCGCCTCCAGCGCCCGCGCCGCGTCGGCCAGGCGTCGCGACAGCTCAGGCCAGCGGCCCGCGTGCTGCAGCGCCTCGATCTCGGCGAAGTCGAACGACCACATCAGGGTCCGCGCCGAGGCCACCCCGCCCAACCGCGCGCGCACCGCCTCATTGATCAGTCGATAGTACTGGGCCGAGCTTTCCCAGCTCATCCCGCCGATCAGTCCGATCAGGGCTTGTTCGCTCATCGCGCGCTCCGCGTCATCCGTGCGCAGCGCTCTAGCAGCCCGACGCGCGCTAAAGAACCTCTCGCCGCGCCAGATGAATAATCGCCGCGATCAAGGCGATCAGACCAAGGCCGCCGCCGAGGGCCAAGGCCGTCTCGATGCGCCAAGCGTCGCGCGCCATCATGTTGACCGGCATCTGCCAGGGGAAGAACACGCCCTGTTTGGCCGAGGTCGCAACCACGGAAAAGAAGGTCCCGCCGATGCCGAGCGCCAGCGCCGGCACGAAGCTGGCGAACCGTAAGGCGGTCCACAGCTGGATGGCGATCATCAGCGTGGCCGCCGCCAGAACCTTGGCCAGCAACAGCGCGTGCTTGGTCAGTTCTGGTGCGCCCGCCGGCATGACGACCGGCTTGATCGTTCCCGCCAGGGTGACCGCGCCCCAGGTGAAGATCAGGTTGAGCACGCTCATCGCCGCCACGAGCCCGACCACACAGACGGCCTTGGCGGCGTAGAGCTTCCATCGCGCCACCGGCAGGGCGCGCAGATGGTCCCAACTGCGCGGGGCGTGCTCCATTTGAGCCACCAGGGCGGTGAGGGCCGTCACGCTCATCGGCAGCATGAAGAAGGCCCACACTGTCCCCGACATCTGCAGGCACATCTCCCACGGCGGGGCCTTCTTGCCGCGTAGCAGGTTGAAGAACAGGAAGATGGCGATCAGCGTCGGCGCGGCGATGGCCAGCAGAGCCGCCAACGAGCGATTGAGCTTGCGGAGTTCGACAGACAGGACGGCGAGCATCAGGTGGCCTCGGCTTGCGACGAACGGGATGCGGCCACGCCGCGATAGATGTCTTCAAGAGAGCGGGGCTTGGGCCCGACGGCGAACACCGGCGCGCCGCCCGCGACCAGCACGCGGACGAGCTCGGCGGCGGCCTGGTCGAGGTCCTGGCCAGGCCGCAGCGCCACGGAAAGACCGCCTTCGAAAGCGACCGGCGAATAGCCGCTGGCCAGCAGCGCTTGAACAGCGCGCGCGTCATCGCCCGTCCGCAGCAGAATCTCCGGCGCCAGATCGGCCTTCAGCCGTGAAAGCTCGCCCTCAAGAACCAATCGACCGTCATTGACCACACCGACATGGGTCGCGGTCTGCTCGATCTCGCCCAGCAGGTGGCTGGACAGCAGGACGGTCGCGCCCGTGCGGTCTGGCAGGCTTCTGAGGAACCGGCGCATGTCGGCGATGCCGTCGGGATCGAGGCCATTGGTCGGCTCGTCCAGCACCAGGATCGGCGGCGCGCCCAGCATGGCCCGCGCCAGACCCAGGCGCTGGCGCATACCCAGCGAATAGCCCCCCACTTTGCGATCGGCGTCTGCGGTCATCTCCACGACCTCCAGCACGCGATCGATCTCGGTGTTGCGTAGGCCAATGAGCGTAGCGGTCAGCCCGAGGTTCTCTCGGCCCGTCAGATTGCCATAGAAGCCGTGCGCCTCCAGCAGCGCCCCGACCTGCCGAGCCGCGCCGATGCGGTCGCGCGAGACGTCGATCCCGTTGACCCTCACCGTCCCTGCGCTGGGGCGGATCAGGCCGAGGATCATTTTCAAGGTCGTGGTCTTGCCCGCGCCGTTGCGGCCCAGGAAGCCATAGACCGCTCGCTCCGGGACGGTCATCGACAGATCATCGACGGCACGGCGTTGGCCAAAGCGACGGGAAAGCCCTTGGGTCTCGATAGCGGCGGACATCGGCGGCGCTCACGAAATTTAAGTCAGAGATAAAGTTGCGGAGCTGTGATCTTTAAGTCAAGATTAAAGACGAGGCAGACTCCAGACCCGACAGCCGACCATGAGCCAGACCGAAATCCTCGCCTTCCGCCGCCGCTGCCGCCAGTTCCGGTGGCTGGCGATGTTCATGGTGATCAGCGTCGGCCTGCTGGTTGCGCTGATGGCCTGGGTGTTCCCGCTGCTGCTGGTGTTGCTCAAGGACGCACCCTGGCGTCCGAGCGCTATGCTCGCGGCGACGATCTGGAACCTGCCGATCGCGTGCTATCTGTTCGCTGTGTGGACCATAGGCCAGACGCTGGGCGAACTCGCCAACGGCCGGCTTATCCAGGCCGCGCTGCCGCCCGCCCTGCGTCGGGTCGGACTGGCCCTGGGCGCCGGAGGCCTGACCAGCGTCTTCGTCGTCACCAACCTGATGCGGTTTCTGGGACAGGCCAAGGGCGGCTATCTGCACTTCGACGTGGCCGGCATGACCCTGGGCATGATCGGCGGCGCACTGTTCCTGCTGGGGCGCGTCATGGATCAGGCCCTGGCGGCGCAGGCTGAACTCGACGAGATGATCTGATGCCCGTCCGCGTCACCCTGGACGCCCTGATCGTGGCCAAGGGCCTGAAGGCCCGCGACCTGGCGGCCGAGGTCGGTCTCAGCGAAACCCAGCTGTCGCTGTTCCGCTCAGGCAAGGTGAAGGGCATCCGCTTCCGCACCCTGGCCCGCCTCTGCGCGGCCCTGGACTGCAAGCCCGGCGATCTTCTGGACTATGACTTCGACGCCGACGACCTGAACGGCCCGGATGAGGCGGACTAGTCCCGCAGCGGCCGCAGCCGATTGACGTGGCCCATCTTGCGGCCGGCGCGCGCTTCGCCCTTGCCGTAGAGGTGCACACGGGTCTCGGGTTCGGCGGCCAGCTTCCTCCAGGCGTCGACATCAGCGCCCAAGAGATTGGTCATCTCGACGTGATGATGCGGCTCCGTCGGGCCCAAGGGCCAGCCGGCGACGGCGCGGATGTGCTGCTCGAACTGGTCGACCTCGCAGCCGTCCTGGGTCCAGTGGCCGGTGTTGTGAACGCGCGGCGCGAACTCGTTGACCAGCAGCTTGCCGCCCGAAAGCTCGAACAGCTCCACGCCGATGACGCCCACATAGTCGAGGGCGGTGAGGATCTTGGCCACGATGGACTCGGCCTGATCGCGCGTCGCGGGCGTGATCTTGGCCGGCGCGACGGTGCGGCGCAGGACGCCGCCCTCGTGGTGGTTCTCCGACACCGGATAGCAGGCGATCTCGCCGTCACGGCCGCGCGCGGCGATGACGGACAGCTCACGCCCGAAGTCGGCGGGGGCCTCCAGGATCGCCGGCTGGCGGCCGATCTTGTCAAAGGCCGCCTCGGCGTCGCTGGCCTTCTGGATCCAGGCCTGCCCCTTGCCGTCATAGCCCTCGCGGCGGGTCTTGAGCAGGGACGGCGCACCGATGCGGGCCACGGCCTCGGCCAGGCTCTGGCTGTCGTTCACGGCGGCGAAGGCCACGGTGGGCACGCCGATCTCGGCCATGAACGTTTTTTCGGCCACACGGTCCTGGGCGGCGGCCAGCGCCTTGGCGCCCGGCGAGACCATGGCCCCCAAAGCCGTCAGCTCCGAGACGGTGTCGGCGGGGACGTTTTCGAACTCGTAGGTGACGACGTCGCAGGCTTCGGCGAGGCGCTTCAGCGCCCAGCGGTCGTCATAGGCGGCGATGATCTGGCTGGCGGCGACACGACCGGCCGGCGAGCCCTCTTCCGGGTCCTGGATCACGACATCGAAGCCGAGGCGCGCGGCGGCCAGGGCCAGCATGCGCCCCAGCTGTCCCCCGCCGAGGACGCCGATGGTGGAACCGGGAACCAGGGGGAACGAAGCCATTGGGATCAGTCCTCGACGCTTTCGGCGACGCTGTCGGTCTGGGCGGCGCGGAAGGCCGCCAGGCGTCCAGCCAGCGCTGTATCGGACAGGGCCAGGATCTGGGCCGCGAGCAGTCCGGCGTTCTTGGCGCCGGCCTCGCCGATCGCCAGGGTGGCGACCGGAACGCCCCCCGGCATCTGGACGATCGAAAGCAGGCTATCGAGGCCCGAAAGCGCCTTCGATTGCACGGGCACGCCCAGCACAGGCAGGTTGGTCATCGAGGCCGCCATGCCCGGCAAGTGCGCCGCGCCGCCGGCGCCGGCGATGATCACCTTGTAGCCCGCCTTCTCGGCGCCCGTGGCGAAGTCGAACAGCCGCTGGGGGGTACGGTGCGCCGAGACCACCTTGGCCTCCCAGGCGACGCCCAGATTGTCCAGCGCGTCGGCGGCGCCCTTCATGGTCGGCCAGTCCGAGCGACTGCCCATGATGATGGCGACGGGAGGCGTGGTCGAAGGCATCGGCGTCGTCCCTTGAACTCGGCGGCGGCGGATGAAAGCCGCCCCGTATGCGGGCCGCCCTCGGTGCGCAAGCCCAAAACGACACAAGAGCGTTCAAGTTGAGCGTCGCAAGCCTGCTCGATGACCCGCTCAGGCATCCATCCCCTGCGACTCTTCGGCGCCCCGATTGCGCCGAACGCCGTTCCCGTTAACCATGGCAGAGCTGTGCAATTCGATTCCCCCGTAAGGCCATGAAAATCTCAGGCGCCCGGACCGAACCCTTCGCCGCCATCCGCAAGCGTGCGTTGGCCCGCGCCGGCGCGCAGGTCGCCGCGCGCGAAGTGTCCGCGCCTGATAGCGCCGCCTTCCTGGGCCTGACCGAGGCCGACCTGACACCCAAGGTTGTCGAAGCCCTTCAGACGCTCATGGGCGAGATCGAGGACCTGCGAAACGAGGTCTCGGTGCTGAAGCTGCGGCTGAACGAGGCGCAGGGACTGGCGGACATGGACGTCCTGACGCCGGTTCTGAACCGGCGGGCGTTCTTGCGCGAGTTGAAGCGCGTCGCCGCCTTCGCCCAACGCTACGGTTCGCCGGCCAGCGTGGTCTTCTTCGACCTGGACGGCTTCAAGAGCGTCAACGACCGCTTCGGCCACGCCGCCGGCGACGAAGCCCTCAAGGCCGTCGCCAAGCGGTTGCAGGCCAATGTGCGCGAAAGCGACATCGTCGGTCGTATGGGGGGTGACGAGTTCGCCGTGCTGCTGGCGCAGGCTGACAAGGAAACGGCCTTGGCCAAGGCTCAGAGTCTGGCCGAAGCTGTCCGAGCAGAACCCGTGGAGTTCGGCGAATGGTCGGCTCCGCTGCACATCTCGTTCGGCGTGCGCGAAATTGAGCCTGGGTCCGATCCGGAAGAAGCCCTGGCCGAAGCGGATGCGGCGATGTTCCTGCGCAAGCGCAGGAGCGCTTGATCGCCCCAGGCCGCCACCCATGGCGCCCAGCCATGGGCACGACAACCGCGAGTTATGCGACCTTATCGCACGGGGACTCATTCTGCGTCGCCGCGCTAAAGAACTTCATTCTTTGTTAAGTATGAGCGCGGGACCCTAGGGCATGCAGCGCATCCTGATCGCCGAAGACGATCCGGTTCTGTCGATGATCTACGAGATCACGCTGACGGAAGCTGGATTCGACGTCCTGCTCTGCAGCGACGGCCAAGAGGCGTTTGAGGCGCTGTCGACCTTCGGCCCCGATCTGGTGATCACCGACTACACCATGCCGCGCTTGAGCGGCGGCGACCTGATCAGGGCTGTCCGCCGCACGCTGCCTGGCGCGGTCACCCTGATGGCCTCGGCGGTGGATCCGCGCCTTTTGAAGGATGACCAGCATGCGGATGCGCGGCTGGAAAAGCCGATCACCCCTGGACGTCTTCTGCAGACGGTGCGCGCGCTGGAAAGCCGCGACGCAGCGTGACGGAACTTTAAGCTGACCCCGACCGCTTCGCGCCCCTAGGGTGTGACGCGTTTCTGGGGAGCTCACCATGACCAGCGCTCGCTCATCGGCGGTTCTGGCCGCCTTGGCGCTGACCTGCGCCTGGACGGTGGACGTCCAGGCGGCCGCGTCCAGACCGAACCTCAACGTCTATCACCTTGCGCCCGTGCTGGAGGACGGGAAGGTTCGCGCCGTTTCGGTGACGATCGCCTTGCCCGCCGACGCCGATGGCGAGACCCGTTTGCGATTGCCCGCCGAATGGGGCGGCGGTGAGCGTCTTTGGCGATTTCTACAGGACCCCGCCGTGACGGGTGGTCAGCTTTCGAAGTCCGACGAAAAGACGTGGGTGATCACCTCCAGGCCCCGGGCGCCGCTCACGGTTCGCTATCGGGTGGTCAGCGCCTATGACGGTCCGCCACCGCCGGACGGCCCTAGCTATGGCCAGCCCATCATTGGCCCGGACGGCTTCTACCTGATCGGCCATACGATCTTCGCGACCCCTGAGGGCCGAGACACCGACCAGGCCCGGTTCGCCTGGGACGCCGCCGGCTCGTCACTGCGGCTGGCCACGGACCTGTCGCCGCTCGAGACCGCGCCCGCGTCGATCGAACGCCTCGGACCCAGCGTCCTGATGGCCTACCCTGATCTGGTCGAGGCGCGCCGAGACGTCGGCGGCGCGCCGCTGACCGTAGCCATGCGCGGACAGTTCAGTTTCACAGCCGAGGCGTTCGCGGATATGGCGGCGCGATCGATCGGCGCCGTTCGCGCCTTCTGGGGCGACGGCAAAGCGCCGTTTCTGATCACCCTCGCCGGCCAGTCGGCGCCGCAAGGCTGGACCTCCTATCGCGGCACAGGGCTGGACGACGCCTTTGCGGTGATCTCCACCCAGAACACCAAGCTCGAGGACTACCGGCTCTTTCTGACGCACGAGTACCTCCACACCTGGAACGCGGCGCGACTTGGCGGCGCCATAGAGGGACCGCGGGAGCCGGCCGGCTACTGGTTCAGCGAGGGCTTCACCGACTACTACGCCCGCCGACTGGCGCTCCGCTCGGGTCTCGTGGATCTGGAAACCTTCGCCGCCGCCTGGAACGAAGCGCTGGAGGCCTATGCGACGTCATCGGCGATCGGCGCGAACAACGACCAGATCATCGCCAGGTTCTGGAGCGACAAGGCCTTACAGAAGCTGCCCTATCAACGCGGCGCGCAACTTGCCGTGCTGATGGATGGCAGGCTGAAGGCCAAGGGCGGGCTGGACCGCGTCATGCTGGCCATGCGCGATCAGGCGGCCAGACAGCGGGGCGCCAACCGCCGCATTCCTGCGCCAGAGGCCCTGGTCCCTGTCGCCCGAAACCTGACCGGCGTCGACCTGACACCCGAAATCGATCGCTTCGTCACGCGGGGCGAGCGGATCCTGCTGCCACCCGGCGCTTTCGGCGGCTGCCTGACGGTCGAGACCCTGACACGACCCACCTACTGGCTGGGCCTCGATCTCACCGAGACCGGCAAGGGTCGGATGATCGCCGGTGTCGATCCGGCTGGGCCGGCCTACGCGGCGGGCCTTCGCAACGGCATGAAGTATCTTGGTCGACAGGGCGGCAAGCCGGGCGACAGCACCGTCGAGATCGGCCTGGCGATCGAGGAGAACGGCAAGCCCCGGCTGGTCCGGTTCCTGCCCAAGGGGCCGGGCGAGGTCACCGTGCAACGCATCAAGGTTCCGACGACGCTTACGCCCGACGCGCGAGCCGCCTGCGCGAAAGCCGTCGCCGGCTAGAGGGCTCTCATCAGGCGATGATGTCTGGCGTCAGCAGGTCTTCCAGACGGCCGATTTCATCTTTCAGGGCCAGCTTCTTCCGCTTCAGACGCGCGATCTGCAGCATGTCAGGCTGAAAGCGCTCTTCCAGCGCGCGGATCGAGTCGTCGAGGTCCTTGTGGTCCTCGCGCAGGTCGGCGAGGCGACGTTCGATCGCGATGTCGGTATCTTCCGACGGATCATCGTCGTTCATGGACGTCATCTCGATAGGGCCCCTTTGAGGGTCATAGATAGCAAAGGCTGACGGGCGGTAAAGGCGCTCAGCCGCGCGCCGTCTGCAGCGCCTGGGCCAGTCTCTCCAAAGCCGCGCGGCGAGGCGGATCGCCGGAAGCTTCCGCGGCGGCCACGAGGCCCTCGACAAGGCTCGCAGGAGCCGTCGGCGGCCCCGCAAGCGCCTCAAGGCTCTCCATCAGCACCCGCTCGCCCTGGAGCTCCACGGCCTTTACGGCGTCGCGGAAGGCTTCCTTGCCGATCTCGTCGACGGGGGGCCTCGGCGGCTTCAGCGCGCGTCGCACGCCGCGCAAGGGCGCGCCGACATCCCTGTCCCAGCCGCGCATCACGCCGGCGGCGATTTTCAAGTCAGCCGCCCTGCCCTGCTCCGCCATCCAGGCGGCCCAGAGCAGGTAGGGCACGTTCTGGCCGTGGGCGTCCTGCAGATGCAGGCACGCCTCTGCGACAGGTTGACGCGCATAGGCGTCCAGCGCCCAGTCCCAAAGCCCCTTGTCCGCGCCCACGACGTTAACCTTCCGCCTTGCCGGTGATGGTCTCCAAGTCCTCGCCCCATCGCTTGACGGGTCGCCAGGAGAGGCCAAAAAGATCGAGCACCCGCCCCACGGACTGGTCGACCATCTCCTCGATCGATGACGGCTTGGCGTAGAACGCCGGCAGCGGCGGCGCGATCACCGCGCCCATCTCGGCCAGGCTGGTCATGGTGCGCAGGTGGCCCAGATGGAACGGCGTCTCGCGCACCATCAGCACCAGGGTCCGGCGCTCCTTCAAGACCACGTCGGCCGCGCGGGTCAGCAGCGAAGACGTTACGCCCGTTGCGATTTCGCTCATCGTACGGACAGAACAGGGCGCAACGAGCATGCCCAGCGTGCGGAAAGAACCCGACGCGATCGCGGCGCCGACATCCGCCGCACGATGCACGACATCGGCCTTGGCGTTCACGTCCGAAACCGAAAGCCCGGTCTCCTGGGCCAGGGTCAAGGCGGCGGACTTGGACATCACAAGATGACTCTCGACGCCCAGATCCCGGCAGGCGTCGAGCGCACGAAGCCCATAGGCCACGCCGGAAGCGCCCGTTATGCCCACCACAAGTCGCGAGCGATCAGCGTTTTTCGAACCGTCCGACATGGTGAATTTTCGTCCGTCTTGGGAGCAAGCCGCGCCACGTCAAGCGGGGCCGATTGCAATCATATGTGATCTGACAGCGCCGCACAGCGGGTGTTCACTTTCGTCTCCACCAGCAAGGAGCCGAGAGCCATGGCCATCGAATCCCGTATCCGCGAGCTTGGGTCCCGTCACGAGAACCTCGACCGCAAGATCCAGGAGGAGACCAATCGACCCGGTAGCGACGGAACGGCGCTCAGGGAGCTTAAGCGGCGGAAACTTCGACTGAAGGAAGAGATCGAGGGCCTCAAGGCTCGAATGCACTAGCTGCTAGAGGCAGCCGAAAAACGAGAGGCCCCGTTCCGGCAAGGAACGGGGCCTCTGCTTTTTCTGCGACGCGCCGAGGCTTAGTCCTCGTCTTCCTCGTCGACATAGCCCGTGGACTTGCCGAACACGTCCTCGGCCTTGAGATCGCCGCGGGGCGCGCGGAAGTCTTCTTCCTCTTCCTCGACCTCCGGCTCGAACTGACCGGCTTCCGAAGCCGGACGCAGGGTCGGGTCTTCCGGAACAATGCCCTTCTTCAAGTCGTCCTTGGCCTTCTTCTCGGCGGCCTTCTTGACGAGAGCGTCGAGTTCCAGCTGACCAACCAGGCCCAGGGTCACCGGATCGACCGGCTTGATGTTGGCGGCGTTCCAATGCGTACGGGCGCGAACCTGCTCGATCGTGGCCTTGGTGGTGCCCAGGATCTTCGAGATCTGGGCGTCGGTCACTTCGGGGTGGTGACGCAGGAACCAGGCGATGGCGTCCGGACGGTCCTGGCGGCGCGACACGGGCGTGTAGCGCGGGGCCTTCTTGGCCGGCTTCAGCAGCTCGGCGTGACGGCTGACCTGGGCCTTCATGCGGTAGTCGGGATTGGCCTGGGCCTTGTCCAGCTCTTCGCGGGTCAGCTGGCCGTTGCCGATCGGGTCGGCGCCGCGGATGTCGCGCGCCACTTCGCCATCGGCGATGCCCCGCACTTCCAGCGGGTGCAGGCCGCAGAAATCCGCGATCTGCTCGAAGCTGAGCGAGGTGTTGTCCACCAACCAGACGGCGGTCGCCTTGGGCATCAGGATGTCGGACATGCGGTCCTCCAGAAATGACGGCGCCCGGCCTTTCGGCCGGGCGGGTTGTTGGTGAACGCTATAATGCGGTTCTGGAAAAAAGGGAACGGGGGACCATGCGGGTCTTGCCTGTTCTACCGAGCGGACCGGGACTTCAGGATGTCGGCGGACTGTGGAACAGCACCCAGACCCTCCCGATGCTCAAAGGTGCTCTTCTTCCTTCCAGTTCATGACGACGTCGCGCACACGGGGAACATAGACCATCCCTGCCGCGAGCAATGGCCCGCCGATCACCCCCGCCGCTAGCGCGGCCTCGGGCGAACCTCCACTGCGCGCCACGACGTAGAAGCATGCGGGAGCGAAGACGGCGGCCAGAACCATCCAACCACGCCCCTTATTCGACGTTACGAGCAGCACCATCCACCCCGCCATCATGCCAAGGGCGATCAGAAGGATGACGATGCCGTCGTACCAGCGCACGCTAGCTCACACCACCAGCACTACCTTGCCGACGTGCTCGCCAGCCTCAAGGTGCGCGTGGGCCTTGGCCGCGTCGGCCAGCGGGAAGGTCGCATCGACGATCGGCTTCAGCTTGCCCGCCGCCACCCACGGCCAGACGACGCGCTCGACCTCGGCGGCCAGGCGCGCCTTTTCGTCGCCCGAGCGGGGGCGCAGGGTCGAGCCGGTGATCACCGCCCGCTTCTGCATGATCTTCATCACCGGGACCTCCAGCGTCGAGCCGCCCAGGCTGGCGATGTAGACGATGCGGCCGCCGGTGTTCAGAGCGTCGAGGTTCTTCTCGAAATAGCTGGCCCCGACCATGTCGAGGATCACGTCCGCGCCGCCGGCCGCCTTCACCACCTCGGCGAAGTCCTCGGTCTTGGCGTCGACGGCGATGTCGGCGCCCAGCGCCAGCGCCTTGGCCTTCTTGTCGGCGCCGCGGCCGGTGGCGATGACCTTGGCGCCGGCGGCCTTGGCCATGGCGATCGCAGTTGTTCCGATTCCGGACGTTCCACCATGAACCAAAAGAGTCTCGCCCGCTTTCAGCGCGCCGTGCTCGAAGACATTGGCGAAGACCGTGAACACCGTCTCGGGCAAAGCGGCGGCCTGGATCAGGTCCAGATCGCCCGGAATCGGCAAGGCGTGCCGCGCGTCCACCACGGCGTACTCGGCGTAACCCCCGCCGCCCAACAGAGCGCAGACCTCGTCTCCCGCCTTCCAGCGCCCTGCGCCCACCACAACCTCGCCGGCCACCTCCAGGCCCAAGGTCGCGGGAGCGCCCGGCGGCGGCGGGTAAAAGCCCATGCGCTGCAGGAGGTCGGGACGGTTCACGCCGGCCGCCGCCACCTTGATCAGGATCTCGCCGGGTCCCGGCGTGGGACGATCCAGCGGCGTTGCGTGCAGCGCCTGCGCGGGCCCCTTGCCGCCTTCGATCGCGATCGCCGTCATCGTCTCGGCCATACCGGGCTCCTTCGTGGTGCTTGCCTTGCGGCCTAGGTAGGCGTCAGATGTCTGACGGAAAAGGGAGAAAAGCCCATGTTCGAGGAGCCTGCGGAAGCCCGCGCCTTCAGCGGACGCGCTTTGAACGAGGCGACCCACGAGGACCTGGAAGTCTACGGCGTCGCGGAACTGGAGGAGCGCATCGCGGCCTTGCAGGCCGAGATCGAACGCACCAAAGCCCAACTGGCCAAGAAAAAGGCGGGTCGCGATGCGGCCAATGCGCTGTTTGGTCGCCTGGACTAACGGTTCCTTTAAGGTTTCGGTGAGGTTACTGGCGGCTTAAGGCGGCTTTCGCCTTGAGGGGTTTGTAGGTCGGTTCGAAAGGGCGGGTCGCGAAACGGGACGGTTGGCTCTGGCACGGGCGTTGCAGTTCAGTCGCCAAGCGAGACGTCCTCGCGGCCTTTCGAAGGGGCATTGAGTAGCTATGACCGAAGTGAACGCGTTCGCGGACACGCCTTGGCGCGCTGGAGTGATCCAGGATTTCGCGCGATCGGAACTGTTCGACCGGACGTTCGAGGAAGGCATGCAGCTGGTCGAAGAGACCGCCGCCTATCTCGACGGGGCCGGACGCCATGACAGCAAGGTCCTCTCTCGCAACGCCGCCCTGGGCTACGCCACTGAAAGCATGCGCCTGACCACGCGCCTGATGCAGGTCGCCTCCTGGCTTTTGGTGCAGCGCGCCGTACGTGAAGGGGAGATGCCGCCGGAAGCCGCCTGCGCTGAGGCCTATCGCCTGGCCGAAGAGGCGCCGGCCGATGGTCCGGCCGTCGAGGAACTGCCGTTTGGCCTGATGAACCTGCTGCAGCGCTCCGAGCGCCTGTACGAGCGCGTCCGCCACCTGGACCGCCGCATGTATGTCGAGTCGCCGAACGAAGAAGCGCCGCGTCCGGTTCAGAACCAGCTCGATCGCTTGGCGGCGGCGTTCGGGGGCTAGAGCCTGTCTGGTTTAGATGAAACCATCTAAACCAGATAAACAGACTCCAAAATCAAACACTTAGCCCCCCCTACTTGCCGAACCGCATCCGGGCCAGCGCGGAGACCATCTCGCTGGCCAGGTCCATCGGCTTCAGGCCCGCCTTCCACTTTTCGAACGCCATCACGTTGTCGATGCGCGCGTCCAGGTGCGACAGCGCCGAGGCGCGGCCAGACGCCATGTCGACGGCGAGGGTGGAGATCAGGATCCCCGACAGGATCGCCCGCTTGGAGTAGTGGTTCTCGTCGGTGGCGGTGTCGCCGGCCCAGCGCCAGATGGCGTCCGCCGATTCCCAGGTGAGCCGCAACGCCAGCGCCAGGTTGGTCGGAAACGCCAGGAAGGCCGCCAGGGGCCGCAGCACGTCGGCGTTCTCCTGCGCCGCGTCGAGCCGCGCCACCACGCCTTCACGGATTCGCTGGCGGATTTTCAGAGCCGCGACATCAAAGGTCTGCAGGCGCGCCAAAGCGGCCGCGTCATGGCGTCGCGACAACAGGGCGGCGAGGTCCCGCGCGCCCTCAGGCAGCAGCAGCTGGCCTTCAGCCTCGGAAAGTCCCGCCGCAGACAGGGCGCGGCTGACGAGTCCGCTGTTCCAGCCGGCCTTGGGCGCGAGGCGCAAGGCCTCGTCCAGAACGCGCTGTTCAGCCTGATCGGCCCAGTTTGCGCCAGCTTGATCGGAAGCTTGGCCGGAGGTGTCGACGGTTTCGCTCATGAATCCGAGTCTACACCGTGGTTTAGGCCGCGTCGCGCATGGACAGCGGCCGTTGGCTCTGCTATCAGCCCCGCCTCATCGCCTGGAAGCACCCCTTCCGGGGCACTGGTTTTATTCGCCCGCCCGGCCCCTCAAGAGGGACTTGGGAATTTTGGTCGGGCTGTCGAATGGAGAGATACCCCTGGTCCAGATTTTCGTCCGCGACAACAACGTCGATCAGGCCCTGAAGGCTCTGAAGAAGAAGATGCAACGCGAAGGCTCGTTCCGCGAAATGAAGCGGCACGTGCACTATGAAAAGCCGTCGGAAAAGCGCGCGCGCCAAAAGGCCGAAGCCGTCCGTCGCGCTCGCAAGCTGGCCCGCAAGCGCGCTCAGCGCGAAGGCCTGCTGCCGATGCCGAAGAAGCCGGGCCGGTAAGACCCGCTCTTCTTCACATCGCTGAAGATTTCGAAGGCCGCGCGGCGATCCGCGCGGCCTTCGTCGTTTTTGGACCTACCCCGCCTGCTTGCGGGCGATCCGGCCGATCAGGGTCTTAAGGTCGATCTTCCCGGTCGCCAGCGCGCCGACGTGGAAGGCGCGGGTCGAGAACGCCACCAGCGCGACGGTCGTTGCGATCATCAAGACCGTGGTGCCGATGATCTGGATCAGCGGCGGGTCTCCGGCGATCCGCACCGGCATCAGGAACGGCGTGAAAGGCGGGATCCAGGACAGGGTCGAGAGAATCGGCGAGTCCGGCGAGCGGATCGCCTGGCTCATGAAGATGATCGGGATCGACATCACCAGGATGATGGGCCCAAGCAGGGTCTGGGCGTCGCGCTGTGTCTCGCAGAACGCACCGACGCCGGCGAAAAGCGCGGCGTACATCAGGTAGCCGCCGACGAGGTAAACGCCGAAATAGAGCAGCAGGCCCTTGCCCAGCAGCACGGCGACGAGATCGCCGGCAAGGCCCGGCGCGAAGTTGATCAAGGCCACCCAGCCCGCCATCGCCCAGACGCCCATGACCGTAAGGGTCAGCCCGGCGACCCCCAGGATCTTGCCGCCCATGATCTCGGGCACCGAGGCCGAGGACAGCAGGACCTCCAGGATCTTGCTCGATTTCTCCTCGATCACGCTGTTCAGCAGGATGCTTGCCCCGGTCATGACCATCGACCACAGCAGGAAGCCGGCGGCGAGGCCCACAAAGGTCGGCAGGCGATCCCGCAGCGCGACCTTCGCGCCGGAGGCGGCCTTGGGCGAGAGGCTGTTGAAGGCAGGCTTCAGGGCGTCGGCTTCGCTCAGGGTCTGCGCCGAAACGCCGGCTCGGGCCAGGGCTCGCTCGCGCATGATCTCACTGACGGTCTGCCGCAGATCGCCCTCCAGCACCGGCGCAGCGAGGTTGCGGCTCCAAAGATCCAGGGTCACGTCCGCGTCCCGGCCGCTGACGATCAGCACCGAATCCAGGCGTTTCTCGGCGACCTCACGGCGGGCGATCGCGCCGGCTTCGACCGGGGTCTTGGCGGCCAGGGCCTGGGCCGGAGGCGGCAGCACGATCGCGTCGACCTTGGGCTCCTTGAAGCGCGCGGCGGCTGTCGGATTGAAGCGCGCCAGGGCTTCGCGCCCTGCGGCCTCCCCGCCTTCAAGCTGCGCCTTCCGGACCGCTTCCTGCGCCTCGGGTCCCGCCGCCGATAGCGCCGCCGCGCGAAGGGCTCGCGAAGTGGCGCGATCCTGGTCCTCGGCCATGGCCTTGGCGATGGCGGGCGCGAACGCCTGATCGGTCAGATCAATAATGGCCAGCCGCTCGGGCTTGGCCGACTTCATCATCATCAGCGGCGCGGTGCTGCTGATCCCCATGACCAGCGGCAAGGCGATGATCGACAGCCAGAAGCCGACCGTGCGGACATAGGCCAGGTACTCCCGGCGCGCGATCTTCAGCAGACGGCTCATGCCTGGCCTCCCGTCAGCACAATGAAGGCGTCATGCAGGGTGGGCTCCTTGAGCTCGAACCGCCTGAGCGAAAGATCACGGGCGAAAGCCGCCTTGAGCGCATCCTGCCCGGTGCTCGATTCCGGCAACCGCACCACATGACGCCACCCGCCCTCCGGCAGGGGCTCCGACGTCATCTCGCCAAGACCGGGCAAGGCGGCCACTTCCTCGGCGGAGAGGTCGCCTTCCAGCACCAGCGCCCGTGGCGCGGCGCGTCTCGCGGTGACGACATCGCCGTCGAACACCTTCTGTCCGCGCGCCATCAAGACGACCTTGTCGCAGAGCCGCTCGGCGTGCTGCATCACGTGGGTCGAGAACAGCACGGTGGCGCCGCGCGCCGCGATCTCGCGGATCATCGTCTCCAGCGCCTGCTGGTTGACCGGGTCCAGTCCCGAGAAGGGCTCATCCAGCACGACCAGTTCCGGTTCGTGCGCCAGCGCCGACAGAAGCTGGACCTTCTGGGCCATGCCCTTGGAGAGATCCTTGATCGGCCGCTTCATCGCAAAGCCCAGGCCCTGAGCTTCCAGCAGGGCTACGGCCCGCTTGCGACCTTCGGCTTCGGGAACGCCCTTCAAGCCGGCGAAGAAGGCGATGGCGTCGATCGGCGTCATACGCTTGTAGAGGCCGCGCTCCTCAGGGAGAAAGCCGATCCGGTCGCGAACCTTTGTCGCGTCCTCGGCGCCCAGCACCGATATCCGCCCTGCGGAGGGCGGCAGCAGGCCCAGGATCATGCGGAGCGTGGATGTTTTGCCCGCGCCGTTGGGTCCCAGGAAACCCGTGATCCGCCCGGCGGGGACCTTGAAGCTGACATTCCGCACGGCATGGAAGTCATCGTAGGTCTTGCTGACCCCTTCCAGGGTGACGGCGCTGACCATGAGACGGCTCCCGAATCGCTCCTACGCTCTGGTTGTATCAGCCCTTTTGGCGAGCGTCGGCCACGAAGGCGATGGCTCGGACGATGCGGTCGGCGAAGCGTCGCCCGATCAGCAACTGGTGCGTCGCCGCCTCCACATGGTCGACATAGCCATGGGTCGCGCGGCGAGCGGGGGCGGCCTGCATCTCCTTTCGGAGTTCACGGCCAGCGACCGGCCCAGCGGTCACCACCGCGATCGGCCAGTTGGGGTCGAACTGCGGCTGGGCGGCGGCCTGGGCCGAGGCCTCGGCCCACAGGCCCACCTCCTCGGCGGCCGTGCGGTTATGACGGCCGTCGGCGAAGGCCCAGCTCTTCTCGGCCTTGGCCGCCGGCGGCAGATCGATCTTGTCGCCGAGGCGCGTGTGGATCAGCGGCTTGTACAGCCCGATCGAAGCG
Source organism: Caulobacter sp. SL161 (assembly GCF_026672375.1). GTDB lineage: Bacteria > Pseudomonadota > Alphaproteobacteria > Caulobacterales > Caulobacteraceae > Caulobacter. The sequence continues at coordinate 100,349 of NZ_JAPPRA010000001.1, forward strand.
CCGAAAGCGGCCCACTTCGACACGCGGGCGAAGGTCTTGATGAAGCCCTGCATCGACGGATTGAGCGCCGCTTCAGGCGTCGCCGCATCGACCAGAACCAGACCCGCAATCTTGTCGGGGTGACGGCCGGCGTACTCGCGCAGGCGCAGGCCGGCCATCGAGTGTCCGACCAGGACGTAGGGACCCGGTTCGCCGGACGCGGCCACCAGTTTCTCGAAGTCGGAGACGATGGCCAGGCCATCTCGAGGACCAGGACCTTTCGGAGAAAAGCCCATGCCGGCGCGGTCATAGGCGCACGATCGCCAGCCTTCGGCCGCGAGCGCCTCCTGCGCTGCGCCCCAGTCAGCGGCGAAGCCAAACGCACCAGCTTCGAGCCAGACGACCGGTCGATCGCTGCTGGGCCCCTCACAAACCAGGCGCAGCACGCGCCCCGGCTCGATCTCGACCATCTTGCCGCGAATTTTCGGGGCGCCCGTCGCGCTCATCACGCCGCCCGCCGCGATGTAGAAGATGAGGACAAGGGCAAGGCCCGCGACGCCACGACCGACAAACTGGATCATGGCGTTCAATGTAATGGCGGTTGGCGAACGGTCGAGACCGTCGATGGCCGGTTTCGAATTTTAAATGGCGGCTTCCGCCGAACTCAGCGCCGTCGAGGCGGCGGGCGCCGGAACTGTGGACACCGGAATGGCCGCCTTGGCCCGTCCGGTCTTCAACCGCGCCAACTGAACCTTCTCCTTGCCGGGCTTGGTCACGCCAGGCGGCCAGCGCGAGACCGTCGCCTTGTGGACTTTTCGCGAGACGCGGCCGGCCGCACGCAAGGGCAGATCATCGGCCTCGGCGAAGGTTCGCCCCAGGAAGAAGCTGGGATTGAGCGGCTTGTCGCCCTTCCGGATCTCGAAATGAAGATGCGAGCCCGAGGACCGTCCGGAATTGCCGACGAAGGCGACAATGTCGCCTCGCCGCAGATAGGCGCCGCGCTTCACGTCGCGGGCGGAACGGGCCAGATGGGCGTACAGGGTCGACAGACCGCCCTTGTGCACCACAAGGACATAGCGGCCATAGGTGGCGCTGACCCCGGTGGCCTTTACGACGCCAGGGGCCGCGACCTTCACGGCTGCGCCGGCGGGCGCTGCGATATCAACGCCCTGGTGGAGCCGACCGCTTTCCTCCCACGGCATCTGTCTCAGGCCGAAGGGCGAATTGATGACCCGCCCCGGCAAGGGTGCGTCAAAGACGAAGGCCGGGGGCGGCGCCTGGACCTCGGGCTCCGGCGCGGGTTGCGCCACCGTAGGGGTCGCCGGGCTGGTCGGCGCGCGCACAATCCACTCGCTCATCGCGACCGCGCCGTTCAACGCGGTCGCCATCGCGGCAATACCCAGCATCGAGAAGAGCGCGACGCGCAAGTGCTGCGGCGATAGCGCCAAGCTCCTAGAGATCAAAAACCACTTCCTCTTCGACGCCCGGTCAGTCGCCAGGACCGCGTCTGGACGGTTTTGCTCTCATACTTGACCTTTCGGGATGGTGAATCGACGGCGTGCATGAATGTCGCATCGGGGCGGAACGGAGCGTCGATTAACCCTTTACAAACCATACACTCAAACGACCAAAGCAATATGGTCGCAAAAACTTCAAACATTACAGACTGTTTAGAATATTAAACGCCCGTAATTCTCTTAATTACGCGTCATGACTGAGGTGTAACGAGACTTCGCGAGAACCCGAATGTATCCAATATTCATCGGCGCAGCGAACAGCGCCCAACCAGAGGGATACTTCAAATGCGCAAGTTCATCATGAGCCTGACCACCGTCGCCACCCTGAGCCTCGCCGCCGTGCCGGTCCTGGGCCTGACGCAAGCCGCCAACGCCTCCGAGAGCGACCCGCGCGTGAGCATTGCAGTGTCGGACCTGAACCTGTCGAACCCCGCCCAGGCCGCCTTGTTCAAGGCCCGCGTCCAGCAAGCCGGCGAGACGCTCTGCCGCGCGAAGCTGCGCAACAACACCCTGGATATGTCGTTCGGCCAGTGCCGTATGGAAGTCCAACGCGAAGCCGAGCGCCAACTGTCCAAGCCCCAGCGCCAGGCCCTGATCCAGGCAAAGCGGGCCACGACGGTCGAGCTCGCCGCGCAGTGATCGCAAGGGCTACCGCCACACCCCACACCCCGCCCCGCGACAGAGGCCTCAGGTAATCCTGGGGCCTTTGTTTTGCGCGCACGAAAAAGGCCCCGGCGTTGTCGCCGGGGCCTTCGTCGTTCCAGAGGCGAGGCGTCAAAGCCCTTTGAGGATCCCCTCGACCATCTTCTTGGCGTCGCCGAACAACATCATCGTGTTGTCGCGGAAGAAGAGCTCGTTCTCGACCCCGGCATAGCCCGAAGCCATGCCGCGCTTGACGAAGAGCACCGTGCGCGCCTTCTCGACGTCCAGGATCGGCATGCCGAAGATGGCGCTGGTCGGGTCGGTCTTGGCCGCCGGATTGGTGACGTCGTTGGCGCCGATCACGAAGGCGACGTCCGCCGTCGAGAACTCGCTGTTGATGTCCTCCAGCTCGAAGACCTCGTCATAGGGGACGTTGGCTTCGGCCAGCAGCACGTTCATGTGGCCCGGCATCCGACCGGCGACGGGGTGGATAGCGTACTTCACCTCGACGCCCTCCTCCTTCAGCTTGTCGGCCATTTCGCGCAGGGCGTGCTGGGCCTGGGACACGGCCATGCCGTACCCGGGGACGATGATGACCTTCGACGCGTTCTTCATGATGAAGGCCGCGTCGTCGGCCGAGCCCTGCTTGACGGGGCGGGTCTCGACCTTGCCGCCGGGACCGGCCGCAGCCGCATCAGCGCCGAAACCGCCCAGGATCACCGAGACGAACGAGCGGTTCATGCCCTTGCACATGATGTAGGACAGGATCGCGCCCGACGAGCCGACCAGCGCGCCGGTGATGATCAGGGTGGTGTTTTCCAGCGTGAAGCCCAGCGCCGCCGCCGCCCAGCCGGAATAGCTGTTCAGCATCGACACCACGACAGGCATGTCCGCGCCGCCGATCGGGATGATCAGGGTGACGCCGATCAGCAGCGACAGGGCGAAAATGCCCCAGAAGGCCCAGATCGCCGAACCGCCGCTGGCGACCAGCACCACGATCAGGGCCACGATGGCGACCGCGATGATGATGTTCAGCAGGTGGCGGGCGGGCAGCAGGATGGGCGCGCCGCCCATGTTGCCGTTCAGCTTGGCGAAGGCGATGACCGAACCGGTGAAGGTGATGGCGCCGATGGCCAGGCCCAGCGACAGCTCGATCAGGCTGGCGCCGTGGATGGCGCCGTCTTCGCCCACGATGCCATAGGCCGCAGGCGTGTAGATGGCGGCCACGGCCACCAGACAGGCGGCCATGCCGACCAGGCTGTGGAAGGCGGCGACCAGTTGCGGCATCGAGGTCATGGCGACCCTGCGGGCGATCACCGCACCGACCGCGCCCCCGACGGCGACACCGCCGAGGATCAGGCCCAGGGTCACGGCGTCCAGAGCGCCCTGGCTCCAGAGCGTGGCCAAGGTGGTGCCGACAGCGATGGCCATGCCGATCATGCCGTTACGGTTACCCGTCTGGCTGGTCACCGGGCTGGACAGGCCGCGAAGGGCGAGAATGAAAAGCACCCCGGAGACGAGGTACAGGATGGCGGCGAGATTGGCGTTCATTGGACTGGTTCCCCCTGCTCTCGCCCGCTCACTTCTTCTCTTTTTTCTTGTACATCGCCAGCATGCGCTGGGTGACCAAGAAGCCGCCGAAGATGTTGACCGCCGCGAAGGCCGCAGCGATCGCGCCGGCCCCCTTGGAGATCCAGGTGGAGCCGGAGACAGCGCCGCCGGCCAGGTCTGAGTTGGCGCCGTGGGCGGCGGCGGCCAGAAGGGCGCCGACGATGATCACGGACGAAATGGCGTTGGTCACGGCCATCAGCGGCGTGTGCAGCGCGGGCGTCACGCTCCAGACGACATAGTAGCCGACGAAGATGGCGAGCACGAAGATCGCCAGACGGAACACGGTGGGGTCGACGGCTTCCATGGGAGCCTCCCTTTCGATGCTGGAGTTAGGCGGTCTTCAGGTTCGGATGCACGATCGCGCCGTCACGGGTGACGACGGCGGCCTGCAGGATCTCGTCCTCGAAGTTGGGGGCGAAGGCGCCCTCCTTGTTCGTGAACAGTGACGACAGGGCGAACAGGTTGCGAGCGTAGAGCGCGCTGGCGTCGGCGGCGATGCGGCCGGGCAAGTTGGCATGACCCAGGATCTTGACGCCGCCTTCGGTCACGACCGTCTCATTGAGCTTGGCGCCCTCGACATTGCCGCCCTGCTCGATCGCCAGATCGACCAGGATCGAGCCCGGCTTCATCGACGCGACCTGGGCCGCGCTGACCAGCTTCGGGGCGGGGCGGCCCGGAATCAGGGCCGTGGTGATGACGATGTCCTGCTTGGCGATGTGGCTGGAGACCAGCTCAGCCTGCTTGGCCTGGTATTCCTTGGACATTTCCTTGGCGTAGCCGCCAGCGGTCTGGGCGTTCTTGAACTCTTCGTCCTCGACGGCCAGGAACTTGGCGCCCAGCGACTCGACCTGCTCTTTGGTGGCCGGACGCACGTCGGTGGCGGTCACGACCGCACCGAGGCGGCGGGCCGTGGCGATGGCCTGAAGGCCGGCGACGCCGACGCCCATGATGAACACCTTGGCCGCAGCGACGGTGCCGGCGGCGGTCATCATCATCGGCAGGGCCTTGCCATAGGCCTCGGCGCCTTCGATCACCGCGCGATAGCCGGCGAGGTTGGCCTGGCTGGACAGCATGTCCATCACCTGAGCGCGGGTGATGCGCGGGATGAACTCCATGGCGATCGCAGTCACGCCGGCCTTGGCCAGCGCGTCCAGCGTTTCCTTGTCCTGATACGGATTGAGCGCGGCGGCGACGATGGCGCCCTTCTTGAGCGCCGCAATCTCGGCCGACTCGGGCGCGCGCACCTTGAACAGGACGTCGGCGTCCTTCAGTGCGTCCTTGGCCGTCTTGGCGATCTTGGCGCCGGCCGCCTCGTAGTCGGCGTCCGGATAGGACGCGGCCGTCCCAGCTCCAGCCTGGATCACAACCGAGAACCCGGCGGCGCCGAGTTTCTTGACCGTTTCAGGCGTAGCCGCGACCCGCGTTTCGTCGGCGCGGGTCTCTTTCGTGACGGCGATGACGGCCATCGGCATTCCCCTCCCCAGAGCGGTGTTACCTCACCAGCATGAGGGGCTCTGTAGGGGATAGTCTTGCCTCTTGTCGAGGCATGACGTGCACGTCAGGGAAAAATTCTACCGATGGCCACCGGTGTCAGTGGCTTTGCGTGGGCTTTTCCTTAAGGAGCACCACACCCAGCACCAGCAGGACGATCGAGGCGATAGCGCTACCAATGAAACCCGCCGACGTGCAGAACAGCAGGGTGAAGAAGAGCAGCAGGACCGAAATGGCCAGCGAGCCCCACTTGGTCATCTTGCCGAACGCGTCGTAGGTGGCAGCTTGTTCTTGGATGTCCATTTCACCGCGGTGATAGTCGCCGGCCATGTGTCGTCCTCAACAGGAAAAGAAAAAGTCCAGTTCGCCCGATACAACGCGGGCGACGAAGGCTCAAGCGCGCGCATCGCCCCAGCGCTCGTCAACAAAGCGGGAGCGGACAGCCGCAACCGCCTCTTCAACGGTGATGTCGGCGATCCGCCCCTGCCCGCCATCCAGTCGCGACAGCCACCGCGAATAGGCCGGCACCGGCGCGGTGCCCATCAATCCCACACACGGCGTCCCCACGGCCGCCGCGACGTTCAGAGCCCCGGAGTCGTTGCCCAGGAAGCCGGCGGAGAGCGAGATCAAGGCGGCCGACTGGTCCAGCGGCAGGTCACAGGCGACTACGGCGGTCGTCAGATCACCGGTTGCGGCCTTGGCGCGCTCGGCCTCGTGCGGACCTCCGACCCAGAACACCGTCCCGAAAAGGTCTGACACACGCCGGGCGGTCTCGGCGAAACGGTCCGCCGGCCAGGTGCGAGCCGGCTCGCTGGCCCCGATCCCGAGACAAAGCCACGGCCCGGGCCGGTCGGCGTAGCGCTTCTGCACGGCCTCGAGCGCATCGAGGTCCAGCGTCAGCGACGGTTCGCGACTGGTCACGACAAGACCATGCGCTTTCTCGAAGGCCTCCAGCTTCTCGATGCGGTGCGCCGGGCGAATGGCCTTGGGCAGGAACGGCCCCGTCGTCAGAAAGCGCTCCTGGCTGTGGCCCAGGCCAAAGCCGCGTCGCTCAGGCACGCCCGCCAGGGCCGCAGCGATGGCGGGGCGGTCGATCTTCTCCAGGATCCAGACCGCGCGCGGCCTCTCCGCCCGGCAGATTCGATGGAAGTCGAGCGTCTCGCGAACGCCCTTGAGGCGATCCTTGTAGTGAGGCGCGTAAAGCACCCGCGCGACCGACGGCTCGACCTTGAGCACCTCTGAGGCCCGGCTCGATGGCCTTGCGACCAGCACAACCTTGCCCTCCGGGAGCGTGGCCGCGATCGCGCGGATCGTCGGCAAGTGCCACATCAGGTCGCCGATCCCGCGATCAGGCGCGTAGACGAGGACGGGGCCCTGGAACGTCGATGCGGACAAGTCGGTCGGTCTCTCGGAGGCTTACCCCGCGATTACCGGGCGCAGGTCGCCTTGTCACCCGCCGCGATGCGTCAAGGCCAGTTCGCCAGCAGGCCGCGCAATCCCGCGACGCAGGCCAGAGGCTGGTCGACCATGACGTGATGGTCGGCGTCGGGGATAGCGAGCTTGAGCACGCCCTCGGGCATGCGTCCGACCATGTAGTTCAGCGTCTCGTCGGTCATCAGATTGGAGCGTTCCCCCCAGGCCAGAGCGGTGGGGCAGGCGATCTCGGGCAACAGATCGCCCAGGTCCGGCATCTTGAAGTTTCGCCACAGGTCCGGATCAAACTTCCAGGTCCAGCCCTCGGCGGTCTCCTTCAGCGAACGCCTAGCGATGAAGTCGGCGATATAGAGATTCTCGCACGGTTGCGGCGGCGCAAGCCGGAACCGGGTCAGGGCCTCTTCCAGCGTCGCATAAACCGGCGCGCCCTTGCCGGATCGAGGCGGCGGCCCCTTCCAGCGCTTCTCCGGCGGCTGGATGGTGGTGTCGAGCAGGATGGCGCCCCGCAGGCGTTCGGCGTGTCGCGCGGCGCAATAGAGGGTCGGAAAGCCTCCGAACGAGTGACCCACGACCAGCGGCTTGACGCCGCCGGCCTCGAGCTGCGCCGCCTCCACGGCTGCGAAGATCTCGGTGGCGAACAGTTCGGCGCTGTAGGCGGGGCGCCAGTCGCTGCCGCCCATGCCCGACCACGAGATCGCCGCGACCCGCCAGTCCTTGGCGAAGAACGGCGCGATGAAGCTCCACCAATCCGCGTGAGCGCCATTGCCGTGCAGCAGCAGAAGGCCGGGCTTGCCCACCTCGCCCCAGGTCAGGAGCTCGATATTCGCCCCCTCGACCGTGATCGTCGTACGCTCGGGGACTTGGGCGATGGCGGCGTCGAACCAGGCAGGCGCCGGCGGCGGCGCGCCCTGGAAGGGCGCCAGCAGCGAGGCCGGCGCGGCTTGATCGTCGGCCATGACCTAAGCCTCTTCCTTATAGGCCAGCTCACCGGGACGCGGCTTGCGCGCGCTAAGCGCCTTGAAGACGCCGGTGCCAGTGATCAGCGTCCGCTCGCCGGCCCAGATGCGGCCGCGAACGGTGAACAGCATGTCCTCTTCACTGATCAGCTCGCCTTCACCCTCGACCCAGTCGCCCAGCTTGGCGCCCGAGAGGAAGTCGCACATGAGCCGGACTGTGACCCAGCTGTAGGACTTCTGCAGCGAGATGATCCGCCCCCAGGCCATGTCGGCGAAGCTCATCAGCATGCCGCCATGGCAGTTGCCCAGGCCGTTGGTGTGATGTTCCTCGACCCGAAAGGCCAGGCGCGCCTGGCCTGGACCCTCGCGGTGCTCGAACAGCGGCCCGATCTGGCGGCCAAAGCCGCGCGACCAGTTCAGCTGGGAAAAGCCTTCGGGAATCGCCGCTGTCTGGGCGTCTGTCAGGTCGTCGGACATGGAGGCAGGCTAACAAGCGTTTGAAAAAAGGAAAGCCTTCCGTAAGGACGCGGGTCTGGGCGGCATCTAACCTCTCGAACACGGGGGGACGGGTTGAGCCGAGACCACGACAACTTCGCCGACTGGCTGGCGCCGCATCTGCCGATGCTGCACCGGACGGCGCGGGCGTTCGCGGAGGCGCCGGATCAGCACGACCTGCTGCAAGAGCTGACCGTGGCGCTGTGGCGGGCGCGCCCCAGCTTTCGCGCGGAGAGCGCGGCCGGGACCTTCGCCCACCGCGTGGCCCACAACGCCGCCCTGACCTGGAAGCGCGGCGAGGTCCGCCGGCGACTGCGCGGCGTCGTGGTCGAGGCGGAGCTTCTGACGCGCGACGCCGGGACTGATCCGCAAGGCGCGCTGCTGGAACGGCTCTACGCCGCGATCCGCCAGCTGCCGCCGGTCGAGCGCTCGCTGATCCTGCTGTCGCTGGACGGGGTCGGCTATGCCGAGATCGCCCGCCTGCACGGCCTGTCAGAAACCAATGTCGGGGCGCGTCTGACCAGAATCCGCCAGCGCGTCTCCAGCCTCGTGGAGGGATCCGACGATGGAGTTTGAAACCCTGCAAGCCGCCTGGCGCTCTCCGGCCAACACGCCGGACGACAAGGCTCAGGCCTATCTGATGGAGGAACTGATGCACATGCTGAAGGCGCGCCGCCGGGGCGAACGGCTGCTCTTCGCGATCCCGGTTACGGCCATGACCATCTTCTCGATCATCGCCGCCCAGGCCATAGCGTCGGGCCGCATGGACGTGGGCCGGGAGTGGGGGGCCGTGGTGATGATGGGTGTCTGCTGGCTCATGTTCGCCGCAGTGCTGATCGCCTGGTTGATGCTGCGAAACCGGAAGACGGCTGGAGGCTCGCCGATGCGCGACACCCTGGAGGCCATGCTGGCGGCCAACCGCCGGGCGCGAGCGAATGTCCGGATCTTCTGGATGATGCTGCCCGTGTTCATCGCGCCGATGGTCGTCGCGATCGGGCAGTTGCAGGACGTCGGCAAGGCCAGCGAGCGCGACGGCTGGCAGATGCTGTTCGTGTTCGGCGTGGCCCTGGTGGCCAGCGTGGGCTGGAATACCGGCCGCTATCACTGGGTGATGAAGCCGGAGCAGCGGCGGCTGGAGAGGTTGCTGAAAGAATACGAAGCCTGAAACCTCGTCATCCCGGGCGGCGAAGCCGACCCGGGACCCAGGGGTTGGCGGCAATGCGGTTGCCCATGGGTCCCGGCGCTCCGCTTCGCTGCGGCCGGGATGACCATGAAATTACAAGCCGACGACGCTCAACGCCTTCGCCTGCCGCTCGGCCACGGCCTCTTCCGAGAAGCCTTCGAGCGAGGCCTCGAACATCCGCCGCCAGTTGTGCCGTGCGCCCAGGTGCAGGAACGCTGCGCCCAGGCCGATGGCGGCGCGGTCCATGAACACGAACTCGCGCGGGATGGTCACCCCACCGACGGCCTTCAGGGCCTGACGCACCTTGAAGGCCTCGCGTCGACCATACTCGCCCGGCGGAACGTCGTCGGCCACCGTGCGCTCCCGGTCGTCCAGCAGCGGGCCATAGATGAACCGCGCCCAGACGTTCAGCGCATCGACCAGGGGATCGCTCAGCCCCTGGAAGCCCCAGCTGCGATAGGCCTCGACCTGTTCGGCGCGGTCGTCATTGGCGAGGGCTCGGTAGAGCCGTACGACGCCGGCGACGAACTTCGGCGGGAAGATCCGGATGCAGCCGAAGTCGAGCAGGTTGAGATGGGCGGCGCCCTCGCCGGCGAAGGTGTAGTTCCCCAGGTGCGGATCGCCATGGATGATCCCCAGATGGGTCATGGGGCTCCACCACGCCTCGAACAGCAGCGCCGCGATCCGATCGCGCACGGCCTGCGGCGCGCTCTTGAAGGTCAGCAGGCCCTGGCCGTCCAGCCAGGTCATCGACAACAGCCGCCCGGTGGAAAGCTCGGGCACGGGCTCTGGCGTGCGGATGTCCGCGCGATCAGCGAAGAAGTTGGCGTAGACCGCCATCAGCCTGGCCTCGCGGGCGTAGTCGAGCTCCTCGCGCAGACGGTCGCCGATCTCGACAATGGCCTCAGAGGGGTCGAGCGCGCCGTCCATGCGCTTGATGAGGGCGATCAGCGCGCGCAGTTGGCCAAGATCGCTTTCGACGGCGCTCTGCATGTCCGGATATTGCAGTTTCACCGCCAGGGCGCGTCCGTCATGGGCGACGGCGCGGTGCACCTGGCCCAGAGACGCGGCGGCGGCGGCCTCGGGCTCGAAGCTCTTAAACCGCGCCTGCCAGTCGGCGCCCAGCTCCGCGGCCATCCGCCGGCGCACGAACGGCCAGCCCATGGCCGGCGCGTTGGTCTGCAGCTCGGCCAGCTCCTTGGCGAACTCCGGCGGCAGCAGGTCCGGGACCGTGGCGAACATCTGGGCCGCCTTCATCAGCGGCCCCTTCAGCCCGCCCAGAGCCGTCTTCAAAGCCTTGGCGTTACGGGCGTCGGCCTCGTCGCCGCCGAACACGCGGTTTGCGCCGTAAGACACGGCCGCGCCCGACAAGCCGGCGCCCACCTTGGCGAAGCGGGAAAGCCGGCCGGTCAGGCGGTCGCGTTCGGGGTCGCGGGCGTCGTCGGCCATGTCACCTCACACCAGGGATTCGAACTCGTCGACCAGCCGCTCGAGTTGGGCGCAGCCGGCGGCCCAGAATGCCTTGTCCCTCGGGTTCAGGCCGAAGGGCTTCAGTGCTTCCACATAGGTGCGCGTACCACCCGCTGCGAGGAGGTCCTCATAGAGAGGGGCGAACCTCACCGGGTCTTCGCGGCGCTTTTCCATCAGGCCGCGCACCAGGAGATCCCCGAAGGCGTAGGCGTAGACGTAGAACGGCGCGTGGCAGAAATGGCTGACATAGGCCCAATAGTGCTCGTAGCCGGCGTTCAACCTCACGGCCGGTCCCAGGCTCTCGCCCATCACATCGAGCCACAGGGCGCCGATCTGGTCGGGCGACAGCTCGCCGTCCTGACGCGCCTCGTGGAAGCGGCGTTCGAACCGGTGGAAGGCGATCTGGCGCACCACGGTGTTGAGTCCGTCCTCGATCTTGCCAGCCAGCAAGCCCTTGCGATCCTCGGGGCTGGCTTCGGCGAGCAGGCGATCGAATACTAGGCCCTCGCCAAAGATCGACGCCGTCTCGGCCAGGGTCAGGGGCGTGTCGGCCAGCAGGGTGCCCAGCGGCTGGCACAGCGTCTGATGGACGGCGTGACCCAGCTCGTGGGCCAGGGTCAGCACATCGCGCCGTTCGCCCATATAGTTCATGAACACGAACGGATGGCGGTCAGCCGTCACCGGATGGGCGAAAGCCCCCGACTGCTTGCCCGGACGGGGATTGGCGTCGATCCAGGGCTTGTCGAAGAAGACACGGGCTGCGTCGGCGAACTTGGGCGCCAGATCCTGGAAGCTCTCCAGCACCATGCCCTTGGCCTCGTCCCAGGCATAGGCGCGCGGGGCGGCGGCGGTCAGGGGCGCATTGCGGTCCCAGTAGTCCAGCGTCGCGACGCCCATGACCTTGGCCTTCAGGGCATAGTAGCGGTGTGACAGGCGCGGATAGGCCTCGACCACCGCCTGCTCCAGGGCGTCAACCGCGTCGGCGTCGACCTCGTTGGCCAGGTGGCGCGACTGGGCCGGCGTCTCATAGCGACGCCAGCGGTCCTCGACCTGCTTTTCGAACGCCAGGGTGTTGAGCACCAGCGCTTGCGTCGATGCGCGAGCCTCAAGCGCCGCGGCCAGACCGTCGGCGGCGGCCTTGCGACGCTCGACGCTTGGATCAGACAGGCGATTGAGGGCTTCAGCCAGGGTCAGGGTATCGTCGCCCACCTGCGCGGTGAGCTTGGCCAGGGTCTCGTCGTAGAGCCGCACCCAGTTGGCGACCGCAGGGGCCTTGTCGACGATGAAGCGCTCAAGCTCCGGGGACAGCTCGTGCGGCCGCGACAGGCGCACGCGGCGCAGCCACGGCGCCCACCGCGCGGCCTCGGGATGCGCCTCCAGCGCCCTGGCGATCTCGCTGTCCTCAAGCTGGTTCAGCTCCAGCGTGAAGAACAGGCTCTCGGCGGCGATTTGAGAGGAACGGGCCCGAAGATCGGCCTCAAACTTGGCCCAGGCCGGATCATCGCGTGCGACGGAGGCCGCGAGGGCCGCGTAGGCGCCGACACCCCACAGGCCGTTGGTCGCCTGCTCGTAGAGGGTGATCCCGCGATCCAGCAGCACGCCCAAGCGCTGAGGCTCCTTGCGGGCCTCCAGGAACATGCCCTCCAGCGAGGCCAGTTCGTCATTGGCGGCCTTGGCGGCGGCCAGATCGGTCTCGATGCGGGGGTCGTCGCGACCGACATAGAGGTCGGCCAGGTTCCACTCAGGCGGGGCGGCGGGCTTGAAAGGCGCGTTCATGGGTCAGCAGATAGGGCTAGCGCCCCCTAGGGCGCAATGCTCGAACCCCAACGATCTCGGGCGTTTCTCATGCGCAGCTCGGCGAGGACGACCACCATGGTCGTGGCCGGCCGGTTGACGTCACCAGCGTCCTTAGATTGCCACAGGGTCTGGAAGTCACTGTTAACTATAACGTTTAAGGTTCGCGACACGTCTGCGAAAGCCGGTGTTTACCCGTGACCTGTATCACTCTGAACCAACAAGAGCCCTGCTCCATGTGGGCACGGCCGGTTCTGGTGGATGTCCAATGACCAAAACGGTCCTTGTCGTCGATGACGACCCGACACAACGTCGGTTGATTCAAGCGGTGCTCGAGCGCGACGGATTCGCGGTCACGCATGCTGAAGGCGGTGACGCGGCGATCGCGCACCTGACATCCGGCGCCCCCGCCGATGTGATCCTGCTCGACCTCGTCATGCCCGGGCTGAACGGTCAGGAAACGCTGAAGGAAATGCGCGCGCGCGGCTTCAGCCAGCCCGTGATCGTGCTGACGGCCAGCGGTGGCGTCGACACCGTGGTCAAGGCCATGCAGGCCGGCGCCTGCGACTTCTTCATCAAACCCGCCTCGCCCGAGCGGATCACCGTGTCGATCCGCAACGCCCTGTCGATGGGCGACCTGAAGGGCGAGGTCGAGCGGCTGACCAAGCGCGCGGGCGGCAAGACCACCTTCGCGGACCTGATCGGCGCCTCGCCGGTCATGACCATGGTCAAGCGCATGGGCGAGCGGGCCGCCAAGAGCGGTATCCCGGTGCTGATCACCGGCGAAAGCGGCGTCGGCAAGGAACTGATCGCCCGCGCCGTCCACGGCTCTTCCGACCGCGCTGGCAAGCCGTTTGTGGCGGTCAACTGCGGCGCGATCCCCGAGAACCTCGTCGAGTCGATCCTGTTCGGCCACGAGAAGGGCTCGTTCACCGGCGCCACCGACAAGCATCTGGGCAAGTTCAAGGAGGCCGACGGCGGCACCCTGTTCCTCGACGAGGTTGGCGAGCTGCCGCTCGACATGCAGGTCAAGCTGCTGCGCGCCCTGCAGGAGGGCGAGATCGACCCGATCGGCTCCAAGCGCTCGATCAAGGTCGATGTCCGGATCGTCTCGGCGACCAATCGCGACCTCCAGCAGGCTGTGTCAGCCGGCCGGTTCCGTGAGGATCTGTTCTATCGCCTGAATGTCTTTCCAATCGAGGCGCCGTCCCTGCGCGAGCGTCGCGAGGACATCCCGGCCCTCGTCGAGGCGTTCATCCGCCGGTTCAATGTCGAAGAAGGCAAGCGCGTGATCGGCGCCTCGCCCGAGACGATGCAACTGCTGACCAGCTTCGACTGGCCCGGCAATGTGCGCCAACTGGAAAACACCGTCTATCGCGCCATCGTGCTGGCCGACGCGCCCTATCTGCAGCCGTTCGACTTCCCGGCGATCTCGGGTCTGGCCGCGCCGATCGAGGCCGTATCGATCTCGCCCTCGCCGCCACCTGCAGCCCTGTTGCAAGCCACGCATGCGGCGATGGCCGCCGCCGTCGCAGAAGCGCCTGTGCGCATCCTGGACGATCGCGGTCACCTGCGGACCCTGGAGGAGATCGAGCGCGACCTCATCCAGCATGCGATCGATGTCTATGCCGGCCACATGAGCGAGGTCGCGCGGCGTCTGGGCATCGGCCGTTCGACCCTCTATCGCAAGGTTCGCGAGCAGGGCATCGAAGTCGACATGAAGGAAGCGGGCTGATGAGCCCGCTGATCCTCCGCCCCCAGTCGCGCGAGCAGCGCCTGAAGGCTCTGCTCAAGCCTGCGCGCGCCGCCGCGAAACCCCTTCTTCGCAGAAGCTAAGCAGCCGGTCGCTTCCGGCTGCCGGCGCTTCAGTGTCCCGACGCGGCGAGCAATTCGGATCGCGCTTCGTCCTTGTCGGACGGCTCCTCGACCCTGACCCAGCCCGCGCCGGAGCGCCTGACCAAGCCCTCGATCTCGAGCGGCTCCAGGACACGTCCAACAAGGGCGGGCGTGATAGGCCGACTCCACCGGTGATCCAGTTGGCGGGCGATTTCCGCCTCGGTCAGACCCGGCGCCTGCGCCAGGGTCATCAGGATCATGTCGCGTGTCGAACGCCCGCGACGTCCGCGCTTGTTCGGCGCGGGCGGAGCGAAGGCGGGCGCCTCCCCTGACGTCAGCCGCTCGGCCATGCCGGCCTGGGTCAGCGCATCCAGCGCCAAGACGATTGCTCTCAGTTCGCTCTCGAACGGCGCTTGCGCGCGTCGCTGAGCCTCAACCATGCGGGTCTCCAGCTCCGCCTTACGGCGCAGCAGATATTGGTAGGTCGTCGCCATTGTCCTTATTTCCGCGAAGCCGTGGAGCTCGCTCGGCGCCCCCTGCGGACTTTCGTCCGCGCGCCTTGAACTGGAGTCGCTGCCCGCCGGCGACTCGGAACCCCACAACGTGAAACCTTTAACTCTTTACAATTGTTCACATTTTCGCGGCGCGCGGTTAACAACACCCTAACGCAGTTCGTGGAACGGCAGTTTTTGGTAAGCCTTTGGGACAAAAATCCCAGATTGTGAGGCCATACGGGTCGCACGGGAAAAGTGCGCCCCCCCCCCCAAATCCTACCTGCCGGAAATCGCAGGTCGGTTCAATCCTCGTCTTCCGACGCCGTCGCCGAGGGTGCGCCCCGCCGACCAAAGCCCTTGCCGCGCTTCAGGGGCTTTTGCTCGCCCTTGGCCTTGCGCGCGATTTCCTTGAGCTTGATGGCCTGATTTCCAGAGAGGGCCTGACCTCGGGCGCCCTTCTCGGGGTCGGCGAAGGCTCGACCATACGTCTCGACCCGTTGGGCGACGCTGGTGAGAAACTCACCCTCCCATTCGGAAAGCTCCACGCCGGATTTCTCGGCCGCGCGGCGGGCGCGCTTCAAGGCGTTCAGCGCGGCCCGCTTGGCTTGTTCCTTAGGATCCGGCGGCTTGGCGCGCATGGTCAGGACTTATCCCGCACGCCACGCGCCGACGCACGCTGAAAAACCTAGATCTCGCCGATCGCCGACAGATAAAGGTCGAGGATCGCGTCTTCTTCCTGGCGCTTGGCCCGGTCCTGCTTGCGGATACGGACCACCTTCTTGAGCACCTTGACGTCGAAGCCGTTGCCCTTGGCCTCGGCGTAGACTTCCTTGATCTGCTCCATGATCTCGGCCTTTTCGACCTCAAGACGCTCGACGCGCTCGATGATCGACTTCAGCTGACCCTGGGCGGTCGAGTTCAGGACGTCGGTGTGGGGAATGGCGTCGTCGGCCATGGGGGCGTCTCGCGAAAGGCAGGAATTCAGGAGGCGCGGAACCTAGTTCGAAGGCGCGTCGCTGGGAAGCGCGATTCCGCGTCTGGCCGACCGATCCTCGCCTAAAGCAAACCATGGCTGGCGACCGCCTCGCGCAAGGCGGCCGGGTCGGTAAAGTGATGCGTGTGAAAGCCCATCTCGGCGGCCGCGACGATGTTGGCGGCGCTGTCGTCAATGAAGAGCAGATCATGGGCCGCCAGGCCGGTGCGCTCCAGAACGATCTCGTAGATGCGGCGATGAGGCTTGATCACGCCTTCGTCGCCCGACACCACAGCATCACGGAAATGACCGAAGTGTGCGGGGGACTTAGCCTGGACGATCGGCCACTTGCTCTGGGGCATGTTCGTCAGCGCGAACTGCGGCGTCTCGCGCGCCGCCAGCGCTTCGATGACGGAGACCGTCTCGGGAATCGGCCCGGAAAGCATCTCTTCAAAGCGCTCATCCCAGGCGCGGATCTCCGCCGCGTGCTCCGGAAAACGGGCGATCAGCGGCGCGGCGTTGTCAGCGAACGACACGCCGCGATCATGCTCGACATGCCAGTCCAGGGTGCAGACATGCGAAAGGAACCGGTCGAGATCGGCCGGTTCCTTGAAGATCTTCGCATACAGTGCGCGGGGATCCCAGCGCACGATGACGTTGCCGACATCCCAGAGAACGGCTCTGGGAGGTGAGCGCGTCATCAGCCTTGCTTGGCCTTGAAGCGCGGGTCGGTCTTGTTGATGATGTAGATCACGCCCTTGCGGCGGACCATCTTGCAGTCGCGGTGGCGACCCTTCAGCGACTTCAGCGAGCTGCGAACCTTCATGACCGTCTCTGTCTGTACTCAGCGGAGAGGTTCGGGCGCGCACAAGACGACGGCCGGAACGTCCGGGTGTTTCGGAGGCGGTGCGTATAGTCAGGACGCGGGCCGGAGTCAATGCGGTCCTGGGCGTTTCGCGGCGCCGGGCGGGAACTTCACCCGTCTGGCGCGCTTGTGATTGAAGCTTTCCCGCGAACCCCGGTAGCTTCCCTCGCATGGCCATCGATCGTCGCGTCTTTCTTGTTCTTCTGCTCGCCGGCTGCGCGGACACCTCACCGCAAGGGCCGCTGACCGCCATCAGCCCTGCGCCGTCGCCTGCGCCCACGCCTCAAACGACCGTCACCCCCGCGCCGACACCGCAGACACCGGTGCCTGCGGGCGAACTGGCCTTCGACACCTGGATGCAGGATTTCCGCGGCCGAGCCATCGCGGCGGGACTGTCGCCCGACCTTCTGGACCGCGAGCTGGGTGGGGTGATTCCTGATCCCAGGGTTATCAGCCTCGACAGCCGCCAGCCGGAGTTCTCCAAGCCCGTCGGCGACTATATCCGCGGCGTGATCAGCGAGGACCGCGTCGCGATCGGCCGCAGCAAGCGCGATCAGCTAGACTTCCTCTCACAGAGCGAGTCCCGGTACGGCGTGCCGCGTGACATCCTGCTGGCGGTGTGGGCCATGGAGTCCGCGTTCGGGCAGCTGCAAGGCAATTTCGACGTGGTCCGCTCAATGGTCAGCCTTGCCGCCGACGGCCGTCGACGGGCCTGGGCCGAGGGCGAGCTGATCGCCGCCCTGAAGATCATCGACTCCGGCGAGGTCACGCGCGCCCAGCTGAAAGGCTCGTGGGCCGGCGCCATGGGCCAGACCCAGTTCATTCCGACGAGCTTCAGGGCCACAGCCGTGGACTTCGACGGCGACGGCCGCCGCGACATCTGGGGCTCGGACGCCGACGCCCTGGCCTCGGCCGCCAATCTGCTGGTGCGCGGCGGTTGGAAGCGGAACGTCGGCTGGGCCCGGGAGGTCATCCTGCCGCCCGGCTTCGACTATTCGGTCACTGAGGGCCCCAGGGAAATCCCGGCCTGGTGGGAAGCGCGCGGCGTGCGCCGCGCGGATGGCCTGCCTTGGACCGCTCAGGACGCGGCCTCGCCCGCCATGCTGATTCTCCCGGCCGGCGCGACGGGACCCGCGTTCCTCGCCCTGCCCAATCATTTTGCGATCAGGACCTACAACAACTCCACGTCCTATGCGCTGGGCATCGGTCTGCTGGCCGATCGGTTCGCCGGCGGCGCGCCGCCGATCACGCCCTGGCCGGTGGAGACCCCGCTGTCGATGTCGGATCGCATGGCCGCCCAGATCGCCCTGGCGCGCGTCGGCTTCAATCCCGGCCCCGCCGACGGTGTGATCGGCGCCGGTACGCGACGGGCGCTGCGCGCCTGGCAGCAGAGCCAGCAATTGCCCGCCGACGGCTACCTGTCCAACGACATGGTCGCGCGGCTGAAGGCCCAGGCCGGGATCAGCCCGTAGCGATCTCCATCCAGATCGACCGGCGCTCGCCCGGACGCAGCGTGACCATTCCCGTTTCACCCTCCCCAAAGGGGTTGGGGCGGCTCGCACAGGGCTCCACGCAGTAGTACCCCTCGCCGGGCGGCGCATAGATGTGCAGCCATGCGCAGTCGGGCGACGCTGTAATGACGGTGTCCGGCCGGCCGGGCGCGCTGAGCAGCGCGCGCTGGTTCCAGCCCGTGTAGCAGTGATCGATCAGCGCATGTCCGGCCACGGGCGCGCCGACGGCCCAGTCGGGTCCCCAGCGGCCAGGGTGGCGCACAGTCGGCAGGACCTGCTCGTCGATGAGCCAGACGCCATCGTTCTGCGCCGCTAGGCGCTCGCCCGGCCGAGCGGGAAAATAGGGGTGGAAGCCAAGCCCGGCGGGCATGTCTTCCTCCCCGGTATTGATGACGGTCAGGGTCACGCGAAAGCCGGTCTCGCTCAGGGTGAAGGCCTGTTCCGCGCGATAGGCCCAGGGCCAGTCGCCGGCGGGATGCTCGAACACCAGCAAGGCGCGGTCGGTCTCGATCGTTTCCACCGCCCAGGGCATGCGCCAGCCCTGGCCGTGCAGGGGATGGGGATGCCCCTCCAGGTTCGGCGGCAAGCTCACCGACGTTCCTCGCCACTCAAACCGCCCGTTCGGAATCCGATTGCAGAACGGAACCAGCGGAAAGTTCGCGGTCAGCAAGGCGTCGTCGACCTGCGGCGCCGTAGGCCGCAAGATCTCACGCCCATCGACGGTGAACGCCACCACGGCCCCACCGACCTCGGGCGCAAACACCAGGCGGGCTCCGCCCTTCTCAATGGCGACCATTCTGCGCTCTCCCAGAACCTACCGCGGCATCGGTAGGGGCGTTCGAGGCCGAGGCCAAGCCTTATGGTAGCGGTCTCACCACCTTGCGCGGCCGTCAGGGCCAAGCTCAACTGGGGCCATGGTCGAAACCCTCTCCGCCCCCGAGGCGCGCCGAATTGCGCTGGCGGCGCAGGGCTTCGGACGCCCCCGGCCCGCACAGCCCGGGAAGCGTCACCTGCTCTCGACGATCCAGGCGCTCGGCGTCGTCCAGATCGACTCGGTCAATGTGGTCTCGCGCTCCCATTATCTGCCGTTCTTCTCCCGCCTGGGCGCCTACGACCGCGCCCTGCTCGAGGACCTCGCCTGGGGGCGCAAGCCCGCCCTGGCCGAGTACTGGGCGCACGAGGCGTCTCTGACGCCGCTCGCCACCCACCCGCTACTGCGCTGGCGCATGCAGGACGCCCGCGACGGCGTGGGAGTCTGGAAGAACGTCGCCAAGTTCCTGCACACCCATGCCGACTTCATCGATCAGGCGCTCGAGACTGTCGATCAGCGCGGACCGCTCGCCGCCTCCGAATTGGCGTTGGGCGCGAAAGGCGCGGGCGGCTGGTGGGGCTGGAGCGAGGGCAAACGGGCGATGGAATGCCTGTTCTGGACCGGCCGCCTGACCACCGCCACACGTCGCGGCGCCTTCGAACGCGTTTACGACCTTCCCGAGCGGGTCCTGCCCAAGGCCATCCACGACGCGCCCACGCCTGATCGGGTTGCGGCCTGTCGCGCGCTGCTCAGGATCGCCGCCCAGGCCATGGGCGTCGCGACCGAACGCGACCTGCGCGACTATTTCCGACTTGGCGTTAACGATGCGCGCGACGGCGTCGCCGCCTTGGTGGCGGAAGGCGCCCTGGTTCCCGTCAAGGTCGCCGGCTGGGATCAACCGGCCTATCTCTGGCCCGAAGCCCGGCGTCCACGGGCGATCAAGGCCGCCGCCCTGCTCTCCCCCTTCGACAATCTGATCTGGTTTCGGGAGCGCGCCGAGCGACTGTTCGATGTGCGCGTGCGCCTTGAGATCTACACGCCAGCCCACAAGCGCACCCACGGCTACTATGTGCTACCCTTTCTGCAGAACGAGGCGATCACGGCCCGGGTGGACCTCAAGGCGGATCGCAAGGCAGGCCGGCTTCTGGTCCTGGCGGCGCACGCCGAGTCACGGGCCGACGCGGAGACCCCCCTGGCCCTGGCCGGGGAACTGGCCCTCATGGCCCGTTGGCTTGGCCTTCAAGGCGTCGAAGTCAGGCCGGTCGGCGATCTCGCCCCCGCCTTGGGTTCGGTTGTGGAGTCCCGCGCTAAAGGCGCCTCGACCGGACTGTAAAGCATTGTAAAAATGCCGCCTCAGGTCGAGCGGGCAAGGGCGGAGCAAGGTACAGATGAACAGCTGGACGCCTGCTTGTCGCCCCACCGACAGAGAGTCGCCCGCGGCGCGTTCCGCTCCCCCGCGGGACGCGCCACTTCCCAGCTTAAGTGAGCTTATGAAAGTCGCCCTGCTCGACGACGACCAAAGTCACAACGCGCTCGTGGCTTCGGTTCTGGAGCCCGCCGGATTCGTCTGCACCAGCTTCACGACGCCGTCGCGCTTGCTGGCCGAGCTGCGCAAACAGACCTTCGATCTGATCATCCTCGACTGGAACATGCCCGAGCTGTCCGGCGTCGAGACCTTGAAGCTTCTGCGGGAGGATCCCGCGACGGCCCCGCCTGTGCTGCTGCTCACCAGCCGTTCGGTGGAGGCCGATCTCGTCGAGGGCCTGAACGCCGGCGCCGACGACTACATCGTCAAGCCGCTGCAGCCGCAGGTGCTGCTGGCGCGCGTGAACGCCGTTGTCCGGCGCATCCATCGGCCGGTGTCACAGCCGCAGACGGAACAGTATGGGCACTACCGACTGGACCCCGGCGCCCAGACCGCCAGCTGGAACGGCCAGGTCGAGGCCCTGACTCCCAAGGAGTTCCAGTTGGCTTCGCTGCTGTTCAGCAATCTCTCACGGCCCCTGTCGCGGGAGTATCTGTTGCGGCGCATCTGGGGGCAGAGGCCGGACCTGGAGACCCGCACCCTGGACGCCCATGTCTCTCGGCTGCGCTCAAAGCTTCACCTTCGTCCCAGCAACGGTTTCCGGCTGAGCACGGTCTACGGTTTCGGCTATCGTCTTGAGGCGTGCGACCCGGATACGGCGAGCGGGGGAGACTGAGCATGATCAAGGCCGCTGGGGTGAGTTTCGTGGTTCTGGCGCTGGCGGGCGGCGCGAGCGCCTGGGCCCAGACCCCACCCGCCGAGCCGCCGGTGGCCTATGTGGTCAAGCCCGGCGACACCTTGATCGGTCTTGGTCGCGCCTATCTGAACCGCCCCAGCGACTATCGCCGGGTCCAGAAGGCCAATGGCGTCCAGGAGCCAAGGCGACTGCGTCCCGGCTCGCAGTTGAACATCGACCCCAATCTCTTGAAGTCGACGCCGATCGCCGCGACGCTGTCGGCCTTCACCGGCCCCGTTCAGGTCGAGACGAACGGCCAGCGCGCGCCCGCCCGCGTTGGCATGCCGCTGTCGGAGGGCCAGTGGATCATCACGGGGCCGGGCGCCTTCGCCACGTTCGAACTGGAGGACGCCTCGCGCGTCACCCTGCCGTCGAACACGCGGATCCGGATCGCCAAGCTGCGCCAGGTCCTGATCAACAATGCGCCCCAGCGGGTGTTCCAGCTGGAGCAAGGCAAGGGGACGATTTCGGCCACCCCCACGCCGACGCCCGGTGCGCGGTTCGAGGTGCGCACGCCCGTCTCGGTGTCGGCGGTGCGCGGCACCGAGTTCCGCGTCGGGGCCGGGGCCGACAAGGCTCAGACCGAGGTCCTGGTTGGCGCCGTCGGCGTCGACGCCGGCGCGAGCGCCAGCGACAACGCGCCCATCCAGGCCGGCTTTGGCGTCAGCGCCTCGGCGGATGGTGTCGGCGCGCCGGTCGAGTTGCTGCCGGCGCCCAAGCTTGGCGCCGGGGGGCAAACCCAGAGCGACGCCCTGGTCCGCTTCAGCCTGGAGCCCGTAACGGGCGCGGCGTCGTACCGCGTTCTGCTGGCTCGCGATGCGGGCTTCATCGATATCTTCGCCGAGGCGACGACCCAGACCACGTCCCAGCAGTATCCGATCGTCGACTTCGGCCAGGTGGCCAACGGGACCTATTTCGTCCGCCTGACCGCGATCGATCCAGGCGGCCTGGAAGGCTTCCCGGCCGACTACAGCTTTGACCGGGACCTCGACACCCTGGACGCCGCGCCGCCCAGCGACGCACGCGAAGGCAAGCATCGCAAGTTCCTGTTTCGCTGGAGCTCCGCCGGCGACGGCGTGCGGAACTACCGGTTCCAGATGTTCGCCAATGGCGAGACTCAGACCCCGATCGTCGACCAGCCCGGCCTGACCGAGCCCTATCTGACGCTGACGGATCTGGCCCCGGGCGCCTATGCCTGGCGCGTCACCGCGCTGCGCTTCAAGGACGGCGTGATGAGCGAGAAGCAGGGGCCGCTGCAGCAGCTGCAGATCGGGAAGTGAGGAAGACCGGCTCCCGCCCGTCACGCTCAGGCGAACGGCGGCTGTCGTGGCTCTGGCTGGCGATGGCCGCCAGCCTGGTGTTCGCCGTCTTCGCGGTACGGCCGCCCAGTCGGATCGATAATGTCCTCTACGACGTTCTGACGCGCGCCAACGCCCATCCCGCCGATGACTCCATCCTGATCATCGACATTGACGATCGCAGCCTGGCCCGGATGGGGACCTGGCCTTGGGGGCGCGACACGCACGCCAGGATGGTGGACCAACTGACCCAGGCGGGGGCCAAGACCATCGTCTATGATGTGCTGTTCAGCGAGCCGTCGCGTTATCCCGCCCAAGACCGTGCGCTGGGCGAAGCGATCGCCCGTTCCGGACGGGTCTACCTCCCGGAGTTCCTGATCGACAGCGGCGAGCAAGCGCCTCCCCGCGTCGTCGGATCGATTTCCGAGATCGCCCGGGGCGCGGCCGGGGTTGGTCTGGCGCACGTGCGCTTCGATGACGACGGCGTGGTGCGCCGCATGGCGCCGTTCGAGGCGAACGGGCCGAGTCTCAAACCCGACCTGATGACCGTCGTCCACCGCGCCACCCGTCCGTCGGGCTCGCCCGATGTGACACGGGGGGATGAGCAGACGCTGCTGATCTCCTTTGCGGGCCCCCCGTCGATCTATCGCCATGCCAGCTTCGCGAGCGTGCTCGACGGGGAAGTGCCCCGCGAGTTGATCGCAGGGCGGACCGTCTTCGTCGGCTTGACCGCGCCTGGCCTTGGCCCCGCCTTTCCGACGCCGGTCACGCCGGACGCCGCCAGCATGACCGGGGTTCAGCTGCAGGCCAGCGTGCTCGACGCCTTGCGAAGCGGCCGGATGATCACGCCGGCCGGCCCCTGGAGCCGCGTGGGGTTCAGCCTGACACTGCTCTGGCTACTGATGATCGGGTTCATGGCCCTGCCGCCACGCGCCAATCTGCTGCTGACCATCGGCCTTTGCCTGGTGGGCCTAGCCTATTCAGCCGCGCTCTTCTGGCTGGGCCATATCTGGCTCTCCCCGATCACGACCGTGATCGGCCTGCAACTCGTCGCCCTGATCTGGGGCTGGGGCCGCCTGGGCCAGGTAAATGACCTGATCGGACGCGAGCTGGCGCGCGTCCGGGCCGTCGTTCGCGGACGAGGCGCGAAACCCGCCGCGTTCTCGGGCGACGTCGTGACGCGCCAGGCTTCCAGCCTCGGTGACGCGATCACGCGCATGGACGATCTGCGCCGCTTCTCGGCCGACGCCCTGTTCAGCCTGCCGGACGCCACCTTGGTGGCGAACGAGCAGGGGCGGGTGATCGCCGCGAACGCTGCGGCCCAGGCCCTTTTCAAGCCGCATCAGGCGACCCTGAACGGCGCATCGCTGGCGGACTTGATCAATCTGCTGGACCCCTTGGGGCGACGCTTCGAACTCGACTGGCCGCAGGCCACGGACCGCCACGACCCGATCGACCTGCACCTGCCCGACGGCCGGGCCTTTCAGCTGCAGACCGTCCTTCGTCGCGACGAGCAAGGCGGCCCCGCCGGATGGATCGTTCGCCTGGCCGACATCTCGATCCTGACCGCCGCCATGCGCCAGCGGGAGCAGGCTTTGCAGCTGCTGACCCATGACATGCGCTCGCCGCAGACCTCGATCCTGGCCTTGCTGGCCACCACGCCCGACCTGCCCAAGGAGACGGCCGACCGCATCGCCGCCTATGCTCGTCGCACGCTCGCTCTCGCAGACGGCTTCGTGCAGCTGGCCCGCGCCGAGGTGACGCCGGTCTCGCTGGAACCCCTGGATCTGGCCGATGTCGCGGTCGAGGCGATCGATGAAGTCTGGCCCCAGTCCTTGCAGCGCAAGATCCGCATCGAGCAGGTCGGCGGCGAAGCGCCCTTGATGGTGCTGGGGGACCGAAGCGTGCTCGCCCGCACGTTCGTCAACCTGCTGGGCAACGCCCTGAAGTACAGCCCCTCAGGATCGACGATCACGGTCAACCTGGCTGAGCAGCCCTCGCCCAGCGGACCGGTCGCCTGCATCGCCATCGCCGACCAGGGACCCGGTTTCTCCCGCGAAGAGGCGGCCACCGCCTTTCGGCCCTTCCAGAGGTTCGAACGGCCGGGACATGAGCTGGCCAGCAACGGCGTCGGTCTTGGACTGGCGTTCGTGCAGGCGGCGGTCGCCCGGCACGGGGGCGAGGTTTCCTGCCGCAGCGAACCCGGCGTGGGCGCGGAATTCACCGTGCGCCTGCCACGGCACGGCGTCGCGCAAGGCGGTTAAGGCCGGCCCGCGCCCTTCAGGGCGTCCACGAGGAGCTTGGCGACAGCCTCCGGCGCTTGCTCTCCGACCCGAACCGAAGACCAGGCGATCGTCTTCCCATCCCGCGCGTCGATCACGGCCAGGGTGACAGCACGCGTCGCGCGGCCTTTCGCCCAAGGCCGCCACCAGGGCGCGGGCGCGCTCGGACTCCGCCAAGCGGTGGGATCCAAGGCGCCCGCAGCGCTTGAGACGCCCACGTCCGCGACCGTCCTTGCAACGCCGACCTGCACGAGAAAGACGGGCTTGTCGGCGCCGCGCGACGCACCCAGTCGGGTCAGGACGCCGTCTTGGATCGCGCGGACATAAGCCTCATCCGCTCGATCGGTCGGAGCGCCATGGACCGCTGCGGAAGCCCCCACAACTGGGCTGACATCGCCTTGCCCGATGGCGCGAGGCGACGCGCAAGCGCCCAGACAGAGAACGGCCAGCCCTAAGGCGACGATCGATTGACGCATGGTCCCTTGCTCCTACGACCGCTGGGACAATAGCACGATCACCAGATCATCCGAGCGACAGCCTCAGGACGGACCACGCCCAATAGAGCCCGCCCCACAGCACCAGGGCTAAGATGATCCCAGCCAGCCCCCACAGGCTCCGAGAACCGCTGCGCGGGACAGTATCAACGGCGGGCTCTGATCGCTGAGCGGGGTCTCGGCGCCTCTCGCCCATCAGGGCCAACGCGGTGCTCGATCCAAGCGTCCCGGCCGAAAACCGTCGAAATTCCATCTCCATCCGCGCCGCCGCGCTCCCCGTCCGCCCCTCCGATCACGGTTAGACGACAAGGACGCGCGCTCGACCAGAGGTCGCAAGGCCCAATTTACAATGGATTACATTGCCGCCGGCGCCATTGTCGGACAGCCAGAACCGGGGCGACGGCCAGCACCAACGCGTCTTTGGCTTGATCCGAGACCTAGGCCGGTTCCGCGCGGTCACGGAGACATTCGCCGATCGCGCGCGCGCAGCCTGGAATGCCCAGGGCGCCGACGAACGACATGGCTACGGCGCAAACCAGCATGATCGGTTGGAAGATGCGCATCGGGTCGGTCTCCACGCGGCGTTCGTCTGGAGGCAGTGTGCCGCAGTTGTAAGACGGAACCTTGACGGTTGTTCCGCGCCCGAACGAAAAAACTTCCGCACAGCACTCAAATCCGGGCCTGGCCCAGCGCGTAGGCCTCTCGCGCGGCGGCTATTCGGGCGAGCTTGGCGTTTAGCGGACCCCAATCATCGGCCTCGGCGATAGGCGACCAAAGGGCCTCGACCTCATCGATGATCAACTCCTCGGGTTCGGGACGAGCGAAAGCCGGATGCGCCAGACGTTCCGGGCGATCGGGCTCGAAATCGGCCAGCGCCCGTCGCAGCTCCAGGAACGCGTCTCTCGTATAGAGCCCGGCGCGAGGGCCTCGCAGCGCGCGCTCCTCCGTGGCCGCGCCGCCGAACCAGTCGAAGAAGAACGGCTCCCAGCGCAGCGGTTCACCGCCCTCCGCCAGCGCCCTGAAGGCCGTGTTGACCAGGGCGATATCGGCCTCCGCGCCACGGCTCTTGAGGCCCAGCCGATCCAGCATCGCCCCCCGCAGCGCCGCACGGTAGAGGTCCGAGAAGCTGTTCAGGGCGGCCAACAGGGCGGCCTGGTCGGTCACGAGGCTCAGACAGCCCGCCAGTTGCTGCAGGTTCCAGAACACCGCCTCGGGCTGACGCCCGAAGCTGTAGAGGCCGGCATGGTCGAAATAGGCGGCGACAAAGTTTGGATCGTTTCGCGGCAGGAAACGCCATGGGCCGTAGTCGAAGCTCTCGCCCGTGACGACCATATTGTCCGTGTTCAGCACGCCATGCACGAAGCCGGCGGACATCCAGCGGGACAGCAGTCGCGCGCTCGCCGAGACCACCGCGCGCATCAGGACGGCGGGACGATCGGGTTCGTCGGCCAGATCCGGGAAGTAGCTCTCGATCACATGATCGACCAGTTGGACCATCAGATCTCTGCGATCGAGGTAGGCCAGGCGCTGAAAGGTCCCAAAGCGCATATGGCTGTGCGAGAGCCGGGTCAGGACCGCCGACCGGGTGGGGCTGGGCTCATCCCCCCGGGTCAAGGCCTCGCCCGTCTCGACAAGCGAGAAGGCTCTAGAGGTTGGAACGCCCAGCGCCTCAAGGAAACTTGCGGCGAGAATCTCCCGCACGCCGCCCTTCAAGGTCAGCCGACCATCGCCCGCGCGGGACCATGGGGTCTGTCCCGACCCCTTCGTGGCAAGGTCCAGAAGGCGGCCTGTCCCCGCCTCGCGTAACTGGCCGAACAGGAAGCCGCGCCCGTCTCCCAAGTCTGGATTGTAAACGCGGAACTGATGGCCGTGATACCGCATGGCCAGCGGCCGGGTCTGATTATCCGGCAGCGGCTCGAAGCGCCCGAAGTGGCGCAGCCACGCGCGATCGTCCAACGTCTCCAGCCCCACCGTCGCCGCCGCGCGATCGTTCCGGAACCGCAGCACCGTCTCCGGAAAATCCGCAGGCTCCACAGGATCGGCAAACTCTCCGCCCAGGGCCTGGAAACGCGGATCGGGACGGTAGGCGGGCGCTGGGATCATGCACGCCACATGCGGTCACGCCCTGCGCGGCGCAAGCCCCTTTCGAATGTCGATGACGGTGATCGAACGCTGTCGCTTCCCAGCAACAGAGCGCCTTGGAACCCTTCACTACAAGGGATTTCGCTTGCCGACACGGGGCACGGCGCCTAACCCTTAGCTATCCATTCGAACACTCGTTCGGCGGACCAACGAAAAACAAGCCGGAGGCGGGCAAGCGTCTTCGGCCAACGAACCGAGGTAGGAAATGCGCTTTTCCCAGGTGCTTTGCGGCACTGCGTCCGCTGTTGTCCTCGCCGGTCTTGGCGCCACGAGCGCCGCGCAGGCTCAAACGAGCGACGCCCAAACTGTCGACAGCATTATCGTCACCGCCCAGAAGCGGGAACAGAACCTGCAGGACGTCCCGGTGGTGGTCACCGCCGTTGGCGCCAAACTGCTGCAAGACACCGGCGTCCGGGACATCAAGGATCTGACGATCCTGACGCCCGGCCTGACGGTCACGTCCACCTCGTCGGAAGCCTCGACGACCGCACGCGTCCGCGGCGTCGGCACCGTCGGTGACAACCCCGGCCTGGAAAGCTCGGTCGGCGTCGTGATCGACGGCGTGTACCGCCCCCGCAATGGCGTCGGCTTCGGCGACCTGGGCGAAATGGAGCGCATCGAAGTGCTGAAGGGGCCGCAAGGCACCCTGTTCGGCAAGAACACCTCGGCCGGCGTGATCAACGTCGTCACCAAGGAGCCGGAGTTCGGCTTCGGCGCCAGCGCCGAAGTGACCCTTGGGAACTACGACGCCAAGGGCGCGGCCGCCTCGGTCACCGGTCCGCTGATGGGCGACAAGCTGGCCGGCCGCCTCTATGTCGCGGCCCGCGAGCGTGACGGTTTCAACGACGTAGTCGTGGGCGCCGGTCCGTCCGCCCGCAAGCAGGACGCCGACCAGAACTTCTACACGGTGCGCGGGCAGTTGCTGTTCATCCCCGATGACCAGGCGACGTTCCGGTTCATCGCCGACTACAGCCGTCGCGACGAAAACTGCTGCGGCGCGGTGCAGATCCGCACCGGTCCGACGGCCGGACTTCTGGGCGTGGTCTCGGGCGGCACGGCTCTGGCGCCGACCGCCAATCCGTATGACCGGGTCGCCTATTCGAACCGCGGCGCGCCCGCCAAGATCGAAGACAAGGGCGTTTCGCTCCAGGGCGACATCGACCTGCCGATCGGCACGCTGACCAGCATCTCGGCCATTCGCCAATGGCGCACCGACAACGGTCAGGACTCCGACTTCACCACCGCCGACATCACCTACCGCAACAAGGACGGCACGAACTATTCGGAGTTCACGACCTACAGCCAGGAACTGCGCCTGGCCGGCAAGTCGGACAAGTTCGACTGGATGATCGGCGCCTTCCTCGCCGACGAACGACTTGAGAACCGCGCCAACTTCCTGTTCGGCAACCAGTACGAACAGTATCTGGGCCGCCTCCTGTCGCGTTCGGCTGCCAACCCGGCGGGCATCCCCAACTTCATCGCCCTGCTCC
Organism: Caulobacter sp. SL161; assembly: GCF_026672375.1. GTDB lineage: Bacteria > Pseudomonadota > Alphaproteobacteria > Caulobacterales > Caulobacteraceae > Caulobacter. The sequence goes on from NZ_JAPPRA010000001.1 coordinate 129,378, forward strand.
TGAACCGTGCGCCGAACACCTCGTTCACGCCGGGCCAGGGCCTCTACGACCGTTACGACCAGCGCGCCACGACCGTGGCCCTGTTCACCAACGACACCTGGCACGTGACCGACTCGTTCGAAATCACGGCCGGCCTGCGTTACACGGCCGAGAAGAAGGACCTCTCCACGTTCCAGACCAACAGCGACGGCGGCGTCGGCTGCGGCACGGCGCTCTCGGCCGCCGGTCAGGCCCGCATCGCCGGCATCGTCGGCGCGGCCTTGACCCCGACGATCATCGGCAACCTCTGCCTGCCCTGGGCCAACCCGCTGTTCAACGGCCGCGGCACCAACCAGGAGCGGACGGACAAGGAGTGGAGCGGCACCATCAAGGCGTCGTACCGCTTCTCGCCGGAAGTGTTCACCTACGCCTCGTTCGCGCGCGGTTATAAGGGCGGCGGCTTCAACCTGGACCGCACCCAGTCGTCGAACGGCCTACCGTCTGGCGGATCGGGCGTGACGCCGATCTTCGACACCTCGTTCCCGGCCGAGTTCGTCGACAGCTACGAGCTGGGCATGAAGAATACGCTCTTCAACCGGACCGTTCTGTTCAACGTCAGCCTGTTCCAGCAGAAGTTCACCGACTTCCAGCTGAACACCTTCTTGGGGCACCTCGTTCGTCGTGCGCTCGATCCCCGAGGTGACGTCGAAGGGCGTCGACGCCGACTTCATGTGGTTCACGCCGGTACGCGGCCTGGTCGTCCAGAGCGGCTTCACCTACGCCGACACCAAGTACGGCAAGCAGCCGATCCCGAACGATCCGGGTAACGCCCTGGCGCTTCTGCCGGGCAGCAACTTGTCGCTGGCGCCGAAGTACTCGGGCTCGGCCTCTGTCACCTACGAGGCGTCGGTCGGCGACAACCTGAAGGCCCGCTTCAACCTCGGCGCTAAGTATTCGTCGCAGTACAATACGGGCTCCGACCTGTTCCCGCCGAAGGTCCAGAAGGCCTACACGGTGGTCAACGGCCGCGTGGGTCTGGGATCGGACGACGAGCGCTGGACCGTCGAGCTGTGGGCCCAGAACCTTCTCAACGAGAAGTACATGCAGGTGGCCTTCAACGGCCCGCTGCAGGGCTCCTCGGGTCTGAGCGCCACGCAGAGCACCTACAATGCCGCATTGGACACGATCACCTACAACGCGTTCCTGGGCGCTCCGCGCACCTACGGCGTGACCCTGCGCTCGAAGTTCTAGTTCTGCCGGGAGGGGGACCGGCGGCGCCAGCCGCGCCGCCGGCTTTCGGAAGAGGAAAGGGCGATCCGCTTGGCGGGTCGCCCTTTTTCCTTGTCCGGAGGGGTTTCGGATCGGCGCGTCTCGCCGCAGCATACATTTGGGGATTCGCTTTCCGCCCGGAGGCACGCCGATGAAGACCATTCGCTTCCTCGGATTCTGGATCTGTCTCGCCTTGGGGCTGGTGCTGGGCGCGCTGAGCCAACAGCCCCCGCCTGCGGTCGGCGTCACCGCACCCGCCACCGCGTTTTCGGCCGACCGCGCCATGGCCGATGTCGCGGCGATCGCGCAGAGGCCCCATCCCACCGGCTCGGCCGAGATCGCAAGGGTCCGCGATCACCTGCTGACGCGCATCAACGCCCTGCGGCTCGAGGTCTCGGTCCGCCCGGGCGAAGGCTTCTCCCAGCACGGCTCGGACGGCCGGACCTTGAGCGCGGCCGCCGTGCAGAACCTGGTTGGCGTCCTGCCGGGCCGTGACCGCAGCTTGCCGGCCATCCTGGTCATGAGCCACTACGACTCGGTGCACAATTCGCCGGGCGCAGCGGACGACGCCTCGGGAACCGCAGCCGCCTTGGAGATCGCCCGCGCCCTGAAGGCGAGCGGGCCGCACGCCAGGGACGTGATCTTCCTGTTCACCGACGCCGAGGAGGCGGGCCTCTTGGGGGCTGACGCGTTCTTCGCCCGCGATCCCAGCCTCGCACGCGTGGGCCTGGTGGTGAACATGGAGGCGCGCGGCGACGCGGGGCGCGCCGCGATGTTCCAGACCGGCCCGGGCAATGGCGCGCTGATCAGCGTCTTCGGTCGCGAGGCCAAGGGGGCGTCGGGCAATTCAATGGCCTCGACCGTCTATGAGCGGATGCCCAACGACACCGATTTCACCCACGCGGTGAACAAGGGCCTGACTGGGCTGAACCTGGCCTTCATCGACAATCAGCTCGCGTATCACACGCCGCTGTCGCGCCCCGACCATCTGCAGCGGGGCAGCCTGCAGCATATGGGCGATCAGGTCCTGCCGACCGTGCGGGCCCTGGCGAACGCGTCCGAACTGCCCGACAGGACCGAGAACGCCATCTATTCCGACGTCCTGGGCCTGTTCATGATCCGCTATCCGCCGGCGGTGGGCTGGGCGCTCTTGGCGCTGGCCGCAGCCCTGGTCGGCTTCTGCGCCTGGCGCGCGCTGGCGGGCCGAGGCGCGAGCGGCTGGGAGATCGCGCGCGGCGCGGCCGGACTGTTGCTGACCGCCGCCAGCGCCGGTCTGGTGCTGCATCTGCTTGGCCGCCTTCTGATGATCGACGGCGTCCAGCGCTACTATGGCCTGCTGACGCGCTTTGACTTTCTGCTCTGGGGCGCGGGTCTGCTCGCCGCTGCCGCAGGGCTGGGCGTCGCCACGGCCCAGGCGCGGGGCGCCCGGAGGCTCATTCCGTGCGCCGTCGCCCTGGCGCTGGGCGGCGCTTGCAGCCTGGTCAGCGGGTTTGATCCCATCGGTCTTGGCCTTGGGCTGGCCGCGAGCGTTCTGGCCGCCGTGGCGCTGGGTTTCCGCACCGAGGTTCTGGGCGCCTGGATCGGCGGCATGATCGTGCTACTGCTGCTGGCGATCGCCGCTCAGGTCCTCGCGCCCGGGGCGACGGTGATGCTGACCTGGCCGCTGCTGGTCGCCGCCGTCGGCGCGGCGCTGGTGATCGGAATCGGCGGTACGCGGGACAAGCGGCTCGCCCTGGCCCTGACCTGCGTCGTCGGCCTTCTGGCGATCCTGTCGACCGCCCAGCTGGCCGCCTGGGGGGCCTGGACCTTCGCCGGCGTCGGCCTGATGGAGCCGGCCGTGCTGGCGGTGTTCGCCATGCTGGCCGCCCCGGCCTTGTCGCCACTCGCGCACGACTTCGCCGCGACGCGCTGGGCCTGGCGCGCCGCCGGGATCATGGCCCTGGTCGGCGTGGCGCTTACGGCCAACGCCGCCCGCCTCGGCGGCGAGCCCTCCCGCCCCGCAATCACCCAGGCCCTGCACGTCGCCGACCTGTCCACCGGCATGGCCTGGCGCGTCGCCGGCCTGACGAGACTGGACGCCTGGACCCGCGCGGTCCTGCCCGACGACGGCGGGTCCGAGCCCCAGCAGCAGGCCCTGGCGCCGTTCTGGAAGAATCCGGTGTGGATGTCGGAGACCCGCGTCGTGCCCGTGGCCAGCCCGCAGCTGACCGTCGACCGCGCCGAGGATCGCCTGCTGATCCGCCTGATCCCCGCGCCCGGCGCCGAGCTGGTCAGCCTGCGCCTGCGTCCGAGCACGCCGCTCAGCCAACCGCGCCTCAATGGTCGGCCGATCACCCTGGCGACCCAGGCCGGTGAGTGGTCGAGCCTGACCTATCATGCGCCCGATCCGAACGGGATCACGCTCAGCTTCACAACCGCCGGCCCCGGACAGGTCGAGGTCGCCGCGCTGGAGCATCACGACGGCTGGCCGACCCTGGCCAAGGCGCCGCCGCCCAAACCCGCAGACCTGATGGCCTTCGGCATGTCGGACAAGACCGCCGTGCTGGTGCGCGGCGGCCTGTCCTGGTGAGCTCGAGTGGCTGTCATCCCGGACGGCGTAGCCGATCCGGGACCGTCGCAAACGCAGTCGCCCACCACGGTCCCGGCTCTCCGCTACGCTGCGGCCGGGGTGACAGTCTTGATCACACCGCGAAGACCCCCTCGCCCGGCTCCTTGGCGTAGAGCGCCTCCACCCGATCGGCGCGGCGCTCCAGGACACAGCGCTGGTTGATGTAGCCCTTGTCGGTGATCTCGCCGGCGTCGATCGACGGCGGCTCGGTCAGGATCGTGAACCGGGCCACGCGCCGCGACGAGCCGCCGGCGCAGGCGTTGAACGCGGCCAGCCGGTCCTTGAGGATCGCCACCAGCTTTTCCAGCGGCGTCCCCGGCCCCGGATCGGCCACCAGGGCCGCCAGCCCCGCCGGCGAGGGCCAGAGCATCGCGCCGATGAAGGCCTTGTCCTGACCGGTGATCACCGCGTCGTGGATGTAGGGACTGCAGGCGGCCACCAGATCGGGGCGCAGCACCCCGACGCTGACCCAGGTGCCGCTGTCGAGCTTGAAGTCCTCGGTCACCCGGCCGTCGAAAACCAGGCCCTTGGCCGGGTCGTCCGGATCGACGAACCGCGCCGCGTCGCCCAGCTTGTAGAAGCCCTCCTCGTCGAAGGCCGCCGCCGTGCGCTCGGGGTCCTTATGATAGCCGGCCGCCACGGTCGGGCCCTTCACGCGGACCTCATACTTCGACCCGCTGGGCGCCAGCTTCAGCTGGATCCCCGGCAGCGGCAGGCCCACAAGCCCGACCCGCTCAGTGATCCAGTGGGTGACGGTGATCCCTTGGGTCTCGGTCGCGCCGTACATGGTGGTCAGCGGGATGCGGTGGCCGGTCTCGGCCACGGCCAGGGCCTGGATGCGCTCATAGACGTCGTTGCTCAGCGTCGCGCCGCCATAGCCCATGTAGCGCAGGTTCTTGAAGAACGAGCGCCGCAGCACAGGGTCGTTCTCCATCGCCTCGGCCAGCATCGAGAACGCGATGGGGGCCGACCCGAACACGATCGGCGAGACCTCATAGAGGTTCTTGATCGTGGTCTCGAACATGCCCGGCAGGGGCTTGCCCTCGTCGATGTGCAGCGTGCCGCCGCCCCAGATCACGGCGTTGAAGCCGATGTTTCCCGCCGAGATATGGCTCCAGGGCATCCATTCCAGGCTCTGGGGGACCTCGTCGGTGGGGGCGTCGGTGCGCAGGCCCTCCTGGCCGGCGATCACGCCCGCCATCATGCCGTGGGTCTGGGGCACGGCCTTGGGCAGGCCCGTCGACCCGGAAGTGAAGAGATACTTGGCCACCGTCTCAGGGCCGACGGTCTCACGGGCCGTCGCCACAGCGCCCGTCGGGACGGTTCCGGCGACCTCGGAGAAGGCGAGCGCCCCCTCGCCCAAGCCGTCGGCGGTGATCACCGCAAGGCTGGGATCCAGCGCTTTCAGCGTCGCCAGCGCCCCGGCGAACATCGCTCCGCTCTGGGCGAAGACGACGCGGGGCGCGACCTTTTCGAAGCAGTGCTTGAGCTTGGCGTGGTCGGTCGAGATCAGGCTGTAGGCCGGACTGATCGGCGCCGCCGGAACGCCGGCCGTATAGGCGCCCAGCGTCATCAGGGCGTGCTCGATCGAATTGCCCGACAGGATCATGACGCTGTCGTGGGGCGCAAGCTTCTGGTCGATCAGCCACTGGGCGATCCCTTCGACGGCCCGCAGCGCCTCGCCGTAGGTCACGCCGCGCCAGGGGCCGTGGCCCGGCTCGCGCTGTTTCAGGTAGGGCCGGTCGGGATGTTCGGCGGCCTTGGCGGCGATCAGGTGGGCGATCGAGCGCGGCCCTTCGCCCGGCGCATGGTTGGAGGTGATCACGATCGAGCCGTCCGGTCGGCGGTCGAGCGACACCTCGGGGCCTTTCATGGCCAACGGCTTGAACGGAGCGCTGGAGACGTCGCGCGGAGGCGACGCGCCATCGGGCGGCGTCATGGTCTCACTCCCTAGAGCCTTCCGCTTCAAAACGATGTCGTTTTGAAGCGATGAGAAGGCTCTGAATTCGATAGCTGGAGCGTGACTGGCACCGAAACCGGATGCCACTTTCGGCGTCACGCTCTAGTTATCATTGTTCTGTTGGGAGCGACGTTAACTGAACCCCGCCGCGCGGCAAGGTTGATGTTGCGAAATCGGTCTTCAGGCGCGCGGTCTTCGCCGCGCGGCGCGGGCGGCCGTCTCGGCGGCGGTGACCTGGGCGGCGAAAGCCGCCATGTCGACGCCAAAGCGCTCGCCGCAGCCGCAGTCAATGACCGGCAGCATCCGCACCGCTTCGATCCGGGCCGGGGCCTGTCCGCCGCAGTGCGGACAGGTGAAGTGCAATTCTACGCCACTAACGTCCAGACCAGCCATGTCGGTCGCTCGCGCTTTAGGTCCCGACTCAGAGGGAACCACAAGGACGATGACAGTCGCCACCCTGGCCGCGCCATGCGGCGCTTTGTCCGGGTTGACGTCAGCGCGCCGCCGAAGCCAGGACCGAAACTTCCTGGGTCGTGAGGCGGCGCACGCCGGTGACGTGGCAGCGCTTGGCGGTCGTGGAGATCCGCGCGATCAGCTCGGCGCTGTCGCCCGAGCAGATCAAGTCGCTGCCGTTGGCGCGCACCGTCAGCTTTTCGGCGTTGTTCAGACCGTCGCACGCCCCGGTCAGGCGCATCTGGTAGATGCCCCCCTGCTGCGACTGGAGATAGACCGTCTGGGCGCCCGAACGGTTGACGCCCACGATGCTCTTGCCGTTGAAGCACTGCCTGTGGAGGTTCGGCGGCCTGCCGTCGTCAACAGACCGGTCGCTGCGGCGCGGCGCCTCGTAGGCGGGGCCGTATTGAACGCCCTGCTGGCCCTGATCGCCCTGGTTCTGATTGTCGGCCACCGCCGGAACCGAGATCAAGGCGACGGCGGCGACAGCGCCGAGTAGCAACACAGCCTTCATGGCCGGACTCCCAGATTTGTTCTCAACCAAGCGTAGTCGAGTATCACCGTTCGCGGAAGGTGCGAATTGTCACGCGATCCCCAGGCCTCGCCAGCACGGCAGCACGGTGTCGGCGAAGCTGATCGCCTGGCCGTGCAGGGCCGCAATCGCCGCCTCGCCGCCCAGCGGCGCGCCGTCGACCACCAGGGCCTGACCCTGCTGGGCCAGGCGGTCGGCGGCGAAGCTGGCCCATTCGCGCGGACCGCCGCCCTCCTGCAGGGCCAGCCAGAACATCTGGTGGAAGCGCGAGGCGCCGACCGAGCCGCCGGTGGCCGGCGCGGCCAGGAAGCTCAGATCCGTCGACTCCACGGCGCGGCGGGCCAGTTCACGGTTCAGGGCCCGGGCCGTGCCCGCCGCGCGCGCCGTGGCGTCGGCCGACTGGGCCGGCTGCACCGCGCCCTGGCTCATCAAGAGGATCAGGGCCGTCGTCAGCTGCGGCAGGGTCGAGCCTTCGGGCAGCGCCGCCTCGATATCGCCGATCGTCCGGGGCTGACCATCGGCCAGCAGGTCCCGGATCGCCTCGTGGGCCGGACCGCCCATGACCATCTCGGCAAAGGTCCCGCGCGCCTTGTCGGGCCACTCGGCCGCCGGACGGGCCAGGGCCACGCGCTGGTCGCGGATCGCCCGGCGCTGGTCGGCGGCGGCCAGGGTCGAGGCCCCGCGCAGCCAGTAGTCGCGGCGAAACTGGGCCTGCACCGCAAAGTCGCGGAAGGTCTCGCGCAGCGACGGATCAGGCAGCTCGCGCAGGAAGCCGATCATGTCGGGCGACAGGTTCAGCTCGTCCACATGGTCCGACGCGTAGGCCGAGGCGGCGAACGACAGCTTGGCTGAGGACAGCCGGGCCTCGACCTCGGCGAACCACATCGGAACCCAGTCGCGGTTCATGTATTCGTGGACCAGATAGGCGCGGTCCTGGCGCATCACCGCCGCCAACCGGTCGGTGACCCCCGAATTGATCCGCGAATAGACAGGATCGAGATCGAAGAAGCGCTTCATGGTCGACAGCGCCGCGTCGAGATTGGCGGCGGGACCCAGGCCCGGCGCGCCCAGGGTCTCGGCGTGGCGCTTCATCAGGTGGCGCAGCGGCCCGGCCAGGGCCCAGCCCGGCTGGGTGTTGTAGGAGATGTAGACGAGGCCGCCGGGCTTGAGCCGTCGGCGCAGGAAGGCGACGATCTTGTCACGCGCGGCGTCGTTGACCCAGCTCCACACGCCATGCAGCGCCACAAAGTCGAACTCGGGCAGGCCCGGCCGCTCGGCGAATTCGTCGAAGGCGTCGTCGAAGAAATTGGCCCGCGCGCCGCTGGCCGCCACAAGGTCGCGGGCGAACACCGCCTGGGCCGGGGCGAAGTCGCAGCCCCACCATTCGATGTCGGGCTGGGTGGCCGCATGCACCGCCGCCGAACAGCCCTGGCCAAAGCCCAGCTCGCAGGCCGTCTCGATCTTGGGCGCGCGCAACCCCTTGGTCAGCAGCGGCAGGGCCGCCCGCACCGGGTTCAGCTCGGGATAGCAGCCAAAGGTGTAGCCGGTTTCGACCACATAGCCGGCGCTCCAGTCCTCGTTCATGCGTGCTCCCCCGAGTCGTTGCGGAACGGTGGGCCGGGCGGGCGGCGGCGGCAAGGGGCGGGACGAACAATCCTCCCCCCAGCAGGGGAGGATTTGAGAGGCATGCGTCCGCCGCTTCACGCGGCTCGCCGCTGAAGGTCTGGAAAGGGACGCGGAGCGCCGGACGTTCGTCCGGAGTTGTTTGATAAATACCGTTTCGACGAAGCCCGACGCTCCGCGCAGCCGTTATCCGCCAGCGTCCCGTCAGGTGGCCCTGTTCAGGCCTTACCGGGACCCGAGCCCCTGGTTTCCCAGGCGCGCGACGGTCGAAGAGGACGAGCCAATCCAGGCTAAGACACATCCCTTTGCCTCCAACCACGCCGACAGCGGGCGGGCCTGACCAGCATCAGGTCCCCGGACCGTTCGAGTATCCCCCTCGAACCTGTCCCCGCTCGACCGCCCCCCGCCGCCACGATGGTCGCTGGCCATGCGCCCTTTCCTCGCGACGAGGTGGGACCATTGTGCGGCTCATTTCGACGCGGATCATTCAGCAGCGCTAAAAAATCGCAAGCCTCTGATTTCATGGACTCTTGCGCCGCCAATGACGGGGATTGGGAGTCCTCGGTCCCCATCAACGCCCATGGTCGTCCAGCCGCGCTATACCCCGCCTCAGCGGAACTGGTTTGATCGGCGCGGATCCGCGCGGTTGGGTGACGATCGATTTCACGTCCGGAGCGGGAGACGATGTCCAAGCCTAGCGCCGCCGCCGCGCCCGCCGATCAGGGCCAGAACCTTTCAGCCTGGCTGGCCTGCGTCGCCAACGCGATTCCGCTCTGGGTGACGCTGATCGCCGTGCTGCACGGCGGCCTCGGTCCGGTCTCCCCGTTCGGGCAGTTCATCGCCTATGTCGCGGTGCTGGCGCTGTGGATCGGCCTCTTCAAACCGTGGACGGCCCAGCGCACGGTTTAGCGACCGCTGCCAAAAGCGGACGGATCGAGGGTCTGTGATGGGTGGAATGGGGACCAAATCCTCCCCCTAGCGGGGGAGGTGTCGGCGAAGCCGACGGAGGGGGAAGAAGCCGGCTCGGCAGCACTTCCCCCTCCGGCCTTCGGCCTCCTCCCCCTCTGGGGGGAGGATTTTCCGAGTGTCCGCCAAGGGTCGAAAGCCGCCTTTAGCGCGGCGACAGCGACAAGACCTTCACGGCCTTATCGCCTGCCCAAAGCCCCTACTCCGGCCAGAGATCCTGCACGTCGCCCTTGCGGTTGAGCATGTGCGTGGCGCGCTTGATCACCGCCAGCAGGCGCTCTTTCCGGCCGTCCCTGTCATAGGTCAGGGTCGTGCGGGCCAGGCCCTCCAGCATGAACCGGGCGAGGTCGCGGCTGGCCTGGAAGCGGGGGCCGGCGCCCGCGTGGAGGATCTTCAGGAAGTGGTCGCCGGCCTGGGCCCGGTCGAACTCGGCTTGCGCCGGGGCCAGCAGCGCATGGATGGCCGGGTCGGTGCGGCCGGCGGCCTCCAGCTCGGCGAAGGCGGTGAAGGGCACGCTGTGCAGCAGGTCCCAATAGCTGTCGATGGCGTGTTCAGTGACATCGGCGCCGGCCGGCAGGCTGTCGGCGGCGGCGCGGAACAGGGCCGAACGCTCGGCCTGGATGTGGGCGACGGCCGCCTCGACCAGGGCCTCGCGGGTCGGGAAATGGTAGAGCATCGCCCCGCGCGTCAGGCCCGAGGCGTCGGCGATGGCCGGGTTGGTGGCGGCGTGATAGCCGATCTCGGCGAACAGATGCATCGCCCGGTCGAGAATCCGCGCGCGTGTCTTCTGTGACTTGCGGGTGTCCTTGGCGAGGCGGGCGGCGTCCATCAACTTGATCTAGTGCGGGCGATGCTGCACCGCAACAGGCCGCTGGCCCCTTGCGGCGAAAGGATCCGGCGCGCGGCGCAGTTTTTTGACAGTTTGGTCGAAAGTGCGCGTTTTTCGGGCTGCCTGTCTGTCAGTCCGCATCCCAGCCCGGCGCATGGGCTTCATCAAAGCGACATGCAATCGGCTTAATCGCCACCCACCGGCCGCCGTCGCGCCGATCCGGGGACGGAGCGATCTCTTGGCGGTTTAGAGGGTCGCCCCGCGCGGGGCGACCGCGAGGGGGATTCGATCATGAGCGCCCACGTCGCCGTCCGCCACTATCGCGCCGTGTTCATCAGCGACCTGCACCTGGGCACGCGCGGCTGCCAGGCCGAGCTGCTGCTGGACTTCATCCGCCATATCGAGTGCGACAAGCTCTATCTGGTGGGCGACATCATCGACGGCTGGAAGCTGCGCGGCGGCTGGCACTGGCCCCAGACCCACAACGACGTGGTGCAGAAGATCCTGCGCATGGCCCGCAAGGGCACCGAGGTGATCTATGTGCCCGGCAATCACGACGACGGCGTGCGCGAGTTCTGCGGCGTCCACTTCGGCGGCGTGGTGGTGGCCCGCGACGTGATCCATGAGACCGCCGACGGCAAGCGCTACCTCGTCGTGCACGGCGACGAGTTCGACGGCGTGGTGCAGCACGCCAAGTGGCTCGCCTTCCTCGGGGATTGGTCCTATAGAACCATCCTCATGCTGAACACTTTGGTGAATCGCCTGCGGCGTCGCCTGGGGTTCGGATACTGGAGTTTCTCGGCCTATTTGAAGGTCAAGGTGAAGAACGCGTTGCAGTTCATCGAGAACTTCGAGGCCGCCGTGGCCGACGAGGCCCGACGTCGCGGGGTGGATGGCGTGATCTGTGGTCACATCCACAAGGCCGAGATGCGCGACATCGACGGCATCCACTACGTCAACGACGGCGACTGGGTGGAAAGCTGCACGGCCCTGGCCGAGCACGCCGACGGCCGCCTCGAGATCGTCGAATGGGCCAAGGTGCGGTCGTGGTCGGTCATCGACCGCGCGCCGGCGCCGGCCGCGACGCCCCAAGGCCATGAAGGCGATAAGCCCATGCCGGAGCCGGCCGCCGCCTGATGCGAATACTGCTTGCGACCGATGCGTGGGAGCCCCAGGTCAACGGGGTGGTGCGGACCCTGAGCCGTGTGACTGAAGAGTTGCGGGCCATGGGCCACGTGGTCGACGTGGTCAGTCCCGACCAGTTCCCGACCTTCCCGCTGCCGACCTATCCGGAAATCAAGCTGGCCATCGGCGCCTATGAGCCGGTGCAGGAGCGTTTCAAGCTGTTCGAGCCCGAGGCGATCCATATCGCCACCGAGGGGCCGATCGGCCTGGCCGCGCGCCGCATCTGCCTGGAATGGAAGCTGCCGTTCACGACCAGCTACCACACCAAGTTCCCCGAATACGTCTCGGCGCGCCTGCCGCTGCCTCTGGCGGCCGGCTACACCTACATGCGCTGGTTCCACAAGCCGTCGGGCCGCCTGATGGTGGCCACGCCGACCATGCGCGACGAGCTGGCCAAGCACGGCTTCCGCAACCTCTCGCCCTGGTCGCGCGGGGTCGACACCGACATCTTCAAGCCCCGCCTGCCGGACGAGCCGGACCTGTTCGAGGGCCTGGCGCGGCCGATCTTCCTCAATGTCGGCCGGGTGGCCGTGGAGAAGAACATCGAGGCCTTCGCCAGCCTTGATCTGCCGGGCACCAAGGTCGTCATCGGCGACGGCCCCCAGCGCGAGGAGCTGGCCGAGAAGTATCCCGAGGTGAAGTTCCTGGGCGCCAAGTTCGGCGATGAACTGGGTCGCTATTTCGGCTGCGCCGACGTGTTCTGCTTCCCCTCGCTGACCGACACCTTCGGCCTTGTGATCCTGGAAGCCATGGCCGCCGGCGTGCCGGTGGCGGCGTTCTCGGCCCCGGGTCCGGTGGACATCATCCCCGGCTCCAACGCCGGCGTGCTGGCGCCGGGCCAGACCGAGGGCCTGCGCGAGGCGTGCCTGGCCTGCCTGGACCTCGACCGCACCGTGGTCCGCAAGTTCGCCGAGCGGTTCTCGTGGCGCGCCTGCGCCGAGGAGTTCTTCCGCAACCTGCAGCCCTATCCGGAACCGGAAAAGACCCGCTTCTGGCGGCGACTGCGGCGCCTGGCCCGCCTGCGCAAGAAGACGGCGGCGTAGTCGCTTCCTGTCCGCATTGTAATTGGCGCGGCGCGCAGGCCTCGGATAACGCTGATCTCTCGACAGGGAGAGCGGCATGAAGCTCATCGCGATCGTCTTGGGACTCTGCCTCGCGGTCAGCGCCGCCCAGGCCCAAACGAGCACGCCCGCGCCTGCTCCTGTCATCGAGATCTACAAGACGGTGGGCGATCAGGCCCTGAAGGCCCACGTGTTCGGCGCGGCCGACAAGGCGCCCGCCCGGCGCGCGGCGGTGCTGCTGTTCCACGGCGGCGGCTGGACCGAGGGCGAGGCCGAATGGACCTATGGCCGCGCAACGATGCTGGCCGCAATGGGCCTTGTGGCGATTCCGATCCAGTACCGGTTGACCCGCGAGGGCGTGTCGCCGCTCGATGCGCTGGCCGACGCCTGCGACGCCTTCGCCTGGACGCGGGCCAACGCCAAGCGCCTCGGCGTCGATCCCAAGCGGGTGGCCGCCTACGGCGTCAGCGCCGGCGGTCAGCTGTCCGCGGCTGCGGGGCTGGGGGCCTGCCCCGGCAAGGGTCGCGGTCCGGACCTGATGCTCTTGTTGTCACCGGCTCTGGACGTCGCCGAAGACGGCTGGTTCCGCAAGATCATGGCGGGCAAGGACCCCAACCCGGTGTCGCCGCTCGCCCTGGCGGACCGACGGGGCCCGCCCACGGCCATCGTCCAAGGCGAGGCCGACACCCTGACGCCGCTAAAGAGCGCCGAGGCGTTCTGCGCCAAGCGCCGAGCGGCCGGCGGGGTGTGCGAGATCAACCGCTATCCGGGGCTCGGTCACCTGCTGACGCGCAATGTCCGCAGCCAGGAGAGCAATTTCGACATCGACCCGCAGGCCAGTCGTGACGGCTTCGCCAAGCTCCAGGCCTTCCTGACGGCACGCGGCTACGTCCGCCCCTGAAAGGGCTAGAATATCCGCCCCTGCAGCCACAGGATCGCCGGATAGGCGCTCAGCCACGTCCAGAAGAAGCGATTGAGCCCGAACAGGCAGGCGTTGGCCAGGTGGAAGGTTCCGGCCACGACCAGACCCGCCATCAGGGCCGGCGGCCACAGCAGGGTCAGCGGGAAGGCCAGCTCAAAGCCCATCACGCCCCAGGACATCGCCCGCAGCAGACCCGGTCGCTGGGCGAAGCCGCGCAGGCTCTCGGCCACCGGATAGGCCGAGAACTGGAACACGTCCCTCAGCGCCCGTCCCGAGCGCCAGTCCGGGTTCACCACCTTGACCCAGCCCGAGATGAAATAGGACAGGGTCAACTGCGCGCCCAGATAGCCGAAGGCCAGCTCGGCCAGCATCGGCGTGGGCGCCAGGCTCGACAGCGTCAGGCACCAGAGGATCAAGAGCCCCATCCGGTCGCTGCCGCCGTTATAGGGCCCCTGGAAGCGGTGCAGGATCAGCAGCGACAGGCCGGCCAGTCCCACCAGCGGCCAGGGGCCCGCAACGCCGGTCAGCGCCAGGACCGCCAAGGCGATCCGCGCCGAAAACAGGATCCGCTCATCGCGGAATCCGCGCAGGTGCTCCAGGCTCTGCTGGATCAGCGCCAGGGCCAGCAGGATCTCGACGAGGCGACGGGCCAGCTCCAGGCTCATCGGATGTCGATCTCCGCCAGCCGGCGCGGCGCAGGCTGGACCATCACCTCTTCGGTGAGGGTCTCGCCGTCGCGGTGAACGAACACCAGGCGAAAGCACAGCCAGGGGCGTGCGGGGGCGGCCGGTTCGGCGGCCAGGTCGGCGGCGATGCGCTTGAAGAGTTCGGCCTCGCTGTGCTCGGGGGTGCGGTCCTCGGCCAGCCGCTCGGCGCAGCTCATCACGAAGAGGTTCTGGTTCCAGCGCGGATTCCAGACCAGGCGCTGCAACATCTCAGGCAGGGACACCCGCGCGGGCCTTGGCCGAAACACCCGCCAGGTCCCGCTCGTATCACCAGGCGAAGCCAGCAGGGCGTACTCGACGCGCGGCGCCGGCGCGATCACGTCGAAGAAGTTCCACGACGGAACCAGGGCCGGGGCCAGGAGCTTCAGCGGCGCCAGGAGCGGCTCGGTTCGGCGGGGCATCCAGGGTCCTTTCAGCGCCAAGCTAAGCCGGAACGCAGACGCAGTTCAATCGGGGCAATCCGTACACGGTCAATACATTCGTAGATCATCGCAAGTATCCATCGCCGGTCTTTGAGATTGAAAATCAGTACGCCGCTGCAATCCCAGAAGCGTCCTCAATCCGGGCTCGGCGACAAAAGGCCACACTCTTCGAAAGGTTATATTTTACACGAAATTCACCGAGACAGATCAGCGTTATATGGACTTAGGCGGTGTTCCGCCTCGCAAGACGCACGGATCACGGTGAATGATCAAACTTCTGAACGGCTCCGCGGGCGACGCCAGCCAGAAGATCGACGCACTCGACAAATCGCTCGCGATGATCGAGTTCGACGTCAAGGGAACGATCCTCGCGGCCAACGCCAACTTCTGCAAAGCCATGGGCTATGAGGCGCGGGAGATCATCGGCAAGCACCACAGCCTGTTCGTGGACCCGGAATACGCCGCCAGCCAGGCCTATCGCGACTTCTGGATGAAGCTGGGCCAGGGTCAGTTCGACGCGCGGGAGTATCTGCGCCTGGGCAAGGGCGGCAGGGAAGTCTGGATCCAGGCCTCCTACAACCCGGTCAAGAACAGCGCCGGCAAGGTGACCCGGATTCTGAAGGTCGCGACCGACATCACGGCTCAGAAAGAGGTAGAAGCCGAGCGGACCGCCAAGCTCGACGCCGTGGAACGCGTGCAGGCCACGATCGAATTCACGGTCGACGGCGTCATTCTCAACGCAAACGAGAACTTCCTGGCCACCGTCGGCTATGCGCTTTCCGAGATCCAGAGCAAGCATCACAGCATATTCGTCGATCCGGCCGAAGCGCGGTCGGAGGCCTATGCCGCATTCTGGCGCCGGCTGAACGCCGGCGAGTTCGTCGCCGCGGAGTTCCGGCGGATCGGCAAGGGCGGCAAGGAGGTCTGGATCCAGGCGTCCTACAATCCGGTGTTCGACGCCAAGGGTCGGGTGGTCAAGGTCGTCAAGTTCGCGACCGACGTGACAGGCCGCGTCGATGCGGTCAATCAGATCGCCCAGGCCCTGGCGCGTCTCGCCGCCAACGATCTGAGCTATCGGATGGCGGCGCAGATCGACGCCCAGTTCGCCTCTGTCCGCGACGACTTCAACGACGCCGTGGCGGCGCTTGATGAAACGATTGGAGCGGTCGCCTCGGCCACGCGGAATGTCGCCACCGGCGCCAATGAAATCTCGACAGCGTCGGACAATCTCTCGCGGCGTACGGAGCAGCAGGCCGCCAGTCTCGAGGAAACCGCTGCGGCGCTGCATGAGATCACCGCCACAGTCGGCCGGAGCGCCGACGGCGCCAAGCGCGCGTCGGTGGCGGCCTCCGATGCGCGCGTTGACGCGGCCAAGTCCGGAGAGATCGTCGGGGAAGCGGTCTCGGCGATGGATGGCATCGAGTCGAGCTCGAACCAGATCAACCAGATCATCAGCGTGATCGACGAGATCGCCTTCCAGACCAACCTTCTGGCTCTGAACGCCGGCGTCGAGGCCGCACGCGCGGGCGAGGCGGGACGAGGCTTCGCCGTGGTGGCTCAGGAAGTGCGCGCTCTGGCCCAGCGCTCGGCCGACGCCGCCAAGGAGATCAAGGTCCTGATCGCCAACAGCTCAACCCAGGTCGAACGCGGGGTGAAACTGGTCGGCGACACCGGACGGGCGCTGCAATCGATCGTCAGCAAGGTGAGCGAGATCGACACCCTGATCAGCGATATCGCCCAGTCATCGCGGGAGCAGGCGACGGGGCTGGGCGAGGTGAATGTGGCCGTCAACCAGATGGACCAGGTCACCCAGCAGAACGCCGCCATGGTGGAGGAAGCGACGGCGGCGGCGGCGAGCCTGCGTCATGAAGCCGACGAACTCGACAAACTGATCGCGCGCTTCAATGTGACGGCGCGCGCAGCCCGTCGTCCCCGGCTGGTGGCTTAGGATCATCAACCGCCGCCGCGCTGGCTGACGCACCACATCAGATAGGGTGAAGAGAGCTGTCCCTGGCCGCCGACAAGGGGGCCGGCGGCGCGATCGGCGCTCGAACCGTTTTCCGCGTCACATAGCGGCGCACCCGCTTGCGGGTCTTCTTCAGCAGGCGCCAGCGGGCCTTGCGCAGGACCAGCTTCTCGGTGCGCAGCATCTGTTGCCAGACGACCAGCAGCACCTCCGGCTCGCGGCGCATCAGGCGGCGGATCGGGAAAACGAGCTTGGGATGGCGGCGCTGCCAGCGGATGAACTGCTTGCGGGCCTGGAACGAGTAGCGCAGCACGATCATCAGACCGATGACCAGCAGCGGCAGGCCGACATGCCCGGGGAGCGGCGTCAGAACGGCGCCGACCAGGATGACCAGGACGCCAAAGCTGAGGGCCGTCCACCGGAAAGCGCGGGCCGCGGCTTCACGTACCAGTAGGGCCAGCCGCGCGCGGCGCCGGAGTCTGTGCTTGACACCGTCCAAGGCTGGGGCGGCGGCGGTCACCGGCCCGTTTGCTTGCGGGTGCGCCGTTTCAGGGACTTGCGCCAGCGCACGCCCACGCGCCACTTGCGCGGCATGACGATGCGCTCGATGCGCAACGCCTGTTGCCACGCCACGGGAATGACCTCGGGCTCGCGCCGCAGCAGGCGACGGATCGGGAAGATCAGCTTGGGGTGCGCCTGCTGAAAGCGGACGAACTGCTTTCGGGCCTTGAACGAGTTGCGCAGCACCAGCATCAGGCCAATGACCGTCAGCGGCAGGCCCATCGGCCCCGGCAGCGGCGCGATCAGCGCGCCGCCGGCGATGAACACCAGGCCAAGCGCCACCAGCGCCACGCGCAGAAAGCGCGCGACGAGCTCACGGGCGAGGTCATCGGCGGTGCGGCGGGCGCGCGGCATGGCGAGGGCAAAAGCGTTCATCGGGGGTCAACGGGGCTCGCGCCTCGCCTGCTCCCTGGGAAAACCAGTCAGCCCCGACGCGCCTCCCCGATATGTGGAGGGAAGAAGGCGCCGTAAAGGCGCCCTCTGGTCGCATGGGGGTATGGAAAATGCTATTCAGCCGCTAGTGGCGCCGCAGCAACAGGTTTCCACCTCAACCGGGGCTTGCGGGCGGCCTGAGTCTCGTCCAGGCGCCGGAGCGGCGCGTGGAAGGGGGCGCCCTTGAATCGCTCGGTGTCCCCAGCCTTGGCGGCGCCCGCCAGGGCGCGCAGGGCGGCGATGAAGCGATCCAGCTCGTGCTTGCTCTCGGTTTCGGTCGGCTCGATCAGCATCGCGCCGTGGACGACCAGCGGGAAGTACATGGTCATCGGGTGGAAGCCCTCGTCGATCATCGCCTTGGCGAAGTCGAGCGTGGTCACGCCGGTGCCTTCCAGCCAGCTGTCGTCGAACAGCGCCTCGTGCATGCACGGCCCTTGGGGGAACGCCGGGCTCATCACGTCCTTGAGCTGGGCCTTGATGTAGTTGGCGTTGAGGACGGCGTCCTCGGCCACCTGACGCAGGCCGTCGGCCCCGTGGCTGAGCATGTAGGCGTAGGCGCGGACATACATGCCCATCTGACCGTGGAAGGCGCTCATGCGGCCAAAGGCGGTCTTGGCGTCGTCGTCGCCGGCGTGCTCGGCCAGCTCAAAGCCGTTGTCGCCGTGGGTGAGCCAGGGCGTCGGCGCGAACGGCGCCAGGGCTTCGCTCAGCACCACCGGACCCGCGCCCGGACCGCCGCCGCCGTGCGGCGTCGAGAAGGTCTTGTGCAGGTTGATGTGCATGGCGTCGACGCCCAGATCGCCCGGACGCACCCGGCCGACAATGGCGTTGAAGTTGGCGCCGTCGCAGTAGAAATAGGCCCCGGCCGCATGGGTCAGGCGGGCGATCTCGACGACGTCGCGCTCGAACAGGCCGCAGGTGTTGGGATTGGTGACCATGATGGCGGCCACGTGGTCGCCGAGCTTGGACTCCAGGTCCGCCAGGTCGACGCGGCCGTCTTCCGTCTGGGCGATCTCGACGACGGTGTAGCCGACGAAGGCCGCCGTGGCCGGGTTGGTGCCGTGGGCGCTGGTCGGCGCCAGGACCGTCTTGCGGTGGCCGTTGCCGGCCGCCTCGTGGGCGGCGCGGATGGCCAGCAGGCCGCAGAGCTCGCCATGGGCGCCGGCCTTGGGCGTCAGGGCGACGGCGGGCATGCCGGTCAGGGTCTTCAGCCAGTGGGCCAGACGGTCCATCAGCTCCAGCGCGCCCTGCACCGTCGAGGTCGGCTGCAGCGGGTGGATGTCCGAGAAGCCGGGTAGGCGCGCCATCTTCTCGTTCAGGCGCGGATTGTGCTTCATCGTGCACGAGCCCAGCGGATACAGCGCCAGGTCGATGGCGTGGTTCTTTTGGCTGAGGCGCACATAGTGGCGCACGACCTCCGGCTCCGACAGGCCCGGCAGGCCGATCGGCGCGTCACGCAGCAGGCCGGCGAGGTCGCTGGACGGCGCGGCGGTGACCGGCGGCAGGTCGACGCCGGCCTTGTTCCAGCCGTCCAGTTCGAAGATCAGGGCCTCGTCCTGCAGCAGACCGCGAGCGCCGGTCAGGGTCTCGTGACCGTTGGCGGCGTCGTTAGCGGCTTCGGGACGCGTGGGGCGGCCGACATTGTTCATGCTCATTGGGCGAACACCTTGGTCAGGGCCTTGGCGAAAACATTGATGTCGATATCGAGCGTGGTCTCGGTGGCGGCGACCAGCAGCACGTCATCGAGGCCGGCGGCGCCGTCTAGGCGCGAGAACGGGACACCGGCGATGATACCGTGACCCGCCAGGGTCTCGACGACCTCGGCGGCCTTGCCCGGAACCTTGATGGCGAACTCGTTGAAGAAGCGGGGCGTAAGGATCTCCACGCCCGGCACGGCCTTCAGCGCATCACGCAGGGCCAGGGCCTTCTGGTGGTTGACCGCCGCCAGCTGGCGCAGGCCGGTCTCGCCCAAGAGGCTCATGTGGATCGAGAAGGCGAGCGCGCAGAGGCCGCTGTTGGTGCAGATGTTAGACGTGGCCTTGTCGCGGCGGATGTGTTGCTCGCGGGTCGACAGGGTCAGCACGAAGCCGCGCTTACCGTCGGCGTCGACCGTCTCGCCGCACAGGCGGCCCGGCATCTGGCGGACGAACTTTTCCTTGCAGGCGAAGAGGCCGACATAGGGGCCGCCGAAGTTCAGGCCATTGCCGATCGACTGGCCCTCGGCCACGGCGATGTCGGCGCCCATTTCACCGGGCGACTTCAGCAGGCCGAACGAGACGGCTTCGGTCGTGACCACGATCAGCAGCGCGCCGGCGGCGTGGGCCGCCTCGGCGATCTTGCTCACGTCGGTGACCGTGCCGAACACGTTCGGCGTCTGGACGACGACGCAGGCGGTGTCCTGGTCGATGGCGGCGATCACGGCGTCTTCCGCGTCGACGGCGGCGGGCAGGGCCTGGGTGGCGACGCCGGCGGCGTGGGCCAGGGTCTCGATCGCGCCGACATAGTGCGGGTGCAGGCCGCCCGACATCACCGCCTTGTTCTTGCGGGTGACGCGCTGGGCCATCATCACGGCCTCGGCCGCGCCGGTCGAGCCGTCATAGAGCGAGGCGTTGGCCACTTCCATGCCGGTCAGGGCCGCGACCTGGGTCTGGAACTCGAACAGGACCTGCAAGGTGCCCTGGGCGATTTCCGGCTGGTACGGCGTGTAGCTGGTCAGGAACTCCGACCGCTGGATGATATGGTCGACCGTGGCCGGCACGTGGTGGCGATAGGCGCCGGCGCCGCAGAAGAACGGCCCCTCCCCCGCGGCGCGATTGCGACGGGCCAGGCCCGCCATCTCGCGTTCGACATCCAGCTCGCCGGCATGGTGCGGCAGGTCCACCGGCGCGTCGCGGCGGGCCGAGGCCGGCACGTCGACAAAGAGGTCGTCGATCGACTTGACGCCGATCGCGCCGAGCATCTCGACGCGGTCTTCGGGGGTCAGGGGGAGGTAGCGCATGTTTTCTGTGCCTGATTTGTCATCCCGGCCGTAGCGGAGCCGAGAGCCGGGACCTTGGAAAGCGCAGCGCTTCCGGCGGTCCCGGCTCGGCCTTCGGCCGTCCGGGATGACAGGTTTCTACAGCGTGGCGAGGAAGGCTTCGTAGGCGTCGCGGTCCATCAGGGCGTCGAGCTCGGCCGGGTTGGCGAGCTTGATCTTGGCGAACCAGCCGCCGCTTTCGGGCAGGGCGTTGACGGTCTCCGGCGCGCCGGCCAGCTCGCCGTTGCCTTCGATCACTTCACCCGACACCGGGGCGTAGACGTCAGAAGCGGCCTTGACGCTCTCGACGACAGCCAGACCTTCGCCCTGCTTGACGACCTTGCCCGCTTCCGGGGTCTCGACGAACACGACGTCGCCCAGTTGCTCGGCGGCGTAGGCGGTGATGCCGACCGTGGCCACGTCGCCCTCGACGATGACCCACTCGTGATCCTTGGTGAAACGCATCTTGGTGAGTCCCCTGAGTTAGATTTTGCGGGCGTAACGGTTCGGAACGAACGGGCTGGCCACCACCTCGGCGGCGGCCGGCTTGCCCCGGACGATGACCTTGAGCTTGGTCCCCACCGCCGCATAGGCGGGCGGGGCGAAACCGATGGCGATCGAGAAGCCGAGGCTGGGGGCGAAGCCGCCGCTGGTCACCTTGCCGATGACATTGCCTGCTTCGTCGGCGATCTCGGCGCCTTCGCGGGCCGGTGCGCCTTCCAGCACCTTGAGGTTCACGCGGACGCGCGACAGCTCGCCGGCCAGCTCCTTGGCGATGCGGGCCGCGCCCAGATAGTCGCCGGCCTCGCGGCGCGACTTGCCGACGGCGAAGTTCAGGCCCGCTTCGATCGGCGAGACGGTCTCGTCCAGGTCGTGGCCGTAGAGCGGCAGGCCGGCCTCCAGGCGCAGGCTGTCGCGGGCGCCCAGGCCGATCGGCTTGACGCGCGCGTCGGCGAGCAGGGTGTTCCAGACCCGCTCAGCGGCGTCGGCCGGCACCGAGATTTCGTAGCCGTCTTCGCCGGTATAGCCCGAACGCGAGATGATGGCGTCGACGCCGAAGGCGCTCAGGGCCTTGGCGTCCATGAACACCATCTGCGCGGCTTCCTGCACGTGGGCGGCCAGCACGGCGGCGGCCTCGGGGCCTTGCAGCGCCAGCAGCGCGCGGTCTTCCAGGCGGGTCACGGTGGCCTCGCCCGCCAGTTCGCGGGCGATGATGGCGTAGTCGTTGTCCTTGCAGGCGCCGTTGACCACGACGAACAGGCCGTCGTCATCGGGACGCGCGGTCATCAGGTCGTCGACAATGCCGCCCTCGGCGTTCAGCAGCACGCCGTAGCGCTGCTTGCCGGCCTTCAGGCCCTGATAGTCGGCCGAGACGACCTTTTCGAAGCTCTTGGCGGGGTTCTCGCTGCGAATACGGGCCTGCCCCATGTGCGAGACGTCGAACAGGCCCGCATGCTCGCGGGTCCACAGGTGCTCTTTCAGCACCCCGTCCTTGTACTGTACGGGCATGGTATAGCCCGCGAACGGCACCATGCGGGCGCCGGCCGCCACATGGGCGTCGTAGAGCGGAGTCTTCTTCAGATCTTGATCGGACACGCGAGCGGGCTCCAAGCGGGGTCGGCGACGGGACCGGCCCTACGCCGGTAAGTCGCCCCCGCTGTCCCTTGGGCCTGAGAGATTCCGGCCTCGCCCCTCTGCCGGACGGGTTTGGCCTTGCTCCTTCGGCGAGCCCCTCCAGTGGAGAGACTGCTTTCCAGCGTTCCTAAACCCGCGCGGTCCTTTTGCCTGAGCGTTTCCGGGGCGGTTGCGCCTTCGGCCTCGGGAGCGAATCCCGATGTCTCCCGCGAGGGTCGTGGGCTCTTTGGGGGACGGGGCGGACGGAGTCAACGGCGGACGTCGAGGCGCACCCGATGATTGCGAACAATCAGGAACGTGTTCGAGTTTTGAGGTCGCATTCTGTGACCTCAAAGGGCGACCATGACCAACCTTATCGACCCGATCCACGCGCTGGCACCGCCTGCGGTATTCGAAATTCGCCGCCAATGGGCGGTCCTGGACGCCGACCTGGCCCGACTTTTCCAGGTGGAAACCAGAAGCCTGAACCAGCAGGTTCAGCGGAATGCGCGGAAGTTCGAGGGGTTCGTCTTCAGGCTTTCCGACGAAGAGCGCGCGAACTTGACATCACAAAATGTGATTTCAAGTGCCGGACATGGTGGCCGGCGCCACCCGCCCTTTGCGTGACCGAAACCAAGCATAGGCTGTCGGTCCTGCTCGCCGAGCAGTTGCGACTGGTTCTTGTCGCCAAGCGGCACCTCGAATACGGCGGCGTCGAGGGTCTGCCGGCGGTCTTGAAGGACCTGGAAGGAGACCAGGGGCCGCACTCGACAAACTGAGATCATTTTCTGTCGTCATCCCGGCCGGAAGACCGCGTAGCGGGCTGTAGCGCCGGGACCCAGGGGCAACCGCACTGCCGCTCGCCCCTGGGTCCCGGATAGCCTCTGCGAGGCTTCCGGGATGACGAGAGGCTTTAGTCTTTGCGCCGTCGGAGCTTTTGCGTCCGCAGTTGAGTCCGGACCCTAGTTCGCCAGGATGTCCCCGAACCAGTCCGTCTCGCCGATCGGCGGGCCGGGCGGGATGTCGACCTTGGCCTTGCCGCCTTCGATGAGGGCCGCGAGGCGGCCGCCGGTCTCATCGGCGACAATGCCGGCCAGAAGCCGCGCCTGGGCCCGGTCAGCGCCGTCGCCGCCGGCCTTGGCCAAGCCCTTGCCCCAGTCGGCCAGGCGCGCGCGGATCACGGCGGCGGCGGTCGGCGCCAGGGTCTTGTCATTCAGGGTCTGGGCCAGGCTGACCACCAGGCGCTGGCGCACCCGACGCGCTAGCTCGGCCTGACGTCCCGTGGCCTTGCCGTCAAAGGCGACGGCGGCCAGGGCCTTGTCGAGCACCCCGTCGAGGCCGAGTTGGCCGGGGTCGCGACGCTTGGCCTCGACCAGGCGGTTCAGACGTGCGGGCGCGAACAGCGCGCTCCAGACCAGATCCGCCGCCACCTCGGACGCGGCGGGCAGGTCGAAGACCGGGCCCTGGCCGAAGGTCTCGATGTCGTTGGCCTTGTCGTTCCCCTGCGACTGGCCCGCGTTCAACACGTCCAGCGTCTTGTCGCCGAGATCCAGCGCCGCGGGCGACAGGGTCCGCAGCAGGGCGTCCACAGCGGCGGCCTGACGGTCAACCGGCACGACCTTGCTGGCCTCATGGCCGTCGCCCTCGGCGGCGTAGGTGAAGTCGATCCCGCCGACCAGCTTGGCGGTCGCGTCGATCTGATAGCGATGGAAGATGTAGATCGGGACGATCACTCGGCGCAGGTCGGCGACCGACGCGCCCTTGGGCAGGTTGGGAAGACCGAAGCGGTCAAGCGCGACCTTGCGCACGGCCATCAGGTGGTCGAGCTCGGCGACCGGATCGCTTCCGTTGTCCCAGACCGCGCCCAACGGATGGGCCGTATCGCTGCTGCGCGCGTCCTCGTCGGAGACATAGCGCAGACCGGCCGCCTGGCTCCTGTCGGCCTTGGCCTTCAGCCAGGCCTTCTCGTCGTCGCCGGCGGGCGCGGGGCCATACAGCCAATCGATGGCGAACTTGTCCCAGTCGCCGAGGCCTCGGCCATAGGCGTCGGTAAAGTCGAGCTTGCCGTCCTTCAGCGCGATCTTGGGCGCCGGATAGTCCATCACCGAGGCGCGGCCGCCATAGGTGCTGGCGGCGAAATTGTGCTGCAGGCCGATCGAGTGGCCAATCTCGTGGGTGGCCAGCTGGCGCAGGCGGGCCAGCGAGATTTCGATCGGGTCGTTGGGCCCGCCCTTGCCGGTGGCGTCAGAGCCGGCCAGGCCCTCGAAGATCAGGCGATCCTGGCGAATCCGCTGCGAGCCCAGCAGCACGTCGCCCTTGACGATCTCGCCGGTGCGCGGATCGACCACCGCATGGCCGTAGGACCAGCCGCGCGTCTGGCGGTGCACCCAGTTGACGACGCTGTAGCGGGCGTCCAGCGGACTGACCCCCTCGGGCAGCACCTCGACCTTGAAGGCGTCGATGAAGCCGGCCGCGTCGAAGGCCTCAGCCCACCAGCGCGCGCCGTCCATCAGGGCCGAGCGCACGGGCTCGGGCGCGGCGCGGTCGATATAGAACACGATGGGCTTCTTGACCGGCGAGCGGGCGGCGGTCGGATCGGTCTTCTCCAGCCGGAAGCGGTGGACCAGGCGATGCACGATCGGCTCGTTCAGCGGCGCGGAATAGTCGGCCACCGTATGGTCGATCACGCCCACGCGCGGATCGTTCTGGCGCGGCTGATAGCCCGGCTCGGGCAGGGCGACCAACGAGTGGTGCAGCACCAGCGTGACATTGCGCGGATCCGGCACGATGCCGCGCACCTCCGACCCCGGCTCATCGCCGACGAAGGTCTGGATAGCCTCCAGCTCGATGTTCTTGGGGAAGGCGTTCACGGCCCCGGTGTCGGCGTAGGACAGGCCGTCATGCAGCCTGAAATCGCCCTGCTTGCTGCGCTTGAGGGTCCTGGCGATCCCTTGCGCGTCGCGGGTCAGGAACGAGGTCACGTCGACCAGCAGCCCCCCATCCGCCCGCTCGGCCTCGATCACGTTCGACCAGACGGTGGAGACCGGAAACGAGTCAGTCACCGCCTTTTGCTCGTCGGCCGAGCCGCGCGCGGCCGAGAAGCCCCAGTTCTCGAACTGGGCCACGACCTTCCCGCCCACCTTGCGGAAGGCGATGATCTGGGTGTCGCCGGGCGCCGAGCGATCAAGGCCCGTCGGATTCGAGCCGAGGCCCGCGCGCAGATAGGTCTGGTAGAGATACCGCCCCGCGATCCCGTCTGCGCCCGGCTTGGGCAGCAGCAGCAGGATCTTGCCGTCCTTCTTGTCGACGAAGACCGGGACCAGGCCATCCTTGCGCTCGAGCCCGGCGACGGCCTCTGCGAACTTGTCCACGGGCTTGGCCGGCGACTTGTCGGCTGCGACCGCCGAACCGGCCATGGCCAGGGCGCATGCGCCCGCCATCAGCGACTTGATGAACGTCTTCCCCATGGCCCCCTCGCGCCGTCATGTCGGCGCAGACTGTCTCGTCGACCACGCGGAAATCAATCCATAAGACCGAGCACCCGCTTTCCGGGCGCCCGCCCGGCGAGACAATCTGTCGCGGGTATGGTTACGGCCGCGTTTACCATCGGCCGAGCATCGTTGCAGCGCAGTTCAAGCTTGACCATTCAACCCCAAGCCTCGGGTTCAGATGCTGCGCCTCAACGCCTTCCTGAAACTCCTGACCGTCGCATTGATGGTCGGCACAATCCTTGCCATCGCCGCGGCGACATTCGGCCTTTTGCATCTGCGGGTCGGCGGACCGATCGCCAACCGCCAAGCCGCCGCCTTCGATCTCGTCGCCGACATCCTGCCGCCGCCGGCCTATCTGGTCGAGAGCATGCTGGTGGTCGAGCAGGGCAGCCAGGACCCCAGCGCCGCCGAAGCCACCCTGGTCAAACTGGCCGCGCTCCGCGCCGACTATGAGACCCGCGTAGCCTACTGGCGGAAATCCGACATTCCCGAGGACGCCAAGCTTGCGCTCGATCGCCTGGACGTCAGCGGTCGCGCCTTCTGGCGCGAGGTGGACCAGACCTATGCCCCGGCCCTGAAATCAGGCGACGTGATCGCCGTGAACATGGCGGCGGCCAAGCTGGATGGTCACTATCGCCGTCACCGCGTGGGCGTGGACGAACTGACGATCAAGGCCCGCGCCATGGTGGCCGCCGCCGCCAGGGAATCGCGCGACGCCTCCCTCACCGTGTTCGCCGGCCTGGGCGTCGTGGCGATCGCGATGCTCGGGATGATCCTTCTGGGGGTCGGGGCGCTTCGCAAACGCATCATTCAGCCCCTCGCGCGAATGACCGCCTATATGGGCCGGCTGGCCGAAGGGGACTATTCCCAGGAGCCGCCCATGCGCGAGCGCAAGGACGAGGTCGGCGAGATGGCCGCCGCGGTCTCGGTGTTCCGCGCCGCCGCGATCGAACGTCGCCAGGCCGTCCAACTGGAGAAGGACCGCGAGGCGGCGGCGCGCGAAGAGGCTTTTGTGGCGGCCGAGGCCGAAGCCCGGGGCCGGCGCTCGTTCGTGGTGGACGCCCTCGACGAAGGCCTGCGCCGCCTGGCCCAGGGCGACCTTTCGCAGCGGATCGACGCGGCGTTCCCCGAGGAGTTCGAACGCCTGCGTCGCAACTTCAACGACTCGATCGTCACCCTGCGGGAAACCATCCACCAGGTCGTCTCCAGCGCCAGCGCTGTCGGCGGCGGGGCGCGGCAGATCACGGTGGCGGCCGACGACCTCGCGCGGCGCACCGAGCAGCAGGCCGCCGGACTGGAACAGACCGCCGCGGCGCTCGACGAGGTGACGGCGACGATCAAG
Source organism: Caulobacter sp. SL161 (assembly GCF_026672375.1). Lineage (GTDB taxonomy): Bacteria > Pseudomonadota > Alphaproteobacteria > Caulobacterales > Caulobacteraceae > Caulobacter. Next base: position 156,334 of record NZ_JAPPRA010000001.1, read on the forward strand.
ACCACCGCCATCAACGCCCGGACCGCCTACAACGAGGTGGCGGTCAGCCGCGACCTGATCGGCGCGTCCAGCACCGTGGCCAGCGAGGCCGGGGTGGCCATGGAGCGGATCGACACCTCGTCGCGCAAGATCGGCCAGATCATCACCGTGGTCGACGAGATCGCCTTCCAGACCAACCTGCTGGCTCTGAACGCGGGGGTCGAGGCCGCGCGCGCCGGCGAGGCCGGGCGCGGCTTCGCCGTGGTGGCCATGGAGGTGCGGGCCCTGGCCCAGCGCTCGGCCGATGCGGCCAAGGAGATCAAGACCCTGGTCGAGGAAGCCGGCCGCAGCGTCGAGAACGGCGTCGAGCTGGTCGGCCGGGTCGGGAACGAGCTCACCGGCGTCGTCGCCCAGTTCGGCAAGATCCAGACACTGGTCGAAGGCATCGCCCAGGCGGCTCACGACCAGGCCACGGGCCTGGGCGAGGTCAACAGCGCCGTCAGCCAGATGGATCAGGTCACCCAGCAGAACGCCGCCATGGTCGAAGAGACCACGGCCGCCAGCCACAGCCTGACCAACGAGGCCCGGCAACTGACGCAGCTGATGGACCGGTTCAAGACCGAGGGCGGCGGGGCCACCCTGGCGGCGTAGAGCCCTCTAGCTTTGGATGTTCCCATCCAAAGCGTTGGAAAGGGATCCAAATATCTGATCTTGAGCCCTGTCGTGTTTGGATGGCTTGATCCAAACACGACAGGCTCCAAGCCTTACATCCGCTCTGGCGCTTCGATGCCCAGCAGATCCAGCGCCAGCTCCAGCTGGCGCAGGGTGGTCTCGGCCAGGGTCAGGCGCGAGGCGCGCAGGGTCTCGGTGTCGGCGCTCATGATCGGGCAAGCCGCGTAGAACTTCGAGAACGACTGCGCCAGCTTGTAGGCGTGCTCGGCCACGAAGTTGGGAGCCTTCTTGTCATAGGCCTCCTGCAGCGCGCCCTCAAAGGCGTCGAGCAGCATGGCCAGATCGCGCTCGGCCGGTTCATGAATCTCGACACGGCCGGCCACAGCGCCGCTCTCGGCGGCGCGGCGCAGCACGCTCTTGATGCGCACCGACTGGTACAGCAGGTACGGACCGGTCTTGCCCTCGAAGCTGGTGAAGCGGTCGAGGTCGAAGACGTAGGAGGTGCCGCGGAAGTTCTGCAGATCGGCGAACTTCAGCGCCGCCACGCCGACCTTGTGAGCCGTGTCCTCGAATTGCTCTTCGGAAAGCTCGGCGCCGAGGCCCGCTTCGCGCAGGCGCTCGCGCGCCTTCTCGCGGGCCATCTCGATCAGGTCGTGCAGCTTCAGCACCCCGCCGGCGCGGGTCTTGAACGGCTTGCCGTCGGCGCCGTTCATGGTGCCAAAGCCAATGTGCTCCAGCGCGCCCTCTTCGGCGTAGCCGGCCAGATAGGCGGCCCGGAACACGGTCTCGAAATGGTCGGCCTGACGCTGGTCGACGCAGTAGAGGATCAGGTGCGGGTCGAACGACTTGCGACGATCCAGGATCGTGGCCAGGTCGGTCGTGCCGTACATGGCCGAACCTTCCGACGACACCACCAGGAGCGGCGGCACGTCGCGCTTGTCGCCCTCGCGGGCCACGCGGACGATGCGCGCGCCCTGGTCATTGACCAGCAGGCCCTTGACCTCAAGCTGATGAACCATCGGCTCGATCAGGTCGTTGACGTCGCTCTCGCCCTTCCACAGGTCGAAATCGACGCCCAGCGCATGGAACTCACGCTCCAGCGCCACGCGGCTGACCTTGACGAAGTGGCGCCACAGCAGACGGTAGCCGAAGCGACCGTTCTGCAGCTCGGCCGTGGCCTTGCGGGCGCGCTCCTTGAACGCCGGATCTTCCTTCTGGCGCACCGAAGCGGCCGGATAGATGCGATCGAGGTCGGCCAGGGTGATGCGCTTTTCGAACTCGGCCATCACCTTGGCCTCGTCGGCCGACGAGAAGCCGCGCGGGGCTTCCGGCAGCTTTTCCATCAAGGCGTTGATGAACGGGTCCTCGTCCATGAGGGCGCTGATGAGCAGACCCATCTGGAAACCCCAGTCGCCGAAGTGGGCGTCGCCCACCACGTCGTCGCCGCGGAAGCGGTACAGGCGCTTGATCGATTCGCCGATGATCGAGGCGCGCAGGTGCCCCACGTGCATCGGCTTGGCCACGTTCGGCCCGGCATAGTCGATCAGCACCCGACGCGGCGTGTCCAGCAGCTGGGCGCCGGTACGGTCGTCGCCGGCGATCTCGCGGGCGCGGGCCGAGAGGGCCTCGTCGCTGACGCGCATGTTGATGAAGCCGACGCCGGCGATCTCCACCGAGGCCAGGCGGGGATCACCCTTCAGGATCTCGACGACCTGAACGGCGATCTCGCGCGGATTGCGCTTGGCGCTCTTGGCCGCCGCAAGGGCGCCGTTGCACTGGAAATCGGCCAGATCTGGTCGATCGGAGGCCGTGACGCGTCCGAATTCGGGAGGCAGTCCGGCGGCCTGGAAAGCGGCCGCGGCCGCCTCGCTCAAGGACCGCTTCAAATCGTTCATTGCTTGGTGGTCGTCCCTGATTGGGTTTGGCCTTGCTGGGCGGGCGCCGCCTGGCCGGCATTGACCCGGAAGCGCTTGCCGTCACGGTTGAAGGCGGCCATTTCCGGCGTCACATCGAAGCCCAGCAGGACCTCGAAATTCCCGCCGCTGACCTTGGCGTCAGCGCGGGGGATGGTGATCTGCTCGATCGTTTCGCGGGCATAGACGCGATCCTCGCCGGCGGCGAAGCTGACGGGGAGATCGAAATATTCCTTGGCGATGACCGCCTGGTTGCGCTCGGTCACCGCCACCCAGTAGCGATAGACGTGCTTGTCGCCCTCGGCCTGCGGACCACGGCCCAGCTGGAACAGCGCCTCGATACGGATCTTGATCGGCTCGTCGCCCTTGTAGGCGCAGCCCGAGGTCAGGCTCTGGATCTCGCCGGTGAAGCCGGCCTGGGCGGCCGACTCCTTGCCGTCCTTGAACTGGACATAGCGGCTGGCGTCGTAGAGCACCTTCACATAGGGGCAGGGGCCGGCGTTGCGCAGCTGCGGCAGCGGGGCCTTGGGCTGGTTCCACTCTTCGTCACGCTTGCGCTTCTTGGCCGCGTCGTCTTCGCCGCCGCCCTGGTCGCCGCGCGATTGGGCGTGGACGGCCGTCGCCGTGGTCGCGGCGATCGAGACGGCCATCAGGGCGCTGAGGGCGAGCGTAAAAGTGCGGCGCATGAAACGTCGGTTCCGGACACAAGAGCCAAGCGGGGCCACAGCGCCCCGCCAGCGTCATGCAGCCTGATAAAGGCATATGCGTGACGTCGCAACGACGCAGACTCCTGGCGAACGGACCTGCGAGACGCTAGGTTCCCCGCCATGAACGCCCAGACCCCGATCCGTCGCCCGATCTCCCTCGTTCTGGCCAGCCCGCGCGGCTTCTGCGCCGGTGTCGACCGGGCCATCCAGATCGTCGAACGCGCCGTCGAGAAGTTCGGCGCGCCGGTCTATGTGCGCCACGAGATCGTCCACAACCGCCACGTCGTCGACCGCCTGAAGGCGCTCGGCGCAGTGTTCATCGAGGAGCTCGAGGAAGCGCCCGACGATCGCCCCGTCGTGTTCTCGGCCCACGGCGTGCCCAAGTCGGTGCCGGCTGAGGCCAAGGCCCGCCAGATGATCTATCTGGACGCCACCTGCCCGCTCGTGTCCAAGGTCCATGTCGAGGCCCAGAAGCACTATGACGCCGGCCGCGAGATCGTGCTGATCGGCCACGCCGGCCATCCGGAGGTGATCGGCACCATGGGCCAGCTGCCCGAGGGCGCGGTGACCCTGATCGAGGACATCAACGACGCGGCGACCTGGACGCCGAAGGACCCCGCCAACGTCGCTTTCCTGACCCAGACCACCCTGTCAGTCGACGACACCGCCGACATGGTGGCCCTGCTGCGCGAGCGCTTCCCCGGCATCGCCGCGCCGCACAAGGAAGACATCTGCTACGCCACGACCAACCGCCAGGACGCGGTCAAGCATCTGGCCGAGCAGTCCGAACTGATCCTGGTGGTCGGCTCGAAGAACTCGTCCAACTCGGTGCGCCTGAAGGAGGTCGGCCTGAAGGCCGGCGCTCGCGACGCCCACCTGATCGACGACGCCTCGGGGATCGACTGGGCCTGGTTCGACGGGATCTCGCGCGTGGGCCTCACCGCCGGGGCCTCTGCGCCGGAGGACCTTGTGCAAGGGGTCATCGACGCGATCTCGGCGCGGTTCGACACCACGGTGGAGGAACTGGTCGAGGCGCGGGAGACGATCACGTTCAAGCTGCCGAGGTTGTTGACGGCTTAGGCTTGGGAAGCGGAACAGCCATCTGGAGGTCTGCGGAAATGGTCCTGCTCCTCGCGATGATCGTGGCGCTTGTCGCACCTGCAACGGCAGGGACGTCTACGCCCGCTGAAAATGCTGACGCTCGCGCAGTGTTACCCGCCCCTCGCCTCAACAAAGAACAATACGCCCGCTACTATCTGCGAGCGGTGATCAGGACCGACGACGACCTTCCCTTCACGACATCCGGCTCCTTCACTCTAAGCGCTCCGCGCACAGTGTGGCTCGGCGTGTATGTCCGAACCCCTAGCGCTTGGACCACCGAGCCTGCGGGCGTGCGCGTCGTTGGAAAGCGAGAACAGTTTCCAGAGTTCGTTCACGGCGGATGTTCAGTGGTGAATATCGTTTCGGATGCTGAGACGGGCGCCACCCTGGGAAGCTGGTGCAACATCGATGACAGCTCTTCGGCAGGCGGCGCGCCCACCCCGCTACCGACCTATTTCCCGCCCCAATCGCCGCTACGCTAGTCGGTACCATGCCCGTCTAGCACCACCACCCGACCTCGCGAGGTCGGTGCGACCCTTAAATCTCTTGGAGGCTGCAGCGTGCAGGGCTGATCAGGTCAGTCAAGGATCGCCTCCGGCGACCGCGCGCGGCGACGCGCAGCGTCGTCCTTGAGTGACCTGATCAGCCCTGCGATCGTCTCGCCGTGAGATTTAGGGATGGCTCCCGCCGGTGGCGGCGGTTTGCAGGACTTCGGCTCCCTCGCACAGCGGCTCACAATCACCGACACGCCCTGCGTCCTTCGAGGCTCGCCTTCGGCTCACACCTCAGGATGAGGAAATCCGTTGCTGAACACCTCATCCTGAGGTGCGCGCTCCTGAGCGCGCCTCGAAGGACGCTGTGAGCTCTTGACCGCCAGCGCCCCGTCCCGCATCCCGGCGGCATGGCCGTCTATACCGACATCACCGACCAAGAACTCGAGACCTTCCTGCAAGGCTATGACCTGGGCGCGCCGCTGGCGTTCAAGGGCATCGCCGAGGGCGTGGAGAACTCCAACTTCCTGCTGGAGACGGAGAAGGGTCGCTACATCCTGACCGTCTACGAGCGGCGGGTGAAGGCCGACGACCTCCCGTATTTCCTCAACATGCTGACCTGGCTGGCCGACAAGGGCTATCCCAGCGCCCGGCCGATCCCGACCCGCACGGGCGCCACGCTCTCGAGCCTGCGCGGCAAGCCCGCCGCCATCGTCGAGTTCCTGCCCGGCCTGTCGGTGCGCAAGCCCACCGCCGCCCACTGCCGCGAAGCGGGCGAGGGCCTGGCCTGGCTGCACCTGGCCGGCGAGGGCTATCCGGGGCGCCGCGCCAACGATCTTGGCCAAGCCGCCTGGGCGCCGCTGTTTTCCAAGCACCGCAAGGCCGCCGAGGATCTCAAGCCGGGCCTCTCGGCGACCATCGACCAGGACCTGGCGCAACTGGCCCTGATGTGGCCGCGCAACCTGCCGACCGGGACGATCCACGCCGACTATTTCCCGGACAACGTCTTTTTCCAGTCGAACGGAAAGTTCGCCGCGGCGATCGACTTCTATTTCGCCTGCGACGACTCTTACGCCTACGACGTGGCGGTGACCCTGAACGCCTGGTGCTTCGAGGCCGACGGCAGCTTCAACATCACGGCCGCCAAGGCGCTGCTGAACGGCTATGAGCGCCGCCGGCCGCTGAGCCCGATCGAGAAGGAAGCCCTGCCGATCCTGGCGCGCGGCGCGGCGATGCGGTTCTTCCTCACCCGCCTGGCCGACTGGGGTTCGACCCCGGCCGGCGCGCTCGTTCGGCCCAAGGACCCGCTGGAATATGAGCGCAAGCTGGCCGTCCACCGCGAGGGTCTCGTGCTGTTCGCATGACGCCGAAGGTCACGATCTATACCGACGGCGCCTGCAAGGGTAATCCGGGCCCCGGCGGCTGGGGCGCCATCCTGTTCTATGGCGACAAGAAGAAAGAGATCTGCGGCGGCGAGCCGGGGACGACCAACAACCGCATGGAGCTGATGGCCGCCATCCAGGCGCTGGAGCTGCTGAATCGTCCCTGCGTGGTCGAACTGCACACCGACAGCCAATACGTGATGAAGGGCATCCAGGAGTGGATCCGGGGCTGGAAGGCGCGCGGCTGGAAAACGGCCGACAAGAGCCCGGTCAAGAACGACGACCTCTGGAAACGCCTCGACGCGGCCCGCGCCCGGCACGATGTCGACTGGCGCTGGGTCAAGGGCCACGCCGGCCATCCGCTCAATGAGCGAGCCGACCAGCTAGCCAATGAAGGCCTGCGCCAGGCCAACCCGCGCGTGATCTAGAGTCTCCCCGGCTCCGCCCCTTCGGCGAACGGCAGGCCCTCGTCGGCCCAGCCCGTGATCCCCCCGATCATCAGCTTCACCGGTCGCCCCAGGCGCGCCAGCTTCAGCGCCGCCTGGTCGGCGCCGTTGCAGTGCGGGCCCGCGCAATAGACTACGAATAGGGTCTTCTCCGGCCAGTCGGTCATGCGCTCGGCGGTGATGTCGGTGTGACGCAGGTGCAGCGCGCCGGGCACGTGCCGACGGGCGTAGGCTTGCGGCGCGCCCACCACGTGCAGCAGGACGAAGTCGACCTCGCCCGCCCGCATAGCGGCGGCGACGTCGGCGCAGTCGGTCTCCAGCGACAGGCGGGCGGCGAAGTGGGCGGCGGCGACCTCGGGCGAGGCGGCGGGGATGGCGGAAACAAAGCTCATGACGGCCTCCAGGGATTTGACGCCCAGACCTTGCCGCGCCGCCGCCCCTGGCGTTAGCTGGCCAGATCGACATTGAACGTAAAGATCATGCCAAACGCCTCGCCGCTGGTCGTCGCCCTCGCCTATGACGGCCTGTGCACCTTCGAGTACGGGGTCGCCGTCGAACTCTTCGCCCTGCCCCGGCCCGAGATGGGCGAGGGGTGGTACCGGTTCGCGACCGCCGCCGTGGAGCCCGGAGATCTCCGGGGCCTTGGCGGCGTTCGCGTCGTCGGCGACGGCGGTCTGGAGCTGCTGGCGGGGGCCAGCATCATCGTAGCGCCAGGCTGGCGCGGCCTGGACGCTCCGGTTCCCCCGTCCCTGATCGAGGCTCTGCGCGCAGCGCACGCCGGGGGCGCGCGGCTGATGTCGATCTGCTCAGGCGTCTTCGTGCTGGCGGCCACCGGTCTGCTGGACGGTCGCCGCGCCACGACCCACTGGCGCTATGCCGAGACGCTGCGTGCGCGCCATCCGACGATCGAGGTCCTGCCGGACGTGCTCTACGTGGACGAGGGCGACGTGCTCACCTCGGCCGGCAGCGCGGCGGGCCTCGATCTTGGCCTGCACCTGATCCGCCGCGACTTCGGGCCGGAAGCGGCCAACACCGTGGCGCGGCGCCTGGTGATCCCGCCCCACCGCGACGGCGGCCAGGCCCAGTTCATCGAGCGTCCGGTGCCGAGCGCGCACGAGGCCTCGCGCCTGTCGCCGATCCTGGACCGGATGCGCGCGGATCTGTCGGGCGAGCATACGATCCGCGCCCTGGCCGAAGCCGCTGGCATGAGTCAGCGCACCTTCCTGCGCCGGTTCGAGGCCGCCACGGGCCAGACGCCCGCCCGCTGGCTGCTGACGGCGCGCCTGAACCACGCCCGCGATCTTCTGGAGACCTCGTCGGCGGGGATCGACCAGATCGCCGCCGCCGTCGGCCTGGGCGCGCCGGCCCTACGTCATCACTTCCGCCGCCAGTTCGCCACGACGCCGGGCGCCTATCGGGCGCGGTTCGCTGAGCCTCAGGCGACCGTCTCCGGCGCATAGGTCGCCAGGACCTCCGGATCCCAATGGGTCAGGATGCGGGGCAGGTTCACCTCGATCCAGTCGGCCAGACCCCGCACGCGCTCGGCGACCTCCAGGCCCAGGGGCGTGAGGCTGTACTCCACGTGCGGCGGCACGACCTCGAACGCCTGACGGCGCACGAAGCCGTCGCTTTCCAGGGCCTTAAGCGTCTGGGCCAGCATCCGCTCACTGACCCCGCCGATCTGACGCCTGAGCTGGCTGAAGCGCAGGGTGCGCGTCTCCAACGCCATCAGCGCCAGCACGCCCCAGCGGCTGGTGACGTGGTTGAGCACCTCGCGCGAGGGGCAGGCCGCCGCCATCAGGTTTCCCTGCAGGTCGCCGTTCGAGACGATGTCGGACAGGGGCCGACGCGGGGCCAGTTCTGAGGGATCGTCGTGTTTCATACTTACACTCATGTACGTACTTACGAAAAGTAAGCAAGGCCCCTAGATGACGCCTGTCCGCTGAAAAGGAGCAGGAACATGACGATCATCGCCGTCACCGGCGCCACCGGCCAACTGGGCCGTCTGGTTATCGAGCAGCTGAAGGCTCGCGTTTCGGGCCAACAATCCGTCGTGGCGCTGGCCCGCGATCCGGCCAGGGCCGCCGACCTGGGCGTTGAGGCCCGCGCCGCCGACTACGACAAGCCCGAGACCCTGGCTGCGGCCCTCGCTGGCGTCGATGTCCTGCTGCTGATCTCCAGCGACGCCATCGGTCAGCGCGTGCCCCAGCACCGCAACGTGATCGAGGCCGCCAAGGCCGCGGGCGTGAAGCGGATCGCCTACACCAGCATCCTGTACGCCGACACCACGCCGATCGGCCTGGGCGCCGAGCATCACGCCACCGAGACGATGATCCGCGAGTCGGGCCTCGACTACACCCTGCTGCGCAACAGCTGGTACCTGGAGAACTATGCGGGGGCGATCGCCGGCGCGCTTCATGCCGGGGCCTTCGTCGGCAGCGCAGGCGAAGGCCGCATCTCGGCCGCCTCGCGCGCCGACTACGCCGACGCGGCCGCCGTGGTGCTGACCAGCGAAGGCCACGCGGGCAAGACCTACGAGCTGGCGGGCGACGAGGCCTTCACCCTGGCCGATCTCGCCGCCGAGACCTCGCGCCAGACCGGCCGCGACCTGCCCTACAACAACCTGCCGGAAGCCGCCTACGCCGAGGTCCTGAAGAGCATCGGCCTGCCGCCGCCGGTAGCCGCCATGCTCGCCCAGTCAGACGTCGGCGCCGCCCAGGGCGGGCTGTTCAACGACAGTCGCCAGCTCTCGCGGCTGATCGGCCGCCCAACCACGCCCTGGGCGGCGTTCGTCGCGGGCGTCCTGGAGTCGCTCTAACCTCGCCTGCCGCGACCGCCCCGCGAAGTCTGTGGGCGGTCGCGGTTTTCCCCTCGCCAGCGTGCGACGGGTCTGCGAGTCAGCCGGGATGAAAATCGTCGGCTACTACCGCGTCCCGCCCGCGCCGGGGGTGTTCTTCAGCCCCGCCCAGGAGGAGCGCCTGCTGCTGCTGGGTTGCGAGCAGGTGTTCAGCGACCGCTGCCTGGCCTCGGGCGTCGTGCGTCCGGGACTGGAGCGGGCTCTTGAGGCGCTGGAGCCGGGAGGCGTTCTGGCCGCGCCCAGCCTGCACGCCCTGGGCGGCGATCTGGTCGCGGTGATGGACGTGGTGCTGAAGCTCCGCGCCCGCGACCTGCACCTGCTGGTCCAGCAGCCCGCGATCGACACCCGCGCCGATCCCGGCTTCTTCGAGGCCTGCCTGGCCCTGGCCGCCTTCAACGGCGAACGCGCTATGATCCGCCGCGCCGAGACCGCCCTGGTCGCCAAGGGCGCCAAGGCGGGCGGCATGAAGGGGCTGAAGGCGGTCGAGAACAAAGCCGAGTAGCCACCGTTTTCATGTCATCCCGGCCGCAGCGAAGCGGAGCGCCGGGACCCAGGGGGTGACGAAGCGCCGTGCGCGCCGCCCCTGGGTCCCGGATCGACCCTGCGGGCCGTCCGGGATGACACGGGGGTTGTCGGGCTTTGGGACAGACCTTTAAACCTTCAGCCGGTACCCCGTCCGGAAGATCCACCAGACCGCGCCCAGGCACGCGGCCAGGAACACCGCCGTCATCCCAAGGCTGATCCCGACGCCGACGTCCGACTGGCCGTAGAAGGCCCAACGGAAGCCGCTGATCAGATAGACCACCGGGTTGAACAGGGTGATCTTCTGCCAGATCTCCGGCAGCATCTTGATCGAATAGAAACTGCCGCCCAGGAAGGTCAGCGGTGTGACGATCAGCAGCGGCACGATCTGCAGCTTCTGGAAGTCGTCGGCCCAGACCCCGATGATGAAGCCGAACAGGCTGAAGGTGACCGAGGTCAAAACCAGGAACAGCAGCATCACGAACGGGTGGGCGATCTCGAACGGCACGAAGATCCGCGCCGTGGCCAGGATCAGCAGGCCCAGGCAGATCGACTTGGTCGCCGCCGCGCCGACATAGCCGGCCACGGTCTCGTACCAGGCCACCGGCGCCGACAAGAGCTCGTAGATGGTGCCCGCCCACTTGGGCATGTAGATGCCGAACGAGGCGTTGGAGATGCTCTCGCTGAGCAGCGACAGCATGATCAGGCCCGGCACGATGAAGGCGGCGTAGCTGATCCCGTCGATGGCCTGCATGCGCGAGCCGATCGCTGAGCCGAACACCACGAAATAGAGGCTGGTCGACAGCACCGGCGAGATGACGCTCTGGGCCAGGGTGCGGAACCATCGCGCCATCTCGAACTTGTAGATGGCCTTGATCGCATAGAGGTTCATTGCGGGGCCCTCACCAGGCTGACGAAGATGTCTTCCAGCGAGCTCTGGTCGGTCTTCAGGTCCTTGAACTCGATCCCCTGCTCGGAGAGGCGCTTCAGCAGATCAGCGATGCCGGTGTCGTCGGCCTGGGCGTCGAAGGTGTAGACGAGGTCTGCGCCGTCATTGGCCAGGCTGAGCGAGGCGTCGGCCAGAGCGGCGGGCAGGGCCGCCAGCGGCGCCTTCAGATGCACGGTCAGCTGCTTCTTGCCCAGCTTCCGCATCAGGACGGTCTTGTCCTCCACCAGGATGATCTCGCCCTTGTTGATCACCCCGATCCGGTCGGCCATCTCCTCGGCCTCCTCGATATAGTGGGTGGTCAGGATGATGGTGACGCCGCTCTCACGCAGCTTGCGGACCATCTCCCACATGTCGCGGCGCAGCTCGACGTCGACGCCGGCGGTGGGCTCGTCCAGGAACAGGATGGTCGGCTCGTGGCTCAGCGCCTTGGCGATCATCACCCGGCGCTTCATGCCGCCCGACAGCGCCATGATCTTGCTGTCCTTCTTGTCCCACAAGGAGAGGTCGCGAAGGATCTGCTCGATCAGGGCGTCGTTGCGCGGCTTGCCGAACAGGCCGCGCGAGAAGCTGACCGTGGCCAAGACCGTCTCGAAGGCGTCGGTGTGCAGTTCCTGCGGCACCAGGCCGATCTTGGTGCGGGCGGCGCGATAGTCGCGGACCACGTCATGGCCGTCGGCCAGGATCACGCCCTGGCTCGGATTGACGATGCCGCAGATGATGCTGATCAAGGTGGTCTTGCCCGCCCCGTTCGGCCCCAGCAGTGCGAAGATCTCGCCCTGCCGGATGTCGAGGTCGATCCGCTTGAGGGCCTGATGGCCCGACGCATAGGTCTTGGTCAGACCCTGTACCGAAATGATGGACGTCACGCCGTCTCCCCTCACCACAGCGATGCAGCGCCGTGGGACCCTACTGGTGGCTGGTCAGCGCTAGATGGTGTCGAGGCGGCGCGATAACAGGGCCGCGCGACGGGTTCTGTCAGCAGCCCGCTCAGGTCGGGATCTTGCGCACCTTCAGGATCGCGCCGTCCACCCCGACCACCACGACCTCCTGGCTGATCGCCGGGATCGGCTCGTCGGTCTCGGCCGCCCAGTCCTTGCCGTCGATGAAGACGCGGCCGCGCCCCTGCTCGAAGGTCGACAGCACCTGGCCCCGCTGACCGATCAGCCGCTGCATCGGATCATTCAGATCCGGCCCGGACGCCTCCAGCACCGGTCGCAGAAAGCGCTTGGCCAGGTAGGTCGAGGCGATCGCCAGCGCCGCGAACAGCCCAAGCTCGATCACGAAACTGGTATGCAGCAGTTGCGCGATGACACCGACGACGAAGGCGCTGGCGGCGGTCCACAGCAGCCAGCCGGTGCCGGTGGCGACCTCGAAGGCCAGGAAGGCGGCGGCCACGGCCAGCCACAGCCAGAAGGGATGCAGGGCGTGGAAGCCGGCGATCGCGTCCATCACGTCACTCTCCGCGCTTGCCGCCGACGGGGGCGCTGGTCGCGCCACGCGCGGGCGGGGTCGGACGCGGGGTGTCCGCGCCCAACGACTTGATCAACTCGCCCACGCCCGCGACCGTACCGGTCAAGCCCGCGAAGTCGGCGGGCACGATCACGGTCTTCTGCTGCGGACTACGGGCCAGTTCCGCGAAGGCCTCGACGTACTTCTGGGCCACGAAATAGTTGATCGCATTGACGTCGCCCTTGGCGATGGCCTCGGAGACGAAGGCGGTCGCCTTGGCCTCGGCCTCGGCTTCGCGCTCGCGGGCCTCAGCGTCGCGGAACGCGGCTTCGCGGCGGCCCTCGGCCTGCAGGATCGCCGACTGCTTCTGCCCCTCGGCGCGGGCGATCTGGGCCTGCTTCTCGCCCTCGGCCTCGGTGATCACCGCGCGGCGCTCGCGCTCGGCCTTCATCTGGCGGGCCATGGCGTTGGTGATGTCGGCGGGCGGGGTCAGGTCCTTGATCTCGATCCGCGCGACCTTGACGCCCCAGGGGCCGGTGGCGTGGTCGATGGTCGAGAGCAGGCGGCTGTTGATCGCGTCCCGCTGGCTCAGCACCTCGTCCAGTTCCATGGCCCCGACCACGGTGCGCAGGTTGGTCTGGGCCAGCTGGGTGATGGCGTACATCAGGTTGTCGACCCGATAGGCGGCGGCCGCAGCGTCCATCACCTGGATGAAGACGATGGCGTCGACCTTCACCGAGACGTTGTCCTTGGTGATGACCTCCTGCTGGGGCACGTCCAGGACCTGCTCCATCATGTTGACCCGGCGGCCCACCGTCTCGAGGAACGGCGTCAGGATCGTGATGCCCGGCTTGAGCGTGCGGGTGTAGCGGCCGAAGCGCTCGACCGTGAACTCGCGCCCCTGCGGCACGATCTTGATCGCGCTGAACAGCAGGACGAAGGCGAAAGCCAGGAAAACCAGGACGACAATGCCGCTCAAGACGGTCGCTCCCCAACTTGAAGTTGGATGGAGACTAGAGCGTGATGGCCTAAAGTGTGAGCGGTTTCGGCGGCCATCACGCTCTAATTTTTGGAAAAGACTCTAACGCGCTCCGGTGTCGACCGCCGCGGAATCCGGCGCCGGCGCGCCGCCACGAACCTCGCGCATGGTCTGGGACAGCTTCAGGGCCAGGGCCTGGCCCTTGCGCGCCACCGCCTGCTCGGCCTTGCGGCTGGCGTCGTCACAGATCGGGTACTCGCTGCGGCGCGAGGCGAAGCCGGTGTTGAACCGTTCGCGCATCTGGGCGTCGAAGGCCTGGTCGGCCTGCTCCACCTCGGTCAGCCGCACCATGCGCGAGCGCCAGTACTGATCGCCTTCGCCTTGGCAGGTCTGCCGCAGAGCGTGGCTTTCGCCCAGCGCATAGGCGATATCCAGCAAGCGTTGGCGGTCCTCCGGCGCCCTTTCCTGGGCCAGGACCGGAGCGGCGATCAGGCTCGCCAGACAGACGCCAATGAGGAACGGACGCGACATAGGCTGGTTATCGCCAACTCCCGGCCCGCTGTCACGACCACGCCTCCCAACGCGCGAACGCAGATGCGGTGACGCTTGGGGGCAAGTTTTGCCGCAGTGCAGAAAAAAGTTCGCAAAATAAAGGCCTTGCGATCGCCACGGATCGGGTCTTCCCTGTGGATACTGCAAGGAGGTCTGACCATGACTGAGGTGCATTACGGCGTGGTGCGGGTTGGCGACCATTGGGCGATCGTCGGTGAAAACCTTCGGTTCGGCGCCTATGAAACGCGAAGCGAGGCCCAGGCGGCCGTGCGTCGCCTGGCGGCGTTTCCTGCGGGCCTTGGCCTGCCGGTGATGCTGCATGAACAGGAAGACGACTGGGTGTTCCCCGGCCCGACGCTTGTCAGCTAGGCTGTTTCGGCCTCGTCAGGGCCGTAGAGCAGCGGCTTGACGAACCGCCAGACCTGCAAGGTCGACGCGATCGCCCCGACGATGGAGGCGACGACCTGGAACGCCTGCCAGACGAAGCTGATCAGCGGGTCTTCGCCCAGCATGGCGACCAGCGGATAGATCAGGTTGCTGACCGCGATCCGGAACTCAGCATAGACGGCCGAGTACTCCACCGACGCCCCGGCGATGGCCGCAGTGACCACAACCGCCAGCACCGGGGCCCACAGCAGCGGCAGCACCAGGAGCAGCGCCAGGGCCGTAATCAGCGACTTGGTCGACAGCCCGACGTCCTTGACCACCGTGATCCCCACCCCGGCGATCACCGCCAGGCCCAGCAGAGCCAGGGCGATCGGCAGGACAAGATCCGCGGCGGCCGCCAGCGGCGTTTGGACGCCGAACACCATGATGGCCATGACCAGCAACGTGCCGACAAACCCGCCCAGCCACAGCGCTCCGTACTGGCTGAGCCGACGCCTCAGGTGCTTTCGCGCGATCATCGCTGTGTTGTCCCCCTAGCGATCCACCGGAGGGTGCTTCGGAAGACGCTCGTCGTCCACGGGAAACTCAGCCTTGCGTGGCGCGCCGCCGTGGACTCGCGGCGGTGGTCGCGCCTCAGGTTCTGAAGGCCGAGGCCTTGGCCAGCGCCGTCTCGGCCTCGGCCATCAGGCGCGCCACGATCTCGCCGGCGGGCAGGATCTCACGCACGCCGCCGGCGCTCTGGCCCATGGCGAAGCAGGACTTGGCCGCGTCCAGGCCCTCGATCTGGCCGCCGATGCCGCCCATCGCGCCATTGCGGATCGAGACCATGGCCTGCTGCGGGAACGGCTGGATGTCGCCCGGGCGCGCTTCCCAGTCGTCGACATAGGGGTTCTTCTTCACCCGCATCGGCTTACCCGAGTAGCAGCGGGTGCGAACGGTGTCCTCGTCGGCGGCCTCGACCACCGCCTGGCGGTAGAGATCGCCCGCATGCGCCTCGTGCGAGGCGATGAACCGCGTGCCCATCCAGACGCCCTGCGCGCCCAGAGCCAGCGCCGCCGCCAGGCCACGGCCGTCATGCAGGCCGCCGGCGGCGACCACCGGGATCTTCACCGCCTCGACCGCCTGGGCCACCAGCGGCAGGGTGCCGACGAGACCCGTGTGACCACCGCCCTCGCCGCCCTGGCATATGACCGCGTCGCAGCCGGCCTGTTCGGCTTTCACCGCATGCTTCACCGCGCCGCAGACGACCATCACTTTCAGGCCGGCGGCCTTGAGGCGTTCGATGATCGGCAGGGGCACGCCCAGACCCGCCACGAAAGACGAGGCGCCTTCCTCGATGATGACCTCGACGGACGCGGTCAGCGCGTCCGGCGTGGCGGCGAGGAGATCGACGCCGAAGGGCTTGTCGGTCAGGCTTTTGACCTGGCGCATCTGGTCACGGATGAAGTCCGGGCTGGTTCCGGCCATGCCCAGGACGCCATAGCCGCCAGCGTTGGAAACGGCGGCGGCCAGCGGCGCGTAGGAGACCCCGCCCATGCCCGCCAGCAGGATCGGGTGTTCGATGGACAGCAGATCGCAGAGCGGCGTGCGCAGACCCATGGCGGATCCTCCCTTTTTCCAAGGAGGATCAGGGGCCAGCCGCCGCCTCACAAGCCTGCCGCGAGGTCAGTCGCGACGGACGAGCTCGGCTTCCAGATCCGCGTGATGCGTCCAGAAGCAGGCCAGCATGCTGCTGACGGCCAGGGCCAGCATCAACAGGAAGCCGCGCGGCGGAGCCAGGCTGACAACGTCTTGGGGCGTCATCTCTCTCGTTTCCTCGTCGGCGCCCGGATCTTTTGCCCAGGCTGCCGTGGGAGGAAGCTTCACACCGCCGGGCCGCCCGCGCAACCCCCTGTTTTACATCAAGTTTTAATGGACGCCTGAGTCCAGAAATCCATCCGTTAGAAGATCGAATAGCCGCCGTCGATCACCAGGGTCGTGCCCGAGTGATAGCTGGAGGCGTCCGAGGCCAGATAGACGGCCATGCCGCCGAAGTCCTCGGGCTCGCCCCAGCGGCGGGCCGGCACGCGCGGAATGACCTTCTCGGCGAAGGCCGAATTGGCCTGGGCGCCGGCGGTCATGTCGGTGGCGATCCAGCCGGGCAGGATGGCGTTGGCGCGCACGCCATAGCGGGCGTGCTCAACGGCGACCGACTTGATCATCGAGATCACCGCGCCCTTGGTGGCGGCGTAGGCCTCGTTGCGGGCCGCGCCCTCGATGGCCGCCAGCGAGGCGACGCCCACCAGCGAGCCGCCCGGATCACCGGCCTTGGCGCGCTCGACCATGTGGCGGCAGGCCTCGCGCAGGGTGAAGAACACACCGTCCAGATTGACCGCCAGCACCTTGCGATAGACCTCGGTGCTCATGTCGACGAACGAGGGCGAGCCATAGCCGATGCCGGCGTTGGCGAAGACGCTGTCCACGCGGCCCATGGCGGCGACGGCCTCCTCCATGCCCTCGCGGACCTGGGCCTCGTCCGAGACGTCGACGGTCTGGGCCTTCACCCGCACGCCCAGAGCGGTCAGTTCGCCCTCGGCGGCCAGGTTGCGCTCGGGGTTGGAGCCCCAGATGACGATGTCGGCCCCGGCCTGCGCCATGGCCTTGGCCATGCCGAGCCCGATGCCCCGATTGCCGCCGGTGACCAGGGCGACCTTTCCCGACAGGTTGAACGGCGCATAGGCCATGACGAACCCTCCCTCATTGTTCTTGAAACGCTTGTTTGAAGGAGACGGGGTCAGAGGCCGAAGGTCAAGAGCCCCAGAAGTGGAAGGTTCGCCAGCCGTCGCCGATCGCCGGCCGCGAAACGCCCAAGAGGTCGGTGATGGTCAGGGCGGCGGCGAAGATGAACTCGCTGACCCCGGGGGCCCAGAAGATCAGCGCGAACAGGATCAGAAAGCCGACCCGCTCGACCTTGACCATGCGCGCCTGCACGCCCTCGGGCAGGAACGGGCGGATCACGCCGTAGCCGTCGAGGCCCGGGACGGGCAGCAGGTTCAAAACGAGCGCGCTGGCCTGCAGCATGGCCAGCAGCGACAGGGCGTTGAACAGCGGCGGGCTGGCGGCCGCCAGCGGCAGGCTGATAGCGATGACGACCAGCACCACCAGCGTCCCCAGCGGTCCGGCCAGCGAGGCCAGCGACCGCCAGCCGCGCGAGCGCATCAGATCCTCGCGCAGATAGACCGCCCCGCCCGGAAAGCCGATGCCGCCCAGGGCCAGGGCGACCAGCGGGATGATGATCGTCGTGAAGAGGTCCGAGTACTTCAGCGGATCGAGGGTCAGATAGCCCTTCTCGACGATCGTGGTGTCGCCGGCCTTGTAGGCGGTGAAGGCGTGGCCGAACTCATGGATGCCGACGCTCAGCACCCAGGCGGCGGCCACGAAGGCGAAGGTGACGATCCCCAGCGGCTCGACCGCGCTGGCCACCGCCCACCCCAGGCCGAGCACGGCGGCAATCAGGATCAGGGCGTTGGGACTGATCGGCGCGCGCGGCCGGGCGGGGACTTCGACGAGGCTCATGCTTCTGATGTCGGGGACCTTGGCCAGGAGCGCAAGCGGAGACTGGATGGGGCGGGGCGTAGGTTTGGAAGGGCGACCACAAACCCCTCTTCCAAAGGGAGAGGGAGGGGCCCGCCGCGAAGCGGTGGGAGGGAGAGGGGTTACGAGGCTCGACGGCGTGCCTGCCCTCCGTCCGACACCGCAACCCCTCTCCCCGACCCTCTCCCTATGGGAGAGGGAGTCCCCCAAACCGCTCGAACGCCTCGGCGATCACCCGCCGGGTCTCTTCCCACTCCACCAACGCCATCGCCTCGTCGCGGGAGACAAACCGCGCCTCGGCCGCGTCGTCGCCGGCCACGGGCTCGCCGCCGGTCCAGCGGGCGGCGTAGTCGATCAGCACGTAGTGGCGAGTGATCTCGCCCCCCGGCCGTGCGGGAAACACCCCGTCGATCACGTCGATCAGGCCCAGAAGCTCTGCGTCGACGCCGGTCTCTTCCTTCAGTTCGCGCAGCGCCGCATCCTGCAGGGTCTCGCCCCACTCGAGGCGGCCGCCAGGCACGCTCCATTGGCCGAGCCTCGGCGGCGTGCCGCGCTTGATCAGCAAAACCTCCTCGCCCCGAAGACAGACGACGCCGACAGTGGGAACGGGATGGCTCATGCCTGACCTTTAGGGGAAGCCGACCTTCAGATCGACACTGGACTTCACACCCACGCAGTCGCCGCAGTCGTCCAGCCAGGCCTGCGCCGCCGCCCGACCGCGTTCCTTCAGGTCGACTAGGAAGCTCCATTCGGTGTTGAACTTGGTCGACATCGAAAGGTCCGCCAACGGCTTGTCGGCGGTGATGGCGTGGACCAGCATCCGGCGGTAGCGGCCACGGGCGTTGTCCTTCAGGAGGCCCTCGTCCAGCAACTTCTGCACGAAGCCGATGGCTCGCAGCTCCGAGGCCAGCGAGGCGTTGAAGGTGATCTCGTTCAGGCGGTCCATGATCTCGCCCGGCGACTTCGGCGTCTCCTCACGGACGAACGGGTTGAGGGTGACGATCAGGATGTCGTCGGGCGTGTCGTCGTAGAACAGCGGCCACAGCGGCGGATTGGCCAGGAAGCCGCCGTCCCAGTAGGGCTCGCCGTCGATCTCCACGGCCTGGAACAGCTGCGGCAGGCAGGCGCTGGCCATGATGTGGTGCGAGGTCAGCTCGGTCTCGCGGAAGACCTTCGACTTGCTGGTCCGGATCTGCGTGGCCGAGATGTAGAGCTTGATCGGGCACGCGCCCCGGATCCGACTGAAGGTGACCTCGCCCTCGAGCACGTCATGCAGGGGATTCAGATTGAACGGATTGAACTCGTAGGGGCTCAGCGACAGGGCCAGGGTCTCGGCCATCCGCCAGCCGGGGGTGTTCTTCAACCAGTCGACGCCGCCGCCGAACGCATTGGTCCAGATTCCGGTGTCGCCAAAGACGTTGCGGCCGCCGGCCCGGTTCACATTGCGCCAGAACGACTCCAGACGCGCCTGCGCCCCCGCGCGGCCGTCATCGATCAGGCCCTGGGCCAGACAGACCGCGTTCATCGCCCCGGCCGAGGCGGCGGTGACGGCGCGGATCTCCAGATCGTCTTCCTCGAGCAGGCGATCCAGCACCCCCCACTCGAACGCGCCGTGCGCGCCGCCGCCCTGGAGGGCCAGGCTCAGCCCCTTGGGGCCGGAGGGCTTCTTTTTGAAGGGTGGAATCGGCATGCGACCTCGCGAAGGACCAGCCCCCGATCCGTAGCGCTTCCTCCCGGCGCTTGGCGCCCGAAATCGAGGGCCTATTGGGCGACCCAGCCGCCGTCGATCTGATAGGCCGCGCCGTTGGCCGAGGCGCCCAGGTCCGAGACCAGATACAGCAGCATGCCGTTCAGTTGCTCGAAGGTGACGAACTGCTTGGTCGGCTGGCTGGCCAGGATCACGTCCCTCATCACCGCCTCTTCGGAAATGCCGCGCGCCTTGGCCTGGTCGGCGATCTGGGCCTCGACCAGCGGCGTCTTCACAAAGCCCGGGCAGATGGCGTTGCAGGTGATCCCGTGCTGGGCCACCTCCAGGGCGACCGTCTTGGTCAGGCCCATGATCCCGTGCTTGGCCGCGACATAGGCGGACTTGAACGGCGAGGCCACCAGGCCGTGCGCCGAGGCCACGTTGACGATCCGGCCCCGCCCCTGCTCCTTCATGATCGGCACGGCCGCCTTGGTGGCATGGAAGGCCGAGGACAGGTTCACGGCGATGATCAGGTCCCACTTGTCGTCCGGGAAATCCTCGACCGGGGCCACGTGCTGCACGCCGGCGTTGTTGACCAGGATGTCCAGCTCGCCGAACTCGGCCTTGGCGGCCTTGACCATGTCGGCGATCTCGATGGGCCTGGTCATGTCGGCGCCGTGATACAGAACCTCCACGCCATGGGTCTCAGCCATCTCGGCGCGGGCGCGCTCGATGGCGTTCATTTCGCCCAGGCCATTCATGACGATGTTGCAGCCTTGCGCCGCGAGCGCGTCGGCCATGGCGTGGCCGATGCCGCTCGTGGAGCCGGTGACGATGGCGACCTGCCCCTGCAAACCGAAATCGACGGCCATGCGCGTTCCCTTGAAGTGCTACCCGATCATGTTGCGGCGCAGCATATAGCTCGCCCCTGCGAAGGGCGAGCGCTTATAAATTCATCGATAGATGAATTCAGGGCTGCGGGCGAGCGAAAACCCAGTCCGCATCGGTCGAAAGCGACGGCTGGAAGCGGTAGCCGTCGAGGTCGAAACCCTTGAGGCCTTCGGCGCGGTCGATGCGGTTGTCGATGACGTACCGCGCCATCCGCCCCCGCGCCTTCTTGGCGAAGAAGCCCAGGACGCGCAGTTCGCCGCCTTTATCTTCCTTGAAGTGGCAGGTGACGACCGGCAGCTTGAGAGCCTTGGCGTCGACCGCCCCGAAATACTCCTGGCTGGCCAGATTGACCAAGGTCGGATCGGTATGGCCTTCGGCCGCCTGGTTCAGCGTCTTGGAGATGGTTTCGCCCCAGAAGTCGTAGAGATTGGCGCCCTTCTTGGTCTTCAGGCGCGTGCCCATCTCAAGGCGATAGGGCTGCAGGGCGTCGAACGGGCGCAAGACGCCATAGAGGCCCGATAGGATCCGCAGGTGGTCCTGCGCCCACTCCAGGGCCGGGCGATCCAGCTCGCGCGCGTTCAGCCCCGCATAGACGTCGCCGTTGAACGCGATCACGGCCTGCAAGCCTTCCTCGACTTCGGGATCGAAGGCCTGGAAGCGCTCGCGGTTCAACGTCGCCAGCGCGTCGGAGATATGCATCAGGCGCTTAAGGTCGGCCGCCGTCAGTTTGCGGGTCACTTTCGCCAGCTCGGCGATCTGGGCTTTTAGCTCAGGCGTCGTGAGCGGCAGCACCGTCTGGGGCGCGGTGAAGTCCAGCGACTTGGCGGGCGAGATGACCATCAGCATGAGCGGGGAGATAGAGGCTTCCAGGGTCCGGCGCTAGGGCTGAGACCATTCACTTTCCAATGTGGAAAGTTTTCACTTGCCAATCTGGAAAGTGAAACCCATAACTTTCCGAACTGGAAAGTAAGGAGGTCGCCATGACCCGAGACGAAGACGCCCTGCGCATGCTGGCCGAGGTCCAGGCCGCCGGCGAAGACCTAGCCAGACGCGCCCGCGCGCCGGTCTGGTACCATCCGGCTCTGGGCCTGCTGATGGGCGGATTGATTGCGGTGCAGACCCAGCCACTATTGTTGGTGTTCGGCTACTATGCGCTCTTCGTGTTGGGTCTGTTGCTGCTGGTGCGGGCTTACAAGCGCCACACCGGCCTGTGGATCAACGGCTATCGCGCCGGACGCACGCGCTGGGTGGCCTTGATCATGGTCGCCCTCGTCGCCTTGGCCATGCTGCTAGCCGTGTGGCTGGTGCGCGAGCGAGGCCTGACGCTCGCGCCGCTGGTCTTCGGCGCGCTCGTGGCGGTGCTGGTCGCAATGGGCGGCCAAATCTGGCAAGCCGCCTTCCGCGCCGACCTGCGCGATGGACGCCCCCTGTGAGCGCTGAACTCGACCCCGTGATCCACGCCCCAAACCGCCTGCAGATGTGCTGCATGCTGGCGGCCGTCGACACCATCGACTTCGCCACGGTCCGCGAGGCGCTGGACGTTTCGGAGTCGGTGCTCAGCAAGCACGTGAAGACCCTGGAAGAAGCCGGCTACGTCAAGGTCAGGAAGGCCGCCTCAGACGGCCGGCAGCGGACCTGGCTGTCGCTCTCCAAGCCGGGGCGCGAGGCGCTGAAGGGCCACCTGGCCGCCCTCAAGGCGATGATGGCGGGGGTGCCGGAGGTCTAAAACAGCACCCTCGGATTCATGATCCTCTGGGGGTCCAGCGCCCCGCGGATCGCCCGCAGGGCCGCGACCTCGATCGGGTCCTTGTAGGTCAGGGCCTCGGCCGTCTTCATCGCGCCCAGGCCGTGCTCGGCGCTGATCGAGCCACCGAAGCCGGCGGTGATGTCGTGGACGATCTTGGCCCCGGCCTCGCGCTGCGCCTCGTGGGCGTCGCCGTCGCCGCCAACGGGCTGCAACACGTCGTAGTGGACATTGCCGTCGCCGACATGGCCGAAGGCGACGATGCGGGTTCCGGGGAAGCTCTTCTCGATCGCGGCGTTGGCCTGGCCGATAAAGTCGGGGATCTTCGAGACCGGCACGCTGACATCGTGTTTCCAGACCGCCCCTTCCGGCTTCTGGCCGGCGGAGTGACCCTCGCGGATGTGCCAGAAGGCCTTCATTTGCGTCTCGGTCTGCGCCACCGCCGCGTCGGCGATCAGGCCGCGCCCCAGGGCGCCGGCCAGCAGGCGCTCCAGCGCCGCCTCGGCCGCACCCGGTTCGCCGCTGGCGATCTCGATCAGCACATACCAGGGGTGCGCCTCGGGCAGCGGATCACGCAGGCCCGGCACGTTGCGGACGGTCAGCTCGAAACCAAGCCGCCCCATCAGCTCGAAGGCCTCGACCGCGCCGCCGGTCTCATCCTTCGCCCGCGCCAGAAGCTGGATGGCGTTCGCCGGCGAGGCCAGACCCACGATCGCCACGGCGCGTGAGGCCAGCGGCGCGTGCAGCTTCAGGCTGGCGGCGGTGACGATCCCCAGCGTGCCCTCGGCGCCGATCAGCAGCTGCTTGAGGTCATAGCCGGTGTTGTCCTTGCGCAGCCGCTTGAGGCCGTTCCAGATCTCGCCGTTGGGCAGCACCGCCTCGATGCCCAGCACCTGCTCGCGCATCATGCCGTAGCGCAGGACGGCCGTGCCGCCGGCGTTGGTCGAGATCAGGCCGCCGATCGTGCAGGAGCCTTCCGAGGCGACGCCGACCGTAAAGCGCCGGCCGACCTTGGCGGCCTGCTGGTGAGCTTCGTAAAGCGTGACGCCGGCTTCCAGCACCATGGCGTCGTCGATCGGGTCAACGTCGCGGATCGCCGTCAGCTTCTGGGTCGACAGCAGGATCTCGCCGCGCGGAATCTGACCGGCGACGAGGCCGGTGTTGCCGCCCTGCGGGGTGATCGCCACCCCCTCGGCAGCGCAGATCCCGACCACGGCGGCGACCTCGGCAGTCGAGCGCGGGGTGACCAGCAGCGGCGTCTCGCCTTGCCAGCGTCCGCGCCACTCCACGAGCTTGGGCGCGATCACATCCGGATCCTGGCTCCACCCGCCCTCGCCGAGCACGGCCTTGAGGCGGGAAACGACATCAGCGGGAACGGGCTTGGTCATGGCGCGGAGGATACGCTTTCGAGGGGGCGGCTGTCAGTATATACTGCGATCTATACGGAGGCGCTGATGGGCATCCTGATCAAGAACCCCGAGGCCGAGCGCGCCGTGCGCGAACTGGCTGCGCTGACCGGCGAGAGCCTGACCACGGCGATCGAGATCGCGGTCAAGGAACGACTGGCCGCGAAACGTGGGGAGCAGCCCCCCCGCCGACGTCGCAGTGTCGAAGAGATGAAGGCGATTACTCGAAAATATCTGACGCCCGAAGCGCGGGCCGGCCTGCTCCCGCCCATCACTAAGGCCGACTTCGACGAACTGTGGGAGATTCCCGGCGTCACCGATATTGACACGTGAGCACGCTCGTCATCGACACTTCGGCGCTGGTCGCCATCGCGCTCGAAGAGCCTGAGTGCGACGCCTTCATCGCCCTGTTGGAAGACGTGGATGATCTTCTGATCTCGCCGATGACCTACGTGGAGCTGGGCGTCGTTCTGGTCAGGCGGCGCTTTCTTCCTTCGCGCGAAAACATCGAAGCCTGGCTCACCGAACACCGCATTCGAACCGCTCAGCTAGCGACCATCGAGACAATCGCGCTCGACGCCTACCTGCAGTACGGCAAGGGCCGTCACGCCGCGCGACTGAACCTGGGCGACTGCTTCTCCTACGCCCTGGCGAAGGCGCTCGACGCGCCGCTGCTCTATAAGGGCGACGACTTCAGCCGCACCGACGTCCGCTCGGCGCTGGTCTAGAGCCGGTCTGGTTTAGACGGAACCATCTGAACCAGATAAAACGGCTATAAAATCAAACATTTAGAGCTCGCTCCAACGCTTTGGATGATTCCATCCAAAGCTAAAGGGCTCTAACCAATATAGCCCGCCGCGCGGCGCAGGCGGTCGTTGATCGCCTCGCCCAGTCCCTCCTCGGGAATCGGCGCCACCGCGATGGCGCTGGGCCGGATGCGGTCGGCCGCGCGCAGGAAGGCGAACAGATTGGCGGCCGCCTCGGCGAGGTCGCCGGTCGGGCTGAGATTGAAGACGCGCGGGCTTTCGGGCCAGGGGCCAAAGGCCAGATAGGCCTCGCCCGCCTCCGGCGCCTTGGCGTTGATCCGCACCGGCGCGTCGGGCGCGTAGTGCGCGGCCAGCCGCCCCGGCGAGCGCTTGGCGTCGTCCTGCGCCTCAGCCAGGCGGCCGACGATCTGCT
Organism: Caulobacter sp. SL161; assembly: GCF_026672375.1. Classification (GTDB taxonomy): domain Bacteria; phylum Pseudomonadota; class Alphaproteobacteria; order Caulobacterales; family Caulobacteraceae; genus Caulobacter. The sequence continues at coordinate 181,200 of NZ_JAPPRA010000001.1, forward strand.
GCAGTTGCACGCGCGTGACCGCGCCGGGCCGCAAGAGCCGGACCTCGCCCTCCAGCACCGAGACGACCGTCGATTCCAGGCCCACGGCGCACGGTCCGCCGTCCAGGCTGGCGGCGGCCTTGTCGCCGGTCTCGGCCATGGCGTCGTCATAGGTGGTGGGGCTGGGACGCCCCGAGCGATTGGCCGACGGCGCGACGACCGCGCCGCCGAAGGCGGCCAGCACGGCGCGCGAGAGGGGATGGCCCGGCACCCGGATGGCCACCGTGTCGAGGCCCGCCCGCGCCAGATCACAGACGGCCTGGGCGTCGCGGATCGGGGCCACGATGGTCAGAGGACCGGGCCAGAACTCGCGGGCCAGCGCATGGGCGCGGTCATCGAAGACGGCGATCTGTGCGGCGGTCTCCAGATCGGCGACATGGGCGATCAGCGGGTTGAAGCGCGGCCGGCCCTTGGCCTCGAAGATCGCCGCCACGGCGGAGGGATCGGCGGCGTTCGCGCCCAGGCCATAGACGGTCTCAGTGGGCAGGATCACCAGCCCCCCGGCGCGCAGCGCCTCGGCGGCGGCCTCTACTTCCGCTTGGCGGTCAGCTTGAAGCTGACCTTTACCTGCGCCGCGATCTCGTCCGTCGAAGCCCATTCACCCTGTCCCACGCCGAACGTCGTCCGGTCCAGGGTGGTTACACCGCTGGCGGTCGCCGTGTCGCCGTCGATCTTCAGGGAGAACGGCAGGCTGAGCGGCTTTTTCACGCCGCGCAGGTCCAGCGTCCCGTCGGCGACGTAGCGCCCCTCGCCGGTCTTGCGGAACCTGGTCGCCGTGAACACGGCCTTGGGGTGGTCGGCGGTGTCGAGGAAGTCCTCGCCGGTCAGGCTGGCGTCGCGCTGGGCGTCGCCGGTCTCGGCCGAGGCGAGGTCGACGCCGACCGTGACCTTTGAACGATCCAAGGCCTCGGGCGAGAAGAGGATCTCAGCGGTCCACCGTTGGAAGCGGCCCTCGATGGACGCGCCCGACCAGGTGGCGGTGAAACCGAGCGTGGCGCCCTTCTGAACGGTCCAGGCGACGGGGTCCTTGAGAGCGCTGACCGGCGGCGCGGCGTCCGCCTCGGGTGTGGCGGCCGGATCAGTGGTCGCGGCGGGCGCGGCGACAGGCTCGGCCGCCGGAGCCGCCTCGGCAGGCGCGGGAGGCGGGGCCGACGGCGCGGCGCTGGGCATGTAGAGATAACCGGCGGCCACGACCGCCGCGAAGCCGGCGGCGGCCAGCCACAGGCGCGGCTCCTTCCAGCCGGGCTTGGCGCCCGGCGCCATGTTCTGGAACACCGCGTCCTTGTCGAGAATCTGGTGCTTGGCCACCGCGCCCAGGTGCAGGGCCAGCAGCAGATAGGTGGTCTTGACCAGCACGCTATGACCGATCTCACCGATCTCATGCCACAGGTGCTTGGGACCGGCGGCCAACTCCGGAAGCAGCGGCAGGTGCGGCCAGGGAATCGCGCCGAACAGGAGGGTCGGCAGGTTCGTCCGGCTGGTCGAGACCAGGATCCAGCCCGTCAGCGGCAGGCCGATCATGATCACATAGAAGCCGATATGGACGACCTTGGACGCGGTCTGTTCCCAGCGGGGCTGACCGACCGGCGCCGGCGGGGCGGGATTGACCAGCCGCCAGCCCAGCCGCGCCAGACTGAGCAGCAGGATCGTGATCCCGATCGACTTGTGCAGTTGCATCAGGGCGAAGGTGGTCGGCCCCTTGGGACCGTCTTCCGCCCGCCAGCCGAGGATGATCTGGAAGATGATGGCCGCGGCGATCAGCCAATGCAGCACGATCGCCACCGTCGTGTAGCGCGTCCGGTTCTCGGCCATGCGACTCTCCCAGATCCCTTGGTGAGCTTAAGCTTACTTCTTGTCGAACTCGACTTCGATGCTCAGCGCGACCTCATCGCCGACCATCGGGATGTACTTGCTGACGCCGAAGTCCGAACGCTTGATCGTGGTCGAGGCCGAGAAGCCGGTCTTGACGCTGCCGGGGACGAAGCCCGAGCCGACGCCGTTGAAGGTCACGTCCAGCACGATCGGCTTGGTGACGCCGCGCAGGGTGAAGTCGCCATAGACCTTGCCGGTCTGGCCCGCGCCCGGCTCGACCTTGGTCGAGACGAAGGTGGCGGTCGGGAACTTGTTCGCTTCCAGCCAGCCATCGCCGGCCAGCTCTTTGTTGAATTTCAGGCCGAACGCGTCCGTGCCGGTGTCGATCGAGGCCGGATCGACGGTCACGTTGATCTTGGTGTCCTGCGGGGCCTTGGGGTCATAGCTGAACTCGGCGTCCACCTTGGTGAAGCGGAACTGATAGTTCGAGAAGCCCATGTGCTTGATCTTGCCCACGACCGAGGCGTGGGTCTTGTCGAGCACATAGCGGCCGGCCGGCACGTCGGCGGGCTTGGTCGAGCTGACGCCCGGCGCGGCCAGGGCGGCGGGAGAAGCCAGCAAGGCAATAGCGACGGCGCCATAGGCGACCTTGGACAGGGAGAAGTGACGGGACATGGGGAGGCGCTCCAGAGTGAATTAAAACAGCGCTAGTTGCAGTTCCCCGATCTAGGTACTCCAGCACGGCTTTGAAGGGCCCGATGTTCACGAGCGCGTGATAACGTACCCTCATGATATTCATTGATGAGGCGCCGGGCGCTTGGCGACCCCCAGCGCCCCGCTTAAACACGGCGCACGATCTGGAGTTTCTCCCATGACTTTCCGCGCGCCTGTTCGCGATCTTGCTTTCTCTCTGCGCCATGTCGCCGGCTTCGAGCGTCTGGCCGACGCCTTTCCCGAGGCAGACGCCGACACGGTTGCGGCGGTGCTGGAAGCGGCCGGCGCGTTCGCAAGCGACATCCTGGCGCCGCTGAACCGCCAGGGCGACCTGGTCGGCGCAAGACTCGAGAACGGCGTGGTTCGCACCGCGCCCGGCTTCGCCGACGCCTACCAGCAGTTCGCGCAAGGCGGCTGGACCAGCCTGGCCGCACCGGCCGAGCATGGCGGTCAGGGCCTGCCCAAGACGCTGGAGGTGGCCGTCCTCGAAATGGTCCAGGCGGCCAATATGGCCTTTGGCCTCTGCCCGATGCTGAGCCTGGGCGCCATCGAGGCCCTGGAGCTGTGCGGCTCGCCCGAACAGAGGGCCAAGTATCTGGGCAAGCTGGTCTCGGGCGAATGGACCGGCACCATGAACCTGACCGAGCCCCAGGCCGGCTCGGACCTGGCGGCCCTGACCACGATGGCCACGCCGGATGGCGACGGCGGTTGGCGGATCACCGGCCAGAAGATCTACATCACCTGGGGCGACCACGACGCCGCCGACAACATCGTCCACCTCGTTCTGGCGCGTACGCCCGACGCCCCGCCTGGGGTGAAGGGCATCTCGCTGTTCCTGGCCCCCAAGGTGCTGGTCGGCGACGACGGCAAGCCGGGGCAAGCCAACGCCCTGCGGGCCGGTAGCCTGGAGCACAAGCTGGGCATCCACGGCTCGCCCACCTGCGTGATGCTGTTCGAGGGGGCCAAGGCCGAGCTGGTCGGCGAGCTCGGACAGGGCCTGCCCAACATGTTCGTGATGATGAACGCCGCCCGCCTGCAGGTCGGGGCCCAAGGCGTCGCCATCGCCGAGCGGGCCTATCAGCAGGCCCTCGCCTTCAGCCAGGACCGCGCCCAGGGCCGTTCGGCCTGGACCGGCGCCTATCCCTCGCGCCTGTTCGACCATCCGGACGTGCGCCGCACGCTCGTTCTGATGAAGGCCCATATCGAGGCCGCGCGGGGAATCTGCCTGTCGACCGCCGTCGCCGCCGATCTGGCCCGCGCCGCGCCGGACGCGGCGACCCGCACGGCCGCCAAGCTGCGCGAGGAGCTGCTGACCCCGATCGCCAAGGCCTGGTCGACCGACATCGGCGTCTGGGTCGCCTCCCAGGGCCTGCAGATTCACGGCGGCATGGGCTTCATCGAAGAGACCGGTGCGGCCCAGCACTATCGTGACGCCCGTATCGCCCCGATCTACGAGGGCGCCAACGGCATCCAGGCCATCGACCTGGTCGGCCGCAAGCTGATGCTGGGCGAGGGGCAGGCCGTCGGCGACCTGATGGACGACATCCGCGACACCATCGACCTTCTGAAGGCCTCGGACCTGAAGAGCGTCGGCCTGCGCCTGGAGGCCGCGCTGGACGCCGCCGCCTCGGCGACCGCCTGGCTGATCGAACGCCGCGCCAAGGCCATGCCCGACGCGCTGTCGGGCGCGACGGCCTATCAGAAGCTGCTGGGCGATGTGGTCGGCGGCTGGATGCTGGCCAAGGGGGCCCTGGCGGCCGCCGGCGAGGCCGACGCAGCCTGGGCCGAAAGCAAGCGCGCCCTGGCCCGCGTGTTCGCCGAAGCCGTCCTGGCCCAGGTTCCCGGCGCGGCGGCCGGGGTCATGATCGGGGCGGCGGATTTCGAGGCGATGACCCCCGAGGTGCTGGGGGCTTAAGCGCCTCTCAAAGATAACGTCATCCCGCGCTTCATGCGCGGGATGACGGCGAGATGGGGGCAATCCCGCGCTCTGGAAAGCGCAGGATCGGCCGCGCTTACAGCTGTTCCAGCAGGTACTCGGCCGACGAGACCTTGAACTGGCCGGCGTCTTCGACGTGCAGCTGGGTGACGACGCCGTCCTTGGCGACCAGCGAATAGCGCTGCGAGCGCGCGCCCATGCCGAACTTGCTGCCGTCGAAATCCAGGCCGATGGCCTTGGTGAAGTCGCCGTTGCCGTCGGCGATCAGCAGGACCTCGCCGTCAATGCCTTGGTCCTTGCCCCAGGCCTTCATCACGAAGACGTCGTTGACCGAGACGCAGACGATCGAGTCCACGCCCTTGGCCTTCAGCTCGTCGGCCTTTTCCTTGAAGCCCGGCAGGTGCTTGGCCGAGCAGGTCGGGGTGAAGGCGCCGGGCACGGCGAACAGGGCGACGGCCTTGCCCTTGAAGATGTCGTCGGTGCTGATCGGCGCGGGCCCTTCAGCCGTGCTGGTCATGAAAGTCGCCGCCGGGAGCGTGTCGCCAACCTTGATCGCCATGGGCCTCTGTTCCTCGTGTGTGGGATGAATTGAGGCGACTCGAATAGACCCCCGCGCGGCGGCCGCCAAGCACGCTTTGATGAAGCATCCGACTTGAAACCGTCACAACGAACGCCAATGCTTGAGGTATGGCCAGCTTAATCGACGATGACGACGGCGAGTTCCTGATCGGCAGGCTGCTCGTCGCCATGCCCGGCATCGAGGATCCGCGCTTCGAGCGGACGGTGCTGTATCTGTGCGCTCATGACGAGGACGCAGCGATGGGCCTGGCGGTCAATCGCCCGGTCGAGGGCCTGACCGTGTTCGAGCTGCTCGATCGCCTGGGCGTACGCTCCGAGATCCAGGCGCCCAGCGATCTCGTGCTTCTGGGCGGCCCCCTGGAGCGCGAGCGCGGCTTTGTCTTGCATACTGACGACTTCAGCTCCCCGGACTCGACCCTGCCCGTCGCCGACGGCGTGGCCTTGACCGCGACTCGCGATGCGCTCGACGCCATGGCCAGCGCCATCAAGCGTCCGCGCAAGTCGCTGCTGGCGCTAGGCTACGCCGGCTGGGGACCGGGGCAGCTGGAGCAGGAGCTGCGCGACAATGTCTGGCTGATCTGCGACGCGGACGAGGGCCTGCTGTTCGACGAGGACCACGAGCACAAATGGACCCGGGCCCTGGCCAAGCTGGGGATCACGGCCGATCACCTGTCGGCGACGGCGGGCCGAGCCTAGGAAAATCCTCTCCCCGTGGGAGAGGGGTCGCCGAAAGGCGACGGAGAGGGCAAAGGCGGGGTCGGCGTTTAACCCCGCGCCTTCACCGGCGCGGCGCCGTCGACATAGGCCTCGTTCAGATAGACCTCGGCCTCCTGGGGCGACAGGGCCGGCGCATAGCCAAAGCCCTGGCCGTAGTCGCAGCCCAGCGATTGCAGCGCATGCGCCATCTCGGCGTTCTCGACCCCTTCGGCGACGACTTCCAGATCCAGATCCTGGCCCAGCTTGACCACCGAGCGAACGATCTTGGCCGAGCCGGCGTTATTGCCCATGGTGCGGACGAAGTAGCGGTCGATCTTCAGCGTGTCGAACGGCAGGCGCGTCAGGTACGACAGCGACGAGAAGCCGGTGCCGAAGTCGTCCAGCGCCAGACCCGCGCCGGCGTCGCGCAGCGTCTTCAGGATCACAGCGGCCCGCTCAGGGTCGCGCATGATGTCGCTTTCGGTGACTTCCAGCTTCAGGGCGCCGCGCGGGAGGCGATTGACGCGCAGGGTCTCGGCCACGTCGGCGACCAGGCCGGGCCGGTCGATCTCGCCGGTCGACAGGTTGACGCTGACGGTCAGGTTCCCCATCGCCGGGTGAGCGGCGCGCCAGGTCGACAGCTGCTGGGCGGCGGCGTGCATCATGTGCGCGCCGAGCTCGCTCATCAGCCCCATCTCTTCGATCAGCGGCAGGAACTCGTCGGGCGGCAGCAGGCCTCGGCGCGGGTGAATCCAGCGGGCCAGGGCCTCGAAGCCCGACAGGGCGCCGGTCGACAGGCGCACCACGGGCTGGAAGTAGGGGATGATCTCGCCACGGCCGATGGCGCCGCGCAGGTCGGCCTCCAGCGCCAGGCGCGACAGGCCGTCGGTCTCCATCGCCCGGCCATAGGCGGCCGCGCCGCCTCGGCCGGCGGCGGCCGCCGCCTCGACAGCCAGTTCGGCGCGGCGCAGCAGTTCGGCGGCGTCCGGCGCGTCCAAGCCGCCTTCGGCCGAGACCGCGCCGATCGACAGGGTCGGGTGAATATCAAAGCCGGCCACGCGCAGCGGCTGCTCCAGCGCGCTGCGCAGCACCTCGGAGGGTTCGTAGCCGAGCGGCTGGCAGAGAACGGCGAACTCGTCCTCGCCGATCCGGCCCAGGATCGACTGGGCCGGGAACGCCGCCGCCAGGCGCGAGCCCAGCGCCGCCAGGACCAGGTCCGCGCGCTCGTGACCCAGCGCCTCGTTAAGGCGACGCAGTCGGTCGAGGTCGGCGACGACCAACTGGTAGGTCCCCTCCTGCGCCAGGCGCTCGCGGGCGCGGGCTATGAAGCTGCGACGGTCCAGAAGTCCGGTCAGGTCGCAAAGCTCGGACGCGGAGAATTTCGTTTCGGGCGCCACGACGCCGGCGGCGCGCACTCCCTCTTCCAGCCAGACGCCGCGCCAGAGGCAGGTCTCGCCGCCGCGCACGCGGAAGCGGGCGACGACTTCGCTGCCCGGTTCACGCGGCTTCAGGACCTCTTCGGCCTGGGCGCGGTCCTGCGGTAAGGCCAGGGCGCGGAAGGCGGCCGACGAGCATTCAGGCGCCAGCGGCCCAAGGCCCAAGGCGCGCGCCGCGCCGTTCAGACGCAACCTGTCGGTCTCGGGCTCCCAGATCCACAGGGCGACGTCCGCCGCGCCCAGCGCCTCAAGCGTGGCCGTCGCGTCCCAGATTCGTCGTTCGCCTGTCCGAAAAGACATACCCGTCCTGACCGTTTCGGCGAAAGCCGTGGCGCTACTCGGGCGCCACCAAGCCGAACAGACGATGATCTCGCCAAGCGCCGTTAATTTTCAAATAAGCGTGGGCATATCCCTCCTCGGAAAACCCGCATTTCGCGAGCAACGCGGCCGAGGCGTGGTTTTCCGGCATGCATGCGGCCTCCAGGCGGTGGAGACCAAGCCCGTGAAAGGCGAAACGGATCAAGGTTTCGACGGCGTCGGCCATATGCCCCTGGCGGACATGGGGCTCGCCCAGCCAGTAGCCGATGGTTCCCGTCAGCGACACACCGCGCCGTACGTGAAACAGCCGGATCGCGCCCAGCAGCGCGTTGTCCTCGCGCCGGAAGATGAAGAACGGATAGGCCTCGCCAAGCTCCAGCTCGCGGGCATAGGCGGCCAGCCGCGCCCGGAACGCCGCGCGGCTGAGATCGTGCTCCGGCCAGGTCGGCTCCCAGGGTTCGAGAAAGGCGCGCGACTGGCTGCGGAGCGCCGCCCAAGGCGCGTAGTCCCGCTGCATCGGCGGCCTCAGATAGACCGCACGACCCTGCAACTGCAGGCGGGGACGAGGACTCAGAAACGACAGCAAAACAGACACGCAGCCATCTTCGACCGTCAGGCCGCCGAGAACAACGCCTTGTCGAAGACTTCGCCGGCCTTGAGCGCCGACTTCGCGCCCAGCACGGCCGTCGCGGCGCGGCCGGCCGACAATAGGCGCTGGCCCAGACGGGCGACGTCCTGTGCCGTCACGGCGTCGACTTCCCGCGCCAGTTCGGCGGGCGGATAGAGACGGTCAAACAGCAGCACCTGCCCGGCCCCCTGCTCAGCGCGCGACAGCGGCTGCTCGCGGGCCATGAACATGTGCGCCTTCAGCTGCGCCTTGGCGCGGGCCAGTTCCGCCTCTTCGATCCGGTCGGCCAGCTTGATCAGTTCGTCGGCGCAGACCTTGGCGGTCTCGACCGCGTCGCTCGCCGCGCAGCCGGCATAGATCCCCAGCGCGCCGTGGTCGGCATAGGTGTCGGCATAGGCGTCGATGTTGTAGGCCAGACCCCGCTTCTCGCGGGCTTCCTGGAAGAGGCGGGAGGACATGCCGCCGCCCAGGCATTCGGCAAAGATCCGCAGGGCGAAATAGTCGTCCTCCCGCGCGCCGCAGGCGGGCAGCATGAAGACCAGATGCGCCTGTTCGAGCTTGCGCGCCTCGGCCTGCGGGCCGCCGACAAAGGCGGCGGACTGCGTCAGCCCGACGCCCGGCGTCGCCGGCAGATCGCCGAACGCCCGCTCGGCGGCGGCCATCAGCTCGGCCTCCTCGACCGCGCCGGTGGCGGCGATCACCAGGCGATCGGCCGCGTAGAGATCCCCGCGCCAGTCTGACAGCGCCTCGACGCTGGCGGCGTTGACGGTCTCGTCTGATCCGAGGATCGGGCGTCCGACGGGATGGTCGCCCCAGCTGGCCCGCTGGATCAGGTCGAAGACATAGTCGTCCGGCGCGTCGGCGGCCTCGGCGATCTCCTGGGCGACGACCTGCTTCTCGCGCGTCAGATCGGCGGGATCCAGCGTCGGGCGGCGCACCAGGTCGGCGATGACGTCCATGCCAAGGTCCAGGCCGCCCTTCAGCGCCCGGACCTGGAAGCTGGTGCGCTCATAGCCCGTGGCGGCGTTGATCGACCCGCCCTGGTTCTCGATCACCTCGACGATGTCACGGGCCGAGCGTGAGCCGGCGCCCTTGAACACCATGTGTTCCAGAAGGTGCGACCAGCCCGAGCGCGCCGGATCCTCATAGGCCGCGCCCCGGCCCGCCACGACGGACAGGGCCAGGGTTTCGAGGCCGGGCATCGGGTCGCAGACGACGCGGACGCCGTTCTTCAGGGTGCGCAAGGAAGCGGTCATGAGGCGCGCTATCTAAGTGTTCGCGCCCCTAAACGCCAGCTTTGGCTCAACTATTCGCCGCGAAGGTCCGCACAAAGGCCTTCACCGACGATCCATCCGCGGGCAGACGCTCGAATTTTTCCGGCTTCTTGGAGAGGTCGGGCGTGGCGCGCGGGGTCGAGGGCAGCAGGCCCGTAGCGGCCTGAACCGCCTCGGGGAACTTGGCTGGATGGGCGGTCGACAGCACCACGACGGGGATGGCCGGATTGATCCGGACGCCCTGGGCGGCGGCCAGGCCGACAGCCGTGTGCGGATCGACGACCTCGCCGGTCTCGTTCAGCGTCGAGAGCATGGTCTTGGCGGTGTCGGCCTCGCTGACTGACGCGCCGCGGAACAACTCGCGCATCCAGGCATGGGCGGCGGGCGGGATGTCCAGCAGGCCGGTGTCGGCGAAGGCGCGGAAGGCTCTGCCGGTCTCGACCCCGTCACGACGCACGGCCTCGAAATACAGGCGCTCGAAGTTCGAAGCGACCTGGATGTCCATGGCCGGGCTCTGGGTCGCGGCGACGGCGCCGCGCGAATAGCGGCCGTCCTCGAAGGCGCGCGCCAGGATGTCGTTGGAATTGGTGGCGGCCGTCACCGAATGGATCGGCAGACCCAGGGTCTTGGCCACGAAAGCGGCGTAGGCGTCGCCGAAATTGCCGGTCGGCACCACGAACGCCACCTCGCGCGCCGGGGCGCCCAGGGCGACGGCGGCGGTGAAGTAGTAGACGCTCTGGGCCGCGATCCGCGCCCAGTTGATCGAGTTGACGCCCGACAGGTCCACGGCGTGACGGAACTGGTCGTCCTGAAAGGCCTGCTTGACGATGGCCTGGCAGTCGTCGAACGAGCCCAGCACCGAGACGCAGGCGACATTGGCGTCGGTCGCGGTGGTCATGAACCGGCGCTGCACCTCGCTGATGCGGCCCTCGGGGAAGAGCGCCACGATGCGGGCGTTCTTGCGGCCCCGGAACGCCTCGACGGCCGCGCCGCCGGTGTCGCCCGAGGTGGCGCAGATGATGGTCATCTTCCGCGACTGCCGCTCCAGAACGTAGTCGTAGAGGCGGCCCAAGAGCTGCATCGCAACATCTTTGAACGCCAGGGTCGGACCGTGGAACAGCTCCAGCAGATAGCGGTTGGGCGTCAGTTGTTTGACCGGAACCACGGCCGTGTGCGCGAAGGTGGCGTAGGCCTCCTCGCACATCTGGGCCAGGTCTTCCCTGGGGATGTCGTCGCCCACGAACTTGCCGACCACGGCGGCGGCGACCTCGGCATAGGGCTTGCCGGCGAAGGCGGCGATCTGCTTGGCCGTGAAGCTGGGCCATTCGGCGGGCACGTACAGGCCACCATCGGGGGCCAGGCCGGCCAGGACCGCGTCGAGGAAGCCGATGGGTGCGGACTGGCCGCGGGTCGAAACGTAACGCATCAGGGTCTCAGTCTCCGCCAGAGCATGGCGGCATAGATAACCAGCAGGGTTACGGCAAGACCAAACCACGTAAGGGCGTATTCCAGGTGCCGATTGGAAATTTCTGCCGGTAGCGGCGCAGGCGTCAGACCGGCGGGCGCGGGCGTTTCCTGTTCAACCATCAGCACCAGCGGGGCGGGCTTGCGATCGGCGAAGCGCTCCAGGACCTTGGCGCGGTCGCCGCCCAGCTGCTCGATCGGGCTGAGCACGCCGACCACACGCCGAGGGGCCGCAAAGGCGCGCGGCGCCGGCGCCACCTGGCCGGTCAGGCCGGGCACGACGCCGCGATCGACCAGGATCATGTTGTAGGGACCGGCCAGCACCGCGCACGGGGACTGGGCGCGCCAGACGACGTCGCCGTCACGGACGCCATAGACCAGCGGCAAGGGCTCTCCGCCAACATCGCCGCAGTCGACGCTGACCCGGGTCCAGGCCAGATCCTCTGGCCGCGCCTCGGCGGTCAGCACCTGGACCAGCGGCAGGGCCGGTGCGGTCTTCAGCGCCTCGAGCCGGGCCAGAACGCCCTCCTTCCAGTGAAGGCGCTGCAGCTGCCAGCTCCCCAGGCCGCACAGGATGGCGAAAGCGATGGCGGTGGCGATCGTCAGGCCGATGGGAAAGCGTCTCTTGCCGGTCGAAATCTCAGACATGGTCGCGTCCCGCCTCCGAGGCCTTCTGCGCGATCTGGGCGGCGACCATCAGGCCCTTGGCCGGACGCATCAGGCCGAGGCTGATCGCCACCACGGCCGGCAGCCAGACCACCAGCGACACCCAGACCGGCCAGTTCCAGGCAAACATCGAGAACAGCGCCCCAAAGGCGCAGATCGCGCCGGCGATCAGGATGACGAAGGTCGCCGCGCCGTCGCCGGTCTCATGCTTGCCAAGGTCAAAGCCGCAGGCCTCGCAGCGGGGCGCCACCTTGAGAAAGCCGTCGAACAGATAGCCCTCGCCGCAGTGGGGGCACAGACCGCGCGCGCCGGCGGCGTAGGGGTTCACTTTTGTCATTCGAACCTTGGCCCGAAATCCACGCCCTTCGACAAGCTCAGGGTGAGGATTTCTATGTCGTCGACAGTCGCCCTCATCCTGAGCCTGTCGAAGGACGAGGGCGGCGCACCGCCCTCAAACGAAAAAGGCCCGGAACGCTGTCTGGCGTTCCGGGCCCCCATGGATCTTCTGATCTAGTGGGCCGAGGCCCCGAAGATCACGTAGATGAACGCGAACAGGAACAGCCAGACCACGTCAACGAAGTGCCAGTACCAGGCGGCCGCTTCGAAGCCGAAGTGCTTCTGGGGCGTGAAGGCGCCGGTCATCAGGCGGATCAGGCAGACGATCAGGAACAGCGTGCCCACGAAGACGTGGAAGCCGTGGAAGCCCGTGGCCAGGAAGAAGGTCGAACCATAGAGGCCCGAGTTGGCGGCGGCTTCCGAGTAGAACAGCTGCTCGTGGTTGATGTGGGCGTATTCATAGACCTGGATGGCCGTGAACAGGCAGCCCAGCACGATGGTCAGGATCAGACCCCACTTGGCGCCCTTGCGGTCGCCGACCTGCAGCGCGTGGTGCGCCCAGGTGACCGTGGTGCCCGACAGCAGCAGGGTCAGGGTGTTGATCAGCGGCAGATGCCAGGCCGAGACGGTCTCGACGCCGGCAGGCGGCCACGCGGCCCAGGCGGTGCGGACTTCTTCGATCGTCGAGAGGGTGCGCGCCTCGTGGAACAGCGCCATCTCGAAGAACATCCAGAACCACGCTACGAAGAACATGACTTCCGAGGCGATGAAAAGGATCATGCCGTAGCGCAGGCCGATCGACACGACCGGGGTGTGATCGCCGGCCTTGGATTCCTTGGCCACGTCGGCCCACCAGCCGAACATCGTGTAGAGGATGCCGGCCATGCCTGCGGCGAAAATGGCCCAGTTGCCCTTTTCGATGCCGAGCACGCCGCCCTTGAGCCAACCGATCAGGCCGATGGCCATGACGGTGGCGGCGGCCGAGCCCACGAAGGGCCACGGGCTGGGCGGAAGGATGTGGTAGTCGTGTTTGACGGCGCCGGCCATGTTGCTGCTAACCCTTATATCCCTCTGAGCACGGTCGCTGGTCCCCCCGCGCCGTGTTCTCTGTAAACGCTATAGACCTCTCGACGGTGCGCCGCCAAGGGGGTCCACGATGCGAGGCGTTGTCGCGGCCGCGACTTGCCCCGGCTTGTCGTCGTCGACCGCCGGGAAGAAGGTGTAGCTGAGGGTGATCTCAGGCTTTCCCTTCGTTTCAGGGTCGTCCGCATATTGGGGATCCACGAAATAGACGACCGGGAACTCCACGGTCTGTCCGGGCTGGATCGTCTGGCTGGTGAAGCAGAAGCATTCCAGCTTCTGGAAGTACGGCCCCGCCTGTTCCGGCACGACGTTATACAGCGCCCGACCGGTGATCGGCTTGTCCGTGGGGTTGGTGACCTTGAAGAAGGTCAGGCCCGTGTCGCCGATGCGGATATCCTGCTTGGGCTGCAGCGCCTGGAAGCGCCAGGGGAGCTCGCGGATGTTCGCGTCGAATCGCACGGTGATCTTGCGATCCAGAACGCGCGTCGGCGCGGTCTCGGCCCGGCGGACCGTGCCGTCAAAGCCGGTGACCTGGCAGAATAGCTTGTAGAGCGGGACGGCCGCATAGGCTGCGCCGATCATGCCGACAAAGGTCGCCACGCAGATCATCGCAACCTTCTTGTTGCGACGCGCCATCTGCTGCTGCGGGGTGAGATCGTCCTTAGATGTGGGGGTTTGCGACATTTCCGCCGAGCCTCACGAGGGTGACCACGAAAACGAGAACGACGAAGGCGACGAGGCCCAAGGCGAGGGCCAGGTTGCGTCCGTCACGGGCTTTCTTGGCGGCCTGCTGCGCCGCGTCGGTTTCGACCGGTTTATTCACTTCAGGAGCTCCAAGGGGCGAACGCCCGTGACCGCCTCGCCCAAGAGGGCGGCGAACAGGGCGAAGAGGTAGAGAATCGAGAAGGCGAACAGATTGCGGGCGGCCTTGGCCCCGGCGGCCTTCTCATCCTCGGTGACGTCATAGAGGGCGCGGTCGGCCACGCGCGGATCGGCGGCGTCGCCGGCCTTGCTGGCGAACACACGCCAGGCCAGCAGCAGGAACACCAGGCCGCCCAGACCCGACACCGCCAGATAGATCGGGCCGCCCAGGCCCGTCAGCACCGGCGACAGGCAGATCGGGAACAGGATCAGGCTGTAGAGCAGGATCTGCTTGCGGGTTTCCCGCGCGCCCTTGACCACCGGCAGCATCGGCACGCCGGCCTTGGCGTAGTCGGTGGTGACGTACAGCGACAGCGCCCAGAAGTGCGGCGGGGTCCAGAAGAAGATGATCGCCACCATCAGCCAGGCGTTCAGCGGCGCCGAGCCGGTGGCCGCAGCCCAGCCGATGGCGGGCGGCAGCGCGCCCGCAAGGCCGCCGATGACGATGTTCTGCGCCGTCCAGCGCTTGAGCCACATCGTATAGACGACCGCGTAGAAGACGATGGTGAAAGCCAGAAGGCCCGCGGCCAGCCAGTTCACCGCAAAGCCCAGGAACATCACCGACAGCAGGGACAGAACCACGCCCAGGGTGGCGGCTTCCTCGCCCTTGACCTTGCCGGCCGGGACGGGACGGCCGCGCGTGCGGCGCATCTGGCGATCGATGTCGGCGTCGTACCACATGTTGAGCGCGCCGGACGCGCCTGCGCCGACAGCGATGCAGAGCACGGCGATGGCCGCCAGTACGGGATGGATCGGCGCGCGTGCGGCCAGGAGGCCCGTCAGACCGGTGAAGACCACCAGCGACATGACGCGCGGCTTCATCAGCTGAAAATAGTCCTGCCAGCGTGCGGTTTCCGACGAATCCCGCAGCGGGGTCGTCTCGGCGCTGTCAGACGTCATGGCGGCTGTCTTTGACATCGATCCAAAACATACAGGTCTTGAACAGGCGAGGGGCGCGGCCCGGACCCTTAAGGATCCCGCCCGCGCCCCCCTTTTAGGTCCGGTTACGGACGACGGTTCACCCTAGTGGTGGTCGTCGGCCTTGATCACCGGCGGTTCGCTGAACTGGTGGAACGGCGGCGGCGAGGACAGGGTCCATTCCAGCGTGGTTGCGCCTTCGCCCCACGGGTTGGCCTCGGCCTTGCGGCGACGGATCGCCGCTTCGATCAGCACCAGCATGAACACGCCGACACCAACGACGGTGATCATGTAGCCGACCGACGACACGTAGTTCCACAGCGTGAAGGCGTCCGGATAGTCGACATAGCGACGCGGCATGCCTTGCAGGCCCAGGAAGTGCTGCGGGAAGAAGATCAGGTTCACACCGACGAACATGATCCAGAAGTGCAGCGCGCCCAGGAACTCGTTGTACTTCACGCCCCACATCTTCTCGAACCAGTAGTAGAAGCCCGCGAAGATGGCGAACACCGCGCCCAGCGACAGCACGTAGTGGAAGTGCGCCACCACGTAGTAGGTGTCGTGCAGGCTGTAGTCGATGCCGGCGTTCGACAGGACGACGCCGGTGACGCCGCCAACCGTGAACAGGAAGATGAAGCCGATCGCCCACAGCATGGGCGTCTTGAAGCTGATCGAACCGCCCCACATCGTGGCGATCCAGCTGAAGATCTTCACGCCCGTCGGGACGGCGATGATCATCGTGGCGGCCACGAAGTAGGCGCGCAGGTTGATGCTCATGCCGACGGTGTACATGTGGTGCGCCCACACGACGAAGCCGACGAAGCCGATGGCGACCATCGCGTAGGCCATCGCCAGGTAGCCGAAGACCGGCTTCTTGGAGAAGGTCGAGACGATGTGGCTGATGATGCCGAAGCCCGGCAGGATCAGGATGTACACTTCCGGGTGACCGAAGAACCAGAACAGGTGCTGGAACATGACGGGGTCGCCGCCGGCGGCCGGATCGAAGAAGTGCGTGCCGAAGTTACGGTCGGTCAGCAGCATGGTGATGGCGCCGGCCAGGACGGGCAGCGACAGCAGCAGCAGGAAGGCGGTGATCAGCACCGACCAGGCGAACAGCGGCATGCGGTGCAGGGTCATGCCCGGCGCGCGCATGTTGAAGATCGTGGTGATGAAGTTGATCGCGCCCAGGATCGACGAGGCGCCGGCCAGGTGGAGCGACAGAATCGCCAGGTCCATGGCCGGACCCTTGTGACCGATGGTCGACAGCGGCGGATAGATCGTCCAGCCACCGCCGAAACCGGCGCCCGGGCCGCCGTCGACGAACATCGACAGGACCAGCAGGATCCAGGCGGCCATCAGCAGCCAGAACGAGATGTTGTTCATCCGCGGGAAGGCCATGTCCGGCGCGCCGATCATGATCGGAACGAACCAGTTGCCGAACCCGCCGATCATGGCGGGCATGACCATGAAGAAGATCATGATCAGGGCGTGGGCGGTGACCACGGCGTTATAGCCGTGCTTGCCCTTGAAGATGCCCATCTGGGCCAGCATGCCGGTGTCGGAGAACACCTGAATGCCCGGCTCCATGAGCTCCCAGCGGATCAGGCCCGAGAGAGCGCCGCCGACGATGCCCGCCATGATGGCGAACAGGATGTACAGCGTGCCGATGTCCTTGTGGTTCGTCGAAAAGAACCAGCGGGCGAAAAACGGCGGCTTGTGGTCGTCGTCGTGGGCGTGGTCGTGAGTGTCTGCGGCGGAAGCCATCTGACGTCTATCCTACGATCGTATTCTTAGGCCGCCGGCGCGGCGGGAGCCGCGGCCGGAGCGGAAGCGGGGGCGGCCGGAGCCGAGGCGGGGGTCGCCGCGGCTTCAGCCGGAGCGGCCGCGGGCGCGGGCGGAGCGGTCTTGGACTTAACCCAGGCGTCGAACTCGGCCTGCGTCACGACCTTGATCTCGATCGGCATGTTGGCGTGGTCGACGCCGCAAAGCTCCGAGCACTGGCCGTAGAACACGCCGGTGCGCTCGGCCTTGAACCAGGTTTCGTTCAGGCGGCCCGGAATGGCGTCGGTCTTCAGACCGAAGGCCGGCAGGGCGAAGGCGTGGATAACGTCGGCGGCGGTGACCTGAACGCGGACGACCTTGCCCACCGGCACGACCATGGCGTTGTCGGCGGCCAGCAGGTACGGGACCTTCTTGGCGTCTGCCTGTTCCTTGGTCAGCGGCAGCGAGATGATTTCGCTGATCTCTTGGTCCGGATACTCGTAGCCCCAGTACCACTGATAGCCCGTGGCCTTCACGGTCAGGTCCGGCTTGGGCATGTCGTTGTAGTGGAACAGCAGGCGGAACGAGAAGATGGCGATGACCATCAGGATCAGGACCGGCACGACCGTCCAGATCACCTCGATCGTGGTGTTGTGGCTGAACTTGGCGGGGACCGGGTTCGCTTTCTTGTTGTAGCGAACAACGATCCAGATCAGCAGGCCCAGCACCAGCAGGGTGATGGCCGTGATGATCGGCATCAGGATCACATTGTGGAACTGGATCGCGTGGTGCTTCAGCTCCGATGCGGCCGGCTGGAGGTCAATGGCCCCCGGCGTCGGCTGACCCATCAGATCTTCAGCGAGCGCGTGACCCGCGAACATCATCGTAGCGGCGAGGGCGGACGCGCCCGTCATGATCCGCCGAATCCCCGAAAATTGCGCCTTCATATCCCTCACGGCCCGTTTCGGCGGCGATTTGAGCCCGATCAAGGCCCGCGCCGCGCCGACATGCACATTACGACTGTCGATAAGGTCCTGCGCAATCGACTTCACTCAAAATGAGTCGCGCGTCGACGCCCAGCCCTCCCGATTGTCGGTCCGGAGGCTGCATACGCGCATCGCCAGCCCTTGCCAAGCGCCAGAGCCCACGCGCTGAGCATGGGAACAGCCCGTTATCCCCGCCCCGAGGGGGTTCAGTCGCGAATGCCTCTCAGAAACCCCCGAATTCGGCGTCCGGATCATTACGTATCATTCATGAGTAGGTACCTTGCACCACTCAGTACCGGGCGGTACAAGGGAGCATCAACGGAGGCAAGGACGCCGTGCCGGAAACAATTGAAATCCAACTGAAGAAAGGCGTGCTGGCGCTCTGTGTGCTGGCCCTGCTCTCGCACGCCGACAGCTACGCCTACGAGATCGCCAGCAGGCTCACGAGGGACATCGATATGGGGGAAGGGACGATCTATCCGCTGATGCGCCGCATGCAGTCGGATGGCCTGGTCGAGACCTATCTGGTGGAAAGCCAGAGCGGCCCGCCGCGCAAATACTACCGCCTCACCGCCGCCGGGCGCGAAAGCCTGGCGCAGCAGAAGGCCGAATGGACCGCGTTCGCCACCGCGGTGAACAACATCGTGGGAGCCGCAGCATGACCCGCGCCGAGTTCATCACCCGCCTGCGCCGGGGCCTGTCGGGCCTGCCGGCCACCACGATCGCCGACATCGTCGCCGATCACGAGGCGCACTTCGCCGACGCCCAGGCCGCCGGTCGCACCGAGGCCGAGGTCGCCGCCGCCCTAGGGGATCCGGACCGTCTGGCCCGCGAACTGCGCGCCGAGGCCGGCCTGAAGCAGTGGGAGGAGAAGAAGACCCCGTCCAACGCCATGGCCGCGATCATCGCCTTGATCGGCCTGGGCGCCATCGACGTGATCTTCCTTTTGCCCCTGCTGATGGGCGTGCTGGCCACGCTGTTCGGCTTCCTGGTGGCCGTGGTGACGATCTTCTTCGTCGGCGGCTTCATCTTTGCGGCCGGTCCGCTGGCCGCACCGCCCGGGGGACCGGTCACCGCCTTCCTGATCGGCATCGGCCTGATGGCCGTGGCCACCTTCATCGGTTCGCTGCTGACGGTGGTGACGGTCGGGGTCTTCAACGCGGTCGTCTGGTACGCCCGCCTGCACTTCCGGCTGCTGAAGCCGGCCATGGAACAAGCTTGAGCGGAGAGGAGGGGACCATGTTGATCCGCAATACGCTCATCGTCGCCGGGGCGAGCTTCGCCCTCGCGGTCGGTTGCTTCGCCGGGGTGGCGGCCATCGCCGGACCCGAACTGATGAAAAGCGGCTGGACGATCCCGTTCGGGGACGAGGCCAATGTCACCATCACCGACGACAACGGTCGGGTGATCCGCACGGTGCGTCACGTCGGCGCAGGGGGCGCGCCCTCGCCGATCGTCGATCGCAACCTGCCCTGGACCGGGAAGGACACCTTGATCATCGACCTGCCGGTCGACGTGGTGTTCGTCCAGGGCGCCGAGGCCAAGATCGTGGTCTCCGGACCCAAGTCCTATGTCGATCGGCTTAAGGTCGCCGGGGGCCGCATCAGCCTGGATGACGTCAACCTCGCCGAGCGCGCCGTGGTGACGCTCGGCCCCGACGGGCTGCAGGTGCGCCACGACCGCGACCGGATGAAGATCACGGTCGTGGCGCCCGACGTCACCCGCTTCGAGGTGCGCGGCTCCGGCGATCTGGATATCCGCCGCTACGAACACCCGGCCCTGGGCCTGGACATCTCGGGCAGCGGCGACGTCGAGGCCGAGGGCAAGGTCGAGACGATCACGCTCGACAACGCCGGCTCGGGCTATGCCGACCTGGCCGCCCTGAAGGCCAAGGACGCCACCATCGACGTCTCGGGCAGCGGCGGCGGCGCGGTCTTCGCCACGGACAAGGCCAAGATCGACATCTCCGGCAGCGGCGATGTGGAGCTGCGAACCGAGCCCAAGCTGGTGACCAGCGAGATCACCGGCTCGGGCGATATCCGCCGCGAGTACTGATCCGCGACAAAAGGGGCGGGGTGACGAGCGCGTTCGGAAGTCTTACCTGTAGGACCATGAACGCTCCGATCCCCGCCTCTTCCCTGTCGATCCTGGACGCCGCCGGCGTCGATCCCGACCGCACCCGCGCGATCCTGGGCGAAGCCCTGGCCGGCGCCGACGACGGCGAACTGTTCCTCGAACGCTCCGAGAGCGAGGCCTTCGTCTTCGACGACGGACGCCTCAAGAGCGCCTCCTATGATTCGGGCGAGGGCTTTGGCCTGCGCGTGGTGGCCGGCGAGACGGCCGGCTACGCCCACGCCGCCGAGATTTCCGAGGCCGCCATCCGCCGCGCCGCTGATTCGGCGAGCCTGGCCAAGCGTGGCCACGCCGGCGTCAGCGCCGAAGGACCGCGCGCCACCAACGAGAAGCTCTATGGCGAGGACAATCCGGTCAGCGCCCCGGACTTCTCCGACAAGGTCGCCCTGCTGCAGGAGATCGACGCCTTCGCCCGCGCCCGCGACCCGCGCGTCGTGCAAGTGATGGCCTCGATGGCCGGCGAGCGCCGCGTCGTCGAGATCCTCCGCGCCGACGGCCGGTTGATCCGCGACGTCCGCCCGCTGGTGCGCGTGAATGTCCAGGTCACTGTCGAGAAGGACGGCCGCCGCGAGAGCGGCTCGTCCGGCGCCGGCGGCCGCGCCGGCTTCGCCGCCTGGATCAGCCCCGACAAGTGGCAGGATCAGGTCGATGAGGCCCTGCGCATGGCGCTCGTGAACCTGGACGCCGTCGCCTGCCCCGCCGGCGAGATGGACGTGGTGCTGGGCCCCGGCTGGAACGGCGTGCTGCTGCATGAGGCCGTCGGCCACGGCCTGGAAGGCGACTTCAACCGCAAGGGCATCAGCGCCTTTTCAGGCCGCATCGGCGAGCGCGTGGCCGCCCCCGGCGTCACCGTCTTCGACGACGGATCGATCCCCGGTCGCCGCGGCTCTCTGACCGTCGATGACGAGGGCACCCCCACCGAGCGCACCATCCTGATCGAGGACGGCATTCTCGTCGGCTACATGCACGACCGGATGAGCGCCCGCCTGATGGGCATGAAGGCCACCGGCAACGGCCGCCGTCAGTCCTACGCCCACATGCCGATGCCGCGCATGACCAACACCGGCATGCTGGCCGGCGACCACGATCCGCAGGAGATGATCGCTTCGCTGAAGCGCGGCCTCTACTGCGCCAATTTCGGCGGCGGCCAGGTCGACATCACCAACGGCAAGTTCGTCTTCCAGTGCACCGAGGCCTACCTCGTCGAAGACGGCAAGATCACCGCTCCGGTCAAGGGCGCCACCCTGATCGGCGACGGCCCCAGCGCCCTGACCCGCGTGACGATGATCGGCAACGACTTCGACTTCGACCCGGGCATCGGCGTCTGCGGCAAGTCGGGCCAAGGCGTGCCGGTGGGCGTGGGTCAGCCGTCGCTGAAGATCACCGGCCTGACCGTGGGCGGGACGGCGGTCTAGGGGCGGCGCCGAAAGCGCCCCCTCCGTCACGATGCTTCGCATCGCGCCACCTCCCCCGTTTTACGGGTGAGGAGAAGATGCCACCGCAACCCTCCTGCCCCGCCTGCGGGGGAGGTGGCGCGGCGGAGGGGGCGTTTTTCTAAAGCCGCCGCTCCAGATACGTCACCGTCTTCTTCCCGCCATGGATCTCGGCCGTCCCCACCGGGACAAAGCCAAGCGCCGCATGGAAGGCGTCCGAGGCGGGATTGGGCGGGTCGGAATTGACCTCGCAGACGATCCGCTCGTGTCCCGCCGCCTTGGCCGCGGCGAAGAGGTCGTCATAGAGCGCCTTGGCCAGCCCCCTGCCCCGCGCACTGTCGGCGACGACGATGCGGTCGACATAGACGAACGTCGGATAGCGGGCGCGGAACCACAGGAAGTTGGGGCTGTCGTAGTCGGCGTCCTGGTCGAAGGTCAGCAAGAGGGCGTCGGCCACGCCCACACGCCGCGCCAGGAACGCCTGTGCGACCAGATGCGCCAGCCGTTCGGGCTCCAGCCAGGACAATTCCACGGCGTGGGCGTTGTTCAGCGCCAGCAGCGCCGCGCCGTCGGGCGCGTTCAGATCAGCGAGGGCGAGGGGGATCGAAAGTCGGCTCATAACGTCACCTGCGCCTGGGTCCCACGGCGGACGGGTCGCGGCCCGGCGCCACCTTGCAAAGGTTTAATCCACCTGTCCGGCTTGTAACTTTCCTCAACGGCGCCCGGCGGGCACCGTCGATCTCAGGACGCCATTGTCCGGACCTTTCGGGTTGGGAACGGAAGCGGTCCCCGCGGTTTGAGCCACCGCGAGGACCGTCCCACCCGAAGGTGAGACGTGGTCCCCTCCACGTCTCCGCGAGGGGCCCCGGATCGTCGCCGGGGCCCCTCTTTGCTTAGGTCGCCCCGCTTTAGGCCTTCTTGGGCGCGCCGACGTCGTCGGCGCCGTGCGACCACTTCTTGAGGACCGGCGACAGCAAGAGGAAGCCGATCCCGATCGCGACCGCCACCAGGCCGATGATGTTGAAGACCTTCAGCGACGCGGCCAGGGCCGCGCCGGGGTCCAGCACCTGGCCGCCGACCGTCTCGGTGGCCGCCAGACCGGCGATCTTGCCGCCGACCCACTGGGCGATCGCCACGGCCAGGAACCAGACGGCCATCATGAACGACACCACCGAGGCGGGCGACAGCTTGGTCATCTGCGACAGGCCGACCGGCGACATGCACAGCTCGCCGGTGGTGTGCAGCATGTACATCAGCACCAGGAAGATCAGCGGCAGCTTGAAGGCGCCGTCGGCGAAGGTGGAGCCCCACTGCAACAGCAGGAAGCCCGCGCCGACCTGGATCAGGGCCAGGCCGAACTTGATCACCGGATTTGGATCCTTGCCGCGCGCGCCCAGGAACGTCCAGACCGCCGCGAACACGGGCGCGAAGATCAGGATCCAGCCAGCGTTCAGCGCCTGGGTCTGCGGGGCGTTGAAGCTGGTGTCGACCCAGAAGGTCGAAGCCGCGTCGATACCCGCCTTGGCCAGCTGATCGGGCGTGGCCAGGGTCACCGCGCCGCTGAACAGCCGGACCGGCTCGCGGACGAGATCCAGCTGGACATTGGTGGCGGCGAACAGGCTGAGCGACGAGCCGGCCTGTTCGAACAGGGTCCAGAACACCACCGCGCCGAAGATCAGGAACACGGCCAGCGCCAGGCGCTCGCGCTCTTCCTTGGCGCACTTGGTGAACATGAAGAAGCCGATATAGCCCAGCGAGGCCAGGATGCCGATGTTGAGGGCGACCCCGACGATGGCGTTGAACTGCACCAGGAAGAAGATCCCGATGAGGCCCACCAGAGACAAGCCGTAGATGGCCAGCTCGCGGTTGATGGGACCGGCGACCTTTTCCTTCAGCACCTTGGGCTCCGGCGGCTCGGCCTTGCCGTCCAGCCAGGGCTTGCCCAGCACGAAGACGATGAAGCCGGCCAGCATGCCGATCCCGGCCAGGCCAAAGCCCGCCCACCAGCCGACATTGACGCCCAGCAGGCCGCAGAGGATCGAGGCCCAGAACGAGCCCAGGTTGATGCCGTAGTAGTAGAGGGTGAAGCCCGGATCCCGGCGCGGATCGCCCTGCGGATAGAGCTGGCCGACGATGGTCGAGATATTCGGCTTCAGGAAGCCGACGCCCAGGATGATCAGCGACAGCGAGAACCAGAAGATGTTCAGATACAGCGGGTCGCGACCGGTGACGTCCAGCTTGTAGTCCGACTTGGGCAGCACGGCGGGCAGCGGCGCGTTGGCGGGCAGGCCCTTGATCTCGAAATCGCCGACCTTGGTGGCGGCGACCTCGTAGGCCTTGCCGTCGATCACCAGCTTGGCCTCGCGGTTCTGACCGCGGCCCTCGGCCTGGAACTCATAGGTTGCGCCCTGATAGGTCAGGGTCTGGACAGCGGGCTTGCCTTCGACCGCCATGGCCAGGTGGCCGGCGACCAGAAGGACGGCGCCGAACGCCACGGCCTTGCGCGTGCCTAGCCACTTGTCGGCCAGGAAGCCGCCCAGCAGCGGCACCAGATAGACGAGCGCTGTGTAGGACCCGTAGTGCCCTGACGCCGTCTTCGGATCGAACAGGAAGTGCTGCGTGAGGTAGAAGATCAGGATCGCGCGCATGCCGTAGTAGGAGAAGCGCTCCCACATCTCGGCCAGGAAACAGATGATCAGGCCGCGCGGATGGCCTTTGAGCAATTGGACAAGGACCGGGATGCCGGTCACGAGCGTGACCAGGATGCCCACGGCGATAACGATGTTCATACGCTAGCCTTAGAACGTGACGAGAGGCGGAAACTGACCCCCCATTTGGTCAAATCGTCCCCGCCGGCCCCAATTTGGCGGCGAGAAGACCACGCGGGAGAGGGTTTCACAAGCAACGCCTTGCGTGGGCGCCAGAGCCCAGGCCCGCCATGCCCGATCCAGAACGGGAAACGGGCGACGCAGATACCCCCGACCGCGACATTGCGCCCCCTTGATCGAAACCGCGAATTAAGGCGCTTTTAACCCTTGGGAGCGCGACCATCGCCCCAGCGTCCGCCAGAGACGCACGGAGGAAACCATGGCCTACGTCTCCTATGATCAGGCTGTTCACGCGACCGCAATTCGACCGCAACGCCGCCTCGCCTGGGGCCGGCTTCTGGCGCTCGCCGCCACGGTCGGGCTTTGGATTGGTCTGATCGCAGCGGTTCGGGCGATTCTCTGATCAGCCTCTCGCGGACGACTAGTACGCGCAGTCGGTGAAGACGCGATCGATGTCTCCGCCCCAGGCGCCGTTGTACAGCGACAAGAGCTTCTCGGCCGGGGTGATCCCGCTGTCGGCGATCTGCTCCAGCTCGCCCATATAGATCGTCTCGTCCAGGAAGCCGCCGTTCAGCAGGGCGCGATTCTTGAGGCCAGACTTGGCGATCGCGACGAAGTCCTTGGCCACGTCCTGGACCGTGCGGCCCGCGACCTTGGCCTTGAGGCCAAGCTTGGGCACGTCGCGACGCAGGCCCTCGCGATCCTCGATCGTCCAGTCCTTGCAGAGGTCCCAGGCGGCGGCGAGCGCGGCGTGGTCATAGAAGACGCCGGTCCACAAGGCCGGCAGGGCGCACAGACGACTCCAGGGGCCGGCGTCGGCGCCGCGCATTTCCAGATAGGTCTTCAGGCGCACTTCGGGGAAGGCGGTCGTGGTGTGGTCGGCCCAGTCCTTCATCGTGGCGATCTCGCCCGGCAGCTCGGGCAGCTTGCCCTCGATGAAGTCGCGGAACGACCGGCCGGCCACATCGATGTACTTGTCGCCGCGTTTGACGAAGTACATCGGCACATCCAGCGCGTAGCGGGCGTAGCGCTCGAAATCGAAGCCGTCCTCGAACACGAAGTCCAGGAGGCCAGTCCGGTTGGGATCGGTGTCGGTCCAGACATTGGCCCGGGCTGACAGGAAGCCGTTGGGCTTACCTTCCGTGAACGGAGAATTGGCGAACAGGGCCGTGGCGATCGGCTGCAAAGCCAGGCTCATGCGGAACTTCGCGACCATGTCGGCTTCGCTGGAGAAGTCGAGATTGGCCTGCACCGTGCAGGTGCGCAGCATCATGTCGAGGCCCAGATTGCCGACCTTGGGCATGTAGTTGCGCATGATCACGTAGCGCCCCTTGGGCATCACCGGCACCTGCGCGCGCGTCCACTTGGGCGAGAAGCCCAGACCCGTAAAGCCCAGGCCCAGCTCGTCGGCGACGGTCTTGACCTCGTCCAGGTGCTGGCCGGTCTCCTCGCAGATCTCGTGCATGGTCGACAGCGGCGCGCCGGACAGTTCGAACTGTCCGCCCGGCTCCAGGCTGACATTGGCCCCGTTGCGCTCGAGGCCGATGATGACATCGCCCTCCATGACGGGCGTCCAGCCAAAGCGCTGCAGCCCGGTCAGCAGGGCGTGGACGCCCTTGTCCCCCTCGTAGGGAACCGGTTCGTGTGAGCCCAGATAGAAGCCGAACTTCTCGTGCTCGGCCCCCACACGGAAGGCCGCCTTGGGCTTGGAGCCCTTGGCGAAATAGGCGGTGAGGTCGTCGAGCGTCAGCTGACGCTCCTGAACGCTAGCGGTGTCGGCCATGCAAGCCGTCCCTCCCCAGGGTGTTGCGGTGCTGCGGAAAGAGAGGGCCCATGCTCTCCGCCGACGGCGATCCTAATCGGTCACGCCCAGTTGGGCGTTTTCTTTGCGAACCTCAAGGGGCCACCTTGAGCTTATCTGCGGACTACCGCCAATCCCCGGCAGCAGCCTGCCAGAGAGTCATGGCCGAAATGGCCGCCGTGTCGGCGCGCAGGATGCGCGGGCCCAGCGACACCGGCGTGACGAAGGACAGCCCGCGCAGGCGCTCGCGCTCCTCGGGCGCGAAGCCGCCTTCGGGCCCGATCAGGATGGCGGCCGGGCCGCCGGTCCCCGCCAGGGCCTCGATCGCGGGCCTGGCGTCGCCGCCCTCGTCGCAGAAAACCAGGCGTCGGGCCGGATCCCAGCCGTCCAGGATCTTGTCCAGCTTCTCGGGGTCGGCCACCTCGGGCACGTCCAGGCGGCCGGTCTGCTCGGCGGCCTCCATGGCGATAGCGTCGAGACGCCCCAGCTTGACGAAATCGACATTGGTCCGGCGGGTAATGGTCAGGCGCACCCGGCGCGCGCCCAGCTCAGCGGCCTTCTCGACGATGGTCTCGACCCGACCGCGCTTGACCATGGCGACGATCAAATCAAGGTCCGGACCCAGATGCATCGGCCGCGTCTGTTCCTCGGCCTTCAGCAGGCAGCCGCGCTTGGTGGCCTCGATGATGGTCGCGCGCCACTCGCCGTCGCGGCCGTTGAACAGCAAAAGCTCGGCGCCGACTGACAGACGCATCACCGAGGTCAGGTAGCGCGACTGGTCGACGGTCGGGACGACGCCGGCCCCGGCGGAAAGGTCGTTGGGAACGAACAGACGGATCATGCCGTCCTTCTAGCGCAACTCGAGCGCCTGAGGCGAAAGTGTAAAGCGGTTTCGCCGCCCGAAGGCGCGACAAATAGGGATTTTCGAGGGTAGGCTCGCCGGATGAGCAAGTCCGACGACGACGAGGCCGAACTCGTCCAGCTGCAGCTGGCGCTGATCGCCCTGCAGAAAAAGGCCATCAAGGACGGCGACAAGATCCTCGTGGTCTTCGAGGGCCGCGACGCCGCCGGCAAGGACGGCGTGATCGCGAGGATCACCGAGCACCTGTCGCGGCGCGCCACCACGGTGGTGGCCCTGCCCAAGCCCACCGACCGCGAGCGCAGCGAGTGGTACTTCCAGCGCTATGTCGAATGGCTGCCGGCCTGCGGCGAGGCGGTTCTGTTCAACCGCTCCTGGTACAATCGGGCGGGCGTCGAGCGGGTGATGGAGTTCTCGACGCCGCAGCAGCAGGAACAGTTCCTGCGCGACGTCCCGGCCTTCGAGCGGATGCTGGTTGAGAACGGCCTGCGCTATGTAAAGTTCTGGTTGGACATCAGCCGCGAGGAGCAGGCCAAGCGCCTGAAGTCCCGCCGCGAAGACCCGCTCAAGGCCTTCAAGACCAGCCCTCTGGACGCCGTCGCCCAGGAGAAGTGGGACGACTACACCAAGGCCCGCGACGAGATGCTGATGCGCACCCACAGCGACATCGCGCCCTGGATCTGCGTCCGCGCCGACCACAAGAAGGCCGCGCGGCTCAATGTGATCCGCTGGCTGCTGCATGCGGCGGGCGACAAGAAGATCGCCAAGGGCGTGGCCAAGCCCGATCCGGACGTGATCTTCCCGTTCGAGCCGGCGGCGCTGGAGGACGGCCGGCTGGCGCGGTAGCTGCTCCCCCTCCGTCACGGCGCCTATCGGCGCGGCGCCACCTCCCCCGCGATGCGGGTGAGGAGGACGCAATCCTCTCCTGCCCCGCTTGCGGGGGAGGTGGCGCGCGGCGCAGCCGCGTGACGGAGGGGGTGTTCTAGGCCTTCCTCTTCCGCGCCTTCCGCTCCGCGGCGACCTCCGCGTTCCGCGCCACCCGATAGCGGACGATGTCTTCCACCAGATCCGGCGGCAGCGGCGCGTTCGGCTGGAAGCGGATCGTACCCTTGGCGGTCTCGAAGCCGGCCAGGCGCTCGGCGAACACGTCCATCACCGCACCGGGATAGAACGCGCAGTGCTTGGCCGCCGCGCCGAAGTGCGCAAGGTTCCCGTTCAGCTTGAAAGTCGGCAGGCCATAGCTGATCGCCTCGACGGCCTCTGGCGCGGCCGCGCGAATCTGGCCGCGCAACGTCTCCAAGGCCGCGCGCTGATCGGCGGGCAGCTTGGCCAGATAGTCGTCAACGGATGCGGCGGGGGGCTTCATCATCGATCACTTCTCTGTGGAATGGACGGAGGACGTTTGGCGAAGCGCCCCGCCGACACCACGCCTCGACTATTTCGCGCCGTACAGGGCCATCACGTCCTTGCGGAACGCGGCCCCGCTGTCGGGGCGGCTGTAGAACATGTGGCCGCCTGCATAGTTGGACAGGATCACGCGGCCTTGGGCCGTCGCCGGCATGGCGTCGACGATCAGGCGCGAGGCGAAGAACGGGCACGACAGGTCGTTGTAGCCGTGCACGATCAGCACCTTCAGCTTGGGATCGACCGAGACGATCTTGCGCAGGTCGGTGACCGACTCGGTGTCGGGGCCGCGGCCGCGGTCCCATTGGCCGTTGACCTTGTAGGACAGCGCCTCATAGCGGGCCTCGGGCTTCCATCCGACGACGCGGGTGGTGAAGTCGACGATCGCGCTGGTGGTCGGGGCGATGATCGCGTCGAGGATCGGGTCGTTGACCTCCTGCTCCGGCGCGAACGGGAAGGGATCCAGCGAGGTGACGTTGCTGTCGTAGCGGCTGCCCAAGCGCCCCTTGTCACGGAAAACCTCGCGCAAGAACGACTGAGTCTCCAGGCGACCGCCCACGCGGCGGACATAGGTCGGATCCAGGCCGGTCATGGCCGAGACCTTGGCTGTCAGGCGATCTAGCGCGGCGGGGTCGGAGCCCCTCATCAGGTCGACCATGTACTCGCCGCGCGTATAGTCCTCGACCGCCTTGATGCTCTCGGGCGTGAGTTTACCGTCGCGCTCCAGCTTGGCCGCCGCGATCGACGGCAGGGTCCACATGGCCGGCAGCGGCGAGATCTCCTGCGAGACCCGGCCGGCGCTGGTCAGCAGCGGCGAGACCAGCACCACGCCCTTCACCGCCACGCCGAGATCGGTTTGCAGGGTATAGGCCAGGCGCGGCCCCCGGAAGCCGCCATAGCTTTCGCCCACCAGATACTTCGGCGCGGTCAGGCGATCGGTCTTGACCAGATAGTCGAAGACGATCCGCGACAGGTAGTCGATGTCCTGCTTGACGCCATAGAAGCGCTTCTTGGTCTCGTCCTCATTGACCAGGGAGCGCGAGAAGCCGGTGCCAACGGGGTCGATGAAGACGAGGTCTGTGAAATCCAGCCACGAGGCCGGATTGTCGTCCAGCTTGCTGAAGTCCGAAGGACTGTCGCCCTCGGCGCCGAACTGCACGCGCTTGGGACCCAGGGCGAAGTTCAGATAGACGCTGGCCGCGCCCGGACCGCCGTTGAAGGCGAAGGTGATCGGACGCTTGGGATCGCGCGGACCGTCCAGGGTGTAGGCGGTGTAGACCACCTCGGCGATCTTCTTGCCCTTCTCGTCGCGCACCGGCAGGGCGCCGACCGTGGCGGTATAGGCCAGGGCCTTGCCGGCGAGGACGGTCGTCTGCTTGACCGACTTCTCGGCGGGGAACGCGGGCAGGTCCGACGCCGACTTTTCGGCCGCGGGCTTGTCGCCGCCCTTGTCCTGAGCGAAGGCGGCCGGAGCGAACGCGCCCGGACCCGACAGAGCCGCGACGGCGACCAGGGCCAGCAGACCCGACCGGAAAGACTGTTTCATCGATACCCCTCCACTGAGGGCGAAATTGCTACGGCAAGCCGGAAAGCTTCACAACCTGGCGCCAACGTGATCGTGTGGGCGCAAACGGGAGGACCTCGCCATGGACGTCAGGCGATCGCGCGACGCCGCCATTCTTCGGCTGGCCATCGGCCTGGCCCAGGGGATCGCGCTCTTCCTGCTGCAGAAGGCTGACGAGTCGAAGACCTGGCCCGCCACCCAGCCGATGCTGTATGCGCCGGTGCTGGTCTGCGTGCTGATGATCCCGCTGCTGCCGCTGGCGGCGCTGTCGGCGATGCGGCGCACGAACCTCTTGATCTGGACCGCGGTCGCCACCGTCGTCACGGCGATCCTGGCCGTCCACGCCGCCTGGGTCGGCGCCGCCCCCGACCGGATCGGGGCCAGCCCGCTGTCGCCGCCGCTGTTCCTGGCGACCGCCGCCATGCTGTTCATCGCCCACCACCTGGTC
Organism: Caulobacter sp. SL161; assembly: GCF_026672375.1. GTDB lineage: Bacteria > Pseudomonadota > Alphaproteobacteria > Caulobacterales > Caulobacteraceae > Caulobacter. The sequence goes on from NZ_JAPPRA010000001.1 coordinate 211,237, forward strand.
CAGCCCGCCGACGCGGCCGGCAAGCCGGTCGCGCCCTATGAGGCCTATTTCGACCTGACCTGGACCAACGGCGTGCGGCTGGCGCTGTCGCTGGCCTTCACCGGCGCCTTCTGGCTGCTGCTGTTCCTGGCTGCGGCCCTGTTCAAGCTGATCGGGATCGAGGCCATCGGCAAGCTGATCGGCGAGACCGCCTTCGCCTTCCCGGCCACGGGCCTGATGTTCGCCGCCGCCGTCCACATGGCCGTACAGCTGACCGAGGCGCGCGCGGGCCTGGTGCGCGGCGCCCTGACGGTCGGTTTGACCCTGCTGGGCTGGCTGTTGCCGCTGATGGTGCTGATCGGTGGCGGGTTCCTGGCCACCCTGCCCTTCACGGGCCTAGCGCCGCTCTGGGGCACCAAGGCCGCCACCGCCCTTTTGCTGTCAGCGGCCGCCGCCCTGATCCTGCTGATCAACGCCGCCTACCAGGACGGCGAAGAGCCGCCCCACCTGATCCCGCGCCTCGCGGCGCGCATCGCGGGCCTGTTGCTGATTCCGATCGTGATCCTGGCCGGCTACGCCCTGTGGCTGCGGATCGACCAGTACGGCCTGACGCCCGAGCGGGTCATCGCCGGCGTCTTCCTGCTGGTCGCCATCGGCTTCACGATCGGCTACGCGCTCGCGGCCGTAAAGCCCGGCCCCTGGATGAAGCCGCTGGAGCGCACCAATCCGATCATGGCCGCCGTGTGCGTCCTGCTGCTGATCGCCCTCTTCACCCCGCTCGCCGACCCGGCGCGACTGTCGGTGGCCAGCCAGGTTAAGCGGCTGGCGGTCGGCAAGGTCATGGCGGACAAGTTCGACTACGCCTTCCTGCGGTTTGACGCGGGGCGCTATGGGCGCGAGGCGCTCGAAGGACTGAAGGCGAGCGCCAATCCCGAGATCGCCAAGCGGGCCGGCGAAGCGCTAGCGCCGGACTACAATCGCCCGTCTCGCGCCCCGGAGGCGCCGAAGAAGTTGGATCTCTCCAAGATCAAGGCCTATCCGACCGGCGCCAGGCTGCCCGACGACTTCGTCAGTCAGACTTGGGGCGAGGACACCGGCTCGATCTGTCTGATGTCTGGCTCGGAGTGCCCGGCCTTGGTGATGGATGTCGATAGCGATGGGACGGCCGACGTTTTGCTGGGCGCTGGCGGCGAATTCGACGTTTTCCAGAAACGCGACGGTCAGTGGCGCAAGACCGCCGTCGCCGACACCGCCTGCGAGTCGCCGAACATCGACGAAGCCTTGAAGGCCGGGGATTTCGCGATGATCGAGCCCAGCCCCCGCAAAGACCTTAGAATTGGCGGACAGAGCCTGTTGATCCGCCCCTCCGCGGCGGGTTGCCAGACCGCATCACCGGCCAAAGCGGATCGGCCGCAGGGGCCGCCAATCGCGCCGGGACCGCTAAGTTCGGCCCCCTTCTAACCCACCCCCGCGCTGATCGCGTTGAGCCGCGCATAGACCCCGCCCTTGGCGGTCAGCTCGGCGTGGCGGCCTTCCTCGACGACGCGGCCGCCCTGGAAGACGAGAATCCGGTCGGCGCCGCGCACCGTCGACAGGCGGTGGGCGATGACGATTGTCGTGCGGCCTTCCATCAGCGCCTCGGCGGCGGCCTGGACGTGGCCTTCGGTCTCGACGTCCAGCGACGAGGTCGCCTCGTCCAGGACGAGGATCGGCGCGTCGGCCAGAAAGGCGCGGGCGATGGCCACCCTTTGCCGCTCTCCACCCGACAGCTTGACGCCCCGCTCGCCGACCAGAGTGTCGTAGCCCTTGGGCAGGCGCAGGATGAACTCGTGGGCGCGGGCCTTGATGGCGGCGTCCTCGACCTCCTCGCGGGTGGCGTCCGGCTTGCCGTAGGCGATGTTCTCAAACAAGCTGCGGTGGAACAGGGCCGGGTCCTGCGGCACCACCGCGATGGCGCGGCGCAAGGACGCCTGCTTCACCGCCGACACGTCCTGGCCATCGATGACCACCGCCCCGTCCTGCAGGTCGTGCAGGCGCTGGATCAGCTTGACGAAGGTCGACTTGCCCGAGCCCGTCGGCCCGACCAGCGCCACCCGCTCGCCGGGGGCGATCTTCAGACTGAACCGGTCGTACAGCGGCGCCCCGGCCGCCTTGTAGCGGAAGGTCACGTCCTGGAATTCGATCGCGCCCGGTCCTGGCTGGAAGTCGGGGGCGTTCGGATCATCGGCGATCTGAGGCGCAAGCCGGGTCCAGGCGGCGACATCCTCGGTGTCGTCCAGGCCCTTTTGCAGCATGCGGATGTTTTCGCCGAGATTGCGCAGGTAGCCGCTCATCAGCATGAAGGCGGTGATGGCGAAGGCGACGTCGCCGGGCGTGGCCGTCCCCTTCGCCCAGCCCCAGACCATGGCCCCGGTCAGGCCGGCCTGCAGGACGACCAGCAGCAGGTTCTGGCCCAGCCATACGTCGGTAAAGCGGTTCCAGGTGACCATCACCGCCTCGCGCCACTGCGCCGTGACCTGCGCCAGACGCTCGGCCTCGCGGCTTTCGGCGCCGAAGCTCTTCACCGTCGGGTTGGAGGTGACCGCGTCCGCCAGGGCCCCGCCGATCTTGGAGTCCAGCGCGTTGGACTTGAGATTTGATGGCCGCACATAGCGCTCGGTGATGACGAGGTTCACCGTCAGATAGGCCGCCACCACGACCAGCGAGATCACGCCCGCCAGCGGCTGGCGCACCAGCATGGCGACCGACAGGCCGATCAGCACGATGAACCCCGGCCCCAGCCAGATGGTCACCGCGTCGGTGACGCTGTCATAGCCCCACATGGCGCGGGTGAGCTTGCGCACGGTGGCGCCGGCGAAGCTGTCGGCGTGCCAGTCCGACGAGAAGGCCTGCACCTTGGCGAAGCTCTCGTTGGTCATCTCCTCCATGTTCCGGGCCGCCAGCGGGATCCAGAACCGGTGGGCGATGTTGCGCACCACCGCGAAGGCGAAATAGACGCCGACAAAGATCGCCAGGGCCGACCAGGCCTGCCCATCGCCGCGCGGCTTAGTGGCCACGGTGTCGACGAGGTAGCCCGAGGCGTAGGGCAGCGCCAGATCGAAGGCCACCGCCACCAGGGTCAGGCCGACGCCCAGGCCAAACAGCACCGGCCGCCGCTTCCAGAACCGGGCGACGAAGCCCAGCACCTGGCGGTTGGACAGCGCGCGCTTCTTGGCGCCGGTCTCGTCTTCGTCCTCGAGGAAGTCGGTCATGGCGCGGGAGATAGGGCTTTTTGGCTGCCTATCCCACCTATGGGAGAGTTTTTCCTTTCCTGCGCCCGCCGCCGAACGGTCGCCAGCGCAGGAACCAGCGGATCGCGGGCCCCACCACCGGCACGCGCAGCATCGGGCGCACGGCGTGCGGGCGGGTTTTCAGGAAGCACAGCACCGCGCCGATCCAGAACACCGTCGTCGGCATGCCCGGCACCACCGCCCCGACCGCGCCGGTGGCCAGAAGCGCGCCGCCCATCCCGTCCAGCACCCAGCGCTCGACGCGGGTGAGGCGACGGCGGCGCGAACGGCGGTCCTGGACGGCGAAAGCCATGCGCCGATCCTCGCGCCCCGAGACCCCGCTGTCGAGAGGATTGAGAGCCGCTCGCAACACCTCCATCCCTTAAGCGAGGCTCAGACGCGGGGTCGCCTGGCGCGGCGCTTTGGCCAGACACCGCCGGATGCGCGGCCCAAACTTGGTCGCCGAGGTCAGGCGGGCGACCATCCCCGCGTCTCCGGCCTTCGCGAACAGCCGGGTCGCGGCCGTCCATAAGGCCGTGGTGACCGGGCGGGGCAGAACGATCCCGGCCACGCCGCCGGCCAGCAGCAGGCTCCAGGCCAGGATGCGGAGCACAGCGCCGGAAAGGGGTGACAGGGTCATGGCGAGAACTCCTCGGGCTACACCAAGACCTTCGCGCCGAGGGGCAAATAAATCCAATTGATCGTTTTTCGCAGAGACATCGATCTTCCCTATGGGACGAGCCCGCGCTCACGGGTTAAGCCTCGCCGCATGACCGCCGCCCAAAGCCCTCCTGGCGTCCTGCCCGACGCCGCCGCCACCAACTGGGTCGACCGCCACGCGCCCGAGCGCCTGCGGCCCTGGCTGAAGCTGGGCCGGTTCGACCGGCCGGTGGGGATCTGGCTGCTGATGCTGCCGGGCTGGCAGGGGATCGCCCTGGCCGCCGCCGAGCAGGGCCGCTGGCCCAATCCGCTGCTGCTGCTGGCGGTGTTCGTCGGCGCGGCCCTGATGCGGGCGGCCGGCTGCGCCTTCAACGACATCGTCGACCGCGACTTCGACGCCCAGGTGGCCCGCACGGCCATGCGCCCGATCCCGGCGGGGCTGATCAGCGTCAAGCAGGCCTGGCTGTTCGTCGTCGGCTGCTGCCTCGTCAGTTTCCTGATCCTGATTGGCCTGGGCTGGACCGCGATCCTGCTGGGCGTGCTGTCGCTCGCCCTCGTGGCCGCCTATCCCTTCATGAAGCGGATCACCTGGTGGCCGCAGGCGTGGCTGGGCCTGACCTTCAACTGGGGCGCCCTTCTGGGCTACGCCGCCGCCACCGGGCATCTGTCGTGGTCCGCCGCCCTGCTCTACGCCTCGGGCATCTTCTGGACCCTGGGCTATGACACGATCTACGCGATCCAGGACATCGAGGACGACGCCCTGGCGGGGATCAAGTCCTCGACCCGGCGGCTTGGCCAGCACGTCCAGATCGGCGTCGCGGGCTTCTATCTGGTCAGCTTCATCCTGCTGGTGATCGCCGGCTGGATCGGCGACATCGGCCCGCTGTTCCTGCCGCTGGCGGCGCTGTTCGCCCTGCACCTGTCGCGGCAGGCCGCCGCCGTGCGGATCGAGGATGGTCCCGGCGCGCTGAAGCTCTTCAAGTCGAACGCGCTGGCGGGGTTGCTGGTGTTCGTGGGGTTGGTGGCCGGGCTCTGGAAGCCGGGGGTCAGTTTCTAGAAAAGCCCCTTCCCCCTCACGGGGAAGGGGTTGGGGATGGGGGCGCCGGCGCGATGTCGTGACGTCGGGTCACGCTGTCGAGCCCAGGCGGACTGTGCGATGCTCGTCGCATGGCCGTTGCTCCGCGCGTCAAACCGCTGGACCTGTTCACGCCCGAGGAATGGACGCGGATTTCCGCGCGCTCGTCCTGGCGCGGCGTCTGGATGGTGGCCCACGCCTGGGGCGTGATCCTCGCCGCCGGGGCGCTGTTCGTGGCCTTTCCCAATCCGCTCACCTACGTGCTGGCCGTGATGCTGATCGGCGCGCGGCAGCTGGGCCTGGCGATCCTGATGCACGAGGCCGCGCATGGCGGGCTGCATCCCAATCTCAAGATCAACGACTGGCTGGGTGAATGGCTGTGCGCCGCGCCGGTCGGCGCCTCGCTGGCCGGCTATCGCCCCTATCACCTCAGCCATCACAAATACGCCCAGCAGGCCGAGGATCCTGACCTCGTCCTATCAGCGCCCTTCCCGACCACGCGGCGCTCGCTGCGCCGCAAGATGATCCGCGACCTGACCGGCCAGACCTTCTTCAAGCAGCGCTTCGGGCCTTTGCTCGGCAAGATGAAGGGCGATGCGCCGAAGGGCGCGATCTTCGCCGGCGAGATCGCGCGGCAAAGGCCGTTCCTGCTGTGGAACCTCGGCATCCTGGTCGCGCTCTCGGCCATGGGCCTGTGGTGGGCGTGGCTGGCGCTTTGGATCGTACCGATGGCCACCTGGTTCCCGCTGGTCACGCGCCTGCGCAACATCGCCGAGCACGCCCTGGTGGCCAAGGACGAGCCCGACCCGTTCCGCCACGCCCGCACCACGAACGCCAACTGGATCGAGCGCGCCCTGATTGCGCCCTACTACGTCAACTTCCACGCCGAACATCACATGTTCATGCACACCCCGTGCTGGAACCTGCCGTTGGCGCATCGGGTGCTGGAGAAGAAGGGCCTGACCCAGGGCATGCTGACCGCGCCGGGCTATCTGTCGGTGTTGAGGGCGGCGTCTAGCAAACCGGCGGTCGCCGCCTGACGCGCGGCATGCTCTAAGCGCGGGATGATCGTCCAGACCCTGGAGGGCCGCCGCGCCTTCATTCGCCAGAACACCCAGCTGCTGCACCCGCCGCACGCGCCGGAGCTGGCGCTGCATCTGGCCGACGAGGTCACGCCGCTGTGGAAGCTGACCGAGGATGCGCTGGAGGAGATCGGCCTGCCGCCACCGTTCTGGGCGTTCGCCTGGGCGGGCGGCCAGGCCCTGGCGCGCTACATCCTCGACCATCCCGAAACCGTGGCCGGCAAGACCGTCTTCGACTTCGCCACCGGCTCGGGCCTCGTGGCCATCGCGGCGATGAAGGCGGGGGCGGCGAGCGTGCTGGCCAATGACATCGACGTCTTCTGCGAGGCGGCTGTCACCCTGAACGCCGAAGCCAACGGCGTATCGGTCGCCTTCACCGAGGCCAATCTGCTGGGCGGCCCACCGCCGGAGGCCCAGGTCCTGCTGGCCGGCGACATCTGTTACGAGAAGCCCATGGCCGAGGCGGTGATGGACTGGCTGCGGCGCGGCCGCGCCCAGGGCTCGACGGTGCTGATCGGCGATCCGGGCCGCACCTACTTCCGCAAGGACGACCTCTTGAAACTGGCCGAGTATCAGGTCGAGACCACCCGCGAGCTGGAGGACATGGCCGTCAAGCGCACCAGCGTCTGGACTCTGCCCTGACGGCGAACTAGAACAATTCAGGAACATCCGGAGCTGAGACCACCATGCGCGAAGACGGCAAGATCGACTACATCGAGTGGCCCGGCGGCGACCTGCCGGCGACCAAGGCGTTCTATTCCGCCGCCTTCGGCTGGAGCTTCGTCGACTATGGCCCCGACTATGTGGCCTTTGAGGGCCAGGGCGCGGACGGCGGCTTCGCCAAGCCGCAGGAGGAGTCCAGCGACAGGCCGCTGGTCATCCTCTACGCCCACGACCTGGAGGCCATGCTGGACAAGGTCACCAAGGCCGGCGGCGTGATCACCGCGCCGATCTTCAGCTTCCCGGGCGGGCGTCGCTTTCACTTCACCGACCCGTCGGGCAACGAGTTGGGCGTCTGGAGCGCGACGGGGGTCGAATAGGCGGGCGCGGTCAGCGGGCCGAAAAGCGCGGATGGAAACGGCGCGGGCTCCAGCCAAAGTCCCGCGCCGCGTCCGACGAATCGAAGGTCAGGTCCTGGCCCATGCGGGTCCCCATGGCCGTCGTGGCGCCAGGATAGAACGGCTTGGCTAGGCGCATGAGCAGGCCAAACAGCCAGGTCGGCATCGGCAGGCTGCGGGGCGTCTTGCCCAAGCCCTCGAAGACGCGGTCGACCATCACGCGGTAGCTGACCGTCTCGCCGCCGACGAGCTCGTAGGCGCGGTTCGTGGCGGCCGGCGCATGGGCGGCGGCCAGGGCGCCGGCGGCCAGGTCTTCGGCGTGGACCGGCTGGCGCAGCCCCTCCCCCGCCCCCGACAGCGGCATCACATGGAACCGCCGCACCAGCCGGGCGATGCGGCTGACGTTCTCGTCGTAGCCTTCGTCATAGATCAGGGTGGGGCGCAGGATCGTCCAGGCGACGCCGTTGGCGACGCACCAGGCCTCGATCGCCTGTTCCGCCTCGGCCAGCGCCGCCGCCACAGCGCGTTCGGCCGCGACCGGCGAGTCGGTCTTGGTGAACCGGCTGGTCGAGGAGAAGGCGACCAAGCGCGCCATACCGCGCGCCTTCAGCGCCGGCAGGGCCGGCGGGAGGAGCCAGATCGGTGACAGGGAAAACACTGTCGCGGCCACCGGCAGACGCTCGGCGAGGTCCGGGTCCTTCAAGTCCCCGCCGATCCAGCAGGCGTCGCCCGACGGCGGGCGGCGGCTGAAGGCGACGGGGTCCAAGCCCTCATCCTTCAGGCGCGCCATCAGGTGGCGCCCGATCAGGCTGGTCGCGCCCAGCACCAGCACCGGCGTCTTCAGGGGGTTCTCAGCGTCCATTCGCCTCCTATAGTCCTGCGCGGGAGGGCTTGCCCATGACCTATGACGAGGTGCGCGCCTTTGCGTTGCGCCTGCCCGGCGTGAGCGACGGGACCAGCTATGGCCGGCCGTGCCTGAAGGCGCACGGCAAGTTCCTGACCCGCCTGTTCGAGGACGGCGAGAGCCTGGTCTGTCCGGCCGTGCCGTTCGACGAACGCGACATGCTGGTCGAGGCCGAACCCGACATCTTCCATTTCACCGACCACTTCCGGAACTACCCCTATGTTCTGGTCCGCCTGGCGCAGGCGCATCCGGGCACGGTCGAGCGGCTCTTGCTGCGCCAGTGGCGCGCCACAGCGCCCAAGTCGGTGCTAAAGGCCTGGGACGCAGACCATCCGACGGAGATTCGATGAAAGGCCCGCTCGCCCTTTGGCGCATCCCGATCGCGCTGGTCGCCTGCCTTGGCCCCGCCCTGCAGTACGGCCTGATGGTCTATGACGAGACCCTGGTGTCGGCGGCGGTGAAGTCGGTCGAGTTCTTCAGCTATTTCACGATCCTGACGAACCTGCTGGCCGCCGCGGCGCTCACCGCGCCCCTGGTCGCGCCCCAAAGCCGCTTCGCCGCCTGGGCCGAGCAAAGCGGTCCGCGCGCCGCGATCGCAACCTATCTGGCGATCACCGCCGTCGTCTATCACACCATGCTGGCCTCGCAGTGGGACCCGCAAGGCCTGCGCAAGGTCTCCGATACGATCCTGCACACCATCACCCCGATCGTCTTCCTGCTGGATGTGGCGCTGCGCGGCGGACAAGGCCCCGCGCGCTGGATCGTCGCCGCCAAGGCCATGGCCTTCCCGGCCCTGTTCGGGGTCTGGACGCTGCTCCACGGCGCCCTGACGAACTGGTATCCGTATCCGTTCATGAACGTCGCGAAGCGCGGCTATCCCCAGGTGCTGCTGACCATGGTCGAGATGAGCGTGGCCTTTGCGCTGGTCGCGCTGATCTTCATCGCCCTTTCGCGCGTTCGGGCCAGGGTGGCGCCCAGCCCCAGCGAGCCCCTATCCGCCTGACGCCCTTTTCGGAGCCTTCGATGTCCAAGCTTGTTCCCGCCGTCCGTTCAGGCGATGTCCTGGTGCCCGCCCTGGGCTTTGGCACCTGGCAGCTGGAGAACGGAACCGCGGTCCCCCTGGTCGAGAAGGCCCTGGAGATCGGCTACCGCCACATCGACACCGCCCAGATCTATGGCAACGAGCGCGATGTCGGCGCGGCGATCAGGAACAGCGGCGTCAAGCGCGACGAGATCTTCCTCACCACCAAGGTCTGGATCGACCAGTTCGCCGATGGTGATCTGCAGCGCTCGGCCGAGAAGAGCCTGGAAAAGCTGGGCGTCGATTACGTCGATCTTCTGCTGCTGCACTGGCCCAAGCCCGAGGTCCCCCTGGCCGAAACCCTGAAGGCCCTGAACGCGGTTCGCGCCAAGGGCTGGACCCGCGCGATCGGCCTGTCGAACTTCCCGTCGGCACAGCTGGAGGAAGCCGCCAAGCTGTCGGAGGCGCCAATCGCCACCGACCAGGTCGAGTATCACCCCTACCTGTCGCTCAAGACCCTGAAGGCCAAGGCCGACCAGCTGGGCGTCTCGATCACCGCCTGGTCGCCGCTGGCCCAGGGCAAGGTCGCGCAGGACCCTGTGCTGATCGAGATCGGCCGCGCCCACGGCAAGACGCCCGGCCAGGTCACCCTGCGCTGGATCATCCAGCAGGGGATCATCGCCATCCCCCGCACCAGCAATCCGGCCCGGATCGCCGAAAACTTCGACGTTCTCGATTTCGAGCTGTCCGACGCCGAGATGACCCGCATCCATGGCCTGGCTCGCCCGGAGGGTCGCCTCGGCGACTGGCTGGACAAGGCGTACCAGTGGGACGCTGACTAAGGGTGGCGCCTCGGCGCGATCCAAGCTCTTAATCGCCGCTCATTCGGAGACCACCCCATGCGCCTCGCCGTCGTCGCTCTCGCCGTCCTGACCCTCCCGGTCCTGTCGGCCTGCACCGAGAGCAAGCAAGCCCGGCGCGCGGCGACGTGGAACGACAAGCCGGCCGATATCGTCTGCTGGTCGTACGGGACCCAGACCTTCGCCGGCCGCTCGACCGGCAAGGTCGAGTATGACGAGGGCGGCCGCATCTCGTTCGTCGACGCCGCCAACGGGCGCTACACGACGGTCGAAGGCGAGTGCCGGATCGTCTACGCGAAGTAGGCGGCTATTTAAGGCCGTCCTCGGCCAGGGTGTAGGCCACGATCGCATTGGCGTGACCATGGCCCAAGCCATGCGCGCTTTTCAGCACGGCGACGAGATCCATGTGCTTGGCCGGATAGGCGTCGCGCACGATCTTCTGCCAGTGGGCGACCGGCTGTCCGTAGGTCTTCTCGATCGAGGGGAAGTAGGACGCCGGTCCCTTCACCTTGGTGTCGGACATGAAGTGCGCCTCCAGGTTAGGGCGACATTGATGCGCCACCCCGCGAACGCCGGCAACGGCGCAGACAGGACCGCCACTAAAACTCCCTCCGTTTTCAGACGAACGCGGTTTCATCCTGCCCTGAAAGGGCCTAGGTAAGCCTCAACCTGAGCATAACCTTCAGGACGGGGACGAGATGGACGACGCGGGCGCGAGCCTTCAGGCGATCATGGCGGGGATGGGCCGGACGGCCCGCGAAGGCGCGCGCGCGCTTCGTCTCGCCACGCCAGAGCAGCGCACAGCCGCCATCCAGGCCATGGCCGTCGCCATCCGCGAGGACGCCGACGCCATCCTCGTCGCCAACGCCAAGGATCTTGCCCGCGCCGAAGCCAACGGCGTCTCGGGTCCGATGCTGGACCGCCTGGCCCTGGACGCCGCCCGCCTGGAGGGCGTGGCCGCCGGGGTCGAGGCCGTGGCCGCCATCCCTGATCCCGTCGGCGTCGCCACCTCGCGCTGGACCCGGCCCAACGGCCTGGACATCGCCCGCGTGCGCACGCCGATCGGCGTGATCGCCATGATCTATGAGAGCCGCCCCAACGTGACCGCCGACGCCGCGGCGCTGTGCGTGCGCTCGGGCAATGCGGTGATCCTGCGCGGCGGGTCCGAGTGCATCCACTCCAACCTCGCCCTCCACGCCGCCATCGCGCGTGGTCTTAAGGCCGCCGGCCTGCCCGCCGCCGCCGTCCAGGCGGTGAAGACGCCGGATCGCGCCGCTGTCGGCATGATCCTGGCCGGGCTGGACAAGACCATCGACCTGATCATTCCGCGCGGCGGCAAGAGCCTGGTGGCCCGCGTCCAGGCCGAGGCCCGCGCCCCGGTGCTGGGCCACCTGGAAGGCCTCAACCACGTCTTCGTCCACGCCGCCGCCGACCTGAAGAAGGCCGTCGAGGTGGTGGTGAACGCCAAGCTGCGCCGTGTGTCGGTCTGCGGCTCCGCCGAGACCCTGCTGATCGACCAGGCGGCCGCCGACAAGCTTCTGCCGCCGATCGCCGACGCCCTGATCAAGGCCGGTTGCGAGCTGCGCGGCGACGCCGCCGCCCGCGCCATCGAGCCGACGATGAAAAAGGCCACGGTCGAGGACTGGACCACCGAATATCTCGCCCCGATCCTGTCGGTGGCCGTGGTCGACGGCGTGGCCGGCGCGGCGCGGCATATCGCCTCTTACGGCTCGGGCCACACCGACGCGATCATCACCGAGGACGCCGGCGCCGCCGAGGCCTTCATCGCCGAGGTCGACAGCGCCATCGTACTGGTCAACGCCTCGACCCAGTTCGCCGACGGCGGCGAGTTCGGCTTCGGCGCCGAGATCGGCATCGCCACCGACAAGCTTCACGCCCGCGGCCCGGTTGGGGCCGAGCAACTGACGACGTTCAAGTATGTGGTTCGCGGGACCGGCCAGACTCGTCCCTGAGGCCGGCCGGCCCAACGCCCAGCGTCTGGGGTTCCACCTGGAACCCGGGATGCGCGTCGGGCTGTTCGGCGGCAGCTTCAACCCGGCGCACGAGGGCCACGCCCACGTGGCCGAGACGGCCATGCGCCGTCTCGAGCTGGACCGTGTGATCTGGCTTGTGTCGCCGCAAAATCCGCTGAAGCCCTCGCACGAGACCCGTCCCGTCGCCGAGCGGATGGCCAACGCCCGCCGCTGGGCGCGCGGTTCGGGGATGATCGTCTCCGACGCCGAAACGCGGCTGGGCTCGCAATACACCATCGACACCCTGCGGGTGCTGCGGGCCCGCTATCCGGGCGTGAAGTTCGTCTGGGTGATGGGCGCCGACAGCCTGGCCAGCTTCCACCGCTGGCGCGGCTGGACCCAGATCATGCGTGAAGTGCCGGTGGCGGTGATCTCGCGGCCCTGGATCGCGCTGAAGGCCCGCACCTCGCCGGCCGCCCGCCGCTTCGCCTTCGCCCGCTGGCCGGCCAGCGCCGCCGCCCGCCTGCCGGACGCCAAGTCGCCGGCCTGGGTCTATCTGACGGGACCGCTGAATTTCGCCTCCTCGACAGCGATGCGGGCGCGGCAGAAGGGCTGATCAACGTTGCGCGAGGGCCTCGGACCGTCCGCAAATCAGCGTTTGGCCATCACCCCCTCACGTTTCGCCCAATTCCGTGCTATGAGAGCTATCCACAGCGACCCCATAAGGAGCAATCCGCTGCGTAGCGACCCCGCGCATAGTGCGCATGAAGGCCCGGCCGGCGCCGAGTCTTCGACTGAATCCCCCGGCCTGAGTCCGGTTCTCGACGTGAAGGCGCTGGAGCGCCTCATCCTCGACCGCCTTGACGACGACAAGGCCCAGGACATCGTCCACATCGACCTGACGGACAAGAGCTCGGTCGCCGACAGCCTGATTGTGGCGTCGGGCCGTTCGCACCGTCACGTCGGCGCCTTGGCCGACCACATCCTGCGCGCTCTGAAGGAAAACGGCTTCGGCAAGGCGCGGGTCGAAGGCCTGCCGCACTGCGACTGGGTGCTGATCGACGCCGGCGACGTCGTCGTCCACCTGTTCCGCCCCGAAGTGCGCAGCTTCTACAACATCGAGAAGATCTGGGCGGTCGACGCCCCGCACCGCACCGCGGCGAACTGATCTTGTCTTCGCTCGGCCGTCGCTCCCTCGCGAGTGACGGCCTAGAGCTATCGCGATGAAGATCACCATCCTCACCGTTGGAAAGCTCGGCCGCATGGTCGAGGCGCAGCTGGCTCTGGACTATGCGTCCCGGGCCACGTCCTCAGGCCGCGCCCTGGCGCTCGGCCCCGTGGACATTCTCGAGGTCGAGGCCAGAAAGCCTGGCAAGGCCGCCGAGGCCGAGGTGCTGCGCCCGCATCTGGAGGGCGCCTATGTCGTGGCGTGTGACGAGCACGGCAAGGCCTGGAAGAGCCGCGCCTTCGCCGATCACCTGGCCCGCCTGCGCGATGACGGCAACCGCCGCGTGGTGTTCCTGATCGGCGGGGCCGATGGTCTGGATCCCTCGATCCTATCGGCCGCCAACGAGACCATGGCCTTCGGCGTCCAGACCTGGCCGCACGCCCTGGCCCGCGCCATGCTGACCGAGCAGATCTATCGCGCCGCCACCATCCTGTCGGGCTCGCCCTATCACCGCGATTGAGGCAAGAGTTGCGGCGATGTCCCGCTCGCGACTCGTCTTGGCTTTCTGCGCCCTGATCCTGGCCGTTCCCACGGCCGTGGTCGGCTGGCAGCGCGCCGACGCCGCCTTCGAGGCCCGACGGGCTCGCGACCGCCAGATCGCCGCCGAGACCCGCCGCGAGATCCAGGACCTGCGGGCCGAGCTGGACCGGCTGGACCATGCCCGGATCGCCGCCGGCGTCGATGTCGACGCCAAGCGGGCCAGGCTCGAAGTCTTGAACGCGCGCGAGAACGCGATCCTGGCGGAGCTTGGGCGCAATAGGCAGCGGCTGTCGCTGCTGCTCTCGGCCTTGCAGATGTTTCGCCGCGACCCGCCGCCGGCCCTGCTGGTCTCGCCCGGCGACGCACGCGACGCGGTGCGGGCGGCCATCCTGATCCGCGCCATGACGCCCGAGCTCAAGCAGCGCGCCGACGCCTATGGCCGTCAGGCCGTCGCGATCGGCGCCCTGCGCCGCGAGGCGGCGGCCGCCTCGGCCGAGCTGTTCACCGCCGAAAGCGTCGTGGCCGATCGCAAGGGCGAGATCGAGCGGCTGATCATCGAGAAGACCGAGCTGGAGCGCGCCTACGCTCAAGAGACCCTGACCCAGGCCAACGAACTGAAGACCCTGGGCGCCTTGACCGATGGTCTCGGGAACGCCCAGCCCAGCGGCCCGCTCAGCCTGCGCCCCCCGGTCCAGGGCGCGATCGTCCGCCGGTTCGGCCAGGAAATGCCGGCTGGCGGCAAGTCGCCGGGCCTCACCCTTCGCCCCGAGAAGGGCGCGACCATCGCCGCGCCCGCCGGCGGGGTCGTCGAGTACGCCGGCGCGTTGAACGGCTGGGGGGCGGTGCTGATCCTGCGCGTGCAGGGGGCCTATCATGTCGTGCTGGCTGGCCTGGACCAGATCAACGTTTCGCCCGGACAATCTGTCGCGGCGGGCGCCCCGATCGGGAAGATGCCAGACCCTGTATCCTCCGAGCCGGAGCTCTATATGGAGGTGCGGGAGAACGGCGCGCCGTCCGATCCGGAGCGCTGGCTCAAACAGGAGTCGCGATAGTCGACTTTTTCAGTAATTGTGGCCGTAATTATACCTCCGGTCACGGACAGGGTTGGTCGGGGCTAAACACGGTTTGCGGCGCCGCGCGTCGCTAGGGAGCCTTCTGGGCCTTTATGCGCAAGTACCTGCTCATTGGCGTTTCGGCCTTCGTCCTCGGCGCGGGAACGATGGCCTATATCAGTCCCATCGCCCAGGCGAACAACGCCCCGAAGGCCCAGACCTACAAGCTGCTGGAGCTGTTCGGCGACGTGCTCGGCACGGTCGAGGACCAGTATGTCACCGAGGTCGACGACAAGAAGCTGATCGAAGCGGCGCTGGACGGCATGCTGACCAGTCTGGACCCGCACTCGGGCTATCTGTCGCCCGACAGCTACGAGGACATGCAGGACACCACGCGCGGCGAGTACGGCGGGCTTGGCCTGGAGGTCACCAGCGAAGAGGGCGTGGTCAAGGTGATCTCGCCTATGGACGGCACCCCCGCCTCGCGCGCCGGCATCCAGGCGGGTGACTACATCACCGCCGTCAACGGCCAGAGCGTGCTGGGCCTGACGGTCAACGAAGCCGTCAAGCAGATGCGCGGCACGGCCGGCGAGGCCGTCACCCTGACCATTGCGCGCGACAAGA
This sequence comes from Caulobacter sp. SL161, assembly GCF_026672375.1. Taxonomy (GTDB): domain Bacteria; phylum Pseudomonadota; class Alphaproteobacteria; order Caulobacterales; family Caulobacteraceae; genus Caulobacter. The sequence goes on from NZ_JAPPRA010000001.1 coordinate 226,502, forward strand.
CCGATCCGTTCGACGTCAAGCTGGTGCGCGAGGTGATCAAGCCCAAGGCCGCCATCGCCCGTATGGAGGGCGACTATGGCTATGTCCGCCTGCCCGGCTTCAACGAAAAGGCCACCGACGCCCTGGCCAGCTCGGTCAACGAACTGAAGTCCAAGAATCCGAAGATGAAGGGCCTGATCCTGGATCTGCGGAACAATCCGGGCGGCCTGCTGGATCAGGCGGTCGGCGTGGCCGACGTGTTCCTAGACGGCGGTGAGGTGGTCAGCCAGCGCGGTCGCGACCCGCGCAATATCCAGCGCTACAACGCCCGTGGCGGCGACATGCTGAACGGCCTGCCGATGGTCGTGCTGATCAACCAGGGCTCGGCCTCGGCGGCCGAAATCGTGGCCGGCGCGCTGCAGGACCGCAAGCGCGCCGAAGTCGTGGGCCTGACCAGCTTCGGCAAGGGCTCGGTCCAGACGGTCATTCCGCTGCGTGGCGGCGCCGACGGCGCGCTGAAGCTGACCACGGCGCGCTACTTCACGCCCTCGGGCCGCTCGATCCAGAAGACGGGTATCGCCCCCGACCTCGAGGTCGCCCAGACCCGCGACCAGGCCCAGGACATCGCCAACCGCGTATGGTTCAGCGAGGCCAGCTTCAAGAACGCGCTGAACGCCGACGAGGGCAAGACCCGGGTGGCCCCGCACGCGCCCGCCGAGGCCCCGCCGACGGGCTTCGACGACAAGAAGGGTGATTTCCAGCTGCAACGCGCCATCGCGGTGCTGCAGGCCGGCGGCGTGGCCAAGACGCCCAAGCTTCCCAAGCCGGCCGCCAAGGTCGCCGAGGTCACCGCCAAGGCCGCCGCCGCGGCGGGCGGCAAGACGCCGGTCACCGAGGTCAAGTAGGCGGCGACAGCTGGCCCAAGACCCTGAAACGTCAACGCCGCCCCGGGGCCCCGGGGCGGCGTTTTCGTTGTCGGAGCGCGCTTTCTAGAAGTCGGCCGAGATCGTGAACTGCACCGTCCTCGGCGGCGCGGGACGGAAGCTGGCGGCGGTGTTCACCGTCGTGTTGATCGTGCCCAGATAGTCCTTGTCGAGCAGGTTATCGATATTGACCCGCGCCTTGATCTGGCTGAACGGGCCGGCCGCGAAGCCGTCGCCGATGTCGATATAGGCGTTGACGATCGTATAGCCGCCAACCTTCTCGCTGTTGATGAAATTGGTGAAGCGGCTCTCCAGATGGCGAGCCGAGATGTTCATCAGAAGACCATCGAACGGCTCGACCGTCAGGCCGCCCTGGACGACCCAGTCGGGGAAGTCCGGCACCTTCTTGCCGGCGATGGCCAGGGTGGTGGCCGCCGCCGTGGCGCTGGCGCGGTAGTTCAGCACGTCGTCCTGGAACTTGGCGCTGTTGTACGAGACATTGGCGTTGAAATAGGCCTTGCCCGCCAGGAACTCCGGCTTCCACTGGCCGCTGAACTCGACGCCCTTGGCCTGCACCGCCCCGACGTTCTGGAAGAAGGTCTCGGTGATCCCGCCACCGCCCGGCACCGGAGCGGCGAACGACTGTAGACGGTTCTTGAACTCGGTCTGATAGGCCACGATCGAGGCGTTGAAGGTCTTGTGGTTGGCCCGATAGCCGAGCTCCCAGTTCGTCGAGGTCTCCGGGTCGGGACCCGCCACGGTCGGGCTGGCGGCCGAGAAGATGTCGTCGGCCCCGCGCGGCAGCGCCATGTTCTCCGAATAGGAAGCGAACACCTGGTCACGCCCCGTCAGGCTGTAGACCCCGCCGATCTGGGGCAGGAAGCTGTCCTTCCAGTTGTCCTTCAGCAGCGGACGGCGGCGGTTGATATAGTCGTTGGGATTGCGATAGCCCGAGATCTTGTAGTCGATGTCGGTGGCCTTGAAGCCGATCTCCAGCTTCAGCTTGGCGTCCAGAAGCGTCAGGGTGTCCTTCAGGAAGAACTGCTTGGTCTCGCGCAGGGACGTGTAGTCGCGCTGGGCGTGGACCCGCTCGTTGAAGAGCGGCGCGCCGTCGGGGTTGCCGCCCTCGACATTGTAGCGGTTCTGGGTGCGGTGATAGTCGTCGTTCTCCAGCCAGAGGCCGGCCTCGATCTTGTTGAAGCCGACATGCCAGGCCAGCTTGGCGGTGACGCCCTGGCGGATGCCGTCGACGCCAGACAGGCCGTACTGAATGCCCTTCGGCGCAAAGAGGCCCGGCACGATCAGCCGCTGGGCGTTGTGACTGGCCAACGAGGTCGCATAGGCCTCGGGCGAAACCCCGTATCCGCCCTTGTCCTCGTAATAGGCCGTGGTGGTGAGGTCGAGGCTCTCGCCCAGCGGCGTGTTCAGCGTCAGGCCGTAGAGGTGGTCCTTCCGCTTGTTGATCGCGAACTTGTAGTACTGCGCATAGCCGGTGTTGGAGTACGGCACGCCCGCCACGGTTTCGGGGAGGCTGGCGGTGGGGATGGTGATCGCCGTGCCGAACGGAACCGAGGTCGGCGGCGCGCCCAGATAGGCGAAATAGCGCCCCTTGCGTCCGAAGAGATCGCCCGCAGTCCCCGCGTACTGCGCCTTGGTGATCGACGGGCTGTCGTAGTCGAAATAGTCGTTGTGCACGGTCTGGAAGGTGACGTCGCCGCCATTGGGCAGGTCGTACTTCAGCTTGCCCTCATAGTGCTTGCGGTCGATCGTGCCCGGGCCGCGCCACAGGTCGCCCTTGATCCACGAGCCGCTGACATAGCCCGATAGCGGCCCGACCTTGCCCATCTCGAGCCGCAAGAAGGTGCGGCGCAGGTCGTCGCTGCCGAAGGTCTGGCTGATCGCGCCCCCGGCTTCCTGCGACGGCGCCTGGGTGAAGTAGTCGACGATCGGACCCAGCGACGCATAGCTGGGCAGGGCCACGTCGCCGGCGCCGGAGGAGGCGGTCACCCGCAGCAGATTTTCGTTGTCGACATAGCGATAGATCGGGCTGCCTCCGAACTGGTCGCTGCGCCCCATCGGAATGTTATCGAGCAGGAAGCCGATCTGCTGGAAGTTGAAGGCCCGCACCGAGACCGAGTTGCCGAACTCGTACATGCCCAGGGCGTCATTGGCCTGGACGTTGAAGCCCGGCAGGCTCTCCAGCATCTTCAGGCCGGTGATGCCGGCAGGGGCCGACAGCAGAGCCTCGCGCGTGATCGAGACGGTCGCCGTGGCGCGGTCGGTGCCGATGGCGACGCTGGCCTCCGACAGACGCTTGCCGGTCACCACCACCGAGTCCACCTCGGCGGCCTTCTCCGCGTCCTGGGCGTAGGCGGAGGTCGCGCCGCCCAGCAGGGAGGCGGCCAGGAGGAGCGCTTTGAGGCGCGCGGTGTCGCGCGTAGGTTTGCGAGAGGTCATGACTATCCCCAATCATGTTGACCTGCTCAGCGTCACAAGGAGACAAATTCAGGTAAAGCCGCAATAAATAAAAACACGTAAAGGAAATTGCATCGTCAAAAGCTTACGCAACATCTGTTTGATTTTCGGTCACATGAAATTTGAATACAAAAGAGAAACGACTAAACCGCGAAAACCTAAGAGGCGATCGCGCTATAAATATCATCTCGGCGAATTTTTTTGATCTATACGCTTGCTAACACACACAGGGGCCTGGACGGGTCGAAGCGACACGCCTTCTGCCCCCGCTGTCCTTGGCGCCTGAGAGATTCAGCGGCCGACCAGACGGGCGGCGGGCCTTGCTCCTTCGGCGAGAGCGGCGCGCGCTCTGCTTTCCAGCGTTCAACGTCTCGCGCGGTCCTTCTGCTTGAGCGTTTCCGGGGCGGTTTCGCCTTCAGCGCCGGGCAAGGCCCGATCTCTCCCGCGAGAGGCCTTTGAGGAAAGAGCATGGGCGAGGATCGTCAATCCGCGTCCGGAAGACTTTTCGACCACGGGACGCCCACGCCCGCGTCCGTTGCAGAAAACGATGATTTCAGCGGCGCCCGCGTCGCCGCGCCGCGCCTCGGATCGGGTCTGGCCATATCTCGTTAACCATATCTTCGAAGCTTGCCCGCTAGGGTGAGGACGTCATGGCCGTCTCGTTTTCGCGCAAGCCCGCCTACGCCGCCGCCGCGCCCGCTTCGGGCGCGCCTGGTGATCTGCGCGCCAAGTTCATGGCGGCGATCAGCAATCCCTATATCAGCGCCAGCGGCGCGGCCCTGCTGTTCCTGGCGTCCGTTGCGACCCTCGTCTTGATCACCAGCGATCCGCACGCCGGCTCGCCCGTGATTCGGCTCGAGCTGACCAAGATCGGCGCGACCAAGAACGCGCCCGACGGCTGGCGCGAGGCGCTGGGCGGGGATCCCGCCCATGAGGCCAGCCTGGTCCCCGGCGAACTGGGTCTTTCGGCCAATCCGTTCGGCCCGATCATGGCCAAGGCCGAGGGCGAGGCGCCCATGGCCGAAGGCCTGGAGAACGCGCCCGCCATTCCGCAAGGGGCGGGCCTGCCCCAGGCGCCGATCGCCGGCTTGAGCGCGCCCGGCCCCGGCGGCGGCTTGCTGCCGATCATCGCCGCCGATGGTCGGACAGCCGCCGAAGCCTATGCCCGCCCGTTCACGCCGAACGGTCGCCCCAAGGTCTCGATCGTCATTGGCGGCCTTGGCCTGAACGCTCAGACCACCCGCGCGGCGATCGAGACCCTGCCCGGCGAGGTCACCCTGTCCTTCGCCCCCTATGCCGAGGGCCTGCAGGGCTGGATCGATCTGGCGCGCGCCCACGGCCACGAGGTGCTGCTGGAAACGCCGATGGAGCCGGCCGACTACCCCGCCAACGATCCGGGTCCCTACACCCTGATCGCGGCCAATCGCCCCGACGATACGGTGCGCAAGCTGGAATGGCTGATGTCGCGCGCCACGGGCTATTTTGGCCTGTCCAACTATCTGGGCGCCCGCTTCGTCGATAACGACCAGGCGATGAACACCTTCAACGCGACACTGAAAGCGCGCGGCCTGGCCTTCATCGACGACGGTTTGGCCGCGCGGCGCGCAGGTCCGATCCCCCGAGCCTCAGCCGATCGGGTGATCGACGACGAACTGTCCGCCAGCGCGATCGACGCGCAATTGCGGGCGCTGGAAACGGGCGCGGCCAGCCGAGGCCAGTCGCTGGGCTCAGGCTTCGCCTATCCGGTGACGATCAACCAGGTGCGGGCCTGGGCCGCCGGCCTGCAGGCGCGCGGGATCCAGCTGGCCCCCGCATCGGCCCTGGCGCATCGCTGAGCGCCTTGAGATAAGCTCAGGCATGACTGAGCTGGACCATCCTCAACATCGCCCCAATGTCGGCGTCGTGCTGTTTCACCCGGACGGCCGCGTCTGGCTGGGCCGCCGCCATCGCCAGGCTCCGCCCTACAACTGGCAGTTCCCGCAAGGCGGCGTGGATGAGGGCGAGGATCTCGAGGTCGCCGCCCGTCGCGAGCTCGCCGAGGAAACCGGCGTCACGTCCGTGGAACTGCTCGGGCGCACCGAGGGGTGGATCACCTACGACTTCCCCCCCCAGGTCATGGCCAATCCCAAGCACGCGCGCGGCTGGCGGGGTCAGAAGCAGGTCTGGTTCGCCTACCGCTTCGTCGGCGAGGAGTCGGAAATCGATCTGGAAGCGGACGAACACATCGAGTTCGACGCTTGGCGATGGGGCAGGCTCGACGAAACGCCCGAACTGATCGTACCCTTCAAGCGCGGGGTCTACGAAGCGGTGGTCGCCGCGTTCCAGGGGTTCGCGCGCGGGGACTGACCGGTCCGCCGCCGCGAGGGGGAGAACTGAATGGCGGGAACGGTTCTGTTGATTCATGGCTACGGCTGTGCGGGGGACGTCTGGGGCCCCGTCGCCGAGCGTCTCAAGGCTGAAGGCTATCGCGTCGAGGCGCCGACGATCCGATCGGCCGTGCGGACCGTCGATGGCCCCAAGCCTGGCGTCGCGGGCTTGAGCCTGGCTGACTATGTCGCCGAGATGAGCGCCCTGGCCCAGACCCTGGCCAAGGAGACCGGCAAGAAGCCGCTCGTCTTCGGCCACTCGATGGGCGGCCTGATCGCTCAGAAGCTCGCCGAGGCGGGGCATGCCTCAGCCCTGGTGCTGTTCGCCCCCGCGTCGCCGGCGGACGCGCGCGGCAAGCCCAAGCTCTCGCCCGTCTTCACCTTCCTCAACATGGCCCTTCAGGCCAAGCCCGAGACCAAGGCGGGCAAGATGTGGAAGACCGGCTTCAAGTTCGGCGTCATGAACGCGGTGCCGGCCAGCCGTCACGACGCGCTCTACGCCACCATGGTGCATGACAGCGGCCAGGTGCTGGCCGATCTGGCCTGGCCGGACAAGGATCCGAACAGGACCGCCTATGTCGACTCCGCCAAGGTGACGGTTCCGATCCTGGTGCTGGCCGGCGCCCTGGACCGGACGACCCCACTGGATGACGTGCAGCGGATCGGCCGCAAGTACGCCAGCGCCGATATCAAGATCTATCCCAACAACGCCCACTATCTCATAGACGAGCCGAACACGATGAAGATCCTCGATGACGTGATCGCCTGGCTGCGGGGCAAGACCCAGACCCCCGCCGCCAAGGCCGAACCGGCTCCTCCGCCGGCCGCTCCGGCGCCCGCGCCGGAACCGGCGAAGGCGCCCGAGCCCGTCCCCGCCGCCGCGCCTGAACCCGTGAAGGCCGCCGAGCCGGCCTCCCCGCCCAAGGCCAAAGCCGCTCCGAAGGCCGCCGCCAAGCCCAAGGCCGACGCCAAACCAAAGGCGACGGCGAAGGCTCCGGTCGCCAAGAAGGCCGCGCCCAAGGCCAAGGCTGCGCCGGCGGCTGAAGCGCCAGCCAAGTCCGCCGCCGCGCCAAAGGCGAAGGCGCCCGCCGCGCCAAAGGCCGCTGCGGCTGCAAAGCCCAAGGCCGAGGCCAAGCCCAAGGCGGCGGCCAAGGCTCCGGCCGCCGAGACGGCGCCTGCCGCCAAGAAGCCCGCAGCTCCCAAGGCTGCGGCGAAGCCGGCCGCGACGACTGAGGCCAAGGCCGCCCCCGCCGCTAAGAAGCCCGCCGCCCCCAAAGCGGCCAAGGCCCCTGCGACAAAGGCGCCCGCCAAATCCTCGCCCAAGGCCAAGAAGTAAGTGTAGGCTGACCCCGCCGACTCTGTTCGTCGGCGGGGTGTTAGGGGCGTTCATGCGCGCACCGGTGATTATGGTCCACGGCGCCTTCTGCGGCGGTTGGACGTTCGATACGTTCCGCGCGCCGTTCGAGGCGGCGGGTCATCAGGTGATGACCCCCGATCTGATCGGTCACGACGGAGCCAGCAGCGCCGCCGGCGTGTCGATGACGGACTACGCCCACCAGATCCGCCGCCTGATCGAGACCTGCGACACGCCGCCGATCCTGATTGGCCACTCGATGGGCGGGCTGGTGGCCCAGATGGCCGCCGCCCGCGCGCCCGTCTCGAGACTGATTCTGCTGGCCCCGTCCGCGCCCTGGGGCGTCTCCGGCGGCAGCCTGGAAGAGGCCGTCTCGGCGGTCAGCCTCTATGCGTTCGGACCATACTGGATGCAGGCCATCGCCCCGGACTATGGGGTCGTGCGCCGCTATAGCGTCGACCGCCTGGAGCGCGCCGAGCGCAAGGCCATCTTCGCCCGCATGACGGCCGAGAGCGGTCGGGCGCTGTGGGAGACCCTGAACTGGTGGCTGGACCCGTTCATGACCACCAATGTCCGCGCGCCGGCCTGTCCGGTTCTGGCCATTGCGGGCGGCAAGGACGTCATTCATCCCCCCGCCACGGTGCGCCAGACCGCCGCGCGCCTGGGCGGCCAGGTCGAGGTGTTCCCGGACATGAGCCACTGGCTGCCCGGCGAACCCGGCTGGGAAATGGTGGCCGAACGCTGCCTGGCCTTCATCGCCGCCGAAGGGCGCGCGGCCGCTTGACCGTCAGGCCTACTGCGGGCTGAAAACCTTCAGCCCCAGGATGCCGGCCACGATCAGTCCAAAGCAAACGAGCCGCGCCGCCGTCGCCGGCTCCTTGAACACGATGATCCCGACGATCGCCGTGCCGACCGCGCCGATGCCGGTCCAGACCGCATAGGCGGTCCCCAGCGGCAGGGTCTTCACCGCCCAACCCAGCAGGCCCATCGAGATCACGAGGCTGACAGCGGTCAGCACGCTCGGAATGGGCCGCGTGAAGCCTTCGGTGAACTTCAGGCCCACGGCCCAGCCCACTTCAAACAGTCCGGCGACAAGAAGAATGATCCAGGCCACGACGAGCCCCACTTCCAAAGGCGGGGCCGTCCCCGGAAAAGCAAAAGGCGCGGGGTCGTCCCCGCGCCTTCGCTAGATAGGTCGGCCTCCGGGAGGAGGCAACTGAGCCTTAGCGGCTGGTCGTGCTGTACAGGATCTGCGCGCGCTCGAAGTTCTTGCCGACCGAGGTCTCGTCCAGCTTCTTCAGACGCATGTAGACGAGGCCCGCACGACCGCCGGCCCAGGCGTCGTCCCACGAGACGGTGAAGCGGCGGAAGTCGCTGCCGACGGTCTGGTCGTTGCGGATCAGGCGCAGCTGCGGGCTGTTCTCCCAGGTCGCCCAGTCGTGCAGGCCATTGGCCAGCTCCTGAGCCTGCTCGGGGGCCTGCGAATAGTCGATGGTGACCGTGCAGACGTTCTTGTTCGAGCCCGGGTTGTCCAGGGTGACGTTGAACGGCTTCTCCAGCGCGAAGACCCACTGCTCCTTCTTCTTCTTGAAGCCGTAGTCCTTGACGAGCTGGGCGAAGTCGCCGCCGGCCACTTGCGGCTTGCAGACCTTGTCCAGCACGTCGAGCAGGCGGACGGTGAAGGGGTCGGTGGTGCGCGGACCGCGAACCGGCGCGACATAGGTGTCAGCGGCGGGCGCAGCTTCGGCGGCCGGGGCGGCGACGGCGGGCGCGGCTTGGTCAGCCGGCGCGGCGGGAGCGGCTTGATCCGCCGGGGCCGGCGTAGCGGCCGGGGTAGACGCAGGAGCAGTGGTTTGCTCTTGGGCGAAGGCGGAGGTCGAGACCGCGCCGAGGGCGATCAGGCTGACGAGCGCAAGGCGCATAGGCAAGGTATCCCCAACAAGACGAGAGGTCGGCATTAAAACCGACAGACGGTCCCTCGCAACCCTTATGGGCACGGATTAAGACCAAGATTAGGCCACAGGTGTAATTTTATCTCCCGTGGCGCGATGGAAGATCGCTCTCGGCGCGAAAACGCCCTCGATCCGGGGGGACCGAGGGCGCTTTAAGCTGTGCAGACGCACACGACGATGCGGATCAGGCCGCTTCGACAGCGTGCTCCGCCAGGATGGTGAGGCCTTCGGGACCAACGTCCGCGAAGCCGCCCTGGATGTCGAACACCTTGGTGGTCGCGCCGTCCTTCACGGTCACCTTGCCTTCGCGCAGGGTGGTCATGAACGGGGCGTGGTTGGCCAGAACACCGAAGTCGCCTTCGGCGCCCGGAGCCTGGACCATGTCCACCTCGCCCGAGAACAGTTCGCGCTCGGGAGCGACCAGAGAGAAGTGCAGCTTGGCCATCAGTTGAACGTCTCCTCGACGCCGCCCAAGGCGGCCTCGATGTCTTCATCGGTCTGGATCTCGGTTCCGCAGAACGGGCAGAAGCGGATCGTCGCCAGCACGACGCCGGTTTCGCCCTCTTCTTCCCGCTCGCCGAGATTCAGCAGGATCAGGCCGCTGTCATGCTCGATCAAGCCGGCGTTGGTGTCCGGAGACACCGCTTCGGCCAGCTCGTCGCAGCAGAAATTGGCCAGGTCCGCGTCTTCGGTCATTAGGCTTCAGCCGCCATCTTTTCGGCCTTGGCCACGGCTTCTTCGATCGGACCGACCATGTAGAAGGCGCCTTCCGGCAGGTGGTCGTACTCCCCGTCGACGATGCCCTTGAACGAGCGGATCGTGTCCTTCAGCTGGACGAAAGCGCCCGGCGTGTTGGTGAACTGCTCGGCGACGTGGAACGGCTGCGACAGGAAGCGCTGGATCTTGCGGGCGCGAGCCACGACCAGCTTGTCCTCTTCCGACAGTTCGTCCATGCCCAGGATGGCGATGATGTCCTTCAGGGCCTTGTACTGCTGCAGCACTTCCTGGACGCGGCGCGCCACCGTGTAGTGCTCTTCGCCGATGACCAGCGGGTCCATGATCCGCGAGGTCGAGTCCAGCGGGTCCACGGCCGGGAAGATGGCCTGGGCCGCGATGTCACGCGACAGAACGGTGGTGGCGTCCAAGTGGGCGAACGAGGTGGCCGGAGCCGGGTCGGTCAAGTCGTCGGCGGGCACGTAGATGGCCTGGACCGAGGTGATCGAACCCTTGTTCGTCGAGGTGATGCGCTCCTGCAGGTTGCCCATCTCGGTGGCCAGGGTGGGCTGGTAACCCACGGCCGACGGGATACGGCCCAGCAGAGCCGACACTTCGGCGCCGGCCTGGGTGAAGCGGAAGATGTTGTCGACGAACAGCAGCACGTCCTTGCCTTCTTCGTCACGGAAGTATTCCGCGATCGACAGGCCGGTCAGGGCGACGCGGGCGCGAGCGCCCGGGGGTTCGTTCATCTGGCCGTACACGAGGGCGCAGCGCGAGCCTTCGGTCGAGCCGTTGTTGGCCTTCGGGTCGACGTTCACGTTCGACTCGATCATCTCGTGATACAGGTCGTTGCCTTCGCGGGTGCGCTCACCCACGCCGGCCAGAACCGAGTAACCGCCGTAAGCCTTGGCGATGTTGTTGATCAGTTCCTGCATCGTCACGGTCTTGCCGACGCCGGCGCCGCCGAACAGGCCGATCTTGCCGCCCTTGGTGTAGGGGCACATCAGGTCGATGACCTTGATGCCCGTGACCAGCACTTCAGCGGTGTTGGTCTGCTCGGCGAAGGACGGGGCGTCACGGTGGATCGTGCGGCTGATGTCCGAACGGATCGGGCCCTGTTCGTCGATCGGCTCGCCGATGACGTTCATGATGCGGCCCAGGGTGCCCGGACCGACCGGCACGCGGATCGGCTCGCCGGTGTCGCGCACGGGCTGGCCACGAACCAGACCTTCGGTGGCGTCCATGGCGATGGCGCGGACGGTGTTTTGACCCAGATGCTGGGCGACTTCGAACACCAGGCGCTGGCCGGTGGCTTCGTTGACGGTCTCGACGGCGTTCAGGATCGCCGGCAGAGCGCCGTCGAACTCGATGTCGACGACGGCGCCGATGATCTGGACGAGGCGGCCGGTGGCGCCTTCCAGGCCGGCGGCGGGAGCCTTCGGCGCGGCGGCGGCCTTCGGAGCGGCCGGCTTCTTGGCGGCCGGAGCCTTGGCGGCGGCGGGGGCCTTGGCGGCGGCGGCCTTCGGAGCAGCGGCGGCCTTGGGGGCGGCGGGCTTCTTGGCGGCGGTCGCCGGCTTTTCAGCGGGGGTCTTGGCCATGGCGTTGCGGTCTTTCGGTCTCTGCGTGCTTGTGTCGTTAGGCTAGATCAGACGGCTTCGGCGCCGGAGATGATCTCGATCAGCTCCTTGGTGATCTGGGCCTGGCGGGAACGGTTGTACTCGAGGGTGTAGCGCTTGATCATGTCGCCGGCGTTGCGCGTGGCGTTGTCCATGGCGGTCATCTGGCTGGCGTAGAAGCCGGCCATGTTGTCCAGCAGGGCCGAGAGGATCTGGACCGTCAGGTTGCGCGGCAGCAGGGTCTCGAGGATGGCCTCTTCCGAGGGCTCGTACTCGTAGACCGCCGTCGGGCCCGAGGCGGCTTCGCCGGTCTCTACCACGGCCGGGATCAGCTGCAGGCCCGTCGGGATCTGCTGCACCACCGACTTGAAGCGGCTGTAGAACAGGGTGACGACGTCGGTCTCGCCCGCTTCGTATTCGCGGGTGATGACGTCGGCGATCGGCTGGGCCACCGACAGCGTCAGCTGGCGATAGGACGACAGGTCAAAGGTCTCGACGATCCGGCCGGCATAGGGCTTGGCGAGCTGCGCCGTCACCTTTTTGCCGACGCAGACCACGCGGACATCCTTGCCCTGGGCGATCAGCCCGTCGATGTGGGCGCGCGCGGCGCGGACGATCGACGAGGTGAAGCCGCCCGCCAGGCCACGATCAGCGGCGGCGACCACCACCAGGTGGCGGTCATCGCGGCCCGTACCGGCCAAGAGCTTCGGGGCGCCGTCGCCGGACACGCCGGCGGCGAGGTTGGCGATGACGCTGGCCAGACGCCGGGCGTAAGGACGGGCGGATTCCGCCGCGTCCTGGCTCCGGCGCAGCTTGGCAGCCGCCACCATCTGCATCGCTTTCGTGATCTTTTGCGTCGCTTTGACGCTCGAGATCCGATTGCGCATTTCCTTCAAGCTGGCCATTCGGCGCTACTCTCTCCGAGCGGTTCCGAGGGGCTTAGGCGAAGGTCGACGAGAAGCTGTCGAGCGCGCTCTTCAGCGTGTTCTCCAGATCCTTGTCGAGCGCCTTCTTGGTGCGGATGCCTTCCAGCAGGTCGGCGTGCTGGCTGTGCAGGCGGGCCAGGAACTCGCTCTCGAAGCGGCGCACCGACGAGGTCGGGATGCCGTCGAGATAGCCGCGGGTGCCGGCGTAGATCACGCAGACCTGCTCTTCGACCGACAGCGGCGCATATTGCGGCTGCTTCAAGAGCTCGGTCAGGCGCTCGCCGCGGGCCAGCATCTTCTGGGTCGAGGCGTCCAGGTCCGAGCCGAACTTCGCGAAGGCGGCCATTTCACGATACTGGGCCAGCTCGCCCTTAATCGGGCCGGCGACTTGCTTCATGGCCTTGATCTGGGCCGACGAGCCGACGCGCGACACCGAGATGCCGACGTTCACGGCCGGACGGATGCCTTGGTAGAACAGGTCGGTTTCCAGGAAGATCTGGCCGTCGGTGATCGAGATCACGTTGGTCGGGATGTAGGCCGACACGTCGTTGGCCTGGGTTTCGATGATCGGCAGCGCCGTCAGCGAGCCCGAACCGTTGTCTTCGTTCAGCTTCGCGGCGCGTTCCAGCAGGCGCGAGTGCAGATAGAAGACGTCGCCCGGATAGGCTTCGCGGCCCGGCGGGCGGCGCAGCAGCAGCGACATCTGACGGTAGGCGACGGCTTGCTTCGACAGATCGTCATAGATGATCAGGCCGTGCAGGCCGTTGTCGCGGAACCACTCGCCCATGGCGCAGCCGGCGAACGGGGCCAGGTACTGCAGCGGGGCCGGCTCCGAGGCCGAGGCCACGACGACGGTCGTGTATTCCAGGGCGCCGTGCTCTTCCAGGGTCTTGACGATCTGGGCGACGGTCGAGCGCTTCTGGCCGATGGCGACGTAGACGCAGTAGAGCTTGGCGCTCTCGTCCTTGCCGGCGTTCACGGCCTTCTGGTTCAGGATGGTGTCGATGGCGACGGCGGTCTTGCCGGTCTGACGGTCACCGATGATCAGCTCGCGCTGGCCGCGGCCGACCGGGATCAGGGTGTCGATCGACTTCAGGCCCGTCTGCACCGGCTCGTGCACCGACTTCCGCGGAATGATGCCCGGGGCCTTCACGTCGACGCGGCGACGCTCGGTGTACTGGATCGGGCCCTTGCCGTCGATCGGCTCGCCCAGCGGGTTGACGACGCGGCCCAGCAGGCCACGGCCGACCGGCACGTCCACGATCTCGCCGAGGCGACGAACTTCGTCGCCTTCCTTGATTTCCTGGTCCTGGCCGAAGATCACGGCGCCGACGTTGTCGCGCTCGAGGTTCAGGGCCATGCCCTTCACGCCGGCTTTCGGGAACTCCAGCATTTCGCCGGCTTGGACGTTGTCCAGGCCGTAGATGCGGGCGATGCCGTCACCGACGGACAGAACCTGGCCGACGTCCGAGACGGCGGCTTCCTCGCCGAAGTTGGCGATCTGCGACTTGAGGATGGCCGAGATTTCGGCGGCGCGGATGTCCATGGTCTTCAGGGCTCTCTGCGATCTAATCTTTTTGGGCGCGCTTATACGCTCAGGCGCGCTTCAGGGCGAATTTCAGGGAATCGAGCTTCGAACGGAGCGAAGCGTCGAAGAGACGCGAACCGACGCGCACCTTCAGACCGCCCAGGAGGGACGGATCGACGCGCGTGGAAACTTCGGGGGGTCTTGCCCAGGGCCTGGGCCAGGGCGGTTTGCACGCCCTTCAGCTGGGCCGGCGACAGGGCGGCGGCCGAGACGACTTCCGCCGTCACCACGCCGCGATGCTTGGCCGACAGCTCGACGAAGGCCGAGATCGCGCCCAGGAGGTCGCCGGTGCGACCGTTGGCCGCGACGAGGCCCAGAAACTTGGTGGTCAGCATGTCGAACCGGGCCTTCACGGCCACGGCGACGAGACCCTTGCCCTTGTCCTCAGCTGAGAAGGCCGGGCTTTCGATCAGGCGGCGCAGGTCGGCGCTGTCGGCGATCATCGCCTTCAGGCTCTTAAGGTCGGCCTCGACCTTAGCCAGATTGCCGTTCTCGATCGTCAGTTCGAAGAGGGACTGCGCATAGCGCTGACCCGCATCCGTCGCCTTGGTTTCGTCCGCCACTTGGTATCCGCCCGGTGCGTTGCAAATCGCCGCCGACAAGAAGTTTAACCCTCATCGCGACTTAAAGGCTTGAACGCGCTTGAAAAAAGCACATGGACGGTCGGCGCTGACGCGCCGCCCCGTCCGAAGCCGCGCGCCTGATAACACGGGCCTTTCGCAGTCGCAACCAAAGGGGAGCAACCGAGCGCTCGCTCAGACCTCGGAGCGACGGAATATCGCCGAGCCCGAAGCCGCCAGGCCGCCATCGGCCCGGCGCAGCTCCGCCTGCGCGAAGATAAGGCTGCGGGTGGCGCGTTCGATCCAGGCCTTGGCTTCAAGCTCGCCCGCGACCTCGGCTGCGCCATAGTCCACGGTCATCGAGGTCAGAGACGCGCCCTCGCCTGCGGCCTTGTACAGAACGGATTCCAGTTGGGCGGCGAGGCTCTTGTCCATGGGCTTCAACTAGTCCTGTCGCCGAAAAAGAAAAAGAGGCGGCGGGAAAACCCGCCGCCCCATTAAGGCGAATGCTCGAGGAAACAGCCAGACCGGGCCGGAGAAACGGCGGCCCAAAACGCGTCTGGGTACTAGGGTAAAGCGATAGGTGTTCTTACTTAGCCGCGACCTTGGCCGAGGCGTTGCAGCGGGCCAGGTCTTCGGCGTCCAGCGACTTGGTTTCGCCGCCGAAGGCCGCGACGCGACCCACTTCCTTGGCGAGCGCCTTGCAGGCGGCCGCAGTGAGGGCGCGCGAGGGGGCCTGGGCCGAGACGCACTCGGCGCCCTCGCAGACAAACACGGCGCCGCCGGCCACAACCTTGGTCTTGGCCGCGACGGGCGCGTCCAGCGCAGCGGCGATGCGACCGTCGGCGAAGGCCGAACCGGCGAACATGGAAACAGACAGGGCGGCGACAGCCGCCAGCGAACGGAGCTTCATGAGAGAGCCCTCCGGCTTTGGGGACGTTGCGGTCAGATCGAGGATCGGTGAAAACGCGTACTGGCCGCTCGACCCCGGGGATGACGGCGCCGGTATCCCCACCGGTGCTTCGGGTCCGAACTAAGCATCGCTTAGATATCAGTGATAAGAAATTGCGCAAGGGCAATTTTGCTTGCGCGTCGCATTTTCGGAAAACGCAGATTTCTAGCGAAACACGGCCCGACTCGCGCGGAAACGGCGAGCCGCTACAGGCCGAGGATGGAGTCGATGCGGCTTTCGGCCTTGGCGTGGATGGCGCGTTCCTCGACCATGCCCTTGGCGCGGGCGTAGCGGCCGTCCTTGCCGACCCGGCGCTGGATGCCGTCGGCGGTCAGCACGGGTCCCGGACCGGCCGGATCGGTGAAGGCGCTCATCAAGGCGGCCATGGTCGCGCCGATGAAGGCGGCGGCCACCGGCCCGATCGCGCCGACCCACCCTTCGCCGAAGAGGGTTTGCAGACGATCGATCAGAAGCTCGCGGTTCGGCTGCTTCTCCATCACCCCGATCATCCAGAGGACCGAGCCCTCGACAATCGCGGCCAGCAGCACCGGCAACACCACGCCCAGCACCCGCGGTCGGACGAAAAGTCCGAGCGCTGCGCCGATGATCGCGAAGGCGGCCATGGTGATCATGCGGCGAGTGTAACCCCGTTCTGGTCAAGGACCGGTTAAGGCCCGTTCCGCAGGGGCACGATTGGCCCCCGCCGCCGCCCGCGCTTTAGTCGCCGTTATAAAGAGAACAATGCGCGCAGGGAGGCTTGACCATGGACTTCCGACTGTCACCGGAACTTTCGGCCTATCTCGAAGAGCTCGACGCCTTCATCGCGAAGGAGATCGCCCCGCTCCAGGCGAAGGACGACAACCAGCGCTTCTTCGACCACCGCCGCGAATGGGCCCGCACCGACTGGGACGCCGGCGGCCTGCCGCGCCACGAATGGGAGGAACTGCTCGCCAAGGCCCGCAAGCTGGCGGACCAGGCGGGCCACTACCGCTATGCGCTGCCGAAGGCTTACGGCGGCCAGGACGGCACCAACCTTGGCATGGCGGTGATCCGCGAGCATCTGGCGAGCAAGGGTCTTGGCCTGTTCAACGACCTGCAGAACGAGCACTCGATCGTCGGCAACAATCCGTTCGTGCTGATGATCCGCGACTTCGGCCGGCCCGACCAGCAGCACCTGATCGAGGACATGCTGGATCGCGGCGCCTTCCGCCCCACCTTTGGCCTGACCGAGCCCGACCACGGTTCGGACGCGACCCACATGGAGACCCAGGCGGTCCGCGAGACGCGTCATGGCCAGGCCGGCTGGCGGATCGACGGCGAGAAGATGTGGACCACCGGCATGCACGTGGCCACGCACTGCTGCCTCTTCGCGCGCACCAGCGGTCAGAACGGCGACGCGCGGGGCATCACCGCCTTCCTGGTCCCGGCTCACGCGCCCGGCGTGAAGATCGAGGAGTATCTCTGGACCTTCAACATGCCGACCGACCACCCGCGCGTCAGCTTCACCGACGTCTGGGTCCCCGACAGCGCCATGTTCGGCCCGGAAGGCGGCGGCCTGGCCCTCGCCCAGCACTTCGTCCACGAGAACCGCATCCGCCAGGCCGCCTCGAGCCTCGGCGCAGCCGTCTACTGCATCGAGGAGAGCATCAAGTACGCGCGCGCCCGCAAGCCGTTCGGCAAGGCGCTGTCGGAAAACCAGGCCATCCAGTTCCCGATCGTCGAGCTTTCGACCCAGGCCGAGATGCTGCGCCTTCTGATCCGCAAGACCGCCTGGGAGATGGATCAGATGTCCAAGCCGGAGGTCGAAAAGCGCCTCTCGGACAAGGTCTCGATGTGTAACTACTGGGCCAACCGCCTGTGCTGCGAGGCCGCCGACCGGGCGATGCAGATTCACGGCGGCATCGGCTATTCACGCCACAAGCCGTTCGAGCACATCTACCGCCACCACCGCCGCTATCGGATCACCGAGGGCGCCGAGGAGATCCAGATGCGCAAGGTCGCCGCCTGGCTGTTCGGCTATATGGGCCCGCGCAAGCAGGCCTTCGCGGAAAGTTAGGCCGCGCGCCTCAGGATGAGGAGCCTTGTGCGATCCGCGCCGTTGTCCTCACTCTCTGGCGCGCGCTCGTGAGCAGCCTCGAAGGACGCCGAGAGCCAGGCGAGACATGTCGAAGGTTTAATCCTGCGCGACCTGACGTAGTGTCATGGCCACGCTATCTAACAGCGGTATGCGGAAAGATATGACCGCATCTGGAGGGCTCTTGATGAACCGTGTCGCCATCTCTCGATTTGGCCGCAACGCCGCGCGCGTCGCTCTGGTCGTCGCCATCCCCGCCACCCTGGCCGGTTGCGGGATCAACACCATTCCCACCCAGGACGAGGCGACCAAGACCGCCTGGGCCGAGGTGCAGAACCAGTACCAGCGCCGCGCCGACCTGATCCCGAACCTGGTCGCGACCGTGAAGGGCTATGCGGCCCAGGAAAAGGACGTGCTGACCGCCGTCACCCAGGCCCGCGCCAGCGCCACCCAGGTGAAGGTCGACGCCTCGACCATCACCGACCCGGCCCAGTTCCAGAAGTTCGCCGCCGCCCAGGACCAGCTGTCGGGCGTGCTGCGCCGCCTGATGGTCATCCAGGAGCAATATCCGGACCTGAAGTCGAACCAGAACTTCCTGGCTCTGCAAAGCCAGCTGGAAGGCACCGAAAACCGCATCACGATCGCGCGGCGCGACTACAACGAGACCGCCCAGAAGTACAACACGACCCTGCGGACCTTCCCCAGCCTGCTGTGGGCCAAAACCCTCTACAGCGACCAGAAGCCGGCCCAGCTGTTCCAGGCCACCGCCGCCGCCCAGAGCGCGCCGACGGTGGACTTCTCCAGCCCGCCGACGGCGACGCCGCCGAAGGTGCAGTAGGCCTGTGGCCATGACCGCTTTCATCCTCCCCCGTAGAACGGGGGAGGGGGACCGCGAAGCGGTGGAGGGGGCGTCCAAACGCCGCTTGCGCCCCCTCCGTCACGGCGCGCCTACGCGCCGCGCCACCTCCCCCGTTGCACGGATGAGGATGTGGCTGTTGATGCTGGCGGCGGCGCTCTTCGCCCTGCCCGCTCTGGCGGAGCCGAAGTTCCCGGCGCTATCGGGCCGCGTCGTCGACGAGGCGCAGGTGCTGTCGCCCGAGGTCGAGCGCGATCTCTCCGACAAGCTCGAAACACTCGAGACCCGCACCGGCCATCAGCTGGTGGTGGCGACGGTCAGCAGCCTGCAAGGCTATCCGATCGAGGACTACGGCTATCGCCTGGGCCGCACCTGGGGGATCGGCGACAAGGACAAGGACGACGGCGCGATCCTGCTGGTCGCGCCCAATGACCGGCAGGTGCGGATCGAGGTCGGCTATGGCCTGGAGCCCGTCCTGACCGACGCCCTGTCCAGTGTAATCATCCAGTCGGCGATCCTGCCCAAGTTCCGGGACGGCGATCTCTCCGGCGGCGTGGTCGCCGGCGCCGACGCCATGATCGAGCAGCTGGGCCTGCCGCCCGAGGAGGCCAGGGCGCGTGTGGCGGACGCCGCCCGTCCCGAGCGTCACGAATCGCGTGGCTCGCCCATCGTCGGCTTCCTGATCTTCCTGTTCGTGATCTTCGTGTTCTCCAGCCTGTTCCGGGGCCGGCGCGGCGGCCTCGGCTCGGCCCTGCCCTGGATCATCCTCAGCGCGCTGAACAACAGCGGACGCGGCGGCGGAGGCTGGAGCGGCGGTGACGGCGGAGGCTTTTCCGGCGGCGGCGGCTCGTTCGGCGGCGGCGGCAGTTCGGGACGGTGGTGAGATGGTAAGGCGCATGACCCCCAACGATCTCGACCGCATCGCCCAGGCGGTGGCGCAGGCCGAGAAGACCACCGCCGGTGAGATCTTCTGCGTCCTCACGCCCGAAGTATCGGACTACCGCGAGACGCCGTTGGTCTGGGCGGCTGCGGCCGCGCTGGTGCTGCCCGCCGGCGCCCTGCTCGCCGGCTTTCGCCCCGAGATGCTGACCCGCCTGTTCGGCGGTTGGAGCGTGGGACACCAGGCGGCTCAGGACGGCGCGATCCTGTCGGCGCTCTCGACCTATATCGTCCTGCAACTGGTGGTGTTCGTTCTCGCGGCCCTCTTGGTGTCGATCCCGCCGATCCGCCGGGCCCTGACGCCCGGCGCGCTGAAGACCGCCCGCGTCAAGCGCGCGGCGATGGAGCAGTTCCTCAGCCACGGCCTGCACGTCACCCGCGACCGCACCGGCGTGCTGATCTTCGCGGCCCTGGCCGAGCATCGCGTCGAGGTCATCGCCGACGAGGGCATCTACAAGGCCGCGCCCAATGCTGTCTGGGACGAGGTGGTCGCCGACCTCGTCGCGGGCCTCAAGCGCGGCAAGGTCGCCGACGGCTTCGTCGCCGCCGTCACTCGCACCGGCGCGATCCTCGCCGCCCACGTCCCCCCGCGCGGCGACGACCGCAACGAGCTGGCCGACGGTCTGACGATCCTGCCGCGGCGGTGACGCTAAGGAAGGCTGGCGGAACGCCTCGCCTAGGCGTCATCATCGTCGCCAAGGCAGAGGGGAAACGCCATGTCCAACATCGACCCGACCCGCGCGCAGTTCGACGCCTTCAAGGCCCTGCCGCGCGACACGCCGATCCATATGCTGAACCTGATCCGGCTAAAGCCCCTGGCCGACTATCCGGTCGGTCACCCCAATCACGGCAAGGGCATGACGGGCCTGGACGCCTATCGCGAATATGGCCGCACCTCCGGCCCGATCTTCGAGGGACTGGGCGGGCGGCAGGTCTGGGCGGGCAGCCCCGAGGTGGTGCTGACCGGTCCGAGCGACGAGCGTTGGGATCTCGCCTTCATCGCCGAGTATCCCAACGCGGGCGCCTTCCTGGCGATGGTCACGAACCCGGAGTACCGCGAGCACGTCAAGCACCGTCAGGCGGCGGTGGAAGACTCGCGGCTGATCCGCTTTTCGCCCTTCGCGCCCGGCAAGGGCTTCGGCGAGTAGCCACTACTCGGCCGCCAGGGCGAGGGGCGCGGCCTGGACGCCACGCACGAGGCGGCCAGGCAAGGCCCCGGTCGGCTCGCCGTCGCGCTGGGTGACGACGCCGGCGACGACCGTGGCGACATAGCCGTGCGCGCGCTGCGTCAGGCGACGCCCTCCGGCGGGCAGGTCATAGGCCACGCGCGGCGCTTCCAACCTCAAGCCCTCGTAGTCGATGACATTGAGATCGGCGCGATAGCCGGGCGCAATCAGGCCTCGGTCCAGCAGACCCACGGCTTGGGCGGTGTCGCGGCTCTGGCGAGCGATCATCGTCTCCAGCGGGATCCTTGGCCCCCGCGTCCGATCGCGGGTCCAGTGGATCAGGTTGCTCGTCGGGAAGCTGCCGTCACAGATCATGCCGACATGCGCCCCGCCGTCGGACAGGCCCGGCACGGTGTCGCGATGGCTCAGCATGGCGAAGCTGGGATCCAGCGATCCGTCGGCGTAGTTCAGGAACGGATGGTACAGCATGCCCCGCCCGTCCTGGGCCAGCATGGCGTCCAGCGCGACGGCGGCCGGGTCGCGACCCTCGCGCGCGGCGATCGCGGCCACGGTCTTGTCGGCCGTCGGCTCATAGTCCGGATCGACGCCGCCCATCGGATAGAGATTGTCCCAGGCCCGCAGCGCGCTGCCGGCGAAGGGCCCCCTGGCCTCTCCGTCGTGGGCCAGCAGCCGGGCGCGGAACGCCGGGTCGGACAGGGCCGCAACCTTATCCGCCAAGGGGCGGTCCTTCAGCGCGGCGAAGACCGGGTTCTGGCTGAACGCATTGAGCGTCAGCTCTAGGCCAAACAGCACCCCGACCGGACGGCCGCAGACCTGCGCCTTGATCGGCAGGCCGGCGTCGACGGCGGCGGCGACGCCATCCAGCAGCGTCCGCCACCCCTGCGGCGCCTTGGGGCTCTGGACCAGCGAGAACGACAGCGGCCGCCCGGACCGCTCGACGATCCGGCGCAGCATGGCCAGCTCGGCGGGCCCTTTGATGAAGTCTGACACCACCTGCAGCACGCCCTTGCCGGCGGCCGCCAAACCGAGCGCGATCCCCGTCAGCTCGTCCTCGCCGGCCGTCAGGGTCGGAGTCGGTTGGCCATCGCTGGTGCGGTGATTGAGAGTTCGTGAGGTGGAGAAGCCCAAGGCCCCCGCCTCGACCGCGCGCCGGGCGATCGCGGCCATGGCGGCGATGTCGGCGTCGGTCGCCGGCTCCCGGTTCGCGCCACGGTCGCCCATGACATAGACCCTCAAGGCCGCGTGCGGCAGCTGGGCGCCGACATCCACGTCGAAGGCGCGGCCGGCCAGGAAGTCGAGATAGTCGGGAAAGCTCTCCCAGGCCCAGGGCAGGCCCTCGGTCAGCACGGGAAAGGGAATATCCTCGACGCCTTCCATCAGGCGGATCAGGCGGTCGTGGTCTTCCGGACGACACGGGGCGAAACCGACCCCGCAATTGCCCATCACCACCGTGGTCACGCCGTGACCGGAGCTAGGACCCAGCTGGCCGCTCCAGGTCGCCTGGCCGTCGTAGTGGGTGTGAATATCGACGAAGCCCGGCGTGACGATCCGCCCTCGGGCATCGATCTCATCGGCGCCGACGGCGAGGCCCTTGCCGACCGCGACGATAACGCCGTCCCGCACGCCGACATCGGCCTGGAAGCCCGGCCCGCCCGCGCCGTCGAACATCACGCCGCCCCGCAGGACCAGATCGTAGGCGCGATCACCCATGGCCGTCCTCCCGTTATCTTATCGTTGTTCACCAAGGTGCGCCCGGCCGGATAGAGGCGTCAAGAAAAAGGGCGGCCGCCGAAGCGACCGCCCCTTCCCCGTTCCGGGAAGGTGTCTACCCCTAGAACGACTTCCTGACCGTCACGCCCATGGTGCGCGGTTGCCCCACGGCGTAGCCGAGGCGGGCGCGACCGCCGCGTTCGCGGTCGAACGACAGCAGGGCGTTCTCGTCGAACAGGTTGTTGACGTAGAGCGTCAGATCTACGCCGTCTGGCATCTCCAGGCCGGCGCTGAGATTGACGATCTCGTAGCTGGGCAGCTCGAGATTGACGACCGTCGGGACCGTGCCCGTGGCGCCGCCAAAGGCCAGGCCCGAGACGAACGAGCGCGGATTGTTCTCCTGGTCGCTGGCCTGGGTGAAGCGGTTGCCGACGTGCTGCAGCGAGGCCTTCAGGTAGCCGTTCACGCCCGGGCGGACTTCCTTGCTGTAGGTGACGTCGAACGACACCTGGAACTTCGGCACCGACGGCAGGCGATTGCCTTCGCGGATGCCGCCGATCACCGCGCCCGTCCCGTCCTTCACGGTCGAGTCGAACTCGGCTTCCAGCAGGCTGCCCGACAGGCCGATGTCGAGGCCGTTGGCCAGACGCGCGGTCAGCTCGGCTTCGACGCCCTTGGTGTGGGCCTTGGGCACGTTGAACACGACACGCGACGAGCACGAGCCGGCGTCCAGAGTGGTCTGCAGGTTCTTGATGTCGGTGTAGAAGGCCGCCGCGTTCAGGGTGACGCGCCCGAACCGCGACTTCACGCCGCCTTCGTAGTTCCACAGCGTCTCGTCGTCATAGTTCTGATAGCCGCCGAAGATCGCGCGGTCCTGGGCCGAGCACAGCGGGATGTTCAGCGGATCGTTCACGCCGCCCAGACGGAAACCCTTCGAGGCCTGGGCGTTGAAGGTGACCGTCTCGCTGGCCTCATAGCTGAGCAGGAAGCGCGGCGTGAAGCCGTCCGACGAGGTCTTGTCGGTGCGGTTGTCGCCGTTGGCGAACAGGCCGCCCGACTTGAACTGGCGGGTTTCGCTGAAGTCGTAATAGCGGCCGCCCGCCGTCGCGGTCAGCTTGCCGACCGTATAGTTCAGCTCACCGAACAGGGCCTTCTGCTTGATGTCGTAGGGCAGGTAGGCGTTGTAGGGCGAGTCCTTGCCAAAGCCGTTGGCGACGGCGGCGGAGGTGCCCACGCCCAGGACGGCGTCGGTGTAGGTGTCATAGCCGGTGGTCGGCAGGCGCTGGTTGTAGACGCGGTCGACCTTCGAATAGAAGCCGCCGATCACCCACTGCAGCGGACCATCGCTGGTCGAGGCCAGGCGCAGTTCCTGGGTGAACTGCTCGAGGTCGGTGGTGTCGCGCAGGTTCGACGGCAGCAGCACCGCCGCCGCCGGATAACCCAAATCCACCGAGACGCTACCGGTCAGGGCGCTGGCGTCGCGGCTGACGGTGATGTCGCGGCTGATGAAGCTGGTGACGCTAGTCAGGGTGGCGGCGTCGAACTTGAAGTTGGCGGTCATGTCCGCCAGCAGCGTGTTGTCCGAGAAGCGCTCGTCCAGCAGCAGGTACTGCTCGCGCTCACCCAGCTGGATCTTGGGCCGGGTGGTGGTGTTGTTGTTGGCGAAGAGGTTGAAGGTTTCCTGGCGGTTGAAGCCGCCGGCGCGGATCTCCTGGTAGACGACGCGCGGGGTGAAGCTCACCTGCTCGTTCGGCTCGATATAGAACGACAGACGGCCGCCGCGACGCGTGCCGTCATTGACGTTCTTGTCGATCTTGCCGCCTTCCTTGCGGGCGTCGATGAAGCCGCCGTACTGGGTCAGGTAGCCGACGGCGCGCATGGCGATCTTGTCGGAGATCGGGATGTTCACCGCGCCCTTCACGTGACCGCCGAACGCGTCGCCGTCGACGAGGTTGGCGTTGGCCTCGAACGTGCCCTCCGAGACGCCCAGCTTGGGCTGGTTGGTGATGTAGCGGATCGTGCCGCCCACCGAGCCCGAGCCGAACAGCGTGCCCTGCGGACCACGCAGGGTCTCGACGCGGTTCAGGTCGAAGAGATCGACATCCGGCGTGAACAGCGACAGCGAGATCACCGACTCGTCGAGATAGACGCCGACCTGTTCCTTGACGCCGGGCTGGTCGCGAACGACCTGGCCGGCCGAGACGCCACGCACTGACACCTGGCTCTGGCCCGGGCCGAGGTTCTGGATCGTCAGGCCCGCCACGTTGCGCGACAGGTCTTCCAGGGTCACCGCGCCCGAGCGCTGGATGTCCTTTTCCGTCTGGGCGTTGATGGAGAAGGGAATGTCCTGGATCGTCGCGTCGCGCTTGGTGGCGGTGACGATGATCTCCGCGATGGCGTTCGGATCAGCCTGCTGCGCGGTGGCCACAGACGGCAGCGCCACAAGGCCCGCTCCCAGAAGCGAAGAGAGCGCGCTGGCGCCGAACAATGCACGCGCACGACCGCGCGACGACACGATGGTCATGATTTCCTCCCTGGTGTTTTTGGCGTTCTTGGAGTTGCCACTCCCGACGCACCGGCAGGGTTCACCCTCGTCTTGATGAAAGTCAACGCGAAACGAAGGCATTAGAATCAGGGCGTTAGACACAGATAACACTGTGATCACAAAGCCACGCTGGAGCCCCTGAAGGGATGGTTTTCCTTTACGCACGCGTGATCTTTCGCACCGCAACGAGACGGTCTAGGGTGGCCACCAATTCAAACTAACGTTTAACGGGGAGTGCGCCTCTATGCGCGAAGCGGTCATCGTCTCTTACGCCCGCACCGGTCTGGCCAAGTCGGTCCGTGGCGGCTTCAACAACACCCATGGCGCGTCGATGGCCGGCCACGCCATCCAGCACGCCGTGTCGCGCGCCGGACTGGAAGGGGCTGAGGTCGAGGACGTGGTCCTGGGCTGCGGCGGTCCCGAAGGCGCCACCGGCATGAACGTCGCGCGCAACGCCGCCATGTGGGCGGGTCTGCCGGTCACCACCTCGGGCCAGACCATCAACCGCTTCTGCTCGTCGGGCCTGCAGGCCATCGCCACGGCGGCCAACTATGTGCGCAATGACGGGGCCAATGTCGCCATCGGCGGCGGCGTCGAGTCTATCTCGCTGGTCAATGCGGGCGGTCATATGAACCGCTTCCACATCACCGAAGAGAAACTGATGCAGACCCATCCGGCGCTGTGGATGGCGATGATCGACACCGCCGACATCGTGGCCAAGCGCTACAATGTCAGCCGCGAGTACCAGGACGAATACGCCCTGCGCAGCCAGCAGCGCATCGCCGCCGCCCAGGCCGCCGGCCTGTTCAAGGACGAGATCGTCCCGATGGCCACCAAGATGAAGGTGGTCAACAAGGAAACCAAGGAAGAGTCCTTCGTTGACTACGTGGTCGACAAGGACGAGTGCAACCGCGCCGACACCACTCTGGAAGGCTTGGCCAGCCTCAAGCCCGTCATGGGCGACGGCAAGTTCATCACCGCCGGTAACGCCAGCCAGTTGTCTGACGGCGCCGCCGCCGTGGTGGTGATGGAGGCCAAGGAAGCCGAAAAGCGCGGCCTGACCCCGCTGGGCGCCTTCCGCGGATTCGCCGTCGCCGGTTGCGAACCTGACGAGATGGGCATCGGCCCGGTCTTCGCCGTGCCGCGCCTGCTGGAACGTCACGGCCTGAAGGTCGACGACATCGACATCTGGGAACTGAACGAAGCCTTCGCCTCGCAGTGCCTGTACAGCCGCGATCGCCTGGGCATCGATCCGGAGAAGTACAACGTCAACGGCGGCTCGATCGCCATTGGCCACCCCTTCGGCATGACCGGCGCCCGCTGCGCCGGCCACCTGCTGCTTGAAGGCAAACGCCGCAAGGCCAAGCTGGGCGTCGTGACCATGTGCATCGGCGGCGGCATGGGGGCTGCGGGCCTGTTCGAAATCTTCTGATTTCGGCGCGCGGCGCCCTTTCCGTCCGCGCGATAGGCTCGTGAATGAAAAAGGCCGGGAACCGTCGAGGCGGTTTCCGGCCTTTCTTGTCGGGTCAGGTTGAAGCGCAGAGCCGCCAGCGACTTGAACCCCATGTCGGCGGGGCCATCTGTGCTCCTGTCGGCGTTAGCGATTGTCGCGACACGACGCAGACCAGAGACCCCACCATGGCCAGCAAGGCCTTCTTCGCCCTCGCCCTCCTGATCGCCGCCGCCATCGGCCTCGCCCTGCCGACGCCCGGCCCGGCGCCCAAGCCCCAGCCCACCCAGTCGTCGTTCGAGACGATCGCTATCAGCAAGGGCTGAGAACAAAGCAAAAAGGGCTCCCGGCGAACCGGGAGCCCTTTGACGTTTATCCTGGCCAGCAGGGATCAGAACTCTTCCCAGTCCTCGCGGACCGCCACGGCGGCGGAGCCGCGCCCTGGCCTCGCCGACACGGTGGGACGGGGCGCGGGGGCCTCGGCCGGCGGACGGTAGTTGACGCGCGGCGCGCTCGCCGCCGGCGCCATCCCCGCGCCTTCGGCCACGCGGAAGCGCGCGACCATCTCGGCCAGGGACTTGGCCTCGTTCTTCAGCGAGTGGGTCGCGGCCGTGGCTTCTTCCACCATGGCGGCGTTCTGCTGGACGACCTGGTCCATCTGGTTCACGGCGGTGTTGACCTCGTTCAGGCCCGTCGCTTGCTCGCTGGCCGAGGCCGAGATCTCCTTGACCAAGCTGTCGATCGCCGCGACCTGTTCGACGATCCGGTTCAGCGCCTCACCCGTCTGACCCACCAGATTAACCCCGGCGCCGACTTGCTGCGTCGAGGTCGAGATCAGGGTCTTGATCTCCTTGGCCGCATCGGCCGAACGCTGCGCCAGGGCCCGGACTTCTTGCGCGACGACGGCGAAGCCGCGACCCGCTTCACCCGCGCGGGCGGCTTCGACGCCGGCGTTCAGCGCCAGAAGGTTGGTCTGGAAGGCGATCTCGTCGATCACGCCAATGATCTGGCTGACCTGATTGGAGGACGTCTCGATTTCGGTCATCGCCGAAACCGCCTGGCTGACGATCTGGCCGGACTTCTCGGCGTCGGCGCGGGCGACGGCCACGACCTGCGAGGCCTCCTTGGCGCCGGCGGCGGTCTTGCGGACCGTCGCGGTGATTTGATCCAGAGCCGCAGCGGTCTGTTCCAGGCTGGCGGCCTGCTGCTCGGTCCGGCGCGATAGATTGTCGGACGCTTGAGAGATCTCGTCCGAGCCGCTGTTCACGCCGCCCGTCGCCACGCCAATCGCCTGGATCGCCTCCTGCATCCGGTCGGCGGCGGCGTTGAAGTTGGTCTTCAAGCTCTCGGTCTTGGGGGCGAACGGCGTCGTGATGCGGTGAGTCAGGTCGCCGGAGGCCATGTGGTCCAGAGCTTCATTCAGCGCCGAGATGGCGACGGCGTCGTGATGGGCGATCTCAGCCCTCTCGGCCTCGCTGGCGGCGCGCTCCCGGTCGGCGGACAGACGCTCTTCGGCCGCGGCCGCCTCGATCCGGACCTTCTCGGCTTCGGAATCCTTGAAGTAGGCTACGGCGGCGGCCATCTGGCCGATCTCATCCTTGCGGCCGCGCGCCGGGACATCAACGCTATGGTCGCCCGAAGCCAGGCGGCGCATGGCGCTGGTCATAGCGGTGACCGGCTTGGCGATGGCGCCGGTCAGCAGCAGCCCGCCGCCGACCGCAACGGCGGCGGTGACCAGGATGCCGATCGCCAGGGCTAGGGTCGACTGCGTACCGGCCCTCTTCTGGGCGGCCGCCTCGGTCGCCAACTCTTCCTCGGCGTTCTTGGTGATCGCCTCGATGGCGTTTTCGACGGGTTCCACGGCCTTGTCGGCGACGCCGTCGTTGCGGACCAGTTCGACCGCCTGGGGACGGGTGGCCGGATCGGCGCCGAGCGCGAAGGCCGGCTCGATGGCCATCTTGCGATAGTTGGCGTAGGCGGCGTCGACAGCGGCGATCCGCGCCAGATCCGCCTGATCGCCGGCGGCCAGGGCGCGCATATTATCAAGCGCCTTCAAGAACTTGGGCCTGTGGGCCTCTTCCAGGCGCTTGACGTAGTAGCTGTCGCCCGACAGCAGGAAGCCGCGCAGCGAGTTTTCCTGACGGGTCAGGCGGAAGGCGGCGTCGTTCGCCGCGCGGACCATTTCGTAGGCGCTTTCGGTCCGATGCACCGACTTGGTGAAGCTCACATTATTGGCATAGAGCGCCACGCCCATGAGCATGATCGTGGTCAGCATGACGGCGAACACCGCCATTAGCTTTTGCGAGATCTTCAGGTCACCAAAGGACACGGCTGGCTCCAGGTCGGGCGCGAGGCCTCAAATCCCGGAGAAAGCTGAATTTTCAGCGCAGACCGAGTCCCGTCCTCACCCATAGTCTTCCGCCCAAATCCCTTTCGGAGGCATTAACCCTGCCGCGACCGTATGTCGCACAGGTGATACGAGCGCCTAGTTTTTGATCAGTGCGCCTCGTCCCAATTTCCGGCGGCCCGCGCCTCGACCGTAAGCGGGATCGACAGTGCCACCGCCGGTTCGGCGGCCTTCTCCATGACCGCCCGGATCACGTCGCAGGCGCGGTCGGCCTCCGCCTCGGGCGCCTCGAACACCAGTTCGTCGTGCACCTGCAGCAGCATCCGGGCCGACAGCCCGGCGGCCTCCAGCGCCGCGGGCATACGGATCATCGCCCGCCGCATGACGTCGGCGGCCGCGCCCTGGATCGGGGCGTTGATCGCCGCGCGCTCGGCGAACTGGCGGTGGGCGGCCGACTTGGCCTCGATATCGGGGATATTGATCTTGCGGCCAAAGATCGTGGTCACATAGCCGTGCTCGCGCACGAAGGCCTTGGTCGCGTCCATATAGGCCTGGATACCCGGGAAGCGCTCGAAATAGGTCTTGATATAGGCCCCCGCCTCGCCCTGGCCGATGCCCAGCTGGTTGGCCAGACCAAAGGCGCTGATGCCGTAGACGATCCCGAAATTGATCGCCTTGGCCCGGCGGCGGATCATCGGGTCCATGCCCTCGATCGGCGTGTCGAACATCTCCGAGGCCGTCATGGCGTGGATGTCGAGGCCCTCCTGGAAAGCCTTCTTCAGCTGCGGAATGTCGCCGATATGGGCCAGCAACCGGAGCTCGATCTGGCTGTAGTCAGCACTGATCAGCACGTTGCCGGGTCCCGCGACGAAGGCCTTGCGGATCTTGCGGCCTTCCTCGGTGCGGACCGGGATGTTCTGCAGGTTGGGATCGGACGACGACAGACGCCCGGTCGTCGTCGCCGCCAGGGCGTATGACGTATGCACCCGCCCGGTCGACGGCGCGATCGCCGCGATCAGGTTCTCGGTGTAGGTGCCCTTCAGCTTGGAGAGCTGGCGCCAGTCCAGCAGGACGCGCGGCAGTTC
Organism: Caulobacter sp. SL161; assembly: GCF_026672375.1. Classification (GTDB taxonomy): domain Bacteria; phylum Pseudomonadota; class Alphaproteobacteria; order Caulobacterales; family Caulobacteraceae; genus Caulobacter. Next base: position 256,103 of record NZ_JAPPRA010000001.1, read on the forward strand.
ATGCTCCAGAGCCAGGCTTTCGAGCACGTCGCTGTCGGTCGACCACTGGCCAGTGGCGGTCTTCTTGCCGCCCTTCATCTGCATCTCGCCGAACAGCACGTCGCCGATCTGCTTGGGGCTGCCGAGGTTGAACGGCCGGCCGACCAGCTCCTGAGCGCGGGCTTCGAACTGCGCCATCCGCAGCGAGAACTCGTTGGACAGAAGACGCAGGGCTTCGGGATCCACGCGGACGCCGTTGTTCTCCATCATCGCCAGCACCGCTGGCATCGGACGCTCCAGAGTCTCATAGACCGTCGACAGGCCCGCGCGGGCCAGCTGCGGTTTCAGGTGATGGTAGAGCCGCAGGGTGACGTCGGCGTCCTCGGCGGCGTAGGCGGTCGCCTCGGGCAGGGCCACGTGCTTGAAGCTGATCTGCCCCTTGCCGCTGCCGGCCACCTGCTTGAACGGGATCGGCTTGTGGCCCAGATGCAGCTCGGACAGCTCGTCCATGCCGTGACCGTGCAGGCCCGCCTCCAGCACATAGCTGATCAGCATGGTGTCTTCGATCGGCGCGACCTGGATCCCGTGCCGCGCCAGCACGGCGATGTCGTACTTGGCGTTCTGCGCCACCTTCAGCACCGCCGGGTCCTCCAGCAGCGGCTTGAGGGTGGCGATGACGTCGGCCAGCGGGATCTGCTCAATGTCGGCCGGCGCCTCGAAGGCTAGGCCATCGGCCTTTTCGCAGTGGCTGATCGGGATGTAGCAGGCCTCGCCGGGCGCGATGGCCAGCGACACCCCGCACAGCCCCGCCGTCGCCGACGACAGGGCGTCGGTCTCGGTGTCGAAGGCGACCAGGCCCTTGGCCGTGGCCTTGTCCACCCAGGCTTTAAGGGTCTCAAGATCGCGGACGCAGGCATAGGCCGCGTGGTCGATCTTCACCGGCTCGACCGGGTGGGCGGCGGCGCGGGCGGCCGCGCCCATGTAAGAGACGCTGACCACCGGCGCCTTGGGCGGCGCGGCGGGGCGATCCAGTGTTCCCGGCGTGGCGGCGGCCGAGCCGTCGCCGACCCGGCGAGCCAGCGAGCGGAACTCCATCTGCTCCAGGAAGGCGGCGAGCGCCTCCTTGTCGGGCTCGCGCACCGTCAGGGCGTCCAGCGGCTGGGGCAGAGGCGTGTCGCAGTCCAGCTTCACCAGGGCCCGCGACAGGCGGATCTGGTCGGCGAAATTGATCAGGGTCTCGCGACGCTTGGGCTGCTTGATCTCGCCGGCGCGCGCCAGCAGCGTGTCGAGATCGCCATATTCGGTGATCAGCTGGGCGGCGGTCTTGATCCCGATGCCCGGCGCGCCCGGGACGTTGTCGACGCTGTCGCCGCACAGGGCCTGAACGTCGACCACCTTCTCCGGATAGACGCCGAACTTCTCGAACACCTGCTCGCGCTCGATGCGCACGCCCTTCATCGGGTCGTACATCGAGACGCCATCGCCGACGAGCTGCATCAGGTCCTTGTCGGACGAGACGATGATCGCCTCGCCGCCCAGATCGCGAGCCTTGCAGGCATAGGCGGCGATCAGGTCGTCGGCCTCGTAGCCCGGCAGCTCGATCGCCGGGACGCCGAAGGCCAGCGTGGCCTCACGCACCAGCGGGAACTGCGGGATCAGGTCCTCGGGCGGCGGCGGGCGGTGGGCCTTGTACTGGTCGTAGAGAGCGTTGCGGAACGTCTTTTCCGAGTGGTCCCAGATCACCGCCAGGTGGGTGGGCGTGTCGCCCTGCATGTCGCGCAGCAGCTTCCACAGCATGTTGCAGAAGCCCTGCACCGCGCCCACGGGCAGGCCGTCGCTCTTGCGCGTCAGCGGCGGCAGGGCGTGGTAGGCGCGGAACAGATAGGCCGAGCCGTCGACCAGGAAGAGCCGGACGGCCGGGCCGTCCTGGGTCAGTTCGGAAGCGTTCGGAAGCGGGGGCGCGGCGGCGTCGGTCATGGCCGGCAACATAGGGGGCGCGGCGCGCGTCGGGAACCCTTCGGCGACCCCGCCCACAGAAACCGCCATGCCTCAGTTCCTGGCTTGGCGGGGGGCGGAGCGGCGGCCATAAGAGCGCCCGTGTACGTCCCTCCCGAATCCCCAGAACTGGACCGCGCGCGCGACGTCCTGCGCCGCACGTTCGGCCACGCCGACTTCCGGGGTCTGCAGGCCGGGGTCATCCACGAGCTGCTGACCGGCCACAGCGCCGTGGCGGTGCTGCCCACGGGCGGCGGCAAGAGCCTGTGCTACCAGATCCCCTCGCTGATCCGGCCGGGCCTGGGCCTCGTCATCTCGCCGCTGATCGCCCTGATGGCCGACCAGGTGCAGGGGCTGCGCCAGGCGGGCGTGGCGGCCGAGCGGCTGGACAGCAACATCTCGATGGACGAGCGCTCAGACATCTGGCGGCGCATCGACGCCGGCGAGGTCGATCTGCTCTATCTGTCGCCCGAAGGCCTGATGCAGCCCTGGATGCTGGATCGCCTGGCGCGCACGCCGCTGGCCCTGATCGCCGTAGACGAAGCCCACTGCGTCAGTCAGTGGGGTCACGACTTCCGCCCCGACTACCGGATGCTGGGCCGGCTGGCCGAGCTGTTTCCCGACGTGCCGCGCCTGGCCGTCACCGCCACCGCCGACGCCCGCACCCGCGACGACATCCGCGCCGAGCTGCGCCTGCAGGGCGCAGCCGAGTTCGTCGACAGCTTCGCACGCCCGGAATTGGCGCTCAGCGCCGAACGCAAGCGCGGCAAGGGCCACGACCGGGTCGTCGAGCTCGTTCTGGAGCGCCCCGGCCGCTCGGGCGTCATCTATGCCGGATCGCGCGACGGGACCGAAAAGCTGGCCGAGCGGCTCAATGCGGAAGGCGTCCCGGCCCTGGCCTATCATGCAGGCCTCGACAAGGCCGTCCGCGCCCGCCGGCTGGAGGACTTCCTCGAGGCCGACGCTGCGGTGATGGTCGCCACGATCGCGTTCGGCATGGGCGTCGACAAGCCCGACGTTCGGTATGTGATCCACGCCGATCCGCCGGCCGCCATCGAGGCCTATTGGCAGGAGGTCGGCCGCGCGGGCCGCGACGGACAGCCCGCCGAGGGCATCACCCTCTACGGCTCGGCGGACATGGCCTGGGCCGCTCGCCGGATCGAGACCCGCGAGGCGCCCGACGAGGTCAAACAGGTTCAGTCGCGAAAGCTGCGCCAGTTCTACGCCATGCTGGAGGGCGTCACCTGCCGCGCCGCCGCTGTACGCCGCTATTTCGGCGAAGAGGGCGTGGCCCCCTGCGGGGTCTGCGACATCTGCGTCTCGCCACCCACCGGGATCGACGCCACGCAAGCGGCCCAGAAGGCGCTGTCGGCCGTCCACCGGCTGGGCGGGCGTCTTGGTCGTGGCCGCGTGATCGAGCACCTGATGGGCAAGACCAAGGACGTCACGCCCCAGGAGGCGCAACTGCCGACCTTCGGCATCGGCCGCGAGTTCAGCCAGCCGACCTGGCGCGATCTTTTCGACACCCTGATCTTCGAAGGTCTGCTGCGCGAGGACCCCAATGACGGGCGGCCGCTGATCGGCTTGGGCGATGTCGAGGGCGTACGGCAAGTCTATCGCAACGAACGCAAGGTCGCTCTGCGCCAGATGGCTGACACGCCCGACAGCGGCGGTCGCGCAGGCAGCGGAATGCGCAAGCGCCGCGAGGGCCGCGCCCTGACCATCCCGCCCGAGAACCAGCTCCTGTTCGAGGCCCTGCGCTCCTGGCGCAAGGAGCAGGCCCAGCTGCAGCACGTACCGCCCTATGTGATCTTCCACGACGCCACCCTGGCCGAGATCGCCGCCGCGCGCCCCGCCACCCTGGCGGCGCTGGGCAAGGCCGGCGGCGTGGGCCAAGGCAAGCTCGATCGCTATGGTGAGGCGGTTTTGAAGGTGGTTCGCGAGAACTAATCGGCGCGCTGCGAGTTCTCCCAGGGTCAAGCCGAGGAGCCTCCCATGACCCAGATCAACAGCCTTACCCCGTCCGACATCCCGTCAGCGATCGACGACATCGTCGAGAACACCAAACGCGCCACGGACGCCGCGCTCGACGCCGTCAAGTCGGCGCGCGATACGGCCACCGACGTCGCTCAGCAGACCCGCACCTTCGCCGCCGAGAAGGCCCGCGCCGGCGCGGCCTGGACCACCAAGCAGGCCAAGGAAGCCCACCACGTCGCCGAAGATCACCCGATGGGCGTTGCCCTAGGCGCCTTCGCCATCGGACTGGGCCTGGGCTTACTGATCTCGCGCAATCTGGGCCGCTGAGGCCGAAACCGGCGGCCCGGCTCTACAGACTGAGCCGCTCGGCGTTCACGCCCGCCGCCCGCCAGGCGGCGAGGCGGCCGAACGCCAGGGTCAGGGCCTTGCGTCGCGCCGGCGCCAAGGGCGTCAGCGGCGCCTCGCGCACCACCGCGCCGCCGAACCCGTCGGCGACCAGCAGACCCGGGTCTTCAGGCAGGATTCCCTCGGGAAAAGTCGGCGCCACCGCGAAATAGAAGGCGTCGCAGAACGGCGCATAGTCGCCCCACTTGCGATCGACCCGGAAATCCTCGAGCCCCGATTTCACCTCGACGATCAGCACGTCGCCCTTGGGCCCCAAGGCCATGAGGTCGGCGCGGCGTCCGTTCGGCAGGGTCACTTCCGCCAGGGGCGCATAGCCCAGATCGACCAGCAGCCGCGCCGCGCCGCGCGTCACGGCCAGCGTGGTTTCGGGGCGGGAGGGCGCCAGTTCGATGATCACATCCATCGGTCGCCATCATGTTCCAGCTTTGTTCGCGGATCAAGTCGGGCGGCGTCTGGCCTTCCCAGCGCCCTCCCCCTAAAGACGGACCATGTCCGGCGCCCGCGCTTCCTTCCTGCCTTATGCGGCGCTCCTGGCCGCGATCGTCACGCTGTGCGTGGGGACCTCGTTCGCCAAGACCCTGTTCCCGCTGGTCGGCGCCCAGGGCGTCAGCGCCTATCGGGTGGGTTTCTCGGCCCTGATCCTGCTGGCCATCTGGCGGCCGTGGCGTCACCCGCTCTCCGGCGCGGATCTGCGCACCGTGGCGATTTACGGCGCGGTGATGGGGACGATGAACCTGTGCTTCTACATGTCGATCCGCACCATTCCGCTGGGCGTGGCGATCGCCATCGAGTTCATGGGCCCGCTGGTCCTGGCCGTCGCCCACTCGCGGCGCCTGATCCATTTCGTCTGGATCGCGCTAGCGGTGCTGGGCCTTGGCCTGCTGCTGCCGATCAATCCCGGCGCAAAGCCGCTCGACCCGGTCGGCGTCGCCTATGCCTGCGCGGCGGCGGTGATGTGGGCGCTGTACATCATTATGGGCAAGCGGGCGGCGCATCTGCATGCCGGACGCTCGGTGGCGTTGGGCATGACCACCGCCGCGCTGATCGTCGCCCCGATCGGCATCGTCTCGGCCGGGCCTGTGCTGTTCGATCCAAAGATCGCCGCCCTGGGCCTCTTGGTGGCGGTGCTGTCCAGCGCCATCCCCTATTCGCTGGAGATGATCGCCCTGCGCGGCATCCCCAAACGCAGCTTCGGCGTCCTGCTCAGCCTGGAGCCCGCAGTAGGGGCCCTGGCGGGGCTGGCGATCCTGCACGAGCGCCTTTCCCTGACCCAATGGCTGGCCATCGCCGCCATCGTCGCGGCCTCGGCCGGAACCATCCTCTCCACGCCCGCCGAAGCGGTCAGCGAGGACGTTCCCTAAGTCTACGCTCGCCCGCCGCGCGCCACGAACCCGCCGTTGCGGAAGCTCTGGTCGGCCTTGCCATAGAGGAAGGGCGAGCCGTCCGGCTGCACGAAGGTTCCACCGGCGGCGACCAGCACGGCGTGGCCCGCGGCCGTGTCCCACTCCGAGGTCGGTCCGTGGCGCGGATAGATGTCGGCCGAGCCTTCGGCGATCCGGCACATCTTGATCGAGCTGTCCATCGGCGTGCGCAGATCAAAGCCGTACTCGGCGGCCAACTCCGTGGCCTTTTCCTCGCGCATGGTGTGGCTGATCAGACCCAGCGCCTGGCCGGTCGGCCAGGGACGGACCCGGATCGGCGCCTCGGGCGCGTCGGGGCCAGCGCGCTTGGCGGCGCCGTCAGCCGTGGTGAACCACACCTCGCCGGTGGCTGGGGCGCAGACCGCGCCCGCGACCGGAACGCCGTGATCGATCAGGCCGATATTGACCGTAAAGTTCGGATCGCCGCGCACGAAGGCCTTGGTGCCGTCGACGGGATCGACCAGGAAGAAACGCGGTCCGACGGACTCGGGCGTGCCGAACTCGCTGGCGTCTTCTTCCGAGATCACCGGGATAGCGGGGTAGAGCGCCGCCAGGCGTTCCAGGATCAGCCGCTCGCCGGCGCGATCGGCCTCGGTCACCGGGCTCTCGTCGGCCTTCTGGGCGACGGCCAGTTCGGTGCGCCAGAACGGCAGGATGACCACCGCGGCCTCCTCGGTGATCTTGGCGAGGGTCCGGCCCCAGTCCGCGAGATCTTGAACCGTCCGCCTATCGTCGCTCATGCCTGCCCCCGGGGGTCGTCGCCGACGAAGACCAGCCGCACCCGCGTGGCGTCGATGGTCTGCTTGCCGGCCTCTTCGAAATTCACCGTCACGCGGTGGCCGATCACGGACTGCACCTGACCCAGACCCCAGTCGGGCTGGCCAGGATGGCGCACAAGCACGCCGGGCTCTAGGAACGGATCGATCACGGCCGCTTCCATAGGGCCTGTCTGCACGGGATGAAATCAAAGACCCGCCAAACGGGTGCGTTATTTTCTCCAAGCGGCGATAGCCGCGCGGCGCCGGAGCCCGGTTTGCGAATGGCTCAAATCACGGCAGAGTTCGCCGCCATGACCGAGACCGTCACCGAGACCACCGCCCCCGCGTCCCCCGAAACCGACGTCCAGGGTCCCGACTTCGCCGCCATGCTGGCCGCGCGCCTGTGTCACGACTTCATCAGTCCGGCCAGCGCCATCGTCTCGGGCCTGGATCTGCTGGAAGACCCCTCGGCCCAGGACATGCGCGACGACGCCATGAACCTGATCGCCTCGTCGGCCCGCAAGCTGGCGGACCTCTTGCAGTTCACCCGGGTGGCCTTCGGCGCGTCGGCCTCGGCCGAGAACTTCGACTCGCGCGAACTGGAAAAGCTGGCGCAGGGCGTGTTCGCTCATGTGCGCCCGACCCTGGACTGGCAGATCGAGCCGCAGGCGATGAACAAGCCCTCGTCGCGCGCGGTGCTGAACATCGCCCAGATCGCCGCCAGCGCCCTGCCGGCCGGCGGCGTGGCCACTGTCAAGGGCGTGGCCGCCGACGGGCGCTTCTCGATCATCGCCGACGCCAAGGGCCCGCGCGCGCGGCTGCGTCCGGAGGTCCTGGCGGGCCTCAAGGGCGAGCCGCTGGCCGAGGGCCTGGGCGGTCCGTGGGTGCAGGCGGCCTATCTGAACGCCCTGGTACGCGCGGCCGGCGGCCAGATCGCCGTCGAGATCGGCGAGGACCGCGCCTCGATCGCCGCCTGGGTCCCGGCGTAATCTTTAACAATCTCCGCGCCCCGATCCGGGTTTAGCAAACCGCTCCTTAACCAGCGGCCGCGCATGGTGGCCGCCTGGATTGGAGCGCGCCGTGAAGACCTGTCTGGTGGTCGACGACAGCCGGGTGATCCGCAAGGTCGCCCGCCGAGTCCTCGAGGACATCGGCTTCGAGATCGCCGAGGCCGCCGATGGCATGGAGGCCCTGGCGTGGTGTCGCGCGGCCATGCCTGACGCGGTGCTGCTCGACTGGAACATGCCGGTGATGAACGGCATCGAGTTTCTGCGTCAGCTGCGGGCCGAGCCCGGCGGGATGACGCCCAAGGTCGTGTTCTGCACGGTCGAGAACAGTCCCGACCATATCCGCACAGCCCTCGATGCGGGTGCGGACGAGTACATCATGAAGCCCTTCGACGGCGATATCATCGAGGCGAAGTTCGCCGAGGCGGGCCTGCTGTGACGCCCGAGGACATGGACCTGCTGGCGGCCCTGGGCCGCGCCCGCGCCGGCGTGCGGGTCGAAACCGAGAAGCCCTACCTGATCGAGAGCCGATTGGCGCCCCTGGCGCGCCGCGAGGGCTACGACTCGATCGACGCCCTGATCGGAGCGCTGCGCACCAAGCGCGAAGAGCGGCTGATCTGGGCCGTGGTCGAGGCGCTGTGCCGCAGCGAGACCACCTTCTTCCGGGGCCGGGAAACCTTCGCCCAGCTGCGCGACCAGATCCTGCCCGCCCTGTCGCATCGCCGCCGGGAAGCGCCGATCCGCATCTGGAGCGCCGCCTGCGCCACGGGTCAGGAAGTCTATTCGATGGCGATCGCCGCCGCCGAGGCCCCGGGGCTGGTCACCGGCACGCGGTTTGAGTTCTTTGGCTCGGACCTCTCCGAACGCAGCCTGGAAAAAGCTCAGGCCGGCATCTACACCCAGTTCGAGGTCCAGCGCGGCCTGCCGATCCGCATGCTGATCAAGTACTTCGAGAACCAGGACGACACCTGGGCGATCTCGCCGCGTATTCGTCAGATGGTGCGCTGGAAGCGCATCAACCTGCTCGCCGACCTTTCGGCGATGGGACGGTTCGACGTGATCCTGCTGCGCAACGTGCTGGGCGGCATGGACGCCTCTCTTCGCGGCCAGGTCGCGCGTTCGCTGGCCGCGTTGCTGCCCGACGACGGAGTTCTGGTGCTCGACACCGAGGACGACGCCTCCGAGATCGACGAACTGCTGACCCCGGCCCCGGGCGGGCGGGGGATCTATCTGCGCGATCCGTCTATCCGCGCGGCGGCCGCCTGAAACAAGAAGAGGCCCGCCAGCGGACTGGCGGGCCTTTTCGACGGACCTTGGCCTAGGACTTAGTTTTTCTTGACGTCGCGGGCCGTGTCCGTGACGGCCTTGCCGGCCGACGAGACGTCCTTGCCCGCGCCTTCGACCGTGTTGCAGGCCGCGACCGACAAGGACGCGGCGAGGACGGCGAGGATCACCAGTTTACGCATCATTTTCTCCGCTGTTCGCCGAAGACCATCGCGGGCCGAGGCGTTTGAACCGCTGCCCTTTCAGAACGCCAGCGGCGAAGCTCGGTTCCGGATCAGCCGGCGGCGCTCAGCGCCTGGGGCGTAGGAAAGGTCAGCCGCACTGTCAGGCCGCGCGGCTCGCGGGTCTCGAACGCGACCTGGCCGCGAAGCTGGCGCGCAAAGGCGGTCATCAGGGTGCGCCCGACGCCTCCGCCCAGGCTCTCGACGGCCCCCGGACCATCGTCGCTGATCGACAGCTCGGCCTCCTCGCCCCGCACGTGGAAACCGACGACCAGGGTCCCACCGCTTGGTCCGAAGGCATGCTTCTGGGCGTTGGTGATGGCCTCGACCGCGAACAGGGCGATCGGCGCCAGGCGATCCGGATCAATGACCAGCGGGTCGGCGTGAACCTCCGTCCGCACCAGCCCGCCTCCGCCGCCGAGGCCGCCCATGTCGCCGGCCAGCAGCTGAGCCGTCAGCTCTTCGAGGAACGGACGCAGATCGACCCGCTTCAGATCGGGGCCCTGGTAGAGCGCGCGATAGATCTGGGCCAGGGCGGTGATGCGCTGGCGCGTGTCGTTCATCGCCGCCTTGGCGGCCGGATCCGACAGGGCCCGCTGCTGCATGTTCAGCAGCGAGGTGATGATCTGCAGGTTGTTCTTCACCCGGTGATGGATCTCGCGCATCAGCGCGTCCTTCTCGGCTAGGCTGTCCATCAGCGAGGCGTCGCGGGCGACGATCCCGCCGGCCATGGCGTCCAGCGTGGCGGCCAGTTCGCGGATTTCCGGCGGCGCGCGCTCGGCCTGCAGCGGCCGCACGGTGAAGCGGCCCCGGGCATAGATGGCCGCCACGCGCTGCAGATAGACGATCCAGCGGATCACGCCGCGCTCGGCCGCGTACAGCACCGCCCCCAGCGCCAGGAAGAAGGCCAGCAGGGGCAGCAGCAGGCGCGAGATCGGATTGATCGACGCCCAGGACAAAAGGCCCGGCGACGGCGCCGACAGGATCACGAACACGTGGTCGTCGACCAGCGGCGCGGCGGAATAGTTGCGGCTATGACCTTCGAGATCGGCGCCGCTCCACATCACCGACTTGTCGCGCGCCGCAATCTGTCGCCAGTCCAGCTGCGGCGCCCCGAACGCCTGTGGACGGGTGGCGGCGAACACCCGGCCGTTGTAATCGGCCAGGGCCACCTCCGCGCCTTCGGGCATGAAGCGATTGGTGGTCTGGAGCTTCAGCTCGCGCAAGGTCAGCACGGCGGCCATCGCCCCGTCGAAGCGCTCGGGGGTCCCCGCGCGGACGGCGGCCAGCATCGCCGGTTCGTCGGCATAGACCACGCCCGGCGCAGAGGCGACGACCATATCCTCACTGGCCCGCAGCGCCTGGAACCAGGGGCGCGCGCCGCGCTGGGGATCGTACGGAGTCGTCGCCGCCGCGCAGGACACCCGGCCGCGCGCATCAAAGCGGATCAGGTTGGCGTAGCCCGGCAGCCGGGCGCGGACGTCGGCCAGGCGCTGGGCGCACTCCAGGCCCACCGAGCCGGGACCCAGGGTCTGCAGAAGGACGCCCGCCGCCTCGATGCGGGCCCGGGCGATGGTGGCGCTGTGTCCGGCCGCGAGCTCCAGGCTCTGGCGGCGCGCGTCCGCCTCCGCCCGGAAGGCGAAGATCGACTGCAACCCGCCCAGGATCAGAACAGGCAGCAGGGCCACGCAGAGCGCCATGGCCAGCCGGACGCGGATCGAGGTGACGGCCCGCGCGGCGCGGCCGGTAAAGGCGGTCACCGCAAGGCGCTCAATCGCTCCGCGTCGGCCAGGATCGCCCGCATCGCATCCCCCGCCGCCGCCCCATCACGGTCATAGGCGCCGCTCTCAAGGATCGCCTGCAACGCCCGACGCGCGCGGCTGACCCGGCTCTTCACCGTGCCAACGGCGCAATTACAGATTTCGGCCGCCTCCTCGTAGGCGAAGCCGCCGGCCCCGACCAGGATCAGCGCTTCGCGCTGTTCGGCGGGCAGCATCGACAGGCCCTGGCGCAGTTCGTCCAGCGCCACCGGGGCCTCCGGATCGTCCACGGCCACCAGGGTGCGTTCGGCCGCTTCCTGGTCGAGCTGGCTCTGGCGCCAGCTACGCCGCTTTTCCGAATAGAACTGGTTGCGCAGGATCATGAAGGTCCAGGCCTTCATATTGGTGCCCAACTGGAAACTCGCCCGCGCGTCCCAGGCCTTCATCATCGCGTCCTGCGCCAGATCGTCGGCTGCGGTAGGATCACCGGTGAGGGTGCGCGCAAAAGCGCGAAGGTGCGGGATCAGCGCCACCAGCTCGTGCTTGAAGCTGTTGTCCCGGACCGGATCCGGCGGCGAGCGTCCGATCTGTTCCGCGACCATGCCTACTCGCCCCCCGCCGGACGCTCGGCCTTGCGGAGGATGGCGAGAAATTCGTCGGGCACCGGCTCGTTGACGACCTCGTCGAACATCTGCCGCAGCTTGACGCCGATCGCCTGCTGGCGAAGGCGTGCTTCATCCAGCGCCGCAGCGCCCTTGCGTTTGTCTTCCATCGGTACGTGTTCGATCATGTCCTCGACGCCGAAGTTCATCGGCGCCCGCCCCCTTTGGCCGAATGTCTTTCCGCCAGACGACAACGTGGTTTTCCGTACCCGGTTCCATAAGCTTGGGCATAAGATGGCAAAAATCTGCGTAGGGCGGAACCGTCGAGTTGAGCGGGCGTTATCGACCTTCGACGGAACGGCGTAGCTTCGCCGTTGGTTAGTAGATCTTCGAAGACACAGAATTGGGAGGGGTCATGAGTCTTCTTGCTCGCTTGGCGCCGCATTTGCCTTACATCCGCCGCTACGCCCGGGCCCTGACCGGCGACCAGGCGACCGGCGACCACTATGTGCGTGTGGCGCTGGAGGCCCTGGCGGCGGGCGAGCTTGTGCTGGACGCGAACCTGTCGCCTCGCGTGGCGCTTTACCGGGTTTTCCACGCCATCTGGCTCAGCTCCGGGGCCAAGTTGGAAATGGGTCACGACCAGGGCCTACACGCAGGTGACGACGCCGCCCAGCGCCTGATGCGCATCGCGCCGCGCTCGCGTCAGGCGTTCCTGCTGACGGCCCTGGAAGGATTCACGCCCACCGAAGCCGCCCAGATCCTGGACTGCGACTTCGGCGAGGTGGAGCGGCTGATCGGTGACGCCCAGGCCGAGATCGACGCCGAACTGGCGACCGAGGTCCTGATCATCGAGGACGAGCCCGTCATCGCCGCCGACATCGAGGCGCTGGTCCGCGAGCTGGGCCATGACGTCACCGACATCGCCGCTACGCGCGGCGAGGCGCTCGAGGCCGTCACCCGCCGGACGCCTGGCCTTGTGCTGGCGGACATCCAGCTGGCCGACGGTTCGTCGGGCATCGATGCGGTCAAGGACATCCTGGGGCGCATGGACGTGCCGGTGATCTTCATCACCGCCTTCCCCGAGCGCCTGCTGACCGGCGAGCGTCCCGAGCCGACCTTCCTGATCACCAAGCCGTTCCAGCCCGAAACGGTGAAGGCGGCCATCGGTCAGGCGCTGTTCTTCCATCCGCGCCGCACCGCCAAGGCGGCCTGAGGGCTTTAGGCTGATCGTCGAATGGAAACGGCCTCCCTCAGGGGAGGCCGTTTTTCGTTGGCTTTGCCGACGTCAGGCGCCGAGTGTCGTCCGCGTCCTTCGACAAGCTGAGGGTGAGGACGGCGGCTGGCCTCGGAGCACACGAAATCCTCATCCTGAGCTTGTCGAAAGACGAGGATTTCCATCCCGATCAACCCGGCGGCTGCTTGGTCGGGCGCAGCAGGCCGACATCGTAGCCCAGCGCCTTGGCCCGCGCGGTCAGCGCCACGCGGTCGGCGTCGGTCGGGGGCTGACGCGACAGCAGCCACAGATAGCGCCCGGAGCCCTCGCCGACGATCGCCCAGCTGTAGTCGTCGGCATGGTCCATCACCCAGTAGTCGCCGAAGAACGGGCCAAAGAAGCTGACCTTCAGCTTGGCGTTGGTCGCGGTGTCGACGACCTTGGCCTTGCCCTCCGCCGTGCGGACCGGCCCATCGACCGCGTCCTGGCGGCAGGTGTTGAACACCCGGATCAGGCCGTCGGGACGCCTGGAGTACTCGGCTGTGACGCCCTCGCAGCCCTTCTGGAAGCGCATGTCATAGCGCGCCACCTCGTACCACTTGCCCAGATAGCGATCGACCTCGACCGACTTGGCCGGCTGCGGCGGGTTGGGATTGCCGACCGGCCCTGACGCGCAGGCGGTCAGGATAGCGGTCAGCGATAGGGCGGCGGGCAGGGCGAGCAGCGACTTGCGCATGGAATCTCCGGAAAGACGTCGCCCTGCGATACGCGCTGAGCGCTCCGGCGGACGCTGGCGGACCACCGAAACGAAAACCGCCCCGCCGGGGTTCCGGCGGGGCGGGGCGACGTCTTCGGGAGGTGGGATCCCTACTCGGCCGCGATGCTGACCGGCGCGACGGGGCGGTCCTTGAAGTTGATGGCCTGAAGATAGCGGATGCCCTCTTCGGCGATGTCGTCGCCGACCATGCGCTCGCCTTCATCCTTCAGTTCGGCCAGGTCGACATACATGGCGTAGAAGGCCTTGGTGCGGTCGGTGATGATGCCGGCGTTCAGCAGGGTCTTGACCAGCACCCGGAAGATGTTGGTCTGCTCCTTCATGTTCTCCCGACGCACGTCGTCGGTCATGATCTTCCCGTACTCCTCGACCACCTTGTCAGGATCCAGGCCAAACTCACGGTAGAGATCCAGCTGCTGGTGCGGCGAGACGAGGTTGAACAGCAGGGTCTGGAAGCAGTGCGCCGCCCAGTCCTCGATGATCGCGTGCTCTTCGGGCGACAGCTTGGGCACGGTGCGGTCGGCCCAGATCTTCCCGAACTTGTGGTGGAAGGCCTCGTCGGTCATCACCAGCTGCAGCAGCTTCTTGCCGACCGGATCATTGATGTTGTTGTAGAAAGTGGCGAAGGCGCCCATGGCCAGGCCTTCCACCAGCATCTGCATGCCGATGATCTTCTTGTAGACCTCGGGCGAGCCAATGATCTCGACCAGCAGGGTCTTCAGGGCCGGACCGCACTCGACCGGCTTGCCCCAGCGGGCCTTGATGTACTTGGCGAAGGCCGTGACGTGGCGGGCCTCTTCGCGGGTCTGGTTGGCGGCGTACTCCTGCGCGCCCTGGTCCTTCAGCACGTGGCACAGGCTGGCCGACAGGTTCAGCGCGCCTTGCTCGCCGTGCAGGATCGACGAGAAGTTCCGCAGCACCGACTGGTTGATGAAGCGCGTGCGGACCTTCGGATCCGACAGGTGGTTCGAGACATAGTCGGTCGACAGGGCGATGACCATTTCCTCGGGAACCAGCGGCTGGTTCTCCATGTCGAACGGCTCGTCGAAATCGATATAGGCCTTGTCCAGCGGATCCCAGAAGTGGTCGTGGGTCGCGGAAATGATCTTGTCGAACGCGGTCGAGCGGTTGTTGTACCGGTCAAGTTCGAGCATCGACTCGAAATCGTCCGGCGCCACCGCGTCGTACATGGCGTCCTTGGTGATGTTCTTGTCGGTCATGGCGGCGCTCCCTAATTCGGCCGTTCGTCATGATGGATGGCGCCGAGGCCCGTCTTGCGCGCGCCTTCGACTATCTAAACACTGTCAACTCAAGACTTGATCGCGGTCAAATGAAAAATGACGCCGCCGTCAGGTTCGCGCCTCAGGGGTATTGCGAGGGATCATGAAAGTCTTCGTTCTGACGGGCGCCGGCGTCTCGGCCGAGAGCGGTCTGGGCACCTTCCGCGACAAGGACGGCGTCTGGACGAAGTACGACCTGAACGAGGTGGCGACGCCGCAGGGCTTCGCGCGCAATCCGGCCCTGGTGCGCGACTTCTACAACGCCCGCCGCGCCAACCTTGCCGAGGCCCGACCGAATGCGGCGCATGAGGCGCTGGCGCGGCTGGAGGCGGGCCTCGCGAGTCGCGGCGGCGAGTTGTTCCTCTGCACCCAGAATGTCGACGACCTGCACGAAAAGGCCGGGTGCCGGCGCGTGATCCACATGCATGGCGAACTGGCCGTCACTCGCTGTCACCATTGCGAGGCGACCTGGCCCGATACGGGACCGCTGTCGCCCGACACCGTCTGCGCCGCCTGCGGACGCGATGGCGGGGCCCGGCCTCATGTCGTCTGGTTCGGCGAGATCCCGCTGTTCATGGACGAGATCGAGGACGCCCTCTCGCGCGCCGACCTCTTCGTCTCGATCGGCACCTCGGGCTCGGTCTATCCGGCCGCCGGCTTCGTGGCCGAGGCGCGGGCGATGGGGATTTCGACCTGCGAGATCAATCTGGAGCCCTCTGCCAACGCCTATGTGTTCGACGAGAAGCTCTACGGACCCGCCACCGAGGTCGTGCCGGCCTGGGTGGAGCGGCTGCTGTCGAAGCTCTAGGCCGGCCGCGCCACGCCCCATTCGCACCAGCCCAGAGGCCGGGGCGTCTTGGGCATGTAGCGCTGTTCGACCTCGTCCAGCGCAAAGCCGGCCGCCTCGACGGCGCTCGCCACCGGCCGCGTCAGGTGACAGCCGCCGGCCATCCGCTTCCAGAGCGGTTCGAGGCGACGTTGCCAGCGCGAGACCTCGGCGTCGGGCGACAGGCCGTGCTCGCAGAACAGGAAGCGACCATGGGGGCGTAGCACGCGGCGCGCCTCGGCCAGCACCGCCGTGGGCGATCGCACCGAACACAGGGTGAAGGTGCACAGCACGGTGTCGAAGCTGGCGTCGGCGAAGGGCAGGCGCTCGGCCTCGCCGGCCTGGATGTCGACGACCAGGCCGTCTGGACGCGGCGCCTGCTCGGCGATCGCCCGCAGCTCGGGCGAGGGGTCAACGCCCGTCACGCGCTTTGCCTTGGTCGGGTCGTAATAGGCCAGGTTCAGGCCCCCGCCGATCCCCAGCTCCAGCACCTCGCCCTCGGCGCGGGGCGCGACGCGCCGCCGCTGAGCCTGGATCGCCGGCGCGCCGCACGCGCAGCACAGCAGCTTCGGCAGGATGTGACGCTCGTACCAGCTGGCCATTTTGGATCTCCCCGCATCAGGAGAGCGGCCGGGCGGGTCGAAGGTCAAGCCACGTCGGCGATCAGACGCGCCCTTCCAGCGCCGCCAGCACGGCCGGCTGCAGACGCGCCAGCTCGGCCAGCCGCTCGACCAGCGCCTCGCGGCTGTCCAGGGCCAGGCCGTCGCGCAGCCGGGCCATCCGGTCCTTGACCTTGCCAAGATCAGCGGCGTTGGCGGCGCTGACCACGGCCGCCTGGTGCTTGCACGCGCCGAACTTCTCAAAGCCGGGGCAGGTGCAGGTCCCCTCGCCCGCCGGCGCCCACAGCTGCACGACATAGAGGTCGCCGACGCTCCCGGTGACGTGCGCGGTGACCTTGTCATCCTCGAGCGCGACGAGGTCGACCGCGCCCGCCTCGGCCATGGCCACGCCGGTATCGAACCAGCGCTCGTCCATGCGCTCGCGCCAGGCTTCGGTGTCGAAGAAGCTCATGCCTCGTCCTCGATGCGGTGAATGTCGTCGTCCGACAGGCCAAAATGGTGGCCGATCTCATGGATCAGCACATGGGTGATCAGATCCCCCAGGCTGACGTCGCCGCGTTCGGCCCACTCGTCCAGGATCGGCCGGCGATAGAGAAAGACCCGCGAGGGCTCGGCCCCGAAGTCCAGCACCGAGCGGCTGCTCAGATCCACGCCCTGATAGAGCCCCGTCAGCTCGAAGGCGTCCTCGATGCCGAGGCTGTCCAGAACCTCTTCGCTCGGAAAGTCGTCGACCCGGATCACCACCTCGCCGGCGAGGTGGCGGAATTCGGCGGGCAGGTCGTCGAAGGCCTGCTTGGCCAGGAGGGCGAAATCGTCGAGCGAGGGGGCGAGGCGATCGGACCAGGTCATCCCGTTCACATAGAGCGATTGGCGAAGATCGCCATAGCCGACCGCCGATCTTGCCGACGAACGCAGAAAACGCGACGGACGGCCACACCCGAGCTTGATCGCCCTCTGGTCACGGCCCGACTAATCTGGGATTCTGATTCGAAGACCCGCTGGGGTAGCGCGCGCCTGATGACTTCGTATGACCTGATCCTCGCGGCGGCGGCCGGCGCGGTGTGTCTCGCCATTTCCGTCGCCCTGTGGTCCCACGGGCAGCGACGGAACCTGGAGGCGCGCATCGCCGCGCTCAAGGCGCGCCTGATCCATCAGGGAGACTCGGACGACGCCCCGGCCTGGCTCGACGCCTTCGACACCGCCGTGATCGCCGTCGAGGGCGGACGCGCCAACCTGGTCGCCGGCGGCGAGGGCCTGGCCGCCTGCGCCAAGGCGCTGGGGGCGGACGCCGAGGTCTCGGCCGTGGTCGCTACGCTCAGCGACGCCGATCCCAACTACGCCCAGAAGCTGACCGCCCTGTTCGAGCGTGGCGAGCCTTGCGTATTCGAAGCGCGCGGTCCCCATGGCCTGGTTTCCGTCGAGGGTCGCGCGGCGGGCGCCCTGGCCTGGCTGCGTCTGGCGCCGATCGACCGCGCCGACTCGGGCCTGCCCACCGCGGCCCGCTTCGCCGCCTTCGTCGACAGCGTGGTCGAGCCCTGCTGGATCGCCGGCGCCGATGGCCAGGCGATCTGGGGCAACGCCGCCTTTGTGCGCGCCGTGGGCGCGGCCTCCGCCCAGGCCCCGGCCCTGGCGGGCAAGAGCTTTGATCGCGGCGCCGACGCCGTGGTCGTCGAAGCCGCCGGCAAGGGCGAACGTCGCGAAGCGCTGCGCTGGATCAATGTCGAGGGCCGCCGCCGGGCGTTCCGCCTGTCGGCCCAGCCGCTGGACGGCGGCGGGGTGGGCGTGTTCTGCGCCGACGTCACCGAGATCGAGGATGTCCGCGACGCCTTCAAGAAGCACGTCGAGGCGCACGACGAGACCCTGAACCACATCGCCGAGGCCGTGGCGATATTCAGCCAGACGCGCCGCCTGTCCTACCATAACACCGCCTTCGCCGAGCTGTGGGGCCTGGAGCCGGCCTGGCTGGCCGACCGTCCGACCCACGGCGAGGTGCTGGACCGCCTGCGCCAGCGCCGCCGCCTGCCCGAGACCATCGACTACGCCGGCTGGAAGGCCGCCGAACTGGCCCGCTACGAGCATCTCGGCCCGCAGGCCGACGACCTGTGGGACCTGCCCGACGGCCGCACGCTGAAGGTCGTCCGTCAGCCGCACCCGCTGGGCGGCATGCTGCTGATCTATTCCGACATCACCGGCGAGCTGCGCCTGAAGGCCCAGTACAACGCCCTGATCCAGGTGCAGCAGGCCACGCTGGACAAGCTGAACGACGCCGTCGCCGTGTTTGGCTCGGACGGCCGCCTGCGGCTGCACAACGAGGCCTTCGAGGCCTTCTGGAACGTCACGCCCCACGCCCTGGAGGCGGCCGGCGACTTCGAGGGCGTGGTCGAACTGTGCGTGCCGCGCCTGCACGACCTGTCGTTCTGGCGCGAGCTCAAGGGCCGGGTCGCCGATCCCGATCCGCAGATGCGCGCCCCGACCTCGGGCGAGGTGCGGACCTCCGACAGCCGCATCGTGCTGTACCAGAGCCGGCCGCTACCCGACGGCGCGACCCTGATCGCCTTCGCCGACGTCACAGACACCCGCGACCTGCAAAGCGCCCTGGCCGACCGCTCGGCCGCCCTGGCTGAGGCCGAGCGCCTGAAGCGCGACTTCGTCGGCAACGTCTCCTACGAGCTGCGCACGCCGCTGACGACGATCATCGGCTACTCGGAGCTGCTGGAGCGGGCCGACGGCATCTCCGAGCGGGGCCGCAACCACGTGGCCGCCGTCCGCGCCGCCGCCACCCAGCTGGCGCGCTCGATCGACGATGTCCTGGACATGGCCCAGATCGACGCCGGCGAAATGGCGCTGGAGATCGAGGACATCCGCGTCTCAGACCTGCTGCTGAACGCGCAGGAGCGCGCCCTCAAGGACGCCCAGTTGGGCGGCGTCACCCTGGCCGTCGAATGCGAGGAGGACGTCGGCCTGATCCGCGGTGACGGCAAGCGTCTGGCCCAGACGCTGGACCATCTGGTGGAAAACGCCCTGCGCCAGACCCCGCCGGGCGGCCGCGTCACCCTGTCGGCCAGCCGGGCGCTGGGCGAGGTGCGGCTGGACGTCTCCGACACCGGGCGGGGCGTGCCGTTCCATGTGCAGGCCCACATCTTCGACCGCTTCGTCGGCCGCGATCGCGGCGGCCCGGGCCTGGGCCTGGCCCTGGTCAAGGCGCTGGTCGAGCTGCACGGCGGCTGGGTGGCGCTGGAGAGCGAACCGGGCAACGGTTCGACCTTCACCTGCCACCTGCCCGAGACCCAACAACCCGGGGCGATGCAGCCCGAACTCGGCTTCTAGCTGGCTGGACGGCGCGGAACGGGGGAAGCATTTTTTACCCGCCGCGAGGACCAAACACCCCGCCGCCGCATCATTGTGCCTCCGAAGGGCTTTACGCGGCGCATCGGCGCCGCTAGAAGCGCGGCCGATGTCTTTCGCCGCGACCAAAACTATTACCCGCAAAACGACCCACCTTGGTGGGGCGGCGGGCGTGCGCGCGATCTAAGCGGCATCCTCGAACCAGCCCCGCCGATGCGCGGGGCGGCTCTCACATCCAGAGACCCAAAGCTCCCCGCGCTCCACACCCTACCGGAGACGCAACACCATGAGCTTCAAGTTTTCCCGAGCCAATCCGCCCCACGTCGGCGTCGTCGGCGCCACCGGTCTGGTCGGCGGCATGATGCGCGAGCTGCTGGTCGAGCGCGACTTCCCGGTAGCCTCCCTGCGCCTGTTCGCCTCGGCCCGTTCGGCCGGTAGCAAGATCGACTTCAACGGTCAGGAGATCGTGGTCGAGGACGCGGCTGCCGCCGACTTCTCAGGCCTGGACATTGTGTTCTTCTCGGCGGGCGGCTCGACCTCGCGCGAGCTGGCCCCCAAGGCCGCCGCCGCCGGCGCCGTGGTGATCGACAACAGCTCGGCCTGGCGCTCGGACCCCGACGTGCCGCTGGTGGTGGCCGAGGTCAATCCGCACGCCCTCCAGAACATCCCCAAGGGCATTGTCGCCAACCCCAATTGCACCACCATGGCCGCCATGCCGGTGCTCAAGCCCCTGCACGACAAGGCGGGTCTGAAGCGCCTGACCGTCAGCACCTACCAGGCCGCCTCGGGCGGCGGCATGGAGGGCATCGAGGTGCTGGCCGAGCAGCTGCGCGCCGGCGCGGCCGGGGATCTGGACGGTCTGGCCCGCTCCCCGGACGCCGCGCCCCTGCCCGCCCCGCGCAAGTGGGCCGTGCCGCTGGCCTATAACGTGGTGCCGCTGAACTACGTGCTGGGCGAGGACGGCTATACCGAGGAAGAGCTGAAGCTGCGCGATGAGAGCCGCAAGATCCTTGAGATCCCCGGCCTGCCGGTCAGCGGCACCTGCGTGCGGGTGCCGGTCTTCACCGGTCACGCCCTGTCGATCAACGCAGAGTTCGACGGCCCGGTCTCGGTGGCCGAGGCGCTGGACTTGCTGGCCGCCGCGCCGGGCGTGGTCATCGAGGACGTCCCCAACCCGCTGGCCGCCACCGGCCAGGATCCGGTCTTTGTCGGCCGCGTGCGCCCCGATCCGACCGTTCCGCACGGCCTGGCGCTCTTCGTCGTCGGCGACAACCTGCGCAAGGGCGCGGCCCTTAACGCGGTGCAGATCGCTGAGGTGATGCTGGAGGCCTAACGACCAAAGCGCCCCCTCCGTCCCGCCGTTTCGCGCCGATTTCGCCCGCTCCACGGGCAGGGATCGGCCACCTCCTCCGTCGCGAGCAGGAGAAGCGATTATAGGGCCCGGAAGGGGGCGGTGCGGCCTTGGGATTATCCTGCGGACGCTGTAATCCCCCCGCCATGCTGACCGATCCGTTTTTCTACCTCGTGGCCATCCCCGCCGTGATCTTGCTGGGCCTGACCAAGGGCGGGTTTGCGGGGATCGGGGTGGTGGCGGTGCCGATGATGACTCTCGCGGTGTCGCCGGTCATGGCCGCGTCGATCATCCTGCCCATCCTGCTGGTGCAGGACGTGGTCAGCGTGTGGTCGTTCCGGAAAACCTGGGACAAGGCGATCCTAGTTTTGATGCTGCCGGCGGCGGCGGTGGGCATCTTTCTGGGCTGGGCCCTGGCGGCCCTGGTCGAGGAGGCGGCCGTAGAGCTGGCGGTCGGCGCGATTTCGGTCGTCTTCGCCCTGCAGCGGCTGTGGGCCGAACGCGCCCTCAGGGCGGCCGATTCAATCGAAGCGGGTCCAGCGCGTCCCTGGCTGGGCGTCCTGTGCGGCGCCACGGCGGGCTTCACCAGCCAGATCGCCCACGCCGGCGGCCCGCCGTTCCAGATCTATGTCCTGCCGCGCGGTCTGCCGCGCGACGTGTTCATCGGCACCAGCGCGATCTTCTTCGGCGTCGTCAACTGGATGAAGGTTCCGGCTTACCTGGCGCTGGGCCAGCTGACGCCGCAGGCGTTGGCCACGGCCGGCGTGCTGCTGCCGCTGGCCATCGCCTCGACCTGGGCCGGCGTCTGGCTGGTGCGGCGCGTGCCCGCCGAAGGCTTCTACAAGCTGATCTACGTGCTCTTGGTGCTGGTCGGCGGCAAGCTGATGTTCGACGGTGCCCGCGGCCTATTGACCTGATCGCGTTTTTCCACCCGTTCGTGTCGCCTCGGCCCTTTCGCGGCCACGATGATCGACGCTTATATGTCGCGGAACGAACCTATGCTTCGCGCATACTGAAAGCCACCAGAGCCGGGCCATGATCGAACTCACCATCGCCAGCCAAGCGACCGACTTGGCCATCGCCAAGCCAGGCCGGCACTATCCGACGCCGGCGGCCAAGTGCGCCGACCTTGTCGTCCACCTGGCGGGCCTGGCCTGCGCCCTGATGGGTGGCGGCATCCTGCTGGGCCTGGCGTTCGGTCTCGGCAATCTCGGCCAGGTCGCGGCGGTCAGCATCTACACCGTGGGCCTGATCCTGATGCTGTCGCTGTCCACGGCCTACAACTTCGCCAAGGCCCGCTGGCGTCCGCTGCTGCGCCGCTTTGACCACGCCGGCATCTTCGTGATGATCGCCGCCTCGTACACGCCCTTCACGACCCAGAACCTGCACGGCTGGTGGTCCATCGGCATGACCACGGCGGTCTGGACGGTGGCCGGCGTCGGCGTGCTGGCCAAGCTGTTGCTGCCGGGCCTGGACAAGCGCTTCTGGGTGGGTCTGTACCTGGCGCTGGGCTGGCTGGTGCTGGTGGCGATCAAGCCGATGATCGAGGGCCTGTCCTGGCCGGCCCTGCTGCTGCTGGCGATCGGCGGGATCGTCTATTCGACGGGCACGATCTTCTACCTGATGCGCCGCCTGAAATTCCGCCGCGCCATCTGGCACGGCCACGTCATCGGCGGCGCGGGCCTGCACTATGCCGCCGTTCTGGTGGGCGTGGTCCTGACCGGCGCGCACTAACCTTCGGAGGCCTGGCGTGGAGAAGGACCCGGCCGGTAGTTTCAGCCTGCAAGGCTTCTTCCGGGACTGGAAGTCCAACGACCCGCTGCGCGGCAAGCGCCTGCCTACGCCGCCGTCCGACCGGCAGGTCGAGGCCGTGGGCTTCCCCCGGGTGCGCCTGACCGTCGACCAGGCCGACGACGCCCTGCGGCAGGCCGCCGACCGGTTAGCGCCGATGCGCTCGCTGTTGGGCCGTGACGAGTTCAACATCCTGGCCCTGTCGGGCGGCGCGGCGGGCGGCGCCTATGGCGCGGGCGTGCTGGCGGGCCTGACCCAGGCGGGCCGTCGGCCCGACTTCGCCATCGTCACCGGCGTCAGCACCGGCGCCCTGATCGCGCCGCTGGCGTTTCTCGGCTCGGCCTGGGACGAGCGCCTGACCGACGCCTATACCGGCGGCCACGCGGCCGAGCTCCTGAGCCTGCGCCGCCTGGCCCCCGCGCTGGGTCCCAGCCTGTTCAAAGGCGAGTCGCTGGATGTGCTGGTCGAGACCTTCGTCGACCAGGAGATGGTCGAGGCCATCGCCGTCGAGCACGCCAAGGGCCGGCGCCTGCTGATCGCCACCACCAATCTCGACAGCCAGCGCGCGGTCGTCTGGGATCTGGGCGAGATCGCGGTGAAGGGCGGGCCCGAGGCCCTGAAACTGGTCCGGTCGCTTCTGGTCGCCTCGTCCTCGGTGCCCGGCATCTTTCCGCCCAAGCTGATCGAGGTCGAGGTCGACGGTCAGGTCTTCCAGGAGATGCACGTGGACGGCGGTGTCGCCGCGCCGCTGTTCCTGATGCCCGACGCCCTGCTGCATTGGCGCAACCTCGGCACCCGCCTGCGCCGGGGCCGCGTGCACGTGATCGTCAACACCGTGCTCGATCCCTCGACCCAGTCGACGCCGCCGGGCGTGGCCTCGATCATGGCGCGCAGTTTCGAGACCATGCTGCGGTTCTCGTATCGGCAGGCCTTGAGTCTGGCGGCAGGCTTTTGCGCGCGCCACAACCTGCCGCTCAGCGTGGCCTCGATCCCCAACACCTTCGAGGGCATGAACCTTCTGAAGTTCGAAACCGGCCTGATGCGCAGCATCTATGACGCCGGCTTCGAGCAGGCGGCGGCCGGCGCGGTCTGGTCCAACGCCGTGGAGGAACAGAGCCTTTGGCGCGGCCTGTTCAGAAAGCAGGTCCCGCAGGCGGTTTCGGCGGGGACAGGCCTAGTGGTGCGCGACGAACCGGCGCCTGCCTCCCAACAGTCGCCTCAGGGCGCCTAGAGCGTGACGCCGAAAGTGGGAACCGGTTTCGGCGCGCATCACGCTCTAAGTATTTGATTTAGAGCCTCGCGCTGCTGGCCATCGGGGGCGGCGCTGGCGACAGTGCGCAACCTTTGGGTGGGGAAGCCGGATGCGCAATCTTGTTGTTGTTTTCGCCGCCACCGCCCTTGTGAGCCTGGCGGGACCGGGCGCGATGGCCCAGGCTGCGGCGCAACCCGCAACGCCTGTCTCCGTCTCCCCCGATCGCCTGTCTGACGCGGCCGTTCGCCAGATACTCGCCCAGCGGATCGATACCGATCGCCAGAGTCTGGGGATCGTGGTCGGCATAATCGACGCCCGAGGTCGGCGGGTGATCGCCCACGGTGTGACCGGCGGCGGCGGCAAACCGGTCGACGGGCGGACGCTGTTCGAAATCGGCTCGGTTACCAAGGCTCTGACCGGCCTTCTGCTGGCCGACATGGCCCGGCGCGGCGAGGTCAAGCTGAATGATCCCGTGGCGCAGCATCTGCCGCCGGGAACGGTCGTGCCGACCCGCAGCGGCAAGGCCGTCACCCTGATCGACCTTTCCACCCACACCTCGGGCCTGCCGCGCCTGCCGACCAACATGGCGCCCAAGGACCCGCTCAACCCCTATGCGGACTATACTGAGGCCCAGCTGGACGCCTTCCTGCGCGACTACGCCCTGCCGCGAGACATCGGCGCGACCTATGAGTACTCGAACCTGGGCGTGGGCTTGCTGGGCAGGGCCTTGGCCTATCGCGCGGGCGGAGACTACGAGACCGTGTTGCGCCAGCGAGTGCTGAAGCCGCTGGGCATGAGCGACACCGCCATCGCCCTGTCACCGACCCAGGCCGCGCGCTTCTCCAGCGGCCATAACGCAGCGCTGGAATCCACGACGCATTGGGACCTGCCCAGCCTGGCCGGCGCGGGCGCCCTGCGCTCCACCGCCGACGACCTTCTGAAGCTGCTGGCCGCCGAACTGGGCTACGCGGACACGCCGCTGCAATCCGCGATGGCCGACCAGCTGGTTCCGCGTCGCCCGGCCGGCGGCGGCGTCGAGGTCGCGCTGGGCTGGCACGTCTGGCCAACACCCGAGGGCGATATCGTCTCGCACAATGGCGGCACCATGGGCTTTCAGAGCTTCGTGGGATTCAATCGCAAGACGGGCCTGGGCGTCGTGGTGCTCAGCAACGCGGCCGGATCTATGGGCGTGGACGATATCGGGCTGCACCTGATGGCTGGACGGCCTCTGAAGACCGCCCCCAAGACGCGGGTCGCGGTCCCCCTACCGGCGGCGGCCTTCGACAAGCTGGTCGGGCGCTACGGCATGGCCCCCGGGATGGTGATGACGATCCGCCGCGATGGCGAGCGCATGCTGGGTCAGCTGACCGGGCAGCCAACGGTCGAGTTGTTCGCTGAAAGCCCGACAAGCTTCTTCCTCAAGGTGGTCGACGCCCAATTGACCTTCACCGTCGACGCCGAAGGGCGCGGGACAGCGGTGACGCTGCATCAGAACGGCCAGAACACGACGGCCCCGCGCCTGTCCGAAGGGGCTGAAGCGCCCGCGCCGTCGCGCCCGGCCAAGGTGGCGGCTCTGTCCGTCGCCGAGCTGGACGCCCTGACGGGCCGGTACGCTCTGGCTCCCGGATTCATCGTCGCCGTGACCCGCAAAGGTCAGAGCCTATTCGCCCAACTCACCGGCCAGCCTGAGTTCGAGGTGTTTCCTGAAAGCGCGACACGGGTTGTCTGGACCGTCGTTCCCGCCGCCGCCAGCTTTACGCTGGGCCCGGATGGGAAAGCCGTGAGCCTGACATTGCATCAGGGCGGCCGCGACATGCCCGCGCCGCGACAGCCTTAAACGCTGGCCGGTTTAGATGAGGCGCCCATCGAAAGGGGCGCCTCGGCCCTAGGCCTTCTTCAGCCAGCGCGCGCGCAGCTTAGCGACGTTGGGCGGGTCGGCGCGGAAGTCCGAGGCTAGGCCCAGGCGGGCGTTACATGACGGGCAGCGCACGTGGTCCTCGTCGGCCAACTCCGTCGGCGGGTCGAAGCGCGTGCCGCAGGGCTTGCACTTCCAGTCGCCAACGACCGGGACCGGAGGCGGCGGCGGAGGGGCCGCTGCGGGGGGCGTGAACACGGTGGTGCGAGCCGACGGCTTGACCATGCGCTCGAGCGGCGGCGGGCCACCGGGGGCGGCGACGGCGCTCTTCAGGCTCAGGGTCTTGCGGCGCGGGGGCTCGCTGTCGCTCATGGTCTCGCTGACGGTTCTAGGTGCTAACCGGGGCTTGCTGCATGAAAGCGGCCGGAAACACAAGCCCGACGGGGCCCAGCCCCTTACCAATGCGGCTTCAGGCTGAAGGACAGGGCGACGACGTCGTCCTTTTGGGTGGCCAGGCCCAGCACGCCTTCCTTGGCCCGGATCTCGCGGTGGATATAGCCAAACGAAGCCTGCATCGGCCCCTTGCGCCAGGCGACGCCCGCCTGACTGTCGCCGATCAGGCGGCTGGTCACGTCTTGTGACAGGCCTGCGCGAGACCAATCGCCGTTCTGGCCCCGCAGCATGTTGAACCCGACGGCGCGACCACTGGCGGCGGCGTAGATGTACCAACGTCCCCGCGTTCCGAAAGCTTCGCCGCCTTCGCGAACGCCCAGCGCGTCGGTGACCCGGTCGCCGATGTTCTTCTTCGTGCCCAGACGCACCGTGGCGCCGGCCTCGGCCGAGCCGCCGGCCCCGCCAAAGCCCACGCCCGCGTGCGGGGTGACGTCCAGGGCGTACTTGCGGCCCTTCAGCATCACCGCTGACGGCCAGCCCCGGGTGAGGGTCACGTCGACGTCTCGCAACTCATAGGCGTCGCTGTCGGGGCGCACCAGGGTGAGGGGGGCGACGGTCGCCGTGCGAGGCACACCCGCCATCGAGACACGAACCTGACTGATCGGACCGCCCGCCTCGCTCTGGTAGGCCACGGCGGTCGAGCGCCAGATGACCGGACCAGCGCCGTCATAGTAGCGGTCAACGTCGAGAATCCGCGCATCGCCCGCCATGGCGGCCGCCGGGGTCAGGCCAAATCCGCCCTCCAGCTGGGACTGCGGAGCCTCGATGGGACGCGCGAGAAGACCGGTCGCGGCGAGCGATAGCGGACGCGCCGCCTCGGGCTTGACCTGGAATGAATAGGGGCCTGATGGCTGGGCCGGCGCCTGGGCGGCGGCGATCGAAGGGGTCATGATCGCGACCCCCACGGCAAACACGGTTAGCTTTCCAATCGCCCGCATCGCGGACTCCTAGACCCCGGTGTTTCCAGCCTACGCGTCCCATCCCGGCTGTCACGGGGGCTAAAGCGCGCAGGTGACAACCACTGTGCGCCATCAGGGTTCCCGGAATGTGAAAAAGGCGGCGCGATGGCTCGCGCCGCCCCCTCGAAAAGCTTCACATCGGCGTTACTGGCAGGCCAGGCATTCGTCGTAGTCGGTCTTTTCCGGAACATCGAAGCCACCGGTCGTGGCCTCGGCCTTGTCGTCGGCGCCGGCGTAGGCCGCGCGCTGCACCGACTTGGAGCGCAGGTAGTACAGCGATTTGACGCCACGCTCCCAGGCGGTCCAGTGCAGCATGTGCAGGTCCCACTTGTCGACGTCGCCCGGCAGGAAGACGTTGACCGACTGGCTCTGGCAGATTTCCGGCGTGCGGTCGGCGGCCAATTCGATCACCCAGCGCTGGTCCAGTTCGAAGGCGGTCTTGTAGACGTCCTTTTCGTCCTGGCTCAGGAAGTCCAGGTGCTGGACCGAGCCTTCGTTCTCCAGGATCGAACCCCACACCGTGTCGGTGTTCTGGCCCTTCTCCTCGAGCAGCTTCTCCAGATACGGGTTCTTCACCGCGAACGAGCCCGACAGGGTCTTGTGGGTGTAGATATTGGCCGGGATCGGCTCGATGCCGGCCGAGGTGCCGCCGCAGATGATCGAGATCGAGGCGGTCGGGGCGATGGCCAGCTTGTGCGAGAAGCGCTCCACCGAGCCACGGTCGGCGGCGTCGGGGCAAGGGCCCTTCTCTTCGCCCAGCTTGATCGACGCCTTGTCGGCCTCACGGCGCAGGTGCTTGAACATCCGCATGTTCCAGCTCTTGGCCAGGGCGCTTTCGAACGGCACGTTCTGGCTCTGCAGGAAGCTGTGGAAGCCCATCAAACCAAGGCCCACCGAACGCTCGCGCATGGCGGCGTAGGCGGCGGCGGACGCGGCGTCCGGCGCGCGGTCGATGAAGTCCTGCAGGACGTTGTCGAGGAAGCGCATGACGTCCTCGATGAACGTCGGATGGTCGCGCCACTCCAGATAGGTCTCGGCGTTGACGCTCGACAGGCAGCAGACGGCGGTGCGCTCCTGACCCAGATGGTCGGTCCCGGTGTGCAGCATGATCTCGCTGCACAGGTTCGACTGGCGCACCTTCAGGCCCAGCTCGCGCTGGAACGAGGGCATGGCGCGGTTCACGGTGTCGGAGAAGATCAGATAGGGCTCGCCGGTCTGCAGGCGCAGCTCCAGAACCTTCTGCCACAGGGCGCGGGCGTCGACCTCCCGCAGGACCTCATTGGTCTTGGGCGAGCGCAGGCCGAACTTGGTGCCGTCGCGCACGGCGTGCATGAACTCGTCGGTGATCGACAGGCCGTGGTGCAGGTTCAGGGACTTGCGGTTGAAGTCGCCCGACGGCTTGCGGATTTCGAGGAACTCCTCGATTTCCGGGTGATGGATGTCCAGATAGACGGCGGCCGAGCCGCGGCGCAGGCTGCCTTGGCTGATCGCCAGGGTCAGGGAGTCCATCACGCGGATGAACGGGATGATGCCCGAGGTCTGGCCCTGGCCCTTCACCTTCTCGCCGATCGAGCGCACGCCGCCCCAGTAGGTGCCGATGCCGCCGCCATTGGCCGCCAGCCAGACGTTCTCGTTCCAGACGCCCAGGATGCCGTCCAGGCTGTCATTGACCGCATTCAGGAAGCAGCTGATCGGCAGGCCGCGCTCGGCGCCGCCGTTGCTCAGCACCGGGGTGGCCGGCATGAACCACAGGCGGCTCATATAGTCGTAGACGCGCTGGGCGTGGTCGGCGTCGTCGGCGAACGCCGTCGAGACGCGCGCGAACATGTCCTGATAGCTCTCGCCCGGCAGTAGGTAGCGGTCTTCCAGCGTCGTCTTGCCGAAGTCGGTCAGCAGGGCGTCGCGCGAGCGGTCGACCTCGACCTTGCGCACCAGCGCCAGCTGCGGGCGCTTGGCGGGCTTGATCGCCGCCAGACGGGCCTCGTTTCGGACGCTCGACTTCACCGCTTCACTGCCGTTCATGACCAAAATCCATGCTCAATCAGCGTGTTCCGGAGAAGGAAACATCCCCGCCAGCCGCTATATCTTGTGGCTGAGGAGCCCCCTCAACCCAAATATGGGGCCACACTGGTGAATGACTCGTCAACGCCCCCGGGTCGAGTTTTTCGTTAACAACCTGTGAACGCCACCAACTTGCATAGGCGGGACAAGGGGTTGCCTCCACGAACTTTTTTCACCCGCGACAGAGCGCCGCAAGGCGCCGATGGGCGTCCGTCCCCGGACAACAATGTTCGCCCACAGACTGCGCACAAGGCAGGGTGGCGAACACCAGAAGCGGCCATCGGACGAAGGGGCGGCGCGAGGCGCGCAGACCGCCCGCGGATCGGGCGTTTGGGCGTGAACCGCGCGGTTCGGGCTGCGTGGCGCGCGAGGAGCCGAGCCCTCAGACACACGCGCAAAGAGAAAGGGCCCGGCGTCGCCGCCGGGCCCTCCCAAGTCGTCTGTCGATTCGATCTTAGAAGTTGATCGAGATCGTCGAACGGCGGTTCAGCGGTTCCTTCACGCCATCGCCGGTGGCGACGGCCGGAGCGCTTTCACCCTTCCAGTCCACGCCCAGAACGTTTTGCGAAACGCCTTGCGAGACCAGAGCGTCGGCGACGGCGCGAGCGCGACGTTCCGAGAGCTTGGCGTTGTACTTCGGCGAACCCGAGGTGTCGGTGTGACCAACGACGATGATCTTCGTCGCCTTACCGTCGTTCGAGTACTTGGCCGCTTCCGTAACCACCGATTGGGCTTCCGGCGTCAGGACCGATTGGTCGAACGGGAAGTACACGATGAACTCACGGGCCTCGAAAGCCGGCGGCGGCGGCGGAGGCGGCGGCGGCGGCGGGGGAGGCGGAGGAGGCGGCGGCGGCGGAGGCGGCGGCGGCGGGGGCGGCGGAGGCGGCGGCGGCGACGCGAACGAGTAACGCAGACCCACGGTCAGCGACTGGTCCGTGTACTGGCCCGAGAAAGCGCCCGGTTGCAGCAGGCCCGAACCGCTCGCTTGCCAGCTATGGTCAGAGCCGCTCAGGTAACGATAGGTGACGTCGACCTTCAGCTTGTCGGTCGCCTTGATCGAGGCGCCGGCGATGGCTTGCCAGGCGACAGCCATGTCGTTGTCGTCAACGGTCAGGTTCTGGACAGCCACGTTGGCGGAGGTGACCGCGCCGACGCCGCTGAACTGGCCGAGCGTCTTGACGTCCAGGCGGTTCACGCCGACGCCGGCGCCGACGAACGGGTTCAGCCAGGAATCCGGAGCGAAGTCATAGATGACGTTCGCCATCAGGCTCCACGAGTCGATCGAACCGTCGGGCGAGCCGCAGGTCTGAGCGGAAGACGTACGGGTGACGCCCGGCGTGCAGAGCGCGACCGGCTGCTGACGCACGGCGTTGCCGCGCACCGCCTTCAGGTCGCCAGGGCGGTAGCCGCCCTCGACTTCAGCGCGCCAGTTCTTGTTGAACTGGTAGCCGAGGCGGACGAAACCGGTCCAATCCTTGTCGGTCTTCCAAGCCCAGTGCGCATATTCGCCGTCCGGCAGCGTCTGGCTGGATTGGGTGGAGATGCTTTGCGGCCAGTGTTGGCCGAGGTCGACCGCGCCGTACCAGCCGGTCTCTTGGGCCGAAACGCCCGACGCGGCGAACACCGCGGCCAGAGCAGCTCCCGCCAGGAGGTTGAGTTTCATCGTTGAAGAGCCCTCTATTGCCCTGCCAGGCCGGGGAGACCGACCGAGCATCGTTATACCAAGGCGAACGCCACGGGAAAGTGTCGGCAAAGACACACTCGTCAGGTTTCGCGCCCCGCGCATCGCTGCAGGAAAGCTAAACAAGACCGCCCCTCAGAATCAGCTTTCGAGCGTGCCTGCCGACATCCACAGAACATGATCGCCAGCTCCGCTGGGTTCGCACGTGGAACGTTCGTGCGCAAGGGCTTGGCTCCTAGAAATGCTCAAGTCCTTGCGAAACATCGGACGAAATCCTCGCCTCCTTCCGCTGAGCTGAGGGCCGAGCGCCCCGTCCGGACGACGACCGCAGAGCAGAGACGGCCTCCGAAGGAAGCGGATCGGCTCGCGGCCGCCGCGAACGTCTAGCCCCGGGCGGTGACCAGCCAGCAAGCCGAGTTCATCTTCGCCATACCGTCCTGAACATGGGGCGCCAGGGCCGCGGCCACCGCGTCGCGCACCTGCGTCCGAAGCGCGTCTTCCGCTTTGGACAGGATGGGATTCAGCGGCCCGACGCGCAGGCTCATGGTCATCAGCTCATCGAAACTGACAGGGGTTGGGTCATCGAGGGGCGCAATCGCGATGTCACGCCAGCCGGCTTCGGCCAGGATGGAGCGGACGCGCTCGGGATCGGCGAAGCCAAAGCGGCCAGGCGCGTTCCGCTCGAACCTGGGCGTCTCGGGCAGGAACGGCGCGGCCGCATCCAGCGGGACCTGCGCCATCGGGTTGTCCTCCGGGCCGCGCCAGCAGGCGAAGGCCAGACGCCCGTCCGGCTTCAAGGCGCGACGCAGATTGGCGAAGGCGGCGACAGGGTCGGGGAAGAACATCACGCCAAAGCGCGAGACGATCGCGTCGAACCCTGCGCCGAAGTCATGGGTCTGGGCGTCGGCCTGGACAAAGTCGACGCCCTCCAGCCCCTGCTCGCCCGCCCGCCGCCGCGCCAGTTCCAGCAGAGC
The DNA here is from genome assembly GCF_026672375.1 of Caulobacter sp. SL161. Classification (GTDB taxonomy): domain Bacteria; phylum Pseudomonadota; class Alphaproteobacteria; order Caulobacterales; family Caulobacteraceae; genus Caulobacter. Next base: position 287,951 of record NZ_JAPPRA010000001.1, read on the forward strand.
GCCGGAGATGTCGGCCCCGACCGCGCGGCCCTGCGGCCCCACGCGCCAGGCGGCCTCGAAGGTGGTCGCGCCCGAGCCGCAGCCGACGTCCAGCACCGCCTCGCCGGCGCGGAGGTCGGCGCGATCGACCACCGCCTGGGCGATCAGCTGGAAGAGTCGGTCCAGCAGCGCCTGCTGTTCGACCCAGACCCGCCCGGCCCGATCCCAGTAGGCGGACATATCGGTGGCCACGCCGCTCATAAGCTGTCTCCCGTTCTCATCGGGATAGGTACGCAGCCCCGGCGTCACCGCAAGGTGGCGTCTCGCAGACGACGGCGACGGCCGCCCAGGGCGTCCGGACGGTTCAGTTTCTTGCGGTACTCGTCGCGGCGCTCGTGGATCGAGGCGATGACCAGGCCCATCGGCACGCCGATATCGACCAGCACCGCTTCGGACAGCTGCAGGCTGGCCTCGATGGTCTCGGGCACGGCGTCGGTGGCGCCCAGCTCGTAGAGGCGGGCGGCGTGGCGGGCGTCGCGGGCGCGGACCACGATCGGCACGTCCGGACGGGCCCCCCGCGCGGCGGCGACGACCGCCTCGGCCACCTCGAAGGCGTCCATGGTCACCACCACCGCGCGCGCGGTGGCCAGGCCGCACCGTTCGAGGAGCTCCAGGCGCGAGGCGTCGCCATAGTAGATGCGAGCGCCGTCGCGGCGGCCCTGCTCGACCAGGCGCGCGTCACGCTCGACCGCGATCCAAGGCAGGTCGTGGCGGCCCAGCATGTCGCCGACCAGCTTGCCGACGCGGCCATAGCCGATGACCAGCACCTGACCGGCCGGCTCGGGCCCGACGCGGTCGGGCTCGTTGGCGCTCGAGGGCGGGGTTTCGCTGATCGGCAGCGGTGCGTTCTTGCGTCCGAGATAGCCACCCAGCGCCGCCAGGCCGGGGATCAGGAACATGGTCAGGGTCGCCGAGACCAGCACCGCCTGGCCGATGGCGGGCGGCACGACCTGGGCGCTCATGGCGTTGTCCAGAAGGACGAAGGCGAACTCGCCGCCGGCCGCCAGGATCAGCGCCGCCTCGATCGCCGCGCGCCGGTTCAGGCCCATCAGCAGCCCGCTGCCGAACACCACGGCGGTCTTCAGCACCAGGAGGCCCAGCGCCGCGCCCAGGATCGCGGCCGGCTGCGCGGCCAGCAGCGACAGGTCCAGGCGAATGCCCAGCGAGACGAAGAACAGCGACAGCAACAAGCCCTTGAACGGCTCGATCTTGACCTCGACCTCGTGGCGATACTCGGTCTCGGCCAGCAGCACCCCGGCCACGAAGGCGCCCAGCGCCATCGACAGCCCCGACAGCGACGCCACCATCCCCGCGCCGATGATCACCAGCAGGCAGGCGGCCATGAACATCTCTTCGCTCTTGGCCTTGGCGACGGACTTCAGCATCGGCCGCAGCGCCAGGCGCCCGACCAGCACGATCACCGCCAGACCCAGCGCCGCCGGGGCCAGGGCCAGCAGGTCCTGAAGCTGGAAACTGCCGTTGCCGCGCCCCAGGATGGCCAGGGTGATCAGGATCGGCGCGACGGCCAGATCCTGGAACAGCAGGACCGAAAAGGTCGCCCGGCCGGCCTCGGAATGTAGACGCCGCCGCTCGGCCAGCACCGGCACGGCGATGGCGGTCGACGACAGGGTCAGGGCCGCCCCGATGGTCAGGGCCGTCACGGGCTCGAGGCCCAGCAGCATCCCGCCCGCGCCCAGCGCCAGCGAGCAGCCGATCACCTGCACGGCGCCGAGGCCAAACACCCACCGGCGCATGAGCCGCAGACGCTCCCACGACAGCTCCAAGCCGATCATGAACAGCAGGAAGACAACGCCGAACTCGGCCAGCTGGGCGATTTCGTCGGGGTTGTCGACGGTGACGTAGTCCAGCCATGGCGCGTAGGGGATGAACCGGCCCAGGCCAAACGGCCCCAGGATCACGCCGGCCAGCAGATACCCCAGGATCGGATTGATCTTCAGGCGCTTGAAGATCGGCGCGACGATGCCGGCGGTCGCCAGGAACAGGACCAGGTCCTTGTAGCTCTCTGGGGAAACCTCGTGCGCCACGCGCCCTCCTCTTCTTTGCGTCAACCCGCCGGAACTAAGGTCCGGCTCCCGCGCTAGACCGGTCTCTTGAACCGCACGCCGGGCCCGGTCTCGTCGCTCGCGATCAACGACACCCCCGCCGCCTCGATCGCCTCGATGAGGAGCCGTTCGGTGCTGTGGTGCAAGGCGTGACGCTCGGTCTCGAAGTCCTTGACCGTGCTGCGCGACACGCCCGCCCGATCCGCGAGCTCGCCCTGCGACCAGTTGATCAGTCCGCGGGCGGCCCGGCACTGGGCCGGCAGGAGAATTTTTGCGTGTGGCATTTGACAGATCCGGGCGTCGTCACCCATATTGGTTGATTACAGCCGAAAAGATTGATCGTCAAGGAGAGCTTTTGCACCATACCGCGTTGACCGCCCCGTGCGGCCGACAGCAGGAAAGCTTGCGCGCTCACTCGGCTCGGCGCGCGCCGACGCCCTCCACGACGATCCGGATCAAGCGCACGATGTCGCAGGGCTCGAACGGGCCGCCGGCCAGCGCGGTGAGCATCGCCTGACCATAGACGCCCAGCAGCACCAGGCTCATGAAGTTGACGTCCTCGTCCCGCCGGATCGCCCCCTGCTGTTGACCGAGCCGCAGCACATCGCGAACCAGCCCCTGGAAGGAGGGCCGCCCCTCGGGCGGCTCCAGGCGCGGCCGCTCCGCCGGCGCCAGCGCCAGCCGGGCCACTGTCGGGTTGGCCAGGCACCAGCCGGCGCTGTCCAACAGGATCGTCTCCAGTAGACCCAGCGCGTCCTCGCCCGCCGCCATGCGGGCGCGATAGCCCTCGTCCTGCGCCTCGACCCGCGCGATCAGCTGGTGGGCGATCTCCTCCTTCGAACCGAACAGGTTGTAGAGGGTCTTGCGGGTCAGCCCCGCGCGGGAAGCGATCTCCTCCATCGACACCGCAGCGAAGCCTTTCTCACGGAACGCCCCATCGGCGGCGTCGAGGATCAGGCCGCGCGACCGATCGGTCCGCTTGAGGCTTGGCATATTTATACTCATGTGTAATTTTCTACGTGCGTGTAGATCAGCTTGCGCAAGACGACGCGCCGCAGCAATCGAAAGGTCGCCGCATGACGGCTTTGCAGGCTTTCGGGCCCAACCTCTGGATCGCCGACGGCCCGGTCGTCACGGCGGGCGGCGGTTTCCACTATCCCACCCGCATGGCCGTCATCCGGCTGACGGACGGATCGCTGTTCATCTGGTCGCCCATCGCCCTGTCCGATGCGCTGCGGCGCGAGGTCGACGCCCTCGGCGCCGTGCGTCACCTGATCGCGCCCAACAGCCTGCACGACCGGTTTCTCGGCGAATGGCAAGCAAGCTATCCCGCCGCACGCCTCCATGCCGCGCCGGGCCTTCGCCAAAACCGCCCAGACCTCGACATCGTTGCGGAACTAGGGGACGCGCCGGCGTCGGACTGGGCCGCCGACATCGATCAGGCGCCGATGCGCGGCAATCTGATCACCACGGAGGTGGTCTTCTTCCACCGCCCCAGCGCCACGCTCCTGGTCGCCGACCTCATCCAGCACTTCGCGCCGACCTGGTTCACTGGTTGGCGCGCCTGGGTCGCCAAGCTTGACCTGATGAGCGCGCCGCAGCCGGAGACGCCTCGCAAGTTCCGGGTGGCCTTCGTGGACCGCATCGCCGCCAGGAGAGGGCTGAGCCGCCTCTTGGAATGGCCGATCGAGCGCGTGGTGATGGCCCATGCCGATCCTGTTGAGACCCAAGGCCGCGCTTTTGTGCAACGCGCCTTTCGCTGGCTGAGGTGAAGGACGCCTCCACGCCCGCGAGCGTCGCCACGCCGATTTCTCTAGCCACCGCGCCGCGAGACCGGTAACCGCCGGACATGATCGGACCGCACCCCACGGGCGGTTACATCCTGGAGGAGCTCTCCGTCGGGATGACCGCCGAGAAACACGTCACCGTCACCGAAGAGCGCATCCAGCGCTTCGCCGAGGCGTCTGACGACTTCAACCCCGTCCACGTGGATGAAGCCTTCGCGGCCAAGACGGCCTATCGCGGCCGCATCGCCCATGGCCTGCTGTCGGCCTCGTTCGGTTCGGCCGTGGTCGGAACGATCCTGCCGGGCGCCGGAGCGATCTATCTGGGCCAGACCCTGACCTTCCATAAGCCGGTGCGGATCGGCGACGTCGTCACCGCCCGGGCCACGGTCGCCTCCATCGACGCCGAGAGCGCGCGGGTCGTCCTGCGCTGCGCCGCCCTGGTCGGTGACGAGGTGGTGATGGACGGCGAAGCCACGGTCCGCGTGCCGCGCCGTCGTCGACCGGCCAAGGCCTGACGCGAGCTTAAGGGCGCGCTGACCCGAGACAAGCGCGCCGCCTTGCGTTAAAGCGCCGTTCGTGACCCGCCCGACCTCCACCGCGAGACTTCTGGCCCGCGACGCCTTCCTGGCGCTCGCGCTGCTGGCGGTTGTGCTGAAGGTTATGATCCCGGCGGGCTTCATGCCCAGCGCCGAAAGCCGCAACGGCCTGCCCTTCGCCCTGGTGCTGTGCACCGGTGACGGAGCGAAGGTTGTCCAGCCCGGCGATGCGCTCGACGCCCGCCACGGCGAGCAGAGCGACAAGGCCGGCCACGACGCGCCCTGCCCCTTCGCGGCTCAGGGCGCGGCGGCCCCGCCGCCGTCCGTGGTCGCGGCGATCGACATCGATCTGGTCGCCTACGCCGCGCCGATCCTTCCCCCGCCCGCGCGCTCGCGCCCGGTCGTGGCCTCGCTGCGCCGCCGCCGCCGCCCACCGGCCCACCTGTCGTCCTGATCTGACCCTCGGTCCTCGCGATCGAGCGTGAACGCGCGCGCCACTGCCGGCGCGCCCTGGATCATTCACGGCCGCCGCCCGGCGGCCGAAGGACGCTTATTCAAATGAAGTCTCTTCTGCTGGCCACTACGGCCGCTCTGGCTTTCGCCCCCGCCGCCTTCGCGGCCGACACCACCGCTGACGCCACCCAGGTCTCGTCGGTCATCGTCACCGCCCGCCCGAACCCCGAAGACCCGCCGGTCGTCGCCGACGCCCGCAAGCGCCTGTCGGAAACCCCCGGCGCGGTCTCGGTGATCTCCCAGGAAAGCTACATCAACCGCCAGACCCTGGCGCTGGACGACATGCTGCGCGACGCCCCCGGCGTCTACGCCCAGCGCAAGTGGGGCGGCGACATCCGCGTCTCGATCCGCGGTTCGGGCATCGGCAACGCCAACCATAACCGGGGCCTCCTGATCGCCCAGGACGGCGTGCCGCTGAACGAGGCCGACGGCTTTGGCGACACCCAGATCGCCGACCCGCTGAACACCCGCTACGCCGAGGTCTATCGCGGCGGCAACGCTCTGCGCTTCGGCGGGGCCTTGCTGGGCGGCGCGATCAACATGGTCACGCCGACGGGTAAGGACGCCGGCTTCCAGAACAAGATCCGTCTCGACGGCGGCTCGTACGGCCTGGCGCGGCAGCATGTCGCCCTGGCCCGACAGTCGGGGGACTGGGACGTCTTTGTCGCCGCCACCAACCAGACCAGCCAGGGCTGGCGCTCGCAAAGCCAACAGAACATCCAGTTCGGCTCACTGAACATCGGCCGATCGTTCGGCGAGGACCGCGAGGTGCGGTTCATCGTCAATGGCTCGAACATCAACCAGGAGATCCCGGGCTCCCTGACCCTGGCGCAGTTCAACGCCAATCCGCGCCAAACGCTCGCCGGCAACCTGACCAATGACAACGGCCGCCACGCGCGCGGCGTGCGCAGTTCGCTGCGGACGAGCTGGCGCCTCGACGACAACCTGGTCTTCGAAGGCGCGGTCTATGCGGTGTGGAAGGACCTGGATCACCCGATCTTCCAGGTCATCGATCAGCAGAGCCGCAACTACGGCGCCTTTGGCCGTTTCGACTGGGACGGCGAGATCGGCGGCAAGCGCGCCGACGCCTTCTTCGGCGCCTGGTACCGCACCGGCGACATCGACTCCAACTTCTACGTCAACCTCCGCGGCGCGCGCGGCGCGCCGACCTCGCGCACGCTGCAGAACGCCGAGGCGTTCGACCTGTTCGGCGAGGGCCGGCTGTTCGTCACCGAACGATTGGCGGTCGTGGCCGGCGCCACCTGGGGCCAGGCCAAGCGCGACTACACCAGCTTCGCCATCCCCGGCGTCACCTCGACCTTCAACCTGAAGGCCGACAAGACCTATGACTGGGTCTCGCCCCGTATCGGTCTGCTTTGGCAGAACGACCTGGGCGACCAGGTGTTCGCCAACCTGACCCGCTCGGTCGAACCGCCGAACTTCGGCTCGATGTCGCCGACGGGCACGGGCTTCGCGCCGGTGAAGTCGCAAAAGGCCTGGACGGGCGAGGTGGGCGCGCGCGGCCATCGCGGGCCGTTCACCTATGACGTCACCCTGTATCGCGCCGAGCTGAAGGGCGAGATGCTGCAGTACACGGTCAGCCCGTCGATCCCGGCCTCGACCTTCAACGCCGACAAGACCCTGCACCAGGGGATCGAGGCGGCGCTGGACTGGGCGGTGGCGCCGCGCTGGCGGGTGCGCCAGACCTGGACCTATTCGGACTTCCGCTTCCAGGACGACGTCCAGTACGGCGACAACCGCCTGCCGATCGTGCCGAAGAACTTCTACCGCTCGGAAGTCCGCTATGACGATCCGCGCGGCTGGTTCGTGGCCCCGTCGGTCGAGTGGTCGGCCACCGATCAGTGGATCGACTACAAGAACACCAAGAAGGCCCCCAGCTACGCGATCCTGAACCTGAACGCGGGCTGGAAGGTCAATCAGACGGTGTCGCTGTTCCTCGACGCGCGGAACCTGACCGACAAGGCCTATGTGTCCAACACCGGGGCCGTGACCACCTGGACGGCGAGCAGCGCGACCTTGTGGCCGGGCGACGGCCGTTCAGTGTTCGGCGGCGTCACCGTCACCTTCTAACCGCAAGTCTGGTCATGACGGGGCGGCGGCTTGCAAGGGTCGCCGCCTCAAACCCGGAGCATCGCGATGAGCGCGATCGACAATCCTGAGACCACCGCCCCGGCCGGCGAGGTCTATCGCGCCTTCTGGCGCTGGCATTTCTATGCGGGGCTTCTGGTCCTGCCGATCCTGATGCTGATGGCCCTGACCGGGGGCCTCTATCTGTTCAAGGACGAGCTGACCGCCGTGGTCCATCGTCCGCTGGTCGTGGTCGCCGAGGGCCCCGCCCGGACCGCGCCCTCCGCCTGGATCAAGGCGGCCGAGGCCGCCACCGGCGGCGCGGCCAAGCAGGTCGTGATCCCCGAGCGGGCCGACCGCTCGGTCCTGGTCACCGTCGAGGCCCAGGGTGAGAAGCAGACCGCCTATGTGAACCCCTACACCGGCGCGGTGCTGGGAACGACGCAGCCCGGCGGCGTGATGGGCGTCATCAAGCATATTCACAGCCTTGAGATCGCCGGACCGGTGATGAACCTGATGGTCGAGGTCGTGGCCGGATGGGCGATTGTGCTGGTCGCCACGGGGATCTTCCTGTGGTTGCCGCGCGGCCAGACGGGCGGGATCGTCACGGTGCGGGGCCGACCAGCCAAGCGCCTGTTCTGGCGCGACCTGCACGCCGTCACCGGCCTCTTCGCCGGCGGTGTGATCGCCTTCCTGGCCGTCACCGGCATGCCGTGGTCGGCCTTCTGGGGCAAGGAGGTCCGCGAGATGACCACCCAGGCCGGCTGGGGCCGTCCCAAGCCGCCGGTCGCCGAGCAGCACCACGGCAAGCCCGCCCCCGTGGAAGAGGCCACGGGCGTGCCCTGGGCCCTGCAGACCACGGCCCCGCCGCCCTCGGGCGCGCCAGGCGCGATGGCTGACATGGGCGATCACAGCCACCACATGATGATGATGGACGCCCCCGCTCCTCTCGACGCGAACGCCATCGTCGCCAAGGCCCGCGCCGCCGGCCTGACGGGCGGCTTCAGCCTGTCCCTGCCCAAGACGCCGGGCGGGACCTGGACCGCCGCCCAGATGTCCGACCAGGTCGAGCAGACCCGCGCAGTCTATCTCGACGGCGGCGACGGCCGGGTGCTGGGCGATATCGGCTATCGCCAGTTCGGGCCGGCGGCCAAGGCCATCGAATGGGGCATCGCCGTCCACGAGGGCCGCCAGTTCGGCCTCGTCAACAAGCTCGTGATGCTGGCCGGCTGCGTCGCCGTCTGGCTGTTGGGCGTCTCGGCCATTGTCATGTGGTGGAAGCGTCGACCCAAGGGTCGGCTCGCCGCGCCTGTGCGCCCGCCCCATCGCGGCGCCTATGCCGGCCTGCTGGCGATCGTCCTGCCGCTGGCCGTTCTTTACCCCCTGGTGGGGGCGTCGCTGGTTGCGGCGCTTGTGCTTGACCTTATCCTGCGCCGGCTGATCACGCCGCGCGCCCTGACCGGAGCCTGAAGATGAAGACCCTGACCCTGCTGGCGGTCTGCGCCGCCGCCCTGGCCACGACCGCCACCGCCGCGCCCGCCCCCAAGGTGATCGTCGCCGACGCCTGGTGCCGTCCGGCCCCGACCGGCGCCATGGCCGGCGGCTGCTATGTGACCCTGACCGCCAGCGTCGATGACCGCCTGGTCGCGGTGGAGACCACCGCCGCCGACCGGGGCGAGATCCACACCATGTCGATGGACGGCGGCGTGATGCGGATGCGCAAGCTGGCCGACGGCCTGGCCCTGCCGGCCGGCAAGGCCGTGGCGCTGAAGCCCGGCGCCGACCACATCATGGTGATCGCCCCCAAGATCGCCCTGACCGAAGGCGCTCAGGTGCCCCTGACGCTCAAGTTCCAAAAGGCCAAGCCGGTCAAGGTGACGGCCGTGGTCAAGACGCCGCCGAAGCCGGCGATGTCGGGGATGCATCACTGATGCGGGCCATCGCCCTGACCCTGGCCCTGCTGGCCGCCACACCGCTGGCCGGTTGCAGTGAGAAGGCCGCGCAAGACGCAGCCGGCGCGGTGATCAAGATCGGCGGACCGTTCCAGCTGACCGACATGAACGGCACGCCGGTGACGGAAAAGTCGCTGCTGGGCAAGCCCACGGCGGTGTTCTTCGGCTTCACCTACTGTCCGGAGGTCTGCCCGACCACCCTGACCGAGATGACCGCCTGGCTGAAGGCCCTGGGTAAGGACGCCGACAAGCTGAACGTGGTCTTGATCACCGTAGACCCCGAACGCGACACGCCCGCGCAGCTGAAGGAATACCTGTCCAACTTCGACCCGCGCATCCAGGGGTTCACCGGCACGCCCGACGCCATCGCCAAGACGGCCCGAGCCTACCGCGTCTACTACCAGAAGGTCCCGCTGGACGGCGGCGGCTACACGATCGACCACTCCTCGGCGATCTATCTGTTCGACGCCAAGGGCCGGTTCGTCTCGCCGATCGCCTACCAGGCGTCGCAGGATCGGGCCCTGCGCCAGTTGCGGGATCTCTTGAAGTAACCCGGGCAAATCCTTTCCCGGCCCGGATCCCCTGCAAGGCCGCCGCACGTTCCCCCACGTCGGCGGCCTTTTTGCGTCGCTTCTCGCGCCGAAGCCCGACCCGCCCTGTAAAAAATGGGTCACATGAACTTTTTTTAAGGGGGTAAAGTTTTCGCGCCGTTGCAGATTGCCGGCGGCTCACACCAACGGATGCGAATTCCATGAAAAAAGTCTGGTTCGGCGCTGCGGCGTTCGCGGCCCTGTCCCTCTCGGCGTTCGGGGCGCAAGCCCACGAGAAACACGCCTGCATCGATGACGCCTGCGTCATGCAATCGCTGCTGCCCTCCATCGCCGCCGGCGCCGCCGCGGCTGACGTCACGTCGCTGGAGTCCCCGCGTTTCGGGACCTGGGGCTTTGACCTGTCGGGCATGGACACCACGGTGAAGCCGGGCGAGGACTTCTACAAGTTCGCCAACGGCGCCTGGGACGCGCGCACGCAGATCCCGTCGGACCGCACCCGCTACGGCAATTTCGACAAGCTGGCCGAGCTGTCGGAAGCCCGCACCAAGGCGATCATCGAAGCCGCCGCCGCCAACAAGGCCGCCACCGGCGACACCGCCAAGGTCGGCGCGGCCTATCGCGCGTTCATGGACGAGGCCGGCATCGAAAAGCTCGACGCCAAGCCGATCGCGCCCTACCTGGCCGAGATCCGCAAGGTGAAGAGCAAGGACGAGTTCACCACCCTGATGGGCAAGAGCTCGACCACGCCGTTCACCAGCCTCTTGGGCCTGGGCATCTCGACCGACGCCAAGAACCCCAAGGCCTATGCCGTCTACGCCGGCGCCGGCGGCCTGTCGCTGCCCGACCGCGACTACTATCTGGACGCCAAGTTCGCCGACAAGAAGGCCGCCTACCTGGCCTATGTCGAGAAGCTGCTGACCATGGCCGGCTGGGACAAGCCCGCCGAGCACGCCAAGGCCGTCGTCGACTTCGAGACCAAGCTGGCCGAGGTCACCTGGACCCGCGCCGAGCGCCGCGACCGCGACAAGACCTACAACCCCGCCACCCTGGCCGAGCTGCAGGCGATGTCGCCGGGCTATGACTGGAACCGCTATATCGCCGCCTCGGGCCTGCCCAAGGTCGACCGGTTCGTGGTGACCACCAACACCACCTTCCCCAAGTACGCCAAGATCTACGCCGAAACGCCGCTCGACACCCTGAAGGCCTGGCAGGCGTTCAAGGTGACCGACAACGCCGCGCCGCTGCTGTCCAAGCGCTTCGTCGACGCCAGCTTCGAGTTCCGCAACAAGACCCTGGCCGGCCAGCCCGAACAGCGTCCGCGCTGGAAGCGCGGCGTCGCCGCCGTCAACGGCCTGCTGGGCGAAGCGGTCGGCAAGGACTATGTGGCGGCCTACTTCCCGCCCGAGTCCAAGGCCAAGATGCTGGAGCTGGTGGCCAATGTCCGCGGCGCCATGAAGGTCCGCATCGACAATCTCGACTGGATGAGCGCCGAGACCAAGGTCAAGGCCCAGGACAAGCTGGCCAAGTTCACCGTCAAGATCGGCTATCCCGACGTCTGGGAGGACTACTCCAAGCTCGAAATCAAGGACAACGACGCCTATGGCAACGTCCAGCGCGCCGGCGCCTGGGCCTTCGCCAAGGACGTCGAGCGTCTGTTCAAGCCGGTCGACAAGACCGAGTGGGGCATGACCCCGCAGACGGTCAACGCCTACTACAACTCGGTCAACAACGAGATCGTGTTCCCGGCCGCCATCCTGCAGGCGCCGTTCTTCCACCCGGACGCTGACCCGGCCATCAACTACGGCGGCATCGGCGGCGTGATCGGTCACGAGATCGGCCACGGCTTCGACGACCAGGGCCGCAAGTCCGATGGCGACGGCGTGCTGCGCGACTGGTGGACGGCCGAGGATGCGGCCAAGTTCAAGGCCCAGGCCGACCGCCTCGGCGCCCAGTACGGCGCCTTCGAACCCCTGCCGGGCATGAAGCTGAACGGCGCCCTGACCATGGGCGAGAACATCGGCGACATGGGCGGCTTGGCCTTCTCGCTGGACGCCTATCGCGCCTCGCTGAAGGGCCAGCCCGCGCCGGTTCTCGACGGCTTCACCGGCGACCAGCGCGTCTATCTGGGCTGGGCTCAGGTGTGGCGCGGCAAGCAGCGCGACGAGGCTCTCAAGCAGCAGATCATCGCCGGCCCGCACTCGCCGGGCTACTACCGCGTCAACGGCACCATCCGGAACATGGAAGGCTGGTACAAGGCCTATGACATCAAGCCAGGCGACAAGCTCTATGTCGCGCCGGAAGACCGCGTGAAGATCTGGTAGTCGCCAGACCTGTCGCACGACATCAGGGGCCGGTGAGGGATCACCGGCCCTTTTTGCATCCGCCGTTCAGAACGGCGGCTTGGGATAGATAAGGCCGTCGGTATGGGCCGCCGGACTGCCGGCGGTGACGGCGGCGAAGATCGCCGCGCCGGCGGGCGTGAACGCCAGGACGCGGGCGAGCGCCAAGGTCCCGACCAGCACGGCGATGGCCCACAGCCAGGCCGGATGCGGCCGGCCTCGCACCCGCCAGTCGCGCACCATCCCGATCAGGGGCACGATCACCGCCACCCCGGTCGCGATCTCGAACGCATAGGGCTTGAGGAACGGCATCGGCAGGATCCGGCCAAAGCCTGGTCCCATCAGCAGGGTGAACGCCCCGATCTGCAGGCGCGGATGCCAGTCGCGGTTCTTGCGCAGAACGAGCGCCGCGACGACCAGGCCGACCGCGCCCAAGAGGGTGATGGTGTTGGCCAGGATGAAATGCTGCGGCTGGAAGAAGAACGGCACACGGCCCGTGCGCGCGGCCTCGATGGTGACGAGCGGTCCCAGGACCACCATGGCCAGCAGCCAGATCACCGCCACCGCGCCCAGCGTCCGATGCAGCTTCACCGCGCCGCCGGCAGCCAGCCAGGCCTGGGCGACAACGATCGCCACCCAGCCCATGAACACCACCGCATGCAGGTGCACGACCAGCGGCGCGCCGAAGCTGGAGCGCCCCATGGCCAGCTGCAGGACAAAGCCTGCGACGACCACCACGGCCATGGCCGTGATCGTGGTGCGGAAAAACACCCGGTCGCGCGTCGGCGCCGGGCTTGCCGTCATGTCCATGTTCGCCCCCTTGAGGAGGATACGGGCCAAGCCGCACCCTCAAATAACCCCGTTATTCCAGAGGCATTGACCATGGCTTTGTGACGATAGTCCAGGGGCCGGCGGGCTTTTGGCGCACGCGGCCCGGGTCCGCCGCCTCATGAAACGGCGGTTGACTAGTTCGATGACAAGCGTCAACGTCGAGTCGTTGACAGTTGTCATCGGGAGCGGACCATGAAGATCAGCGCGGCCGAAAGCGTGGTGATGGAGGCGCTGTGGCGGGAAAGCCCGCTGACCTCCGAAGCCATCATGTCCGAGGTCTGCGGCCCCCAGGACTGGACTGAGGGCACCGTAAAGGTGCTGATCAGTCGCCTGGTCAAGAAGAAGGCCGTCGCGGCCAAGGCCGACGGTCGCCGCTATCTCTATTCCCCCCTGCTGAGCCGACGCGACTATGTGCAGGGCGAGAGCCAGGGCCTGCTGGACCGCCTGTTTGACGGCCGCCTGGCCCCGCTGGTCATGCACTTCTCGGACGGCGACACGCTGAGCGACGAGGATGTCGCGGCGCTGAAGGCCCTGGTCGAAAGGATCGGCAAGTGAGCGCGGCGGTCCTGTCTGGCCTGGTCGGCGCCAATCTGGCCCTGGCCGGCGGCGTCCTGGCGGTGGCGGCCCTGCGCGGCCCTATTCGCCGACGCTTTGGAGCCTTGCCGGCCTATCTGCTGTGGCTCACGCCCCCGCTCTGCGCCCTGGCGGCCTTAGCGCCCACGCCGATCGAGGCCACGCCGCTGGCGCCCATCCTGATCACCGCCGGAAAGGCCGCGCGCGCGGCGGTCCCGCCCGTCCTCGCAACGTCGACCGTGGCGCAGCTCGTCCTGGCGCTCTGGGTTCTGGGCGCCCTGGTCGCGGCCGCCGCCTTCCTGGTTCGCTAGGCCCGCTTCACCCAGTCGCTGGGATCGCTGAGGCCGCATCCGGCCGACCCCCGTCTGTTGATCGGCCAGCATGTGGGCGCAGGTCCGATGGTGCTGGCCAGCCCCTGGCCGCGCATCGTGGCGCCCGCCGACTTCGACACTCGCTTCCGGGGCGAGGCGCGAGACCTGGTCCTGGCGCACGAGCGCGTCCACCTGGCGCGCGGCGACGCCCAGATCAACGCCCTGGTCGTCGCTCTCCAGTGCCTGTGCTGGTTCAATCCGCTGGTTCATCTGGGCGCGCACCGCCTGCGCCTGGACCAGGAAATGGCCTGCGACGAGGCCGTTCTCGCGCGCCGTCCCGAGGCTCGGCGGCTCTATGCCGAGACCCTGCTCGACACCCTCTTGGCTCCCCGCGTCGTTCCGTTCGGCTGCCATTGGCCGGCCGGCGGCGCTCATCCCCTGAAGGAGAGACTGATCATGCTGAACATCCCCACCAGAAGCCGCGCGAGGCGGGCGGCGGGCCTTGCCCTCGTCGCGCTGGTCGGCCTGGCCGGCGCCGGCGCCGTCTGGGCCGCCGAGGCGCGACCCGCGCCCGTGATCACCAAGCCCAACTGGATCGCCAAGCCGACCGCCCAGGACATGGCGCGCTTCTATCCAGCGACGGCCGTCGCCGCCAAGGCGGAAGGGTTCGCAGTGATTGATTGCCGCGTCACCGCCGCCGGCCAACTGACCGCTTGCAAGGTTCTGCGCGAAAGCGCGGACGCCCATGGCTTCGGCGCGGCGGCGCTGCAGGTGGCCCTATTGTTCCAGATGAGTCCGCAGACCATCGACGGTAAGCCCGTCAACGGCGGACAGGTGACCATTCCCATCCGCTTCTCTGTTCCGCAGACCTAGATCGTCTGAGACTCTGCAACGAGAGGACCGCCGGCCAGCCCCGGCGGTCCTCGAACCCGTTTCGGCGCCGCGTGGGGATGCGCGGCGCCGGGACGATCCTACCCCCCCGCCAGTTGGGCGGCCGCCAGGGCCAGCAGCGGGATGCCGAGGATCAGGTTGAAGGGGAAGGTCACGCCCAGCGACAGGGTCAGATAGACCCCGGCGTCGGCCTTGGGCAGGGCCATGCCCATGGCCGCCGGAGCGGCGATGTACGAGGCCGAGGCCGCCAGCACCGCCAGGGCGGCGAGGTCTCCGGCCGGCAGACCGGCCAGCCAGCCCAGGACGAGCGCGAGCGAACCGCCCAGGATGGGCAGCACGACGCCCATGGCCAGGAGGCCGAGCTTGAAACCCCGCGCGGCGGCCAGCTGCTGGCCGGCCCGAACCCCCAGGCCCAGCAGGAACACGCAGAGCACGCCCTGGAAGACCGGCCCGGTGAAGGTCGCCAGCTTGGCGCCCCCCTGGTGGCCGGTGATCAGGCCGATGAAGAAGCCGCCGATCAGCACCACGCTGGCCGCGTTCAGCAGCACCTCATGGGCCAGCTTGCCGGCCGAGACGCGGTCGGGATCCTTGCCGTGCGCGCCGTCGCGGGTGGCGATCGCGGCGATGGCGATGGCGGTGAGCAGTCCGGGCGTCTCCATCAGGGCCAGCACGGCCGACATGTAGCCGCCCGGGGCCTGGCCGATCGACGACAGATAGCTCTGGGCCGCCGCGAAGGTCACCACCGACACCGAGCCGTAGTGGGCGGCGGTGGCGGCGGCGGTGATGGTGTTCAGCCCCGTGCGCTTGAGCAGGGCGTAGGCGGGCAGGGGCAAGAGGAAACTCAAGACCAGACCCAGGCCCGCGGCCTTCAGGAAGCCGGCGTCCAGGCCGTGGGCGCGCGCCTCGACGCCGCCCTTGAAGCCGATGCACAGCATCAGGATCAGCGACAGGGTCTTGGCCGCCTCGCTCGGCAGGGCCAGGTCCGAGCGCGCCAGGGCGGCGATCAGGCCCAGGGCGAAGAACAGCACCGCCGGCTGCAACAGATTGCCGGCCGCCGCCGCAACGGTCTGGGTGACAAGATCCACGAAAACGCCCCTCAAAAACTGTGCGCTGCAAGGCGCGGGGGCCCCTCTAAGGGACTCGGCGTGATTTCCCTTGTTAATTTCTGATATAGTCATGATGAGGAATGCTCATCATGGGGCCGTCATGCCGCGTCGCACCAATCTGGATCTCGATCTCGTCCGCGCCTTTCTGGTGGTGTGCGAGCAACGCAGTTTCACCCGGGCGGGGGAGCGCCTGGGGCGTTCGCAATCCGCCGTCAGCCTGCAGGTGCGGCGCCTGGAGGAACAGCTGGGGCAACCGCTGCTGTCGCGCGATCCGCGCCATGTGGCGCCGACCGAACAGGGCGCAGCCTTCCTGCCTCAGGCTCGCCGCCTGCTGCGTCTGAACGACGAGATCCTGGCCAGCCTGGGCGCCGACGACGTCGAGGGCGAGGTGCGGCTGGGCGCGCCCGAGGACTTCGCCACCCAGCACCTGCCCGCCGTGTTGGGCTCGTTCGCGCGCAGCCATCCGCGCATCGCCCTGACGGTGACCTGCGACCTGACCCTGAACCTGCTGGACCGCCTGAGCGAGGGCGCCCTGGACCTGGCCCTGGTCAAGCGCGAGCCGCTGGGTCCGGATCTGGGCGTGCGGGTGTGGCGCGAGCCGCTGGTCTGGGTGGCGCTGGATCCGGAACTGGCCCGGCGCGATGGGCCCGTGCCGCTGGTGGCCGCTCCGGCCCCTTGCGTCTATCGCAAGCGCGCGGTGGCCGCGCTGGAGGCGGCGGGGCGCGGCTGGCGGGCGACCTACACCAGCCCCTCTCTGGCGGGCCAGCTGGCGGCGTTGCGCGGGGGTCTGGGCCTCAGCGTTCTGCCGCGCGAGATGGCGCCGGACGATCTGACGATCCTGTCCGACGACCTGCCCCGCCTGGAAGACGCCGAGATCGCACTCCTGAAGGCGCGGGGCACACCGCCCCCCGCCGCCGAGCGGCTCGCTGACCACATCCTGTCAGCCCTGGATCGGCAACGTTCGCAGGTCGGCGGCCCGCCGCCGGCCAAGGCGCGGGCCATGTAGGGTTCCGCAACAATCCGCCCCGTCGTTGTCATCCCGGCCGGGATGACGAGAGGTTTGGACGTTGCGGACGCGTTGCCCGCAAGTACGGCCGACCAGAGCCGCGACGAGATGCGCGATACTCTTTTTGACTCTTCCGTCAAATTTGTAAAACAGGGCCCAGATACACCAAACCCGCCGCGGGGGATAATCGCGACGGGCTGGCTATTTTCTCGATCATTCGATCTAGGCGGGCGTTTCCTCCCCGAAACGCCGAAGAACGGGAGCTCTCTGGTGGGCTCGTTTCGTCCTTGCAGTGTGTAGAAACGTCAAATTCGTGACGGTGTCAACGCAGCGACCGCCTTTTTCTCAACGGGTTCGCTGAATTTTTGACGCCGTCGACGTAGTTTGGACGCTCGGGTCGAATTTACGTCGAGATTCACGCTGATTTTTTGACATAACTGTCAAATCTTACTTTTCAGCGCCTCGGCGAACCGGTCCAGCACCGCCGAGCGCGACTCGAACACATAGTCCGGACGCGAGACGGTGACCGGCTCGACCCCGGCTTCGGCCAGAGCGGCCGCGGCGTCGAACAGGTCGGCGGTGGCCAGGAGGACGCCGTTGGCGCGGCGCGAGCCGCCGCGGGCGATGAAGGCGGCCACGGCGTCCTGAGCGGCGCGGTCCTGCTCGGCCGGCCAGACCAGGGTGGCGAGCTTGCCCGCCCGCCCCTTGGCCTCGACCACGGACAAGAGGCGGCGCAGGGCGTCCAGCTGCTCGCCGTTCCAGCCGGCGGTCAGGGAGGCGGTCAGCTGGGCCTGGCTCTTGAGGATCACCCCGTCGGACAGGATCTTCAGCCCGTTGGCGGCCAGGGTCGCGCCGGTGGTGGTGATGTCCACCACCAGCTCGGCGGCGCCGGCGGCGGGGGCCCCCTCGGTGGCGCCGCTGCTCTCGACGATGCGGTAGTCGGCCACGCCGTGACGGGCGAAGAAGGCGCGGGTCTGGGTCACGTACTTGGTCGCCACCCGCAGGCGGCGGCCGGTCTTGGCCAGATGGGCGTGACCCACCTCGTCGACATCGGCCATGGTGTCGACGTCCAGCCAGTTCTTGGGCGCGGTGACCACCAGGTCGGCGCGGCCAAAGCCCAGGGCCCGCAGCAGCATGACCCGGCTGTCCATGTCATCGCCGCGCTCGCGCAGCAGGTCCTCGCCGGTGACGCCGAGATGGAAGTCGCCGCTATCGAGCCCGGCGGCGATGTCGCCCGCTGACAAGAGCCGCACCGACACGCCCGGCAGGCCGGCCAGCTCGGCCGAGTAGCCGCGCGCGCCGCCGGTCATCTCCAGCTTGAAGCCGCAGTCGGCCAGCCAGGCCTCTACCTGGTCCTTCAGGCGGCCTTTCGAGGGAATGGCGAAGATCATCGGTGCGGAGCTCATTCGCCGCCTCCCGCATAGGCCCGCGCGGGGCGGATCATGAAGCCGACCGCGCCGGTGTCGGTCGCAACGCCCAGCTTGGCGGGCAAGCCGTCATAGCGGCCGCCGGCGGCCACGGGGCGCTCGTCGCCCAGCGCGGCCGAGCGGATCTCGAACAGGTAGCCGTCATAGTAGCCGAACGCGCGGCCGAAGGCGGCGGCCAGCGTGGCGCGCTCCAGGGCCACGCCCCGCTGCGCCATGCCGGCCAGACGCGCGCGCCAGCCGTCGATGGCCGCGCTCAGCGCGCCAGCCTTGGGACCGGCCAGGGCCGCGATGGCCGACAGGGCCGCGTCCGGACGGTCCGAGACCGCCAGGAAGGCGCGGACCTTGGCGGCGGGCTCGGGATCCAGGCGCCCGGCCTTGGCGGCGTCGGCCTTTTCGACGAGGCGGCGGGCGATCTCGGCGGGACGACGACCGCCGACGGGCTCGATGCCGGCCAGCGACCACAGCTCCTGCAGCACCGAGGCGGCTTCGGCCTCGGGCAGGCCGGCCAGCAGGGCGGCGATGCGCGACTGCTCGCCGGTGGGCGCGGCCACGTCCCCGTCGAGCTCGGCCTTCAGCTGGCGCGGCTTGGCGAACGACCGCTTCAGGCGCGCGGCCAGCGGCGGGGCCAGATCCAGGCTGTCGACGAAAGCCGAAAACAGCGAGACGTCGCCGAGCACCAGCGAGAGGTCCTCGCGCCCGCCCGCCGTGGCCGAGGCCCAGGCGAGAGCCGCCATCTCGGCGTCGGCGGCGACACGATCACCCCCTCGAAGGCCTCGACGCCCAGCTGCAGGAACTCTTCGGCGCGGTCGGAGCCGCGCGGCGCCACGCGGAAGGCCTTGCCCTCATAGCGGCGACGGCCCGCCCCGCCCCCGCCCTCGAAGTGCTGGCGGGCCACGGCGACGGTGAAGTCGGGGCGCAGACACGCCTCCTCGCCCGCCTCGCCCGACACCACGAACAGCCGCGAGCGCATGGCCTCGCCGGCCAAGTCGAGCAGCAGGCCCAGCGGCTGCAGCACCGGGGCGTCGGTCAGCACCGCGCCGGCGTCCAGCAAGGGGGCGCGGATAGCGTCCAGCGCGTCGGCCGGAATGGAACGCTCGAGCCTCACCCTCAACCCCCGATGATCTTGCGGACGGCGGCGACCAGCTCGCCGCGCGGGATCGTCTGCTGGCCCGGACGCTCGGCCTTCCAGGCGGCGTTGTCGGCCACGCCCGAGGCGAGCTCGCGACCAAGATCGAGGTCCTTGATCGTCACCGTGCCGGCCGCGATCTCGTCGCCGCCCAGCATGATGGCCGCCGGCGACAGGCGACGGTCGGCGTACTTCATCTGCGGCCGCATGCCCGAGGTCCCCAGATACACCTCGGCCGGGATGCCCGCCGCGCGCAGCTCGCCCACCACCTTGAAATACTCGGGCATGTGCGCGTCGTCGAAGGCGATGACCACCACCGGCCCGCGCGCCTGCCCGCCCGGCTCACGCCCCGCCGCCCGCAGCGCCGCCGCCAGGCGCGACACGCCGAACGAGAAGCCCGTCGCCGGCGTCACAGTGCCGGTGAACCGCGCGACGAGATCGTCATAGCGCCCGCCGCCGCCGATCGAACCGAAGGTGACCTTGTTCCCCTTCTCGTCGGTGGTGCTGAGCAAGAGCTCGGCCTCGAACACCGCGCCGGTGTAGTATTCCAGCCCGCGCACGATCGACGGATCGATGAAGGCCTGGTCGTCGGCGATGCCCAGGCTGGTGAGGGCCGCGTCGATCCGCGACAGCTCCAGGAGGCCCTCGTCGCCCTCGGCCGAGCCGGCCACCACGCGAGCGATATTGTCCAGCGTCGCCGAACGGCCACCGGTCGAGCCGGCCTGAACGAAGTCCAGCACCTGGTCGACGGCCTTGCCTTTCAGGCCCGCGCCCTTGGTGAAGTCGCCGCTCTCGTCCAGGCGCCCTTCGCCCAAGAGCAGGCGCACGCCGTCGACGCCCAGGCGGTCCAGCTTGTCCACCGCGCGCAGCACGGCCAGCTTCTGGCCGGCGCTGTCGGCCCCGGCGGCGGTCAGCAGGCCGTTCAAGAGCTTGCGATTATTGATCTTCAGCACCGCCGTGCCGCGCGGCAGGCCCGCTGCCTCCAGCCCCTCGACGGCCATGGCGATGATCTCGGCGTCGGCCTCCGGACGGGCCGAGCCCACCGTGTCGGCGTCGCACTGGATGAACTGGCGGAAGCGCCCCGGCCCCGGCTTCTCGTTGCGCCACACCGGCCCGTAGGCGTAGCGGCGGAACGGCTTGGGCAGGGTCTCCCAGGTCTGGGCGGCGAAGCGGGCCAGCGGCGCGGTCAGGTCATAGCGCAGCGCCATCCACTGCTCATCGTCGTCCTGCAGCGCAAAGACGCCCTCATTGGGCCGGTCGCTGTCGGGCAGGAACTTGCCCAGCGCGTCGGCATATTCGAACGCCCCGGTGTCCAGCGCCTCAAAGCCGTAGCGCTCATAGACCGCCGACACCGCCTCCAGGATCGCGCGCTCCGCCCGCAGGTCGCGCGCGCGCTTGTCGGCGAAGCCGCGGGGGGCGCGGGCCTCGGGGCGGAAGTCGGTGTTGGTGTCGGAGTCGGAGTCGGTGGTCATGCGTCGGTCCTAAGTCTTCTAGGCTTCGACGGATGGCGCTTGCACTTAAGCCCCATCCGCTAGGCGGGGCTCTGGCTGGGTACGCTCGGCTTTAGAGCGCGCGGACCCGGCCGATCCCTGAATCATTGCTTATGAAACAATTCGACTGCCGCCGCTCGCGATGCAGATGAGAAAAAAGATAGAGAGGCGCAGGATTTTATGCGCCGACCAAATGACTATATTGATATTTTGACACAATTTCGACTTCGCATGAGATCAGAGGAGAAGCGATTAAAATTGAATTCTTTATTTAATGACCCATGGTTGAGCTTTCACATGAGCGCGTGGGTGATCTCCGCCCGTGCGGCGGACAAATCGGTCCCGCGCATGAAGCGCGGGATGACGGCGGGCTTGGCGGGTGTGAAGCCCACTCCACCGCCGCCCAGCCCCCTCTCCCATGGGGAGAGGGCCGGGGTGAGGGGGTACGGCGTCCGACGGCGGGCCGGCGCAGCGTCAACCGCCGTAACCCCTCACCCTCCCACCGCTGCGCGGCGGGCCCCTCCCTCTCCCTAAAGGAGAGGGATTCCGACAACGCCCCCCCCTACTTCCCCCGCCGCACCGGGAACAGCGCCCGCAGCGCCGGGTCGCGCAGCCACAGGCCGCCCCACAGGAAGACACCGAGATAGAGGCCAAACAGCGTGTGGCTGAACAGCGGGCTCCCGGCGCGGATCTGCGTCGCCATCGCCCCGCCCAGGAGACCCGTGAACAGCACCGCGCCCAAGAGGCGCGTGGGCGGAACCAGATAGAGCACCAGGCACGAAAGCTCGATCAGCCCGATCATCAGCGTATGGCGCGGGTCCCAGCCCAGGGCCTGCAAGGTGTTGGTCGCCGCCTGGTGATGCAGCAGCTTGGGCGCGATCGACGCCCCGGCGATGAACAGGGAAAAGGCGCCGGTCAGCATCCAGCCGGCCCAGGGGATGATCTTCTCGCGCATGCGGTGGGTCTCTCCGTTTTGGCCAAGGACGGACAAGGCGGGCGAAAGCCGACAGGGGGGCGCTCAAAAATCCTCCCCCCAGCGGGGGAGGTGTCGGCTCGAAGAGACGACGGAGGGGGAAGAGGCAGGGTCGGCAGGACTTCCCCCACCGTCCGCTGCGCGGACACCTCCCCCGCTGGGGGGAGGATTTTACGGGGATCGGCGGGCTTGAATGCTCGGAATTGGCCGGGCCGATCCCAATGAAAACAACGCCTTGTGACTTTTACGCCCAAACTTATCCCCGGCGTCAAAACCCGCCCCATACTGAACTCATCCCTGTCGCGGGGGAGGGCGTATGGATCCGGCCCAATACGGCGGCGGGGCTAGGTTGAGCGGGGCCGCGTGGTCTCGAAGCGGTTTCGATCGGGGTCTGTTCGTTGGATAGATCCGGGATTCCGGAAGAAGCCGTGGAGAGTCGAGCGCGGAGCGACAGGGCGGTGATCGTACAAGCCGCCTATCGTGGATCGTCGGGCTGGACACGGAAGTCGCCGCTCCAGTTGGTCCGCGCCCGTCCGGGGGCTCCTGGGGTCCCGAGCTGAAAGACGCTCACGCCCCCCATCCTCACGGGCAAGAACAACCTGGCGGAGCGGACAGTCGAGCCGAAACGCAAAACAACACTCACGGTAATCCGGGTTCGCCCGGCCGCTCCGTCGCCTCCCCAACACCTTCAGCGGTCACGCCGCGTGAAGCGGCGGACGCACGCCTTTTCCAGTTCCTCCCCCGCGATGCGGGGGAGGTGGCCCAGAGGGTCGGAGGGGGCCTCACCGCACCCGCCGCGCTCGCCCCCTCCGTCGCTTCGCGACACCTCCCCCGTGTCACGGGGGAGGAACAGCCCAAAGTCTTCAGGAGAACCCCAGATGCCCAAGTCCAAACCGCCCCGCCGCCGTCGTCGGCGTCATCTGACCAACCAGGAGCGCGGGCTGGTCGATTTCTTTGATCGGCTGGAGCGGATCACCGACCGCGCCGAGCGCGAGGCCGAGGCCCTGGCTGATCGCGTGCCGCCTGAAGAGTTGGCGGCCATGCGGGCGACCTGCGCGGAGAACCGGCGGATCTTCGCCGAGGCCCGCGCCGAGATGATGGCCCCCAGCCGCACGCCGGTGCTGGACCGTCTGGTCAGCGAGATGCGGCAGAAGGAGCGGGCGGCGAAGGCTTGATGTGCGCAACGCCTCCCCCCAGCGGGGGAGGTGTCGGCTCAAAGAGACGACGGAGGGGGAAGAGGCAGGGTCGGCAGAACTTCCCCCTCCGTCCGCTGCGCGGACACCTCCCCCGCGAGGGGGAGGATTGAGCGGCCGCCCTACTCCGCCGCCACCATCGCCGCGTCGGCCTTGGCCTCGACGCGGACGGCGCCGCCCATGGGCTTCAAATCGAGGTCCTGGAACAGGGCGCTGTCTTCGTCCTGGCCGGGCAGCGGGGTGGTGAGCAGCTTGCCGCCGACGAAGATCGAGTTGGCGCCGGCCATGAAGCACAGGGCCTGCAGCTCGCGGCTCATGCCTTCGCGGCCGGCCGACAGGCGGACCATGGACTTGGGGCAAACGATGCGGGCGACCGCGATGGTGCGGACGAACTCGATGGCGTCGATGGCCTTGCCTTCGGCCAGGACCTTGTCGCCCAGCGGGGTGCCGCTGACCGGGACGAGGCCGTTGATCGGCAGGCTGTCGGGGTGGGCCGGCAGGGTGGCCAGCTGGTGCAGCAGGCCGGCGCGATCGCGGCGCTGCTCGCCCATGCCGACGATGCCGCCGCAGCAGGTGCTCATGCCGGCGTCGCGCACATGGGCCAGGGTGTCGAGGCGCTCCTGATAGGTGCGCGTGGTCACCACGTCCTTGTAGTAGTCGGGGCCGGTGTCGAGGTTGTGGTTGTAGTAGTCGAGGCCGGCGGCCTTCAGGGCTTTCGCCTGATCGGCGGTCAGCATGCCGAGCGTGGCGCAGGTCTCCAGGCCCAGGGCCTTCACCTCGCCGATCATTTCGGTGAGCTTGGGCAGGTCGCGGTCCTTCAGCTCGCGCCAGGCCGCGCCCATGCAGAAGCGCTGGGCCCCGCCGTCGCGGGCCGCGCGGGCCTTGGCCACCACGTCGTCGGCGGCCATCAGCTTCTCGGCCTTCAGCCCCGTCTTGAAGTGGGCCGACTGGCTGCAATAGCCGCAGTTCTCGGCGCAGCCGCCGGTCTTGACCGACAAGAGCTGCGACAGCTGGATCTCGGAGGGATCGAAGTGGGCGCGATGCACGCTGGCCGCCTGGAACACCAGCTCCATGAACGGCAGGGCGAACAGGGCCTCGACCTCGGCGAGCGTCCAGTCGTGGCGGGGGGAAGCATTGATCTCACTCATGGCCGCGACGTTTGGACCGACACATGACGGTTGGCAAGAGTTCCGCTAGAGCAGTGGGCGACGGGTCGGGGAGACGCGCTTTTCATGGATCGCGAGATCGAGCTGAAGTTCCTGATCCCGCCCGAGGCGGCCGAGGCGATCCTGGGCGCCCTGGACGGCGAAGGCGCGGTGCGCCAGCTCGACGCCACCTATTACGACACCGCCGACCATGCGCTGCGCCGGGCGGGCTTTGGCCTGCGGGTGCGCGACGGCGAGGGCGGCCGCAAGCAGACCCTGAAATCGGCCTCGGCCGGCGGGGTGTTCTCGCGCGGCGAATGGGAGGAGACGATCGCCGGCCCCGCGCCCGATCGCGACGCTCTCGCCCGCACGCCGGTGGCCCCGATGCTGGCCGAGGCGACGCTCTCGCCGGTGTTCACGACGCGGGTCGAGCGGGTGATCCGCCTCGTCCGCGCCGGCGAGACGCTGATCGAGGTGGCGCTGGATCGCGGCCAGCTCAGCGCCGGCGACCGCCACGCCACGGTCTGCGAGCTCGAGCTCGAATTGAAGACGGGCGAGGCTGAGGCGCTGTTCGACCTGGCCCGCACCCTGGCGCGCCACGCGCCGCTGCGCCTGTCGATGATCAGCAAGGCCGAGCGCGGCTATGGCCTGGCGACCGGTGACGCGGCGCTGCGGGTTCGCCGGCAGACGGCGGCGCTGAACCCTGAAGCGTCGGTTGAAGCGGCGCTGCAGGCGATCGGCCAGGCCAATCTCGCCCACCTGTGCGCGGCGCTGGAGGCCCTGCGCGAGCGGCCCGAGCCCGAGAACGTCCACCAGGCGCGCGTCGCCGCGCGGCGCCTGCGGGCGATGCTGAAGATCTTCAAGCCGCTGGCGCGCGACGACGCGGCCGCGACGGCGCTGGACGCCGAGCTCGACTGGCTGGCCGGCGAGCTGGACGCCGCCCGCGATCTCGACGTCTTCGTCGGCGAGGTCTGGGAGGGCTCGGCGGCGACCTTCGAGGGCCGCGACGCCTTCGAGCGTGGCCTGAAGGCCGCCCGCGCCACCGCCTATCTGCGCATGGAAGCCGCTCTCGAAAGCCCGCGCGCGCGCGATGTCCTCCTCGAAGCCGCCGCCTGGCTCGAAGCCGGCGCCTGGACCAGCGAGCCCGCACTCGCCGAGCTCCGCACAATCGCCGCGGCCGCCTATGCCGCCGACCGGCTTGATCGTCTCCGCCGCAGCATGAAGAAGGGCGCCAAGCATTTTGACGCCCTCGACGCCCACGAGCGCCACCGGCTGCGCCTGAAGGGGAAGACCCTTCGCTACGCCGCCGAGGATCTGGCGCCGCTGTTCCCGAGCCACCCGCTCCGCGCCGAACGCTTCCTCGCCGCAGCCAAGGCGGTGCAGGACACCTTGGGCGTACTCAACGACCGCGCCATCCGCAGCGATGTGGTGAACAGCTTAGCCCATGGCGACGCGCCCCTCGCGCGCGAGGCGACGGCAGCGCTGCTCCAGCGCGACGACGACAAGCTTCTACGCGCCGCCCGCGAGGCGCTGGACAACCTGCTGGACGCCAAATCGTTCTGGTGATCGGGTCCGGAAACGAAAAAAGCCGCCCGAAGGCGGCCTCTTGTCGATCAGTCCACTGGGTGCGGGGACAGGATTTGAACCTGTGACCTTCAGGTTATGAGCCTGACGAGCTACCGGGCTGCTCCACCCCGCGTCAGGGTGTTTTGGATTGTGAGGGAGGGTTCGTGGACTTGTGTTTTGATATCCTTTTGGCGGACCTGGCGGCGACCTACTCTCCCGCGCCTTGAGACGAAGTACCATTGGCCCAGGGGGACTTAACGACCGAGTTCGGAATGGGATCGGGTGGGGAACCCCCGGCAAAGCCACCAGGTCAGCGAAAAGGATATCATCCAGCCTCTTTCGAGGCCGGAGATTGTGAAGAAGACATCAGTGTCTGAAGTAGAGCCATGCGTTTGCATGGGTTTGACTGAAGAACGATCAAGCCTATCGAGCTATTAGTACCGGTAAGCTCCATGCGTCACCGCACTTCCACACCCGGCCTATCAACGTGGTGGTCTTCCACGGCTCTCAGCGAGACCTTGTTTTGAGGTTAGTTTCCCGCTTAGATGCTTTCAGCGGTTATCTATTCCACACTTAGCTACCCTGCTGCACAGCTGGCGCCATGACAGGTCCACCAGAGGTGTGTCCATCCCGGTCCTCTCGTACTAGGGACAGATCCTCTCAAGTCTCGTACACCCACGGCAGATAGGGACCAAACTGTCTCACGACGTTCTGAACCCAGCTCACGTACCACTTTAATCGGCGAACAGCCGAACCCTTGGGACCTGCTCCAGCCCCAGGATGTGATGAGCCGACATCGAGGTGCCAAACTTTGCCGTCGATATGGACTCTTGGGCAAAATCAGCCTGTTATCCCTAGAGTACCTTTTATTCGTTGAGCGATGGCCCTTCCACGCAGGACCACCGGATCACTATGGCCGACTTTCGTCTCTGCTCGACTTGTCAGTCTCGCAGTCAGGCGGGCTTATGCCATTGCACTCGACGACCGATTTCCGACCGGTCTGAGCCCACCATCGCGCGCCTCCGTTACACTTTGGGAGGCGACCGCCCCAGTCAAACTGCCCGCCACGCCATGTCCCGGACCCGGATAACGGGCCGCGGTTAGACGTCAGCAACAATAAGGGTGGTATTTCAAGGATGGCTCCGCCGGAACTGGCGCCCCGGTTTCATAGCCTCCCACCTATCCTACACATGTTGCTGCTAACGCCAAGGCGAAGCTGCAGTAAAGGTTCATAGGGTCTTTCCGTCTGACCGCGGGAACCCCGCATCTTCACGGGGAATTCAATTTCGCTGAGCCTATGCTGGAGACAGTGGGGAAGTCGTTACGCCATTCGTGCAGGTCGGAACTTACCCGACAAGGAATTTCGCTACCTTAGGACCGTTATAGTTACGGCCGCCGTTTACCTGGGCTTCAATTCAGAGCTTGCACCCCTCCTTTTAACCTTCAGGCACCGGGCAGGCGTCAGACCCTATACGTCGCCTTGCGGCTTCGCAGAGCCCTGTGTTTTTGATAAACAGTCGCTACCCCCTGGCTTGTGCCACTCTCATCTGGTTGCCCAAAAGAGAGTCACGCTTATCCCGAAGTTACGCGTGCAATTTGCCGAGTTCCTTCAGCATAGTTCTCTCAAGCGCCTTGGTATACTCTACCTGCCCACCTGTGTCGGTTTCGGGTACGGTCTCCGTTGGAGTTATTTCCAGGGACCTGTTCACTGCCAGGAGCAATCCAATAAGCCCTGACAATTTACCAGATCCGTCACTTCCAACTGGTTCAGGAATATTCACCTGATTCCCATCGACTACGCCTTTCGGCCTCGCCTTAGGGGCCGACTAACCCTGCGCAGATTAGCTTTACGCAGGAACCCTTGGGCTTTCGGCGAGAGGGTCTCTCACCCTCTTTATCGCTACTCATGTCAGCATTCTCACTTCCGATACCTCCAGCAAGGCTCACGCCTCACCTTCGTCGGCTTACGGAACGCTCCGCTACCGCGTGCACAAAGTGCACACCCATACCTTCGGCGACTGGCTTTAGCCCCGTTACATTTTCCGCGCAGGTTCGCTTGACCAGTGAGCTGTTACGCTTTCTTTAAATGATGGCTGCTTCTAAGCCAACATCCTGGTTGTCAAAGCAAACCCACATCGTTTCCCACTTAGCCAGTACTTGGGGGCCTTAGATGATGGTTAGGGTTGTTTCCCTTTTCACGACGGACGTTAGCACCCGCCGTGTGTCTCCCGGATAGTTCTCTTGGGTATTCGGAGTTTGATTAGAATTGGTACAGCTCGCGCCGCCCGCATCCATTCAGTGCTCTACCCCCCAAGGAATTCGTCCGAGGCACTACCTAAATAGTTTTCGCGGAGAACCAGCTATGTCCAGGTTTGATTGGCCTTTCACCCCTATCCACAAGTCATCCGAGAATTTTTCAACATTCACCGGTTCGGTCCTCCAGTAAGTGTTACCTTACCTTCAACCTGCTCATGGATAGATCACCTGG
Organism: Caulobacter sp. SL161; assembly: GCF_026672375.1. Taxonomy (GTDB): domain Bacteria; phylum Pseudomonadota; class Alphaproteobacteria; order Caulobacterales; family Caulobacteraceae; genus Caulobacter. Next base: position 315,945 of record NZ_JAPPRA010000001.1, read on the forward strand.
TTTCGGGTCGTCATGCGACGTACTTATTCGCCCTATTCAGACTCGCTTTCGCTGCGCCTACACCTAACGGCTTAAGCTTGCACGGCACATGAAGTCGCTGACCCATTATACAAAAGGTACGCCGTCACCACGCGCGGTGGCTCCGACTGCTTGTAGGCTTCCGATTTCAGGTTCTGTTTCACTCCCCTTGTCGGGGTGCTTTTCACCTTTCCCTCACGGTACTTGTTCGCTATCGGTCATTGAGGAGTACTTAGGCTTGGAGGGTGGTCCCCCCATGTTCAGACAGGATTTCACGTGTCCCGCCCTACTCGAGTCTGTCGCTATTTGACGCTTACGGGGCTATCACCCACTATGGCTGTGTTTCCCAACACATTCAGCTTTATGTCACGACAGCACTGGCCTGGTCCCGGTTCGCTCGCCACTACTACGGGAGTCTCGGTTGATGTCCTTTCCTCCGGGTACTGAGATGTTTCAGTTCCCCGGGTTTGCTTAATGAACCCTATGTATTCAGGTCATTATACCTTGTCTGATCAACCGATCGTCGTCTCCGCCGAAGCGGAAACAAAGTCGGGTGACCATAAAGGTGGGTTTCCCCATTCGGAGATAGCCGGATCAAAGGGTGCTCGCGCCTCCCCGGCTCTTATCGCAGCGTGCCACGTCCTTCATCGCCTCTCAATGCCAAGGCATCCGTCAGAAGCCCTTATGCGCTTGATCGTTCTCAGCAAAACCCATGCTGTTTCAGCCCTCGCCGCATCTCGCGGGGAAGGCTGAGCCTGGGCTCTACCTTTAGTCAGACAATGATGTCTTCTTAAGTCCGCCCTTAAACCGGATCCGCATCCCAGGGGTGAGCTGCGGTCGGCGGGTGAACCCTGCCTTCACAATGTCATTTCGCATCAGCGCTGAGCGCTGCTGCAAACTTGTCATTCCAATCGCGAGATCAATCTCAACCCGCATCGTACGGGGAGATGGTGGAGCCAGACGGATTCGAACCGACGACATCCTGCTTGCAAAGCAGGCGCTCTACCAACTGAGCTATGGCCCCTCTCTTTAAAGAGATCTGGGTTAGCCAGGAGAGCTGGTCGTGATCCGAAGCATCAGAGGAAAGAGTGGTAGGCCTGGGCAGACTCGAACTGCCGACCTTACGCTTATCAGGCGTACGCTCTAACCACCTGAGCTACAGGCCTATGACGGCCTTCGGGGCGTCTGCCTCCGGGCTCGCGATCGACTTGATCCCTAACGGAACCAAGTGAGTGGAAAGAGAAACGAAGACGGCGGCGATCCGCTCATTTGTGGTCGTCTAGCGACCGTGTCTGGAGCCTCAATAAGCCCGTGAGAGCTTGGAGAGGCATCCTTAGAAAGGAGGTGATCCAGCCGCAGGTTCCCCTACGGCTACCTTGTTACGACTTCACCCCAGTCGCTGACCCTACCGTGGTCGCCTGCCCCCTTGCGGTTAGCGCAGCGCCTTCGGGTAAAGCCAACTCCCATGGTGTGACGGGCGGTGTGTACAAGGCCCGGGAACGTATTCACCGCGGCATGCTGATCCGCGATTACTAGCGATTCCAACTTCATGCTCTCGAGTTGCAGAGAACAATCCGAACTGAGACGACTTTTAGGGATTGGCTCCCCCTCGCGGGATTGCAGCCCTCTGTAGTCGCCATTGTAGCACGTGTGTAGCCCACCTTGTAAGGGCCATGAGGACTTGACGTCATCCCCGCCTTCCTCCGGATTAACTCCGGCAGTACGATTAGAGTGCCCAGCCAAACCTGATGGCAACTAATCGCGAGGGTTGCGCTCGTTGCGGGACTTAACCCAACATCTCACGACACGAGCTGACGACAGCCATGCAGCACCTGTGTCCCAGTCCCCGAAGGGAAAACCACATCTCTGTGGCGGTCCAGGCATGTCAAAAGGTGGTAAGGTTCTGCGCGTTGCTTCGAATTAAACCACATGCTCCACCGCTTGTGCGGGCCCCCGTCAATTCCTTTGAGTTTTAATCTTGCGACCGTACTCCCCAGGCGGAGTGCTTAATGCGTTAGCTGCGTCACCGACATGCATGCATGCCGACAACTAGCACTCATCGTTTACGGCGTGGACTACCAGGGTATCTAATCCTGTTTGCTCCCCACGCTTTCGAGCCTCAGCGTCAGTAACGGACCAGTATGTCGCCTTCGCCACTGGTGTTCTTCCGAATATCTACGAATTTCACCTCTACACTCGGAGTTCCACATACCTCTTCCGTACTCAAGACTGCCAGTATCAAAGGCAATTCCAAGGTTGAGCCCTGGGCTTTCACCTCTGACTAAACAGTCCGCCTACGCTCCCTTTACGCCCAGTAATTCCGAGCAACGCTAGCCCCCTTCGTATTACCGCGGCTGCTGGCACGAAGTTAGCCGGGGCTTCTTCTCCGGGTACCGTCATTATCGTCCCCGGTGAAAGAATTTTACAATCCTAAGACCTTCATCATTCACGCGGCATGGCTGCGTCAGGCTTTCGCCCATTGCGCAAGATTCCCCACTGCTGCCTCCCGTAGGAGTTTGGGCCGTGTCTCAGTCCCAATGTGGCTGATCATCCTCTCAGACCAGCTACTGATCGTCGCCTTGGTGAGCCTTTACCTCACCAACTAGCTAATCAGACGCGGGCCGCTCCAATGGCGATAAATCTTTCCCCCGAAGGGCACATCCGGTATTAGCTCAAGTTTCCCTGAGTTGTTCCGAACCAAAGGGCACGTTCCCACGTGTTACTCACCCGTCCGCCACTAATCCCGAAGGATCCGTTCGACTTGCATGTGTTAGGCCTGCCGCCAGCGTTCGCTCTGAGCCAGGATCAAACTCTCAGGTTGAGTTGACATTGACTTCAGACTTCCAGTCCCAGGGGAAAACCCAGGACCAGGTATCTGGTTTGCATAGTTTCTTGACGAGTTCCCATCACTCGATCGACCCGAAGGCCAACCGGCGTAATGGTGTCTTCTTCAAGAGACCGCATTCGTCAGCGTCAGTTGATGACCCGAAGGTCATCGCCAGAGCGCCGCCGCCTGCGTTTCTCTTTCCAATTCAACAATGTCAAAGACCCGAACCACCTCCCGGCGGCTCCATCGTTTAGCGCCCGATGTCGGCGGAGGCGGCTATCTATCCAACCTCGTTTTCCGTGTCAAATCGTTTTTTTCAAAACTTTTCGAACCGGAGCGGCGAAACCGGGAAACCCGGACCCACCAGAGCGGCCAGCTTCTAGAGAAGTCAGCCAATCCAGTCAACCGACTATTTTGAAGAAACTTCAAATCATCGAGTAACTAGACCTTACACCGCGCCGCTGAATTCTTGCGAAATCTTGGCGGCGATGTTCGGAGCGGCGCTTCTAAAGAGGCGACATTCCGAAGTCAACCAACTCTTTTCGGCTTTTTCGACGCTCCGGAAAACCGGGTATCGAAGAGACAAAAGAGGATCCCGGGGCCGCCGAAGCCGCCCTTGCGGATCCATCATCGAGTCGATTGGAGCGCGGTTTCTAGCGAAGCGACTGAACCGATGCAACTCCCTTTCGGGGGCCGCGTCGTCCGGTCGCGATGCCGTTCCGAGCGAGGCGGTGATCTAGTCGGCCAGCCGGCGGCTGGCAACCCCCTCGCGACAATATAACGACGCTCTTTTGACGGCGTCGTTAACAGACGCTTGCGGAGCCCGACCCTGCGGGCTCCAGCCGTACGCCTTAGTGCTGGCTCTCCGGGAGACGCACGATCAAGCCGTCCAGCGCGTCGCTCACCTTGATCTGGCAAGACAGGCGGCTGTTGGGTTCGACGTTCTCGGCGAAGTCCAGCATCGACTCTTCCATGGCCGACTTGTCACCGGTCTTATCGAGCCAGGCCTCGTCGACATAGACGTGGCAGGTCGCACAGGCGCAGGCGCCGCCACAGTCGGCGTCGATGCCCGGCACGTTGTTCTTCACGGCGCCTTCCATGACGGTCAGGCCCGGCTTCACGTCGATGACTTGCTCGGCGCCGTCGTGCTGGATGTAGGTGATCTTGGCCATTTGTTTCCCGTTACCCCTGGAAGGCTCTCTCTATGGGGCGACCTTAGGCCGCCACCTCTTTCATGGACACCGACGGATCGGCGAGCTTGCTGGCGTCGACTGGCGTGCGCTTGGCGATCAGCTGCTTTCCAGCCATGAACTCCGGCGGCGCGTTCACCGCTTCCACAGCTTGGACCAGGTCTCCCTTCAGATGGAAGACGGCGAACTTCGCCGCCGCCACGTCGCCGCGCACGACCTGCCGGTCGGCGTCGAAGGGCAGCCCGGCAATCTGCAGCTTGAGATCATACTGGTCCGACCAGAACCACGGCGTCTCGGGCGCCGGTCCCGGCCGGCCCAGAATCGCCGACGCCGCCTGCTTGGCCTGCTCGAGGGCGTTCGGCACGCTCTCCAGTCGAAACTGTCGGTCATAGAGCGGCATAGGACGGTGGCTGACATCGCCGATCGCGAAGATCGACGGATCACCGGTCCGCGCCTCGAGGTCGACCACCACGCCATTGACGGTGGGCAGGCCCGCATCCTTGGCCAGTTCGTCATTCGGGACCGCACCCACGCCGACAAGAGCGACATCGCAGGCCACGATCCGGCCATCGGTGAAGCGCACGCCCGTCACGTGACCATCCTGGCCCTCAAAGGCCGCGACGCCGGCGTTCAGCTCGAACGCGACGCCGTGCTTGCCGTGATAATCCTGGAAGAAGTGAGACAGCGTCTCACAGGCGACGCGGGCCAGGACCCGGCTCTCGCGCTCGATCACCATGGCGTGACTGCCCAGAGCGCGCGCCGAAGCGGCGGCCTCAAGGCCGACATAGCCGCCGCCGACAACGGCGAGGCGCTTGTCCGGGCCCAGGGCGTTCTTCAGCAGTTCAGCGTCAGCCGCCGTGCGGAGCGCCAGGACGCCGGTGAGGTCCGATCCAGGGATCGGCAGTTCGCGGGCCCGCGCGCCAGTGGCTAGAACCAGAAAGTCGTAGGGGATCACCTCCCCCGAGGCCAGGGTCACGGTCTTTTCGGAACGGTTGATCCGTTCGGCGACGCCGCCGAGACGCAGCATCACATGGTTGTCGGCGTACCAGTCGGCGGGCTTGAGCGAGAGCGAGTCGGCGTCCGCCTCCCCCTTCAGCCAGGCTTTGGAAAGCGGGGGACGTTGATAGGGCAGCAGCGGCTCGTCCCCGATCAGGACAATCCGGCCCTCGTGACCATACTGGCGCAGGAACGCGGCGACTGAACCGCCCGCGTGACCCGCGCCGACGATGACGACGCATGCGTTCTGATTGACGTTAGCGCTCAATGACGCCCTCCCTTTCGTCAAAAATGACGCCGGCGTCACCTATTGGCAAGCGCCTTCGATAGAGGCGGATACAGAATGGGGCGGCTCGTCTCCGAAGCCGCCCCATATTTATCGTCCTGGAGGAAGCGTCAGACGACGCGCTCGACCATCATCTTCTTGATTTCGGCGATCGCCTTGGCCGGGTTCAGCCCCTTGGGGCAGACCTGGGCGCAGTTCATGATCGTGTGGCAGCGATAGAGCTTGAAGGGATCCTCAAGGGCGTCGAGGCGGTCGCCGGTGGCCTCGTCGCGGCTGTCGATCAGCCAGCGATAGGCGTGCAGCAGGGCCGCCGGGCCCAGATACTTGTCGCCGTTCCACCAGTAGCTGGGGCACGAGGTAGAGCAGCAGGCGCACAGGATGCACTCATAGAGGCCGTCGAGCTTTTCGCGGTCCTCGGGGCTTTGCTTCCACTCGGTCTGCGGTTCGGGCGTGTCGGTGTGCAGCCAGGGCTCGATCGAGGCGTACTGCGCGTAGAACAGCGTCAGGTCCGGGATCAGGTCCTTGACCACCGGCATGTGCGGCAGCGGACTGATCTGGACGGCCTTGCCCGGCACCTCAGCCCAGCCGTGGGTGCAGGCCAGGGTGTTGCGACCGCCGATGTTCATCGAGCACGAGCCGCAAACGCCCTCCCGGCACGACCGGCGGAAGGCCAGGGTCGGGTCGATGGTGTTCTTGATGTAGAGCAGGGCGTCCAGGACCATCGGGCCGACGGCGTCGACATCGACGTCGTAGGTGTCCCAGCGCGGGTTGCCGCCCGTTTCCGGGTCGTAGCGGTAGATCTTGAAGGTCTTGACCTTCTTGGCGCCGGCCGGGGCGGGCCAGTGCTTGCCCGACTTGACCTGCGAGTTCTTGGGGAGTGCGAGTTCGACCATCGTACCCTCAGTAGACCCGTTGCTTCGGCGGGATGTAAGCGATGTCGTCCGACATGGTGTAGCTGTGGACCGGGCGGTAATCGATCTTCACCTTGCCGGTGTCGAGGTCGAGCCACGCCAGGGTGTGCTTCATCCATTCGGTGTCATTGCGATCCGAGAAATCCTCGCGGGCGTGGGCGCCGCGGCTCTCGGTGCGGTTGGCCGCGCCGTTCACCGTCACGACCGCCTGGCCGATCAGGTTATCGAACTCGAGGGTTTCCATCAGGTCGGTGTTCCACACCAGACCGCGATCGCTGACCTTGAGATCGGCCTTCTTGTCCCAGACGGCCTGCAGGCGCTTCACGCCGCTGTCCAGGCTCTCGCCGGTGCGGAACACGGCGGCGTCTTCCTGCATCGCCTTCTGCATCTCAAGACGCAGTTCGGCGGTGCCGGTCGAGCCCGAGGCGTTACGGAAGCGGTCGAAGCGCGCCAGGTGCGCGTCGGTCTGGGCGTCCTTCAGCTCGGGCTGCTTGGCGCCCGGCTTGAGGATCTCGGCGCAGCGCAGGGCCGCAGCGCGACCAAACACCACAAGGTCGATCAGCGAGTTGGACCCCAGGCGGTTGGCGCCGTGCACCGACACGCAGGCGGCCTCGCCCACGGCCATCAGACCGGGGATGACCTGGTCGGGGTTGTCGCCCGACTTGGTGACGACTTCGCCGTGATAGTTCGTCGGGATGCCGCCCATGTTGTAGTGGACGGTCGGCAGCACCGGGATCGGCGCCTTGGTCACGTCGACGCCGGCGAACACCTTGGCGGTTTCCGAGATGCCCGGCAGACGTTCGGCCAGGATCTTCGGATCCAGGTGATCCAGGTGCAGGAAGATGTGGTCCTTGTTGGGACCCACGCCGCGACCTTCGCGGATCTCGATGGTCATGGCGCGGCTGACCATGTCACGCGGGGCCAGGTCCTTCACGGTCGGCGCATAGCGCTCCATGAAGCGCTCGCCTTCCGAGTTGGTCAGGTAGCCGCCTTCGCCGCGGGCGCCTTCGGTGATCAGGCAGCCGGCGCCGTAGATGCCGGTGGGGTGGAACTGCACGAATTCCATGTCCTGCAGCGGCAGGCCGGCGCGCAGGGCCATGGCGTTGCCGTCGCCCGTGCAGGTGTGGGCCGAGGTCGCCGAGAAGTAGGCGCGGCCGTAACCGCCGGTCGCCAGGACCACCATCTGGGCCTGGAAGCGGTGCAGGGTGCCGTCATCGAGTTTCCACGCGGTCACGCCGCGGCAGACGCCGTCGTCCATGATCAGGTCGAGGGCGAAGTACTCGATGAAGAACTCGGTGTCGTGGGCCAGCGACTGGCCGTACATCGTGTGCAGCATGGCGTGACCGGTTCGGTCGGCCGCCGCGCAGGTGCGCTGGATCGGGCCTTCGCCAAAGTTCTTGGTCATGCCGCCGAAGGCGCGCTGATAGATCTTGCCGTCCGGCGTCCGCGAGAAGGGCACACCCCAGTGCTCGAGCTCATAGACCGCCGCCGGGGCGTTGCGGGTCAGGTACTCGATAGCGTCCTGGTCGCCCAGCCAGTCCGAGCCCTTGACGGTGTCGAACATGTGCCAGCGCCAGTCGTCCTGGCCCATATTGCCCAGCGAAGCGGAAATGCCGCCCTGCGCCGCCACCGTGTGGCTGCGGGTTGGGAACACCTTGGTGATGCAGGCGGTCTTGAGACCGGCCTGGGCGGCGCCCAGGGCGGCGCGGAGGCCCGAGCCGCCAGCGCCCACCACGACGACGTCGAACTTGTGATCGATGAACTTGTAGGCCGACATCAATAGGCTCCGGTCACGGTCAGGGCGACCTTGAGGATCGAGAAGACCCCCACGGCGCCGGCCAGCACGCAGACGAACAGGTTGCCGATCACCAGGGCGGTCTTGGTCGTGAAGCGCTCGATATAGTCTTCGATCACCACCTGCACCGCGCTCTGCAGGTGCACCAGGGCGGCGATCAGCAGCAGGCTCAGAAGAACCGCGTTCAGGGGCTGGGCCATCCACTGCACGACCACGTCATGCGGCGCGCGCACCTGCTTGAGCGCCGAATAGACGCCCCAGATCGTCAGCGGCGCGAGCGCCAGGCCCGAGACCCGCTCGGTGATGAAGTGGCTGACGCCATGACGCGAAGCGCCCATGCCCCGGGCGCGCGACAGCGGCGTGCGGAACTGCTGGGGCTGAAAGAGGTCTTTCTTGCTCATGATCAGAACGCTCCGATGCCGCCGGCGATGACCCAGGTGACGATCGTCGCCACCACCGCGAACGCGATGGCCATGGCGCCGGTCATGTCGGCCGTGCGCGGGGCGAAGCCCTTGCCGGCGTCCCAGAAGGTCTGACGGATCGTGTAGGCGACGTTGAAGAACACCGCGAAGGTCTCGCCCAGCAGCACGAGCTTGCCGATCGGCGAACCCAGCAAGCCGACATAGCTCGCATAGGCGTCGGGCCCGGCGGCCAAAGCGGCGGCCCAGCCCGCCAGGATCACGGCGCCGACCCAGAGGCCGACGACGCAGCCGCGGTGAAGGATCGAGCAGGCCATCGTGATGTGCCAACGCCACACCTGCAGGTGCGGCGACATCGGGCGCTCAGGCAGCCCCCGGCTCGTGTCGGTCATGAGAGGTCCAACCCCAGTAGCCTTTGTGCGTTGCGGGATGCTTTTAAGCGCGAGGGCGGGGGTGTCAATTAAACGGCGCCCTGTTGAGAAACGTTCGCAATTCTCCGCCTTTGCGGGTCGACGAGCGCATCCCAGCGCTTGAGGCGCAGGCCCTCGCCAACAACGGGAGGTCTAAGCCGTGCGCAGCACTGTAAGCGCCAGGTGCTGCAGGAGCATGATCGTCTTGGCGTCGCGAATGCGGCCGTCCGCGATCATGGCCAGAGCTTGCTCCATCGTCATCTCCAGGACCTCGATGTCTTCGCCCTCATCGGGGTGGCCTCCGCCGTCGCTGATGCGCATGGCCGCATCGTACTCGGCGACGAAGAAGTGCAGGATCTCGGTCACCGATCCGGGACTCATGAAGGCCTCGAACACCTTGCGGACAGCGCCCAGGCGGTAGCCCAGCTCCTCCTCGACCTCCGCGCGGATACGGACTTCGGGCTCGGCGTCGTCGAGCAGGCCGGCTGCGGCTTCGATCAAGAGGTCGTCGCAACCGTTCACAAAGGCCGGATAGCGGAACTGCTTGACCAGCAGCACCGTCCGGTTCTCGATGTTGTAGGGTAGAAGGACGGCGCCGTTGCCACGATCGTAGTGCTCGCGCGACTGAGTCTGCCAGGTTCCGTCCCGGCGCTTCCAGTCGAAGGTCGTAGTCCGCAGCACGTACCAGTTGTCGGAGAGCAGTCTGGTTTCGCGAACCCGAACCCGATCCTTGACCGACATCGCCGCCTCCTAGTCCCTGACTCGACCGACATAGTCGGCGGACCGCATTTCCTGCAGGCGCGAGACGGTCCGCTCGAACTCGAAGGCGCCATCCCCCTCTGGATAGAGCTGCTCCGGCTCGGCCTCGGCCAGCGCCACCAGCTTGACGTCGGCTTCATACAGCGCGTCGATCAGGGTGTTGAAGCGCCGCGCGGCGTCACGGCGCGCCGGGGTGAGGCAAGGCACGTCTTCGAGAAAGAGCGTGTGGAACCGCTCGGCGATCGCGAGATAGTCCTGCGGGCCGAGGGCTTGCTGGCACAGGCTGGCGAACGACGAACGCAGCAGGCCGCCCGCGGCGCGCGGCAGGCGCATCTTCCGGCCCAGCACCTCGAGAGTCGCGCCCGTTTCCGGCGCGCCATCCAGCATGTCGGCCCACAGGCCCTCGAACTCAGCCTGGGTCGCCTTGTCGTTGGGCGCCAGCCAGGTGCGGGCCGCGCGCAGGCGATCCAGGCGAAAATCGACCGGGCCCCGCACTGCGACGATGTCCAGCGCCGACTTCAGCATGTCGATGAACGGCAGGAAGAGCTGGCGGTTGAGGCCGTCCTTGTAGAGATCTTCCGGCGGCCGGTTCGAGGTCGCCACCAGGGTGACGCCCCGCGCGAACAGCGCCTCGAACAGCCGACCCAGGATCATGGCGTCGGCGATGTCGGTGACCTGCAGCTCGTCGAAGCACAGCAAGCGCGCTTCGCCGGCGATCCGCTCGGCGGTGGGCGCGACGGGATCATCGCCCTTGGACTGGCCAAAGCGCGCCTTGCGCGCGGCGGCGTCGCCCTTGCGCCAGGCGTCGATGTCGGCGTGGACCTCGGCCATGAAGGCGTGGAAGTGGATCCGGCGCTTCTTGGCCACCGGCGCGCTGTCGAAGAACAGGTCCATCACCATGGACTTGCCGCGACCGACGGGGCCCCAGAGATAGACGCCCCGCTGGCTTTTGGGCTTGCGACCGAAGAACGAGAAGCCCGGTTCGCCGGCGGCGTCGAGATCGGCTTCCAGGCGCGACAGGGCCTCCACGGCGGCGGCCTGGGCGACGTCGGGCCTGATCTCGCCCTGGGCCAGGCGCTCGCGATAAGCGGTGCGGAGAGAAGTCGGCATCAAGGATTGCGGTTAGCGCGTTCGCCGCGCCCGGAGCAAGAGGGCGCTGACAGAACCGATCGCCGCGCCTAAGCTCGGACCATGGTTCATGTTCCGGCCGCCGGGGCGGTCCAAGCGGGCCAAGCCGCCGATCCCCACATCATCGACACCCTGATCGCCGAACGCGCCCCACGCCTTACGGGCTCGCCGGCCTGGCCGCTGCTCAAGCCCGCTCTTTACCGCCTGCTCGACTATCGCAAGGCGCGGGTCATGGCTGAAACGATCGAGACGATGGGCGGCCAGGCGGCGCTGGATCATGTGTCGGCGCTTCTCTCGCTGAAGGTCGCCGTTCGCGGCCTGGACCATCTTCCGGCGGAGGGCCGGGTCGTGATCGTCGCCAACCATCCGACCGGCATCGGGGACGGCGTCGCCGTCTTTGACGCGCTGAAAGCCCATCGTCCGGATATCGTCTTCTACGCCAATGCGGACGCCCACCGCGTTTGCCCCCGCTTCGATGACGTGCTGATCCCGGTCGAGTGGGTCGAGGAGAAGCGTAGCCGCGAGCGCATGCGCCTGACCCTTTCGATGACCCGCGAGGCGATGGAGGCCGAAAAGGCGCTGATGATCTTCCCCGCCGGACGGCTGGCGGTGATGGATGCGGAAGGACGGCTGAGCGATCCCCCGTGGATGTCTTCTGCGGTCTCGATCGCGCGCAAGTACGGCGCGCCGATCACGCCGATCCATCTGGAGGGGCCTTGGTCGACGCTCTTCCACCTGTTTGGCCGCCTGTCGCGTGAGCTGCGGGACATCACCCTGTTCCACGAACTGCTGAACAAGACGGGGCGGCGCTTCTCGCTGACCATCGGGCCGCCCGTTGATCCGGAGCGCTTGCCCCGAGACGTCGAACAAGCCACCGAGGTCCTGAAGCGCTATGTGGAGCGCCAATTGCCGAACGAGCCGACGAGCCCCCTGACGTGAAGACCCTTTTCCTCGCCGATGAGGCTGCGACCCAGGCGCTGGGTCGGACGCTGGCCGGCGCCCTTCGTGCGGGAGACGCCCTCTGCCTGACCGGCCCTCTGGGCGCCGGCAAGTCGACCCTGGCCCGCGCCCTGATCCGCGCCCTGACGACGCCGGATGAGGAAGTGCCCAGCCCGACCTTCACGCTTGTTCAGTTCTATGAGACGGCGAAATTCCCGCTGGCCCATTTCGACCTCTATCGCCTTTCGGATCCCGACGAGGCCTATGAGATCGGGCTTGACGAAGCCCTCGACGGCGGCGTCGCCCTGATCGAATGGCCCCAGCGCCTGGAAGGCCGTTTGCCCCGGACTCGGCTCGATATAGACATCGCCCTCGACGGCGACGCCCGACGCGCCGTCATCGTGGCGCACGGCGATTTCGAAGGACGTGAACTTGAGCTCTGAACGCGAGGCGGCCAAGGCCGCGTTCCTGTCCGCCAACGGCTTCGGCGACGTTCGCCGCGAGTCGCTGGGCGGCGACGCCTCGACGCGCGCCTATGAGCGGCTGCATCGGGGCGAGCAAAGCTTCATCTTCATGGACCAGCCGCCGTCGCTCGAAACGGCGCCCTGTCCGCCTGAGGCCTCGGCGGCCGAGCGCGCGGCGCTGGGCTATAACGCCCTGGCGCGCCTGGCGGCGGGCCGTGTGGACGCCTTCGTGGCCTGCGCGGGATGGCTCAACGCCCAGGGCCTGTCGGCCCCCAAGGTGCTCGCAGCCGACCCCGCGGCGGGCCTGGCCGTGCTGGAAGACCTGGGCGATGATCTCTACGCGCGCCTGATCGAGGCCGGAACCGATGAGGCCCCGCTCTATGACGCCGCCATCGACGGCTTGCTGGCGATCCACGCGGCGCCGACGGCCCGGGTTCTGGACTACGGCGGCTCGAGCTGGCCGCTGCTGACCTATGACGATCTGGCCCTGAAGACCGCGCACGACATCTTCGTCGAGTGGCAGCCCAAGTTTCGCGACATCACCTTCGACGATGCGGCCTTGGCCGAATGGGAAGCGATCTGGGCTCCGATCCGGGCCAAGGGCGAGGCCGGCGCGACGGTCTTCTGCCACCGCGACTATCACGCCGAGAACCTGATCTGGCTGCCGCAGCGCGACGGCGCGGCGCGGGTCGGCATGCTGGACTTCCAGGACGCGGTCCTGGCGCATCCGGCCTGGGACCTGTCGATGCTGCTGCACGACGCCCGCCGCACCGTCTCGCCGCAGCGCGAAACCGCGTGCCTCGAGCGCTATCTCGCCGCCTGCCCCGAGTTGGACCGCACGGCCTTCCTGGCCGACTACCATGCGCTGGGCGCGCTCAACATCATCCGCATCCTGGGCATCTTCGCCCGCCTGGTGACTCGCGACGGCAAGCCCCGCTACGCCGACTTCATCCCGCGTCTCTGGGTCTATCTGGACGTCTGCTTCGCTGATCCGGCCCTGGCTGACCTCAAGGCGTGGTTTGATCGCTACGTGCCCGTGGAGACGCGCCGATGAGCGGTCCGAAAGTCGCCATGGTGCTGGCCGCAGGGCTCGGCACCCGCATGCGCCCCCTGACCAACGATCGCCCCAAGGCCCTGGTCGAGGTCGCCGGCAAGGCGCTGATCGATCACATGCTGGATCGCCTGGTCGCGGCCGGCGTCGAGACCGCCGTGGTCAATGTCCATTACTTCGCCGATCTGGTGGAGGCCCACCTGCGGGCCCGCGAGGCCCAGGGCCTCGCCCCCCGGATCGTCATCTCCGACGAGCGCGCCCAGGCGCTGGAGACCGGCGGCGGCATCAAGCACGCCCTGCCCCTGCTGGGCGAAGGGCCGGTGTTCGTCGCCAATATCGACTCGATCTGGATCGAGCACGCCGGCGCCGCCGTCGACGCGGTGGCCGCCGCCTGGGATCCGGCGCGAATGGACGTGTGTCTGATGCTGGCCTCGACCACCGGCTCGCTGGGCTTCCACGATACGGGCGATGTGTTCCTCGGCGCCGACGGCATCGTGCGTTTCAAGGACGCCGGCGAGATGGCGCCGCTCGTCTATGTCGGCGTGCATATCTGCAAGCCTGCGATCACCGCCGATGGTCCCGAAGGACCGTTCTCGCTGTTGCCGCTCTGGAAGCGCCTAGCCGCCGACGGCCGGGTCCATGGCGTCGCGCCCGAGGGCCTCTGGATGCATGTCGGCGATCCGCAGGCCAAGCTGGCCGCCGAAGCTAGGCTCGCCGAGGCATGAGCGGGTCCGCGCCGTTCTTCGAGCGAGAAGGGCCGCGCTGGTACTCGATCCCGGCCCACCGCCCCTTCGTCGACGATCTGGCGCGGGGCTTGTTGAACACGCTGGAGCCGCTGGGCCCCGAAGCCCTGCCACGCGCCACCGTGCTGACCCCGACCCGCCGGGGCGCGCGAGCCCTGGCCGACGCCTTCCTGGCCGTCGGCGGCGGGCGGGCGCTGCTGTTGCCGCAGATCCGGCCGCTGGGCGATCTGGACGAGGGCGAACCGCCGTTTGAGCCGGGCGAGCTGTCGCTGACCCTGCCGCCGGCGATCTCGTCGCGGCGGCGGCGCTTCGAACTGGCGCGGCTGGTGACCGACCACGGCGATAAGCTGTCGTTCAAGCCTGGCCCTGTTCAGGCGCTGGAACTGGCCAAGGCGCTCAGCGAGTTTCTCGACAGCTGCCAGATCGAGGAAGTGAATTTCGACGACAAGCTGGACGGGCTTGCCGAGGGTGATCTGGCCCAGCACTGGCAGGTCTCGGCCCGGTTCCTGCGATCCGTGCTGAGGGCCTGGTCCGCACGCCTGAGTGATCTTGGTCTGATCGATGTCTCCGAACGCCGCGTGCGCCTGCTGCGGGCGCTGGAGGCGCAGTGGCGCGACAACCCGCCGACCGAGGTGCTGGTCGCCGCCGGTTCGACCGGCACCGCGCCCGCGACCGCCGACCTGCTACGCGTCATCGCCGCCGCACCCAAGGGGGCCGTGGTGCTGCCGGGTCTCGACGAGGATCTCGCCGACACCGCCTGGGCCCAGATCGAGGGCTCCCAGGGCGAGCAGCATCCGCAGGGGGCGATGAAGCGCCTGCTGGATCGCGCCGGCGTCTCGCGCGCCGAGGTCCGCGTCTGGGTTCCCGAGGTCGACAGCCGCGGCCGCTGGCGCCGCCGCATCGTCAACGAGGCGCTGCGTCCCGCCGAGGCGACCGCCGACTGGCTGAGCCAGATCGCCGCCCTGCGCGCCGAGGCGCCGGAGCTTGATCCCGTCGCCGAAGGGCTGAAGGGGTTCTCGGTCATCGCCGCCCGGGCCGAGGAAGAGGCCGCCGGCGCCTGCGCCCTTCTGCTGCGCGAAGCGCTTGAGGATCCCGCCCGGACCGCCGCCCTGGTGACGCCGGACCAGACCCTGGCGCGCCGGGTCATGACCCGCCTGCAGCGGTGGGGCGTGATCCCCGACAGCTCGGCCGGCGCGCCGCTGGCGGCCGCCGGCTCCGCGATCCTGGCCCTGCACTTGGCCCGACTCGTCGAGGAGCCGCTCAACCCCGTCCGCCTGCTGGCCTTCGCCAAGCACCCGCTGGTTCTGGGCGAGGACGAACCCCCGGCCGCCGTTCTGCTTGAGCGCAAGGGCCTGCGCGGCGCCGCGCCCGGCTCGGCCGACGTCCTTCGCGCCCGCCTCCGCGACGCGCCGGACGCCCTGGCCTTGGCCGAGCGCGTGCTGGCCGCGGTGGACCACGCCGCGGCGCCCTATGGCGGCGGCGCCCGCGCCGCCCCGGCCCGCGCGGCCCAGGCCCTGGTCGAGGCGCTGGAGTCGCTGATCGCGCCCCATCGTCTTTGGGCCGGGAACGCCGGCGAGTGCCTGGGCACGCTGATGGCCGCCCTGATCCAGGACGGCGAGCCCCTGCCCGACGCCTCGCCCCAGGCCTTCGCCGACATTCTCGACCGCCTCGTGAACGAAGAGACCGTGCGCGTCGGCGGCGCGACCCATCCGCGCCTGCGCATCCTCGGGGCCATCGAGGCGCGGCTGGTGCGCGCCGACCGCCTGGTGCTGGCCGGCCTGGAGGAAGGCGTCTGGCCGCAGGGCGCACCGATCGATCCGTTCCTGTCGCGGCCGATGCGCCAGCGCCTGGGCCTGCCGCCGCCCGAACGCCGGATCGGCCTGACCGCCCACGACTTCGCCCAGGCCGCCAGCGCGCCGGACGTCGTTCTGGTCCATTGCGAGCGGCGCGGCGGCGCGCCCGCCGTCGAGTCGCGCTGGCTCTGGCGCCTGAAGACCCTGGCCGCCGGCGCAGGCCTGGCGCTGCCGCGCCGCGACGACGTGCTGGACTGGGTCCGCGCCATGGACGCGCCAGGCCCCTACGCCCCCATCGGCCGCCCCGCGCCCAAGCCGCCCGTCCAGGATCGTCCGCGCAAGATGGCCGTCACGCGCGTCGAGGCCCTGACCCGTGACCCCTACGCCGTCTGGGCGCGTGATATCCTGAAACTCTACCCGCTGGAGCGTCCCGACGAGCCGGTCGAGGCCCGGGCGCGCGGCACGGCCATCCACGCCGCTTTCGAGCGGTTCGCCGAGCTCTATCCCGACGCCGTCCCGGCCGAAGCGGCGTCAGCCTTCGAAAAGCTCTATGTCGACGCCCTGGTCAGCGCCGGCATGCCGCCCACGGCCCTGGCGCGCGAGAAGGCCCTGGCCCGCGAGGCGGCCCTTTGGGTCGCTGACTGGGAGCGCCAACGCCGCACCCATGTCCGACGCATTGTCGTCGAGGCCGAGGGCAAGCTTGAGCTGGCCATCAACGGCCGTCCGTTCACCCTGACCGCCAAGGCCGACCGTATCGAGCCGACGCCGGACGGAACCGCTCACATTCTCGACTACAAGACCGGCGCTGCGCCGTCCCAGAAGCAGGTCGACACCGGCTTTTCGCCACAGCTGACCCTGACGGCGGCGATCCTGATGAACGGCGGGTTCCCTGATCTTGGCAAGCCGACGCCCGGCGACCTGACCTATGTCCGCGTCACGGGTCGACGCCCCGCCGGCGAGGAGCAGATCCGGGCCAAGGGCGACGGCGAAAGCCAGGACGCTGCGCGAAAGGCGCTGGAGGGCCTGTCGTCCCTGATCGCCCGCTACGATGACCCCGACGAGCCCTATCGCTCGCGGGTCGCGCCGCAGTTCGTCAAGGAGCACCCCGGCGACTATGCGCACCTGGCGCGGGTGTTCGAATGGTCGACCAGCGGCGACGATGGAGAGGGCGAGTAATGGGCCTGGGCATCGTCGTCATCTTCTACCTGCTGGTTTCAGGCGCGCTGTTCGTCTGCGCCGCCGTTGTCTGCTGGATTGTCGGTTTGCTGCTACGCGGTAGGCATCGCTGGCTGCGCCCCTGGTTGATGGCGGCGCCCGTCCTAGTCGGCGCCGCGCCGACCGCCCTGCTCGTCGCGGGCCTGCTGTGGGCGAACCTAGCCCCGCCCAGCGTCCGCTTCCACGACGTCTTTGACGCTTGGCCAGGCCAGGGCGTCCGTGATCTGAAGGCCCACAGCGTCGGCACGAACGACGCCGAGTGGATCGACCTGGCCTTCGCCGCTGACGAGGCGACCAGCGCCTCCCTGGTCCGTCCGCCTTTCCGCAAGATCGAAGATGCGCGGGAAATCGCGAACGTCCTCCCCTTAGCCGGCGATGGCCCGCCTCCCTGGTGGACCGCCCATCGCTGCCCCAACCGCGAAGTCCATCTCGCCCGCCACCTGCGGGCCTGGGACGAGGTCATCGTCACCCGCTGCTGGACCGACGGTCGCGTCTATGTGCAAGCCCGGTGGATCGATTGATGGCCTACGACCCCCAGCGCATCGCCGCCGATCCGACGATCTCGGCCTTCGTCACCGCCAACGCCGGTTCGGGCAAGACCAAGACTCTGATCGACCGCGTCGCCCGTCTTTTGCTGGCCGGGGTCGAGCCGCAGGCGATCCTGTGTGTGACCTACACCAAGGCCGCCGCCGCTGAGATGCAGCGGCGCCTGTTCGACCGGCTGGGCAAGTGGTCGGTGACCAGCGACGCCGATCTGCGCGCCGAACTGGTCAAGCTGGTCGGCGAGGCCGACGCGCGCTACGACGCCAAGAGCCTGTCCGACGCCCGCGCCCTGTTCGCCAAGGCGCTGGAGACGCCGGGCGGCTTGAAGATCCAGACCATCCACGCGTTCTGCGAAAAGCTGTTGCGGCGGTTCCCGCTGGAGGCCGGGGTCTCGCCAGGCTTCACCGTGATGGACGACCAGGCCGGCGCCGCCATCGCCCGCGCCGCCCGCCGCGCCGTCACCGCCTGGGTCGACAGCCATGACGACGCCTTTTCAGAGGCCTACGCCCGCTTCTCGATCGCCCTGGATTTCCAGAGCTTCGAGGCGATGTTCGCCGGTTTCGAGGCCCGGCGCGGCCAGATCATGGCCTATGTCCAGCGCTGCGGCGGCCTGGCCGGCGCGATCGCCGACGCCTGGGCGCGTTGCGGCTTTGACGCCCCGACCTCGGCCGAAGACCTCGTCGTCAGGGCCATGGCCCGCCTCGACCTGCCGGTCTGGCGCGCCGCTGCGACCGTGCTGTTCGACAGCGGCGGCAAGCAGGACGCCAAATACGCCGAGGCCCTGGCCGCCGTCGCCCGCGATCCCGCCGCCACGCTGGACCTCGCCCTACGCGCCCTCTTCACCGAGGGCGGCGAGGGCACGCCCGCGACCTGGCCGGCCAAGACCTCGGGCCTGAAGAGCCGCGAGGACCTGCGCGAGGCCCTCTTGCTGGAGCAGGCCAAGCTGGAGGCCGCCCGCGAACAGGTCCGCGCCGCCAGGGTGGCGGAAGACACGCAGAACGCCCTGCTGCTGGCGGGTCTCTATATCGAGCGTCACATGGCCGAGAAGGAGGCGCGCGGCGCGCTCGACTTCACCGACCTGATCGACAAGACGCGGCTTTTGTTGACCGAGAAGGTCGAGGCGGCCTGGGTGCTCTACAAGCTGGACGGCGGCATCGACCACATCCTGCTGGACGAGGCCCAGGACACCGCCCCCGAGCAATGGGAGATCCTGCGCGCCCTGACCGCCGACTTCTTCGTCGGCGAGACGTCCGAGGGCTGGAGCGGACGCCGCGCCGAGCGGACCCTGTTCGTGGTCGGCGACGAGAAGCAGTCGATCTACTCGTTCCAGGGCGCGGACCCGACGCGGCTACTGGAAGAGACCCAGGGCTATATTTCCCGGATCGAAGCGGTCGGCGCGATCGGCAAGGGCGTGCCACTGACGGTCTCGTACCGCTCGACCCACGAGGTCCTGAGCTTCGTCGACGCCCTCTTTTCCGATCCGGACACCCGCGAAGGGGTGCCGCCCCCCGTCGGTCAGGACCTGGTCAGCCACGAACTCTTCCGCCACGGCCATCCCGGCTGCGTCGATCTCTGGCCGCTGACCCGCGAACTGCCCGGCGAGGAGCGCGAGGCCTGGGAGAAGCCGCTCGACGAGGAGAGTGAGCGCAGCGCCAATCGCCGTCTGGCCGAAGCGATCGCCGCCGAGACCAAGGCGATCCTGGATCGCGGCGATGCGGTGTTCGACAAGGACCTGGGCCGGCATCGCGCCGCCCACGCCGGCGACATTCTGGTCCTCGTCCGCCGCCGCAAGGTCTTGTTCGAGGAGATCATCCGCGCCCTGAAGCGGCGCGGCGTGCCGGTGGCGGGCGCCGATCGTCTGTCGCTGTCCAGCCATATCGCCTTCGAAGACTTGCTGGCCCTGGGCCGGTTCATCCTGTTCCCCGAGGACGATCTGACCCTGGCGGCCCTGCTGAAGACGCCGTTCTGCGAGCTTGGCGACGATGACGTCTATGCGCTGGCCAAAGGTCGCCGGGCGACACTTTGGGCCGAATTGATGCGCCGGGCCGAGGAACGCCCTGAATGGACCGCCGCCCGCACCGTGCTCGACTGGGCGCTGACCGAGGGACGCCGCCGCCAGCCGTTCGAGTTCTACGCCGGCTGGCTGGGCCTGACCGACGCCGACGGCCGCTCGCACCGCGCCAAGGTCCTGACCCGGCTGGGCGCCGAGGCCGAAGAGGCGCTCGATGAGTTCCTGGCCCAGGTGATGGAGGCCGAGCAACGCGGCGTTCGCGACCTGGAGGCCCTGGTCGCCGACTTCGCGGCGCTGGACATCGTGGTCAAGCGCGAGATGGAAGGCGCTCGTCGTGAAGTGCGGGTCATGACCGCCCACGGTTCGAAGGGCCTGGAGGCGCCGATCGTCTTCCTGCCCGAGACCACCGTCAAACGCGGCGCCGGCGGCTCGCCGCTGCTGGTCACCGAGGACGGGGCCCTGCTGTGGTGTGCGTCCGGTAAGGGCGACTGCGCCGCCTCGGCAAAGGCCCGCAAGCTGCGCGAGGACAAGGAAGCGCAAGAGGCCCTGCGCCTGCTCTATGTGGCCCTCACCCGGGCTCGCGAGCGCCTGATTCTGTGCGGTCGTATCGACGCCCGCACCAAGGACGACAAGGTCGGCGGCTGGTACGCGGCCGCTCGCGCCGCCTTCGCCCATCCCGACATCGCGCCGGGCGTCAGGACGATCGGCGAGAGCGACACGGCGTTCCTGCGCTACGGCCCCGATCCGCTCAGCGCGCCGAGGCTTGACCTCGCCGCCACCGCTGTCGCCGACGCGCCGAGCTGGATCCTGGTGCAGGCCGCGCCCGAGCCCGCCGCCGCCCGCTACGCCGCGCCGTCGCGGCTGGAGGACACCGCCCGCGTTCCCGCCCCCTCGCCCCTGGCCAGGATCGCCGGCCTTGGTCGCTATCGGCGCGGCGAGCTCATTCACAAGCTTCTCCAGCTGCTGCCGGACCTGCCGCCGGATCAGCGCCCCGACGCGGCGCGGCGCATCCTGGCGGCCGAGCGCGACCTGACCGACACCCAGCGGACCGAGATGGCCGGCGCGGCGTTCGGGGTCCTGGAGGATGCGCGGTTCGCGGCGGTGTTCGGGCCCAATTCGCGCGCCGAGGTCGCCCTGGCCGGGACCAGCGCCCATCTGCCCCAGGGCCTCGCCGTCTCCGGCCGAGTCGACCGCCTGGTGGTCGATGACGACCGCGTGCTGGTGGTGGATTACAAGACCAACCGCCCCTCACCGGATCGGATCGAGGACGCCGACACGGCCTATCTGGCCCAGATGGCGGTCTATGCGGCCGTGCTGCGCGAGGTCTTTCCGGGCCGCACTGTGGAGGCGGCGCTGGTCTGGACGGACGGTCCCAAACTGATGCCCGTTCCAGAAAAGGTGATGGCCCTGGCTCTGGCGCGGCTGGCTTAATCCCGTTGCCGGACGCGCCCGGTCCTCCTACATCTTGGCCAACCGCCCGGAAGCTTCCGGGCCTGAACCCTATTGCGTCCTCCGCGCCGGACTCCGCCGCGCGACGCCAGACTGGAGCAGACCATGAGCACCGTTGCGGTGACCGACGCCACCTTCGAAGCCGACGTCCTGAAGTCGAGCAAGCCCGTGCTCGTCGACTTCTGGGCCGAATGGTGCGGTCCGTGCAAGCAGATCGCCCCGGCGCTGGAGCAGCTTTCGGAAGAGCTGGCCGACGTGGTGACCATCGCCAAGGTCAATATCGAGGACAGCCCGACCACCCCGTCGCGCTATGGCGTTCGCGGCATCCCGACCATGATGCTGTTCCGCGACGGCCAGATGACCTCGATGAAGGTCGGCGCCATGCCCAAGCAGAAGATCCTGGAATGGCTGAACGAAGCCGGCGTCCAGCAACCGGCCTGATCGGCCCGATCGCCTGAATTGAAGACGCCCGCTCCGGTTCGCCGGGGCGGGCGTTTTTCGTTGTGATATCCCGACCTTCCCGGCGAATGCCGGGATCCAGATCAAACCCCGTGACCCGTCATATGCGGTACGGACGGCTGGCGCGAACCCGCTCAAGGCTCAGGATGTATCTGGGCCCCGGCATTCGCCGGGGAATTCGGACAAGGGCGGGGCTTACTTCTTCCCCGTCACGATAAACGGCGAGACCGGCGCGGGCGGCGGCTTCTTTTCGGCCTTCGGTTTGCGGATTTCCTTGTTGGACTTCTTCTGACCCTTGGCCATCGGCGGTTCCTGCCAGGACGGGCGCGCGTGCCGGGGATGTCCAGCGGGCCGAGCCGCCCTATCGGCGTGAGGTCAGCCTTACGCGGTTAGGTCGGCCAAGTCTCTGGACTCATCGCCAGGACCTCGCCGGCCAGATACAGCGAGCCGCAGATCAGGACGTGCGGCGTGGGCTCCAGTTCCAGGGCGTGATCGAGCGCTTCGGCCACCGAATCGCAGGCGCGGGCCCGCAGGCCGGCCAGTTCGGCGGCGGCGGCCGTGTCGGCGGCGCTGGCGGCGGCGTGGCCCTCGAAGGTCACGGTGAAGACCTTGGTCGCCACGCCCCGGAAGGCGCCGAAGAAGCCGGTGGCGTCCTTGTTGGCCAGGAGCCCCGAGATCAGCGCCACGGGACGGCCGTCACGCGCCGCCAGGTCGGCGAGGGCGCGGGAGACGGCCAGGCCCGCATGCGGATTGTGGCCGCCGTCCAGCCAGAGGTCCGCCCCCGCCGCCTTGGCGCGCTCGGCCAGAGGACCGGCGGTCAGGCGCTGGAAACGGGCCGGCCAGACGGTGGATTCCAGCCCGCGCGCCATCGCCGCCTCGTCGATCCGCGAATCGCCCAGGGCCAGCAGGGCGGCGACCGCCAGGCCGGCGTTGGCGAACTGGTGCTCGCCGGGCAGCGCCGGGGCGGGCAGGTCCAGGAGGCGGTCCTGCATCTGGACCAGCAGACGGCCGCGCTCGCCCCAGGCGTCGAAGTCGCGGCCCATCAGCGTCAGCGAAACCCCGGCGCGATCAGCGGCGGCCTCGATGACCGGCTCGGCCTCCTCGTGCTGACGGGCGGAGACGGCGGGCGCGCCCGGCTTGATGATTCCCGCCTTCTCGCCGGCGATCTGGCCGATCGTGTCGCCGAGGAACTCGCGGTGATCCAGATCGACCGGCGCGATCACGCTGACCTTGGGCGTCACGACATTCGTCGCATCGAGGATTCCGCCGAGACCCACCTCGATGACGCACAGATCGGCCGGAACCTCGGCGAAGGCGACGAAGGCGGCGGCCGTGGTGATCTCGAAGAAGGTGATCGGCTGACCGGCGTTGGCCCGCTCGACGCGGTCCAGCACCTCGGCCAGATGGTCGTCGGTGATGAGGGTTCCCGCCAGGCGGATGCGTTCGGAAAAGCGCACCAGATGCGGCGAGGTGAAGACATGGACGCTCAAGCCCGCCGCCTCGGCCATGGCCCGCAGGAACGCCACCGTCGAGCCCTTGCCGTTGGTGCCGGCCACGTGGATCACAGGCGGTAGGCGGCCTTGCGGGTCGCCCAGCGCGGCGCATAGTCGCCGCATCCGGTCCAGCGACAGGTCGATCAGCTTGGGATGCAGCGCCTGAAGCCGCGCGAGGGCGGCGTCGTGGGCGCGGAGGTGGTCGGTCATGCTCGTCTCCCTCCTCACCCGCCTAGAGCGTGACGCCGAAAGTGGGAACCGGTTTCGGCGCTAGTCACGCTCTAAGTGTTTGATTTAGAGCCTCGTTGTCGCGTCAAAACGATTCCGTTTTGACGCGCGAGGCTCTAGCGGGGGAGGTGGCGCGGCGCCATAGGCGACGTGACGGAGGGGGCGCTGTGGGAGGCGTTGACGCCCCCTCCACCGCCATTCGGCGGTCCCCCTCCCCCGTTTCACGGGGGAGGATGAGAAAGCTCTAGGCCGCCTGGCGCTTGCGGCCCATCATCAGGGTGCCCAGCAGCGAGCCCAGGACTTCCGGCAGCTCCTTGCGGTGCGTGACGCGGTCGACCATGCCCTTTTCGACGAGGTACTCCGAGCGCTGGAAGCCCGGCGGCAGGGTCTCGCGGATGGTCTGCTCGATGACGCGCGGGCCGGCGAAGCCGATCAGGGCGCCCGGCTCGGCCAGGTGGATGTCGCCCAGCATGGCGTAGGAGGCGGTGACGCCGCCGGTGGTCGGGTCGGTCAGGACCACGACGTAGGGCAGGGCTGCGTCCTTCAGCTCGTTGATGGCCAGCGTGGTGCGGGCCATCTGCATCAGCGACAGCGCGCCTTCCTGCATGCGGGCGCCGCCGGCGGCGGTGAAGGCGATCAGCGGAACTTCACGCTCCAGCGCGGCCTTGGCGGCGGCGATGAAGCCCTCGCCCGCGGCCATGCCCAGCGAACCGCCCATGAAGGCGAAGTCCTGCACCAGCACCACGGCGTCGACCCCGCCGACCTTGCCGTAGCCGATGGCCATGGCGTCCGGCTCGCCCGTCGCCTTGCGGGCCGCGACCAGGCGGTCCTTGTAGGGCTTGCCGTCCGAGAACTTCAGCGGATCCTCGACTACCGACGGGGTCGGCAGGGCCTCGTACTGGCCGTCATCGAAGGTGAACTTGAAGCGGGCCTCCGGCCCAATTCGCATATGGCGACCGGCCGGCGTGACCCACAGGGCCGCCTCCAGGTCGGAGCGGAAGATCATCTCGCCCGTGTCGGGGCACTTGACCCAGAGGTTCTCGGGCGTCTCGCGCTTGGCGAACGCGCCGCGCACGCCGGGGGCGATCCGCGACAGCCAGCCGCCGCCTCGGCGCTCCGCTGTTTTCTTGTCGCCCTTTTTCGGGTCCTGGGGTTCAGCCATAGCCATAGCCTTAAAGCCTCACTTCGTCCCGACTCGCGCCGAACGCACAGCCTTAGCCAGCTCCGACGCTTTTAGAAGAACCTTCTCGGTCACGTTTTCGTTCAACTGCGCCGCAGCCTCGATTTCATCGACCAGGGCCGAGCCGACGACGGCCGCGTCCGCCACCTTGGCGACGGCGGCGGCCTGAGCCGGCGTGCGGATGCCAAAGCCCACGGCGACCGGCAGGCCCGAGGCCTTGCGCAGACGTTCGACGGCGGGGGCCACATCGGCCGCGTCGGCCGACTTCACGCCGGTCACCCCGGCGACCGAGACGTAATAGACGAAGCCCGACGTGCGGCGCACCACCATCGGCAGGCGGGCGTCATCGGTGGTCGGGGCCGCCAGACGAATCAGGGCGATGCCCTCGGCTTCCAGCGCGTCCGACAGCGGGTCGGCCTCTTCGGGCGGGCAGTCGACGATGATCAGCCCGTCGACCCCGGCCTTGGCGGCCAGGCCAGCGAAGGTCTCGAAGCCCTTGTTCAGCACCGGGTTCAGATAGCCCATCAGGATAACCGGCGTGTCCTGGTCGCCTTCGCGGAAGGCGGCGACCAGATCCAACGTGCCCTGCAGGGTCATGCCCGACTTCAGGCCCCGCTGGGCGGCGCGCTGGATGGTCGGCCCTTCAGCCATGGGGTCCGAGAAGGGGAAGCCCAGCTCGATCAGGTCGGCGCCGGCGCCCGGCAGGCCCTTGAGCACCTCAAGGGTCGTGGCGGCGTCGGGATCGCCGGCCATGACATAGGTCACGAAGCCGGCGCGGTTTTCGGCCTTCAGCGCCGCGAAGCGGCGGTCGATACGGTCTTTGGTCACGCGAGGTCGGTCCTAGATCTTGCGCCCGAGGGCTTCGGCCACCGTGAAGATGTCCTTGTCGCCGCGACCGCAGAGATTCATCACCACGATCTTGCCCTTGCCCAGCTCCTGGGCGATCTCGCCGACCCGGGCCAGGGCGTGGGCCGGCTCCAGGGCCGGGATGATGCCTTCCAGCGTCGAGCACAGCTTGAAGGCCTCCAGGGCCTCGCTGTCGGTGGTCGAGACATATTCGGCGCGGCCGATCTCGTGCAGGAACGAGTGTTCCGGACCGATGCCCGGATAGTCGAGGCCCGCCGAGATCGAGTGGGCGTCGATGATCTGGCCGTCGTCGTCCTGCAGAAGATAGGTGCGGTTGCCGTGCAGCACGCCCGGACGCCCGCCGGTCAGCGAGGCGGCGTGCTTGTCGGTCGAAACGCCGTGGCCGGCCGCCTCGACGCCGATCAGGCGCACGCCCTCGTCGCCGAGGAACGGGTGGAACAGGCCGATGGCGTTGGAGCCCCCGCCGATGCAGGCGACCACCGCGTCGGGAAGGCGACCTTCCCTCTCCAGGATCTGCTCGCGCGCCTCGGCGCCGATCACGCTCTGGAAGTCGCGGACCATCACCGGGTAGGGGTGCGGGCCGGCGGCGGTGCCGATCAGGTAGTAGGTGTCATGCACGTTGGTCACCCAATCGCGCATCGCCTCGTTCATGGCGTCCTTGAGGGTGCCGGTGCCCGAGCTGACCGGCCGGACTTCCGCGCCCAAGAGGTTCATGCGGAAGACATTGGGCTTCTGCCGCTCGACGTCGGTGGCGCCCATATAGACGACGCAGGGCAGGCCAAAGCGGGCGCAGACGGTGGCGGTGGCCACACCGTGTTGGCCAGCGCCCGTCTCGGCGATGATCCGGGTCTTGCCCATGCGCATGGCCAGTAGGATTTGGCCGAGCGCGTTGTTAATCTTGTGCGAGCCGGTGTGGTTCAGCTCGTCGCGCTTGAAATAGATCTTGGCCCCGCCGAAGTGCTCGGTCAGGCGCTCGGCGAAATAGAGCGGGCTCGGTCGGCCGGCGTAATGGGTATTGTAGCTCGTCAGCTGCGCCTGGAATTCCGGGTCGGCCTTGGCGTCGGCATAGGCCTTGCCCAGGTCCAGGACCAGCGGCATCAGGGTCTCGGCGACATAGCGGCCGCCGAACCCGCCAAAGCGGCCCTCCGCATCGGGATAGGCCGAGTAGTCATTGGGTTTCGCAGGAGCGTTCACGAGGGCTTCCGAGCTGGGCTTTTCAGTCTTGGGCGCGTTTGACGGCGTCGAGAAACGCCGTGATCAGAGCCGGGTCCTTTAGGCCGGGACCACGCTCCACGCCAGAAGAAACGTCCACCAGGGGCGTTCCGGAGGTCTTGATGGCCTCTCTGACGTTCCACGGATCAAGCCCGCCGGCCAGGAAATGCGGCCGCGAAAAGCGCCGCCCGGCCAGCAGGCCCCAGTCGAAGCGAGCGCCCGTGCCGCCGGGCAGGGCCGAGCCTTCGACCGGTTTGGCGTCGAACATCAGGTGCTCGGTCACGCCGTCGAAGGTCGCGGCCTGATCGACATCCGCCGATGAGGAGACGGAAAAGGCCTTGATCACCCCGACGCCGGCGCGGGCGGCGATCTCGCGAACCCGCGAGGGGGTCTCCTTGCCGTGCACCTGGATCAGGTCTGGCCGCATCGTCGCCATCAGGCGGTCGATCAGGGCGTCGTCCGGATCGACGGTGACGGCGACCGTCTGCACGCCCCGGCCGCGAACCGGCGCCACAAGGCGCGCGGCGGTCTCGGGCGCGACGTTGCGCGGGCTCTTGTCGAAAAAGACAAAGCCTAGGAACGCGGCGCCGCCGTCGAAGGCGGCCTTCACCGTCTCGGGCGTCGACAGTCCGCAGATCTTGGCCCCATGGGCGGAAATGCTCATCGCCGGGGAGTTACGGGCGGGGAAGCCGCCGCGCAACCCCGGCGATGCTCATTGCAGCGTGAAGACCCCGTTCACGGCCCGCCATTCGCGAGGACTGATCAGCCGGTTATGCGCGATCCGCACCGAATGCAGCACCCCGTCCAGCTCCTTGGCCCAGAAGTCCAGGAACCCTTTCAGGGTCGGGAATTTCGGCGCCAGATCATACTCCTGCCAGACATAGAGCTGCAGCAGGGCGGGGTGGTCGGGCATGTGGTAGTGAATTTCGGCCGTGGTCAGGCCGTAGCCCATCATCTGCAGCTCGAACGCCTTACTCGCCATCGAAGAGCCTCCGACAAACGTTCCGACGCAAGAAGATTTGGCCGACTTGGCGAGTCGCTCAAGAGGCGCGTTGTCGCGGCTACGCAGAGCCCCCTTCCCCTTGATGGGGAAGGGCTGGGGTGAACAATCCTCCCCCTCGCGGGGGAGGTGTCCGCGCAGCGGACGGAGGGGGAAGTGCTGCTGAACCGGCCCCTTCCCCCTCCGTCGTCCCTTCGGGCCGACACCTCCCCCGCTGGGGGGAGGATTTAGAAGGCGTGCGTCCGCCGCTTCACGCGATCGCTCGCTGAAGTTCAGTGGGGAGGCGACGGAGCGGCCGGGCGAACCCGGAGTACCGTGAGTGTGTTTTGCGTTTCGGCTCGCGCTTCCGCTCCGCCAGGTTGTTCTTGCCCGTGAGGATGGGGGGCGTGAGCGTCTTTCAGCTCGGGACCCCAGGAGCCCCCGGACGGGCGCGGACCAACTGGAGCGGCTACATCCGTGTCCAGCCCGACGATCCACGATAGGCGGCTTATACGATCACCGCCCTGTCGCTCCGCCTTCGACGTGATCCCAAGCGGCCCGGCCTCTCGTACGCGCTCCTAAAGAGTAAGCCGCACGACCAGACCAAGCCGCCGGGCGCCGAACGCGGCCCCGCTCAACCTAGCCCCGCCGCCGTATTGGGCCGGATCCATACGCCCTCCCCCGCGACGGGGATGGCTATGATTATGGGGGTGGTTCCAGCGCGGAGGATAAGTTGGCGCGCAAAAGTGAGAAGGCGTTGATTTTGTTGACGTTCGCCCCGCCAATTCCGAGCGTTCACGCCCGCCAATCCCCGTAAACCGGTTCCCTCTCCCAGAGGGAGAGGGTGGCCGCAAAGCGGTCGGGTGAGGGGTTTCAAAGCCGCCGCCCTGCCGGCGCTCCGGCTAAGGCCGCACCCCCTCTCCCCGGCCCTCTCCCCATGGGAGAGGGAGTCCCCCATGGGAGAGGGAGTCACGTCGCGTGTCCTTCTCTGCAGAGGCAGGATTAAGCCGTCACCCCTCGCCGTCGTCGACCGGCTGATCATAAGCGGCCATCATGGCCATGTTCAGGATCTTGGACACCGAGGCCGACAGCGGCGCGATCTGCACCGACTTGGAAAGGCCTAAGAGCACCGGGCCGATCACCGTAGCGCCGCCCAACGACTGCACCAGCTTGGTCGAGATCGAGGCGGCGTGGATGGCCGGCATGATCAGGATGTTGGCGCTGTCGGTCAGGCGCATGAACGGATAGTTGGCGCGCTTTTCCGGATCCAGAGCCAGCTCGGGCGGCATCTCGCCTTCGTATTCGAAGTCGACCTCCATCTCGTCGAGCATGGCAACGGCTTCGCGCACCTTCTCCGAGCGCAAGCCCATCGGGTTGCCGAAGGTCGAATAGCTCATAAAGGCCACGCGCGGCTTGAAGCCCAGGCGCTTGACAGCGCGGGCGGCCTCGCAGGCGATCTCGACCAGTTCCTCGGCCTCGGGCAGTTCGGTGACATTGGTGTCGGCCACAAAGATCGTCCGGCCCTTGGCCAGCACCACCGACATGCCCATGATCCGGCCGCCGGGGGCGGGATCGACGACGCGCAGCACCTCTTCCAGGGCCTGGTCGAAGCTGCGGGTGACGCCCGTGACCATGCCGTCGGCCTCGCCCAGGGTGACCATCGAGGCGGCGAAGCTGTTGCGGTCCTGGTTGATCAGGCGCTGGACGTCGCGCTTCAGATAGCCCTGGCGCTGCAGGCGGGCGTACAGGGCGTCGACGTAATCTGGATTACGTTCGGAAAGACGCGCGTTGATGATCTCAAGACCCGCCGTCTCGGGATCCAGTCCCACCAGGCGCATGTTCTCGTGCACCAGATTCTCGCGGCCGCAGAGGATGGCCTTGCCGAACCCGCCGCTCTGATAGGCGTAGGCCGCGCGGATGACGCTGGGGTCTTCACCTTCGGCGAAGACGATGCGCTTGGGATTGGCCAGCACCGAGCCGGAGATCTTCTGCAGGAAGCCGGCGGTGGGATCCAGGCGCTGGGCGAGGCTGGCGCGATAGGCGTCCATGTCGGCGATCGGCTTGCGGGCGACGCCGGTGTCCATCGCTGCCTGGGCGACGAAGGGCGGCACGTACCAGATCAGGCGCGGGTCGAAGGCCGACGGGATGATGTAGTCGGGGCCGAACTTCAGCTGGCGACCGTGATAGGCGGCGGCGACCTCGTCCGGCACGTCCTCGCGCGCCAGCATGGCCAGGGCCTGGGCGCAGGCGATCTTCATCTCGTGGTTCACGCGGCGGGCCCGCACGTCCAGCGCGCCGCGGAAGATGTAGGGGAAGCCCAGGACGTTGTTGACCTGGTTGGGATAGTCGCTGCGGCCCGTGCCCATGATCGCGTCCTTGCGCACGCGCTTGACCTCTTCGGGCGTGATCTCCGGATCGGGATTGGCCATGGCGAAGATGACCGGGTTGGGAGCCATGGAGGCGATCATCTCGGGCGTGAAGGCGCCCTTGGCCGACAGGCCCAAAAGCACGTCGGCGCCGACCACGGCTTCGGCCAGGGTGCGCTTATCGGTCTCGACCGCGTGGGCGCTCTTCCACTGGTTCATGCCCTCGGTGCGGCCGCGATAGAGTACGCCCTTGGAGTCGACGGCGATGCAGTTCTCGGCCCGCACGCCCATGGCCTTGATCAGCTCCAGCGAGGCGATGCCGGCCGCGCCGGGGCCGTTCAGCACGACCTTCACGTCCTCGATCTTCTTGCCGGTGATGTGGCAGGCGTTGATCAGGCCGGCGGCGCAGATGATCGCCGTGCCGTGCTGGTCGTCATGGAACACCGGGATGTCGAGCAGTTCCTGCAGCTCGGTCTCGATGCGGAAGCACTCGGGGCTCTTGATGTCCTCCAGATTGATGCCGCCGAAGGTGACGCCGATGTTCTTGACCACCGTGATGATCTCGTCGGGATCCTTGGTGGTGACCTCGATGTCGATCGAGTCGACGTCGCCGAAGCGCTTGAAGAGGACGCTCTTGCCTTCCATCACCGGCTTGGACGCCAGGGCCCCCAGGTCGCCCAGACCCAGGATCGCGGTGCCGTTCGAGATCACCGCCACCAGGTTGCCCTTGGAGGTGTACTCGTAGGCCATGTCCGGATCGGCGGCGATGGCGTGGACGGGGACGGCGACGCCCGGCGAATAGGCCAAGCTGAGGTCACGCTGGGTGGCCATCGGCTTGGTCGGCACGATGGCGATCTTGCCGGGGGTCGGGTAGCGGTGGAAGGCCAGGGCCTCCGCGTCGGTGAAGGTCTTGCGTTCCGCGTCGCTCATGTCGGCGTTCCCCATTCCTGCTGCGCAAGTTGATCAAGGGGCGGGCCGATCGATGCGGACACGCCCTTATATGTCCGCACCGTAGCGACGGGGACCGGGCGTCACAACCGGGTCAGAACGCGAAAATCCCTGCAAACGCTTGTTGGACTTGGCGTTGCGTCAAGCGCGGCGCCCTCGGGTAAGGCGGCGTGAGGTTGACCTGAAGGGGCGGAACAGGTGATTTGCCCAAGGTCTGTTGTATCCTGGAGTCCGCCTTGTCCCAGCCCGTGAAGATCGCGATCGCAGGCGCCAACGGCCGCATGGGTCGCGCCGTCGCCCAGGCGCTGGAGGGGCGAGCTGACGCCGTGATCGCCGCGCGCTTCGAGCGTCCGGGCGTCGAGGGCGAAGGCCTTGTCGCGCGCGAGACCGCCCTGGCCGCCGCCGAGGCGGTGATCGACTTCACCCTGCCCGAGGCCTCGGTCGTCCTGGCCGAAGAGGCCGCCGCGAACGGCGGTCCGGCGCTGGTCATCGGCTCCACCGGGTTTTCGGACGAGCAGCTGGCCCGCATCGACGCGGCCGCGCAGCAGATCGTCATCGTCCGCTCAGGCAACTATTCGCTGGGCGTCAACATGCTGATGGGCCTGGTGCGTCAGGCCGCCGCCGCCCTACCGGCTCAGGATTGGGACATCGAGGTCTATGAGGCCCACCACAAGCGCAAGATCGACGCGCCGTCGGGCACGGCCCTGATGCTGGGCGAAGCGGCCGCCGAAGGACGGGGCGTGGCCCTCGCCGAGGTCGCCGACCGGGGCCGCGACGGTGTCACCGGCCCGCGCCAGGATGGCGCGATCGGCTTTTCGGTGGTGCGCGGCGGCGGGATCATCGGCGAGCACAGCGTGATCTTCGCCGGCGAGAGCGAGAGCCTGACCCTGTCACACTCGGCCATCGACCGGGGCCTGTTCGCGCGCGGCGCCATCGCCGCCGCCGTCTGGGTCAAGGGCAAGCCGCCAGGCCTCTACGACATGCAGGACGTGCTGGGCTTCAAGAAATAGGGATCCAAAGCTTGGCCGGGGGGCTTTGTTAGGACACCAGACGCCAGGACGTGATGGCAGAACCCTCGACCGAACCGACGCCAGACACCGCGGCCAGATCCGCGCCCAGCACGCGCGCGCGTCTGGTGGATCTCGGCCTGGAGGTGGTGTCGCTGTCGATGATGGCGTTCATCGCCACGGGTCTGGTCGTCTGGTCGGGCCGGCGCGAGATCAGCCGCGAGCTGGCCGAGTCCTGGCTAAGCGAGCGCGGGATCGAGGCCGCCGTGCAGCTGGAGGACGTCGACGCCACCGGCTTCGTCGGCACGGTGCGCCTCGGTCCACGCAACGCTCCGATCTTCGCCGCCGAACGCCTGGAGGTCGCCTACGACCTCTCCACGCCCTGGAGCGGAGG
Organism: Caulobacter sp. SL161; assembly: GCF_026672375.1. Classification (GTDB taxonomy): domain Bacteria; phylum Pseudomonadota; class Alphaproteobacteria; order Caulobacterales; family Caulobacteraceae; genus Caulobacter. The sequence continues at coordinate 348,025 of NZ_JAPPRA010000001.1, forward strand.
CGCGTTCGCCATCCAGACCAAGGCCGTGCGCCTGGTGCGGCCGCGCATCGCCGCCACCCTCGACGACAAGGGCCTGCGGCTGGGCGCCTTGCAGCCGCTGATCGACGAAGCGCTGAAGGCCCCGCGCCGGCCCGAGTTTCCGGGGCCTGCGGTGCTGGTGGAGGGCGCGAGGCTGGATCTGACCACGCCCGGCGGTCGCGCGCGGATCACCGGTGACGCCAGCCTGGACGAGGGCCAGCTAAGGCGGCTGGACGCGCGGCTTGCGCCGCTGCGCTATGCGGTCCGGGACCTCGCCATCGACGCCAGGGGCGCGAGCGTCACCGCCCGCAAGCGCGGTGATCGGCTGACGATCGACGTCACCCTGGCGCTGGACAGCCTGGAGACCTCGGCGGCCGATCTGGCTGGAACCACCGCCCGGCTCAGCGCCGACCTGCCCTATCCGGATCTCGCCCGCAGGACCGCCCAGGGCCCGCTGACGGCCCAGCTGGCCCTGCGCGCCGACACCGCCCGACTGAGCGATGGCCAGATGGAGGGGCTGGCCGCCGACCTGTCGTGGAACGGACGGCTGGACGGCGGGCCGCAAGACTTCGCCCTGGTGGGCAAGGGCCGCGCGGCCCTGCGCGGCGACCGGCTTTCAGCCCCGTCGCTGCAGGCGCGCGACACAACGCTCGCCCTGGCGCTTGACCGCATAGAGGGCGAGCGTCGCGACGGCCGGCTGAGCCTGCGCGGCGCGACCACCGCCGACCTACGCGCCGGACAGGCGATCGCGGGCGGCGTTGCGGTGCGCAACCTGCGCGGCCAGGGCGCATCGGAAAGCCTGTCTCTGGCGGCGGACGCGCAAGGCGCGCGCCTTGAAGGGCCGCTGAAGATCGAAACGCGCGCCGATCGGCTGGCCATGGGCGCCCTGGCGCTGGCGTCGGCGCGCCTGGCCGCCGGCGGCCGGATCGGCCAGGACGCTCAGGGCCTGAGGCTCAGCCTGGCGGGCGCGGCCTCCGGCGAAAGCGGGATCTCCGGACCCGATGCGGACCGGCTTGCGGCCCTGATTCCCAACCCCGCCTATGGCCCGCCGCTCAGCCGGGCGCTGCGGTCCTTCGCCCTGAACGCGCCGGGCCTTGGCCTCGAGGTGGCGGGGGGCCGGACGCGGGTGGCGCTATCACGCGAGGCGCGCCTGACCGCTCCGAACGGCGTCATCTTGACCGCAGACGCGCCGAACGGCGTGCTCTTGGACGCTGGGGAAAACGGCGCGCGCGGCGGTCTTCGGGCGGCCCTCCAGGGCGACGGCCTGCCGACGGTGCGTCTGGCGGCGAGCGACTGGCGCGCGGCCGGCGGGGTTGTGACCTCGCCGCTGACCCTCGCCGCCGAGGGCTTCGACCTGCCGCCGATCCAGGGCGTCACCGGCCAGATCGACGGCCAGGCGCGGATCGCGGACGGGCGCTTCACCCTGGTTTCCCGCCAGTGCGCCCCGGTCACGGCGAGAACCTACGCGCTGGGTGAAAGCCCGGTGACCGCCATCAAGGCCCTGGTCTGTCCGACCGCCGCGCCGCTGTTGGCCGCCGGGCCGGGCGGCTGGAGCGCGGGCTTGCGCTTCAAGGACGGCGAAGGCGCGCTGGCCAGCGCTCAGGCCAGCTTAGAGACGATCCAGGGCGAGGCGTCGCTGGGCGGAACGCGCGGCTTCGAGCGCGCGCAGGTGCGGGTCGATAGCGCCGCCGTCGCCGACGCCGCCCCGGAGCGCCGCTTCAACCCGATCCTCGCCAAGGGCCGCCTTGGCCTGTCGAGCGGCCTGTGGACCGGCGGCTTCCAGGCCACGACGCCCGTCGGGGCGCCCCTCGGCGCGATCCGCCTGCGCCATGTCGTGGCCACAGGCCGGGGCCAGGCCGATATCGACGCCTCGAAACTGGCCTTCGCGCCGGGCGGCCTGCAGCCGGCGGAGCTCTCGCCGATGGCCGCCTTCGCGCGCGAGGCCAAGGGCCCCGCGAGCTTCACCGGCGTCTTTGCCTGGAATCCGGACGGCGCGACCAGCCGGGGACGTCTGGTCGCCGACAAGATCGACTTCACCAGCCCGATCGGCTTCGTCGCCACCCTGGACGGCGCGATCGACTTCACCAGTCTCGCCCCGCTGGTCAGCGCGCCGCGCCAGACGATGCAGGTCGTGAAGATCGATTCGCTGGTGCCGCTCACCGGCGTCGAGTCGGTGTTCCAGCTGGGCGCGGAGATGTTGCACATCTCCAAGGCGACGTTCGAAGCCGCCAAGGGCCGCGTGTCGATCGAGCCCATCGACGTGCCCCTGGGCGCGGACAAGACCATCAGGGGCGCGATCGTCATTCAGCATCTGGACCTCGGCGAACTGATCGCCGCCTCGTCCCTGGCTGATCGCATCAAGATCGACGCCGTGGTCAACGGCCGCCTGCCCTTCACCTTCGGGCCCGAGGGCCTGAGGTTCCAGAACGGCCAGGTGCGCGCGATCCAGCCCGGTCGCCTGGAAATCGCCCGGACGGCGCTGTCGAACGTCGCCGCCAGCCCGGCCGACGCCCCCGGCGCGCCGCCGTCTCAGCCGCCCGGCCAGGTGAACGCCATCCAGGACTTCGCCTATCAGGCCATGGAGAACCTAGCGTTCGACCAGCTGGAAGCGGGCGTCAACAGCACCGACAACGGACGCCTGGGAATCCTCTTCCATGTGAAGGGCCAGCACGCCCCCAAGGTGGCCGAAAAGGCCAAGGTCGGGATTCTGGATCTGCTGCGCGGCCGCGCGTTTGACAAGCGCATCGCCTTGCCGGCCAAGACGCCCGTGGACCTCACCCTCGACACGTCGCTGAACTTCGACGAGCTTCTGGACGCTTGGCGGCGTTCGATCGCCGGCGAGGACACCGAGCCGCCCCGTTCAGGTCCGGTTCAACCATGACTCGTCACCCTGCATACGAACTGGAGACCAGACGCATGAGAAAGCGCGCCCTCTTGATGGCCCTGATCGCGACCGGAGCGCTCGGCGCGGCCGCGTGCACGCCGACCGTCCGCGTGAAGGTCGACCCGATCAATATCTACGCCAAGCTGGACGCCGACGTGCGCGTGCGGCTGGACAAGGAAGTCCAGTCGCTGATCCAGCAAAACCCCAACCTGTTCTAAGCAAGGAGGAGCGACATGATCCGCAAGACGATGACGGTTCTGGCTCTGGGCCTGGCGATGACCGCCGCCGGCGCGGGCCTGGCCATAGCGCAATCCCCCGCCGCCAAGGCGACCGTCGACGCCGCCAAGATGGCGGGCACGGTGGGCGAGCAGGCCGACGGATACCTCGGCATAGTCTCCGGCGGCGACGCCGCCCTGCGCGCCGCGGTGGCCGAGATCAACACCGGCCGCGCCGCCGCCTACAAGGACATCGCCGCCAAGACCGGCGCGACGCCCGAGGCCGCCGGCCAGGCGACCGCCAAGCAGCTCTACGCCCGCCTGGCGCCGGGCCAGTACTGGAAGCCGCTCGACGGCGGCTGGATCAAGAAATAGCCGGCTGACGTTTCGACAAAAAGGGCGGTCTCCTCACGGAGGCCGTCTTTCTTTTTTCTGTGGTCCCGTTGAGCGTGGGCTCTGGCCGGGATGGAAATCCTCATCCGGCGGCAGGCGGCGGCGCGTGGCTATGGCGTCCACATTCGGGTGACGTCGGCACGCTGGTGATCACGAAAGGCCTGCACCGTCCCGGCGGAGGCGCCCACAACGGCGATCACGACCAGCGCCATGATCCGCGAACGGATCTGTGTCAGACGCCGGCTGGGCGTCGAAACGAAAACCGTACCGCCATGGTCGGCCACATAGGTGCGCATCATGACGTCGCTCCCCCGCCCGGCGGACCCGATGTCCGCCCAGGGATTTCAACGCCTTGCGCGCACACCTGTTCCGCCCGTTCGCGCGCTGCGACGCCTCTTCAAAAAAAATCGCGGCGCGGCGGGAACCAAGGGACGGTGCGGTCGTTTTCTGACTGCGAAGGCGGCGACGCCCCCCGACTTGAGACTGGCGAAAGCCAGTCCGCCGCCTTCGCACCCCTTTGTTGATGCGAACTCAGGCGGACCGGGTGACCGGACCGCCTTTCCTTATGCGCCAAGGCCAACCGCCGCGACCTGCACCGTTCAAACTTCGGGGCTCGCAAGGCTCGCTTCTGAGATTGCAGACACACCAAAGGTGACCAGCCAGGCCGATCGCCCCAGGCTGATCGCCTTTGTGCGAGCTTCGACGACGCGCTCAGGGGCGGGGCGCGCCGTCTTCCCAGAAGTAACGGCCACTCCGGGCGTCGTAGTAGTAATGGTGCCCGGTGCGCTCGTCATAGTACTGACGACGATTGACGTTGCTGGCGCCGCAGCCGCCGTCCTCGCGACAGCCCTTCACCGCGCCGGCCGCGCCGCCGACCGCCGCGCCGATCGCCGCGCCCTTGCCGGCGCTGCCACTGCCCACATTGTTGCCGATCACCGCGCCCGCGATGGCGCCCAGCGCCGCGCCGCCGGCGGCGCTACGCTCCACATTGCCGGTCGAGGTGCACGCTGCGGCGAGCACGCAGACGCCCGTCAGGGCGATCATGGTCGTCTTCATCTTGGCTCTCCGTTTCGAGCTGTTCCAGGCCAGCTAACGGCCCCAACGGATCAGGGTTCCGCATCGCCAGCCGAGCCACGGAGGGAACGGATCGTTGCGTCGCGGAAGTTTTCATGAGGGGGTGTGCGCATGAAGCGCATCGATGTTGTCGTCAACACCGCCTCAGGCTCGGTCGGAGCCGACGCCCCCGAGATCGCCGAGCGCCTGTTGGCCGAGCATGGCGTGACCGGCGTCGTCCATGCGCCCACGCCTGATGAGCTCGTCGACTGCCTTCGTGCGGTGATCGATGGTGCGCCGGACGCCGTTCTGGTCCTGGCCGGCGACGGCACCGCCCGCACGGCGGCCGAGATGGCCGGCGCGGACGGCCCGCTGATCGCGCCGCTGCCGGGCGGAACCATGAACATGCTACCGCACGCCCTCTATGGCGAACGCCCCTGGGAAGAGGTTATGCGCGACTGCCTTAGCGACGGCGAAGCGCGGATGATCTCGGGCGGCGAGGTGGGCGGTCGCCAGTTCTTCGTCGCCGCCATCCTGGGCAGCCCCGCCCTGTGGGCCACGGCGCGCGAAGCGGCCCGCGAGGGGCGTATCGATCTGGCCCTCGCCCGCGCCCAGCGCGCCTTTCGCCGCGCCTTTTCCGGGCGCCTCCGCTACGCGCTCGATGGTCGCCCCAAGGGCAAGGCCGAGGCCCTGACCCTTCTGTGCCCGCTGGTGTCCCGCGCGCTCAACGCCGACGCCCAGGCGCTGGAGGCCGCCGCCCTCGACCCCAGCGGCGCGGTCGAGGTGTTCCGCCTGGGGATGAACGCCGCGCTCGGCCAATGGCGCGAGGACCCTTCGGTGTCCGTCGGCCTGTGTCGCGCCGGCCAGATCTGGGCCCATGGGCGCATCCCCGCCATCCTCGACGGCGAGCCGGCGCGGCTGGACATGGAAACCTCGATCCGCTTCCGCCCCGAAGCGTTCCGCGCCCTGGTTCCGGCGATCCGATGAGACTGATCCAGCTCTCGGACATCCATTTCGGCGGCGAGAATGCCGAGGCCGTCGCCGCCGCCGGCGCTTGGATTCGCAAGGCTGCGCCCGATCTCGTGGTGGCCACGGGCGATCTCACCCTGGACGGGAGAGCCTGTGAGTTCGACGCCGCCGCAGCCTGGCTGAAGACCCTGCCCCGGCCGATGATCGTCACGCCCGGCAATCACGACACGCCGTTTTTCGGTCCCGGCGAGCTCTGGGAGCGCTTCACTCGCCCTTGGCGACGCTTCTGCGACCGCTTCGGCGCGGAGGACGGCGCGCGCTGGCAGGGCCCTGGCGTGACGCTCACCACGCTGAACACCGCCCGCGCCGCTCAGCTGCGCTTGAACTGGTCAAAGGGCGCGGTGGGTCAGGACCAGATCCGACGCGTGGTGGGCGAGCTTGAGGCGGCGCCGGCTGGGGACCTGCGCATCGTGGCCTGTCACCATCCGCTGATGGAGATACTGGGAGGGCCGATGACCGCCCGCGTGCACGGCGGCGTGGACGCCGCCAAGCAGTTCGTGAAGGCCGGCGCCGACGTGATCCTGTCGGGTCATATCCATCTGCCGTTCGTCACGCCGCTGCCGTTCGGCGACGGGCGAACCCAGGCGATCGGGTCAGGCACCCTGTCCCAGCGCGAGCGGGGCGCGGCGCCCAGCTTCAACATGATCGAGATCGAGGCCGGCTGCGTGCGGGTGACGGCCATGGCCTATGCGCACGGCGACTTCGAGGCCTGGCGGACCTGGGCGATCGATCGACGCCCCCTGAGATAGGGAGGCGGCGCGAACACGCTCGCGCCGCCTTGTTCGGTTAGGTCGGCGCCGGATAGGCCCAGCCCTGGGCGCCCGACTTGGCGGCCGCATACTGGCTGTCGGCCAGGGTCCAGTTGATCAGGTTGTCGAAGACCGCTTCCAGGAAGCCCTTCCGCAGGTTCTGGTAGTCCAGATAGTAGGCGTGCTCCCAGACGTCGGCGACGACCAGGGCCGTCAGGTCCTGCGTGACCGGGCTCTCGGCGTCGTGGGTCGAGATGATCTTCAGGGCGCCCGAGGCGTCCGAGACCAGCCACACCCAGCCCGAACCGAAGTGACCGATGCCCTCGGCGACGAACTTTTCCTTCAGCGCGTCCATGCCGCCGAAGGTGGCGTCGATGGCGGCGGCCAGTTCGGCGCCCGGCGCGGTCTTGGTCGGCGACAGGCCGTCCCAGAAGAAGGCGTGGTTCCAGGCCTGGGCGGCGTTGTTGAACACCTTGCCGGGGCCGGCGCCCTTGATCACCGCTTCCAGCGAGCCCTTGTCGTCGCCGTTCAGCAGGCCGTTCAGGGCCGTGACATAGGCGGCGTGGTGCTTGTCGTGGTGGAAGCGCAGGGTGTTGGCCGAGATGGTCGGCTCCAGCGCGTCATAGGCGTAGGGCAGGTCGGGAAGCGTGTACGTCATGATCACTCCATGGGAAGGCGTTCCCATGAAGGGAGGAGCGGGAACGCGCGGGAAGGCATCTAGTGCGCGCGGCGGCGAAGCGTAAGCGGCTCCGTCGTTCCGAACGCTCAACTTTAGTTGAGAAATCCCCTTGGAAACTTGGGGTTTCCGCAAGGCTGGGCCCACACGAAACGCCGCCGAGGCCAGCCCGGCGGCTTTCGGCTCACAATACAACGCGCGATCAGCGTTCGGGTGGCTTGGGATCCAGGAAAGCCTTGGCCACGGTCGCGGTCAGGCTGGGGTTCTTCAGGGCGAAGATCCCGGCGGCCAGGCCAAGCCCGATCGACATGATCGGGCGCTCGCGGACGATCTCGACGATCTTGCCCGTGAGATCGAAACCCGCAGGCGGCGTCGCCTCGTGGCTGGCGACTCGCCGGTTTTCGACCTTGCGGGCGGCGATCATGCCGGCGATGGCGACGATCAGGGCCGCGACGGCGGCGACGATCGCCGCAGCGCCGGCGGGCGACACCAACGGGACCAGGACCGCATACAGCGCGAAGGCGGCGGAGACGACGCTGACCGCGGCGGCGGCGGCGATCGCCGCGGCCGCCGCCAGCGTCATCAGGGTTTTTTCAAACATCAGCGGTTGTTGCGGCTGCCGCCGGCGATCAGCAGGCCGATCAGCACCCCCACGCCCAGGCCCGCCAGGGTGGCGGTGATCGGACGTTCGCGGATGCGCTCGGCGGCATAGGCCTGGGCCTCTTCCAGGGTCTGGCCGGCGGTGTCGGTATAGGCGCGGCTCTGGGCGCGCAGGGTATCGAAGCCTTCCGACACCGACTTCTCGACCCGCTTGGCCGCTTCGGTCAGCGAAATGCGGGCGGCGTCGGCGGCCTGGGCGAAGCTGCGCTCGGCATGCTCGACCGCCTCGAGGGTCGCGGTCTTGGCCTTGGCGGCTTCCTTGGCGGCGGGGGAGCTGGCGGGCATGAATTCTCTCCTGTTCGCGACGCGACCGACCGGGCGCTGATGACGCGCACCGTCAACGCCGAGCTTGGCGCTAGGGTTCCAAGTTAGCGCAACGCCAAAGGCTTCACCACCGAGGAATCCAAAGGCGCTCGCGCAATGCGCGAAGCGAGGCTAAGGTCGAATCATGGACGACGCCCCAAGAGCCAGCGACGATCGCCTGGAAGCAGAGCGCCTTGAAGCTGTGCGGGGACTGGGCGTCATGGATGGGGTGGTCAACGGCCCCGGACTGTCTCGCCTGATCCGGCTCGCAGCACGCCTGTTCGACGCGCCCAAGGCCGCGGTCGTGCTGGTGGACGAAGCGCGCATCTGGCGCGCCGCCTATGTCGGCTATGCGGGCCCGGAAGCCCCGCGCGAGGGTGATCTGGCCCACAGGGTGGTGGTCGCCAACGCGCCCCTCGGCCTTGCCGTCCCGATCCGCGACTGCGCGGGTCGCGCGCTGGGCGCCCTGGTGGTCGAAGGCCCCGGCATGGGCGGTCCCGCTGCGGAAGAGGACCTGCAGGCCCTGACCGATCTGGCCGACCTGGCGACGGAGGTCCTGTTCGGGCCGTACGCCAAGGTTCCGACGCTGGAGAGCGAGCGCCTCGATCTGGCCATCGCCGCCGCCAGCCTGGGCGAGTTCGAATGGTGCGTGGCCACCAACACATTCAGGATCAGCCCCCGTCTGGCCAAGCTGTCGGGGCTTCCCGAAGGCGAGCTGGACAGCCAGGGCGGGAACGCTCTCTACGCCTACATCCATCCCGATGACCGCGAAGCGGTCCGCGCCAATATCGATCGGCAATTGGCCCAGAGCGGCCGCTTCACCGCCGAGTATCGACGCACGCCCCTCGAGCATGGCGGCGAGACCTGGAACAGCGTCGCCGGCGTCATGTTGATGGACACCGACGGACAGCCCTCGCGGCTGATCGGGGTCGTCCAGGACATCACCCCGCGCAAGCTGCAGGAAGCCCAGCGTGAGAGCCTGGTCGCCGAGCTGGACCATCGGATCAAGAACCTGCTCGCCGTGGTCCAGTCCGTGGCGGCGCAGTCGGCCCGCAAGTCGGCGTCTCTGGACGTGTTCCTGAAGACCTTCGCCGCGCGCCTGAAGTCGATGAGCTCGGCGCACGACCTGCTGAGCGCGGCGCGCTGGCGCGGCGCGACCCTGGCGCGGATCGCCGCCGCCGAACTGGGAGGCCTGGCCCCCACCCAGACGCGATGGGACGGTCCGGAACTGTTCCTGACGCCGCGTGCGGCGGCGGCCCTGTCGCTGGCCCTGCACGAGCTGGCGGTCAACGCGGTGCGCTACGGGTCACTGTCGACCGAGAACGGCAAGGTCGAGGTGGTCTGGCGGCGCACCCCCGAAGGCGGCTTCGCGCTCGAATGGCTGGAGACCGGCGGCCCGCCGGCCGTGGCCCCCGCGACCAAGGGCTTCGGCGCCACCCTGATCGAGGACGTGGCCGGTCGCGAACTGGGCGGTGCGGCGAAGATCAGCTATCGCCCCGGCGGCGTGACCGCGATGATTCAGGGTGCCCCGGACGCCCTGGCCGACGCCCCGCCGATCGAGCCCGTCAGCGCCGCGCCCGAGCGTATTGTTGAAACCGTGGTCGCCGCCGACGAAACCGTGCGCCCGGGCGCCATCGCCGGCCTCAAGGTGCTGATCGTCGAGGACTCGCTGCTTCTGGCGCTCGAGCTGGAAGCGGGCCTGGAGGACGCCGGCGTTGAGGTGGTCGGCTGCGCGGCCGAACTTGGCGAAGCGCTGTCGATGGTCGAACTGGACTTCGATGTCGCGGTGCTCGACGCCGATCTCAACGGCCAGTCCGTCGCCCCGGTCGCCGAGATCCTCCGCTCGATCGGACGGCCGTTCGTCTTCGCCACCGGCTACGCCGACAAGGCCGCCCCGATGGGCTTCGACGCCCCGATCGTACGCAAGCCCTACAACGTGCACCAGATCGCCCGCGCGGTGGCCGGGGTCACCGGACGGGCCTGAGGGCCACCCCTCGCCTCAGCCCAGAACGCCTGTCTTGCGCAAACCTTCGATCGCCTCGGCGCTCATCCCGGCGACGTCCGCCAGGACCGCGTCGGTGTGCTCGCCCAGGGTCGGTCCCGGCCAGCGCACCCCGCCCGGCGTTTCGGTCAGCCTCGGGAAGGCGTTCTGCATCTTGATCTCGCCGAACACCGGATGCGGCACCGTGACGATCGACTCCCGGGCCACGTACTGCGGGTCGGTCAACATGTCGGGCGCGCGGTAGATGCGCCCCGTCGCCAGGCCCGCGCCCTCCAGCTTCGGCAGCAGGTCCTCGATGTCCTGATCGGCGGTCCAAGCGGCGATGCGGGCGTCGAGCTCAGCCTGGTGGGCGCCGCGCGCGGCATGGTCGCAGTAGCGCGGATCGTCGGCCAGATCCGGCCGTCCCATCAGCTCGCACAGGCGGCGGAACAGGGTGTCCTGGTTGGCGCCGATCAGAACAAGCTCGCCGCTCCTCGTCGGATAGACATTGGACGGGGCGATGCCCGGCAGCACCGCGCCGGACCGTTCGCGCACATAGCCGGTCAGGTCGTACTCGGTGACCAGGTTCTCCATCACCGTCAGCACGCTCTCATAGATGGCGGTGTCGACCACCTGCCCCTTGCCGGTGCGCTGGCGGGCGTGCAGGGCCATCATCACGCCCAGCGCCGCGTTCAGGCCCGACAGGCTGTCGCCGATCGAGATTCCGGCCCGCGCCGGCGGACGGTCGGGTTCGCCGGTGATGTGGCGAAGGCCGCCCATGGCCTCGCCGACCAGGGCGTAGCCGGCGCGGCTGGCATAGGGCCCGGTCTGGCCAAAGCCCGATACCCGCGCCATCACCAGGCCTGGATTGGTCTTGGCCAGGGCCTCATAGCCCATGCCCCATTTCTCCAGCGTGCCGGGCCGGAAGTTCTCGACCACGACGTCGGCCTTGGCGATCAGGGCCCGGGCGATGTCGCGGCCTTCCTCGGTGCGCAGATCCACCGTGACGGACTTCTTGTTGCGGCCGATCACCGGCCACCAGGGCGACAGCCCCTTGGGCTTGGAGCGTCCCCATTGGCGCATCGGATCGCCGACCTTGGGATCCTCGAGCTTGATGACCTCGGCCCCGAAGTCGCCCAGCACCTGGCCGCAGAAGGGCCCGGCGATCAGCGAGCCCATCTCGATCACCCGCAGCCCTTGAAGGGGACCCGTCGGACTTGGGTGAGCCATCTCGATAATCCCCCTGTTTGCGGAACCAATCACGGCGCTGTGATGTTTTCTCGGCACGACGGCGAACCGCGGCGTCGCCCCCACCCCTCACTACAAAAAGAACCGCAGGGAAAGACAGCCATGATCCGTCATTTTCTCATGACCGGCGCCGCCGTCGCGGCGCTGGGCCTGGCCGCGTGCGGCCAGAAATCCGATGAAACCAAGGGCGCCGCCACGCCGGCCGAGCAGGTCGCGACGCCGGACGCCAAGCCCGCCGCAACCGTTCCGACGCGCGCCGACGAAGCCAAGGCCGACGTGTTCGCCACCAAGCTGGCCGACGGCGCCATGTTCGAAATCGAGGCCGCCAAGCTGGCCGCCTCGCGCTCGACCAATCCGTCGGTAAAGAAATTCGCCATAGCGATGGACGCGGCCCAAAAGAAGACCAGTCGGAGCCTGAACACGGCGATCATAACCTCAGGCGCCACGATCAATCTGCCCACCATGCTGTCCAAGGATCTGCAGGACGCGTTGGACGATCTGGCGAAGACCGACCCCAAGGACTTCGACAAGCAATACGCCGACGCCATGATCGACACGCATCAGTCCACGCTGAACCTGCTGCAACGCTACGCCCAGGATGGCGACACGCCGGCGCTGAAGACCTTCGCCGCCGAGACCGCGCCGACGATCCAGGAACATCTGAACATGGCCGAGGGCCTGAAGAAGGGCTTCGACACCGGCGAGAAGGTGGCCAAGGCCCGTCAGTAGTCAGGGAATGGCGTAGGCGACTGTCGCCTTGGCGGCGGCGCGCTCGCGCCCTTGCGTCCACATCAGGACATCGACCGTCGCAATGCGGCGGCCGAGCTTGAGCAGGGTGGCCTCGGCATAGAGGTCGCCCGGCTTGCAGCCCCGCAGAAAGTGGATGTTGAGCGAGGTGGTCACCGAAAGGGCCACCTCTCCGATCCGCGCCAGGATCATGGCGTAGGCGGCGGTGTCCGCCAGACTCATCATCGTCGGGCCGGAGATCACGCCACCCGGCCGCAGTTGCCGCGACGCATAGGGCAACTTCAGCAGGGCCCGGCCGGCCTCGACCTCCAGAACCTGCGGCATCTGCTCCGGATCCACCTCGGGAAAGGCGCGATGCAGGAACGCGTTCAGCGCCCCTGCATCCATCCGGATCTCGGCCGCGTCGCTCACCCGCCGACCTTGACCGTATTGTCGTCGCTGTTGCGGTCGATGACCGTGTTGTACGGGTCGATCCCGGCGAAGGTCGGCGCTTTGTCGACGGTGAAGGTGAAGGTGTTCTCGCCCGATCGGATCGGCCGGCGCTGATAGAGCACGACGTTCTTGGCGACAAAGCCCTTGTCGCCCGGCTTGGCGGTGAACAGGCCGATCTCCATCGTCTCGTTCAGCGCCGCAACGGTCTCCTTGCCCTTGCCGTCGGCGTACTTTTTCTGGGCGTCGACCACGACCGTGACGTCGAACTTGCCGTCGGCCCGCTTCTTTACCGCAGCGCTCTTGGTCTTCAGATCATAGAGCGTGATCTTCTCGAAGAGATCGGTGATCAGCGCCTGCTTGTCGGCCGGCGCTTCGGCCCGGAGCGCGGCCATGAAGTCGAGCGTCGTGGGATAGGGCGCGCCCTTGAAGGCGAAGTCGGCGATCAGCTTGCGCAGGGCGCGGTTGACGGCCTCTTCGCCGATCTGGTCCTGCAGGCGGTACATGACCAGCGAGCCCTTGCGATAATAGATGTAGGGCTGGTTCTCGACCTTGTAGAGCGGCTGCTCGTCGATGACGTCGCCGCCCCGCGCCCGCAGATAGCTGTCCAGCTCGAACTTCAGGAACTTGCGGATCTGCTCCTCGCCATAGGTGCGCTTCATGACCATCAGGGCCGAGTACTGGGCGAAGGTCTCCGAAAGCATCGCCCCACCCTGCTGGTTGGCGCCGATGACCTGGTGAGCCCACCACTGGTGGCCGATCTCGTGCGCGCCGACATAGGTGACCATGTCGATCTTGGTCGGGTCGCGGTAGTCGGAGATGAAGAACATCCCTTCCGACCACGGAATGGTGTTGGCGAACGACTGCGCGAACTGGGCGTAGTCGGGGAACTCCTGGTAGCGCAGCTGGCGGAACTGATAGGGGCTGAAGTTGGTCCCCATATAGTCCAGCGACCGCTTCATCGACGTCTTCATCCGGTCGATGTTCCAGGCGTGTTGGGGGTCGTAATAGACCGCCAGCTGGACGCCCTTGTAGGTCTCCTCGGCCACCTTGTAGCGCGCCGACTGGATCGAGACGAACGGCATGATCGGCGCCTCGGTGACGAAGCGCGCGGTGCGGCGGCCGTTCTTGACGGTGTCGGAGACCTTGTAGCCCGGCGCGATCGGCGTCTGGTCGGCCACGGTGGTGACCGTGATGTCGGACTGGATGAAGTCGGCGTCCTTGCGCAGGCCGTTGAACTGCATCGACGAAACATCGCCCAGCTTGGCCATGCGCTGCTCGGGCGGCAGGCCGTACTTGCGGCGCTTGGCGCGGTCGGTCAGCAGGCCGTCGCGCGACATGCCCAGGATCGGGGCGATCTCCAGATTGTTGACGAAGGTTCCGTTGTCGACGACCCGCGTCTCGGCCCCGCTGTTGGGGAAGCCGCGCTGGGCGCGCAGGGTGATGAAGCTCATCTTGCGCTGCTCGCCCGGCGCCATGGGCGTATCGAAGGCGAAGATGCGGTAGTTGAACTTCTCGAAGGTCTTCTTGGGCCGCGCGCCTTCGATCGACAGCCCCTTGACCTGCAGGTCGCGATCGAAGCGGACGTGGATTTCCTTCAGCGCCGCGCCCGTCTTGTTCTCCAGCACGTACGAGCCCTTGGTTTCCAGGCTGGGGGCGTGCGGCTGGATGTCGACCTCCAGGGTCTGGGCGATGATCTTGGGCTGAGGCACGTTCTCGAACGGCAGCAGGGTCTTTTCGTAGTCGGCCTGCCATTTTTCGCCGTCGATATTGGTGCGGTATTCGTTCCAGACGTTGGTGTTGAGGTAGATGAACCCGCCCAGGGCCGCGAAGGCGACCAGCGACACGCTCATCAGCGCCCCGGCCGCGCCGTTCAGGCGCAGCGGCAGGCGACGCAGGCGCGGCAACAGGCGGCTTTCGGTCCCGCGCCGCCACAGGCCGTAGGCCAGCACCAGCAGCACCAGAGCGAAGGCGCTCCAGTAGGCCCGCAACCACCAGGCGCCGACCCAGAACTTGCCCAGGCCGTTCATGTCGGAGAAGGGCGTCTCGGTGGTGGCGCCGTAGTTGTAGAGCTTGTGCTCGAAACCAAGGTTGGTGAACGTGATGGTGCTGACGATGTAGATCACCATCAGCGCCCAGCCGATGAACTTGTGCGGGCTGATCGTCTGCAGGAACACCGCCAGCACGGCCACCAGGATGAAATCCAGCGCCTGGGGCAGCACGTACCACAGCAGGTACTTCTCGAGCTCGAAATTGAAGTAGCCGTGGAACACCTGGCTGAGCATGGCGGCGACCACGCTGATCAGCAGGGTCGAGATCAGCACCAGACTGATGGCCAGGGTCTTGGGGGCGACGAACGCCCAGTCGGGAACCGGCGTGGCGTCGATGATCTCGTGGGTCTTGCGCTCCCGCTCGCGCCAGACCAGCTCGCCCGAATAGTAGATGGCGATGATGATCGGGATCAGGCCGAACGACCCCAGCAGCGGAAAGAGCAGGATCCGGGTCACCGGATAGACCACGCCGCCATAGCGGCCGGCCTCGGTGGCGAACCACAGCGCGCCCATGGCGTTGGCCAGGCCCAGGAACAACAGCACGAAAAAGGCCGGGCTCTTGAACACCTGGCCCATGTCGAGGCGCGTGCGCACGATCAGCTGGGCCCAGGCCGTCCGGCGGTCGAACACCGGGGTCGGCAGCGGGCCGGACGCGACGGGCGCGGCTTCGACCGGCGCGGCCTTGATCTTCTTGGCGCTCTTGCGCTGACCCGACAGCTCGGCGGACTGGAAGCGGAACAGGCTGGAGGCGAGCGCCAGGAAGCCGGCCGCCAGGACGAGGACGAACACGCGGTTAAACAGCAGCGCGCCGGCCAGCGGCGGCGTCAGGCTGTTGCGCTCGCTGGCCGTCCAGTACTTGGTCGCCAGGCCGAAGGCGGCGGTGCCCAGCGGCTCCCAAAGCGCCGCGCCCTTCTCGTATTCGGGCCGATCCAGCGCGATGCCGGCGATGATGTACAGAACCAGGAAGGCGATGACGCCGACATAGGTCCACATCATCGAGCGGGTGACGGTGGCCAGGGCGAAGAAGATCGCCGAGGTCAGCAGGATCGCCGGCAGGGCCAGGGCGAAATAGGAGAACAGATAGGCGTTCAGGTCGTTGGGTCCCAGCCGCTCGGGGTCGACCCAGGGCATGAACGAGCCGACGAAGATGGCCAGCGGCACCACGAGGAACGAGATCGCCGCCGCCAGGAACGCCCCGGTGAACCGGCCGTACAGATAGTCGAACTTGCGGATCTGCGTGGATCGCAGGATCGGCCCAAAACCCGTCTCGTCGTCGCGCACCACCACATTGGCCACGAAGGCCGTGGTCACGAACATGTAGAAAATCGCCAGGATCAGGTGGGTCTGGGCGATCGCATAGGGGGCGTTCTTGTGGATGTTGCCGCCGCCGCCGATGCGGATCTGATCGATCGTCGCCGCGCCGAAGGTCATCAGGAAGAAGATGACCGCCACCACCCAGAACACGGGCGACTTCAGTTGGTAGCGGAGCTCAAAGCCCGCGATCTTGCCAAACATCGGCTCGTCCTCCTTACGCGGCTTGGCGCGAGCGGGTGGACGACAGGGTGGAGAAGTAGACGTCCTCCAGCCCGCCCTCGACGGCGGTGAAGCCGTCGCCCGGATCCGTCTCGGACTCGATGTGGATCACGGTGCGGCCGGCCAGCAGGCGGGTGGAGATGACCTTGTAGCGGGCCTTGGCGGCCTCCAGCTCGGCCTTGTCGATGATCTTCTTCCAGATCCGGCCCTTCAACTGGGCCACCAAGTCGGCGGGGGCGCCGTCGCGCACGATGGCGCCGTTGCAGATGATCGCCATAGCCGGGCAGAGGTCGGAGACGTCCTCGACGATGTGGGTCGACAGGATCACCACCACGTTCTCGCCGATCTCGGCCAGCAGGTTCAGGAAGCGGTTGCGTTCTTCGGGGTCGAGGCCGGCGGTCGGTTCGTCAACGATGATCAGGCGCGGATCCCCGATCAGGGCCTGGGCGATGCCGAAGCGCTGGCGCATGCCGCCCGAGAAGCCGGCGATCGCCTTCTTGCGCACATCCCACAGGTTCACCTGGTTCAGCAGGTGCTCGACCGTCGCCTTGCGTTCCTTGCCGCCCGCGATCCCCTTCAGCACCGCCATGTGGTCGAGCATGTCGTAGGCCGACACCCGCGGATAGACGCCGAAGTCCTGAGGCAGATAGCCCAGCGTCTTGCGCAGTTCCTCGGGGTGCTTGAGCACGTCGATGTCACCGAACCGGATATGGCCCGAGGTCGGCGCCTGCAGGGTGGCGATGGTGCGCATCAGGGTCGACTTGCCGGCGCCGTTGGGGCCCAGCAGGCCGTACATGCCGCGCGGGATCGTCAGGCTGACCTCATCCAGGGCGCGGGTGCCATTGCCATAGACGTGGGTCAGATTCTCGATGATCAGCATGGTCTTCCTAATGCCCCCGATGGAAGCCGGATCGCCGCGCGGCGGAAGCTGCGCAGCGGAGCCAAGCTCCAAAGTTTCCAATTCAGCGCCCGTCGTCCCGGATGTCGACACCCGCCCGACGGGCGTCCTAGCCCTAGTCCCCAACAGCGAGATGACTCGACGGTGGGCGTGGCGGCAAGTGAAAGAACGTTTAGCCCGCCTGTTCAACCATCTCGTTGCGAAACGGCGGCCAATTTGAGTCCGGCTTTCACGGTTGCGCGACCGGGGTTTTGACACGCGCCGTTTGGGTCTACAGGAGGCGCCATGACGACCTACGCTTTTCCCCCGCACGCCATCCCGACGGTCCCGGTGGAGGGATCGGACGCCCTGTTCCCGGTGCGTCGCATCTTGTGTGTCGGCCGCAACTACGCCGCCCACCGCCGCGAGATGGGGGGCGATGATCGCGACCCGCCGTTCTTCTTCGCCAAGCCCGCCGACGCGATCATGCCGCTGGCCGCAGAGATCGCCTATCCGTCGGCGACCAGCGACCTGCATCACGAGATCGAGCTGGTGGTGGCGCTGAAGGCGGGCGGCGCGGATATGTCGATCGAGCAGGCCCTGGCCTGCGTGTTCGGCTATGCGGTCGGCGTCGACCTGACCCGTCGCGACCTGCAGGCTGCGGCCAAGGCCAAGGGGCAGCCCTGGGAGGCGGCCAAGGGCTTTGACCAGAGCGCGCCGATCAGCGCCATCCGCGTGATGGACGCCCCGGCGGCCGACGCCGCCGTGACCCTGTCGGTCAATGACCAGGCGCGCCAGCACGGCTTGGTCGGCGACATGATCTGGAACATCGGCGAGGTGATCGCCAAGGCCAGCCAGCTGTGGACCCTGGCCGCCGGCGACCTGATCTTCACCGGCACCCCCGAAGGCGTCGCCGCCATCGCGCGCGGCGACAAGGTCGTGGGCGAGATCGACAGCGTCGGCCGCCTGGAGTTCACCCTCGTCTAGCCGCGCAGCGCCGGTCCGCGTCCAAGAGAGAAGGCTGACATGAAGCTCGTCCTGCACAGCGCCAAGCGCGCCAGCGCGCCCTATCGGGTCCGTATCGGCCTGAACCTCAAGGGCCTTGCGTTCGAGCTGCGCCCCGTCGACCTGGTGGCCAACGCCCATCAGGGCGAGGCCTACCGCGCGCTCAACGCCCAGGCCCTGGTGCCGACGCTGGAGGTCGACGGGCGTCCGCTGACCCAGAGCCTGGCCATCCTGGAATGGCTGGACGAGACCTTTCCCGACCATCCGCTGCTGCCGAGCGACGCTTTTGACCGCGCCACAGTGCGGGCCATGGCCGAGATCATCGCCTGCGACATCCATCCGCTGAACAACCTGCGCATCCTACGCCAGCTGGCCGCGCTTGAGGTCGACGAGCCGGCGCGCAACGCCTGGGTCGCGCGCTGGATCAACGACGGCTTCGCGGCCCTGGAGCCGATGGTCGCCGCCCACAGCAAGGGCTACGCCTTTGGCGACGCGCCGGGGCTGGTCGACTGCCTGCTGGTCCCGCAAGTGTTCAACGCCAACCGCTTCAATGTCGACCTGTCGCCGTTCCCCGCTATCGCGGCGGCGGCGGCTCACGCCCGGGCGCACCCGGCCATCGCCGCCGCCCACCCTGATCACCACCCGGAACGCTAGATGCTTGAAGACCTCAAAGCCAACAACGCCGCCTGGTCGAAGAGCAAGACGGCGGTCGATCCGGACTTCTTCAGGCGCCTCGCCAACCAGCAGAGCCCCGAATACCTGTGGATCGGCTGCAGCGACAGCCGCGTGCCGGCCAACGAGATCGTCGGCCTGGATCCCGGCGAGCTGTTCGTCCACCGCAACGTGGCCAACCTCGCCCCGCCGCAGGACGCCAACTATCTGAGCGTGCTGCAGTTCGCGGTCGACGTCCTGAAGGTCAAGCACATCATGGTCGTGGGCCACTATGGCTGCGGCGGGGTGGCGGCGGCGATCGACGGCAAGCGCCGGGGTCTCGTCGATCACTGGCTGCACCCGATCCGCGAGGTCCACGCCGAACACCGCCACGAATTGGAGGCGATCCCGGAAGAGCGCGCGCGCCTCGACCGCCTGACCGAGCTGAACGTCAAGCGTCAGGTGCGCAATGTCGCATCGGATGTCTTCGTTCAGGACGCCTGGGCGCGGGGCCAGTCCCTGGCCGTACACGGTTGGGTCTATTCCCTGGCCGACGGCCTGGTGAACGACCTCAATGTCGGCATTGCTGGTCTGGAAGACTACCAGCGCGCGGTCGGCCAGCCGGGCTGAGGCCCTATTCGCCCCGGATTCGCACGCGGGCGGCGGCCTTGCGACCCTCCCCGTCCACGACGGTGAGCCTGTAGAACCCCGGCGCGGTGGGCTTCCAGATCGCGCGGCCGCTGACCGGATCGAGATCCAGCGGCGCGCCGTCCACATACCAGGTCAGGCCTTCCCCTTCGGCCGCGAGCACAAGGCCGCGCGCCTTCGGGCCCAGGGCTTCGACCTGCACCGCCGCCCCGTCGGGCGGGAAGATCAGGCGCGGGCCTTCATCGGCCGCCCGCAGCTTCTGCAGCGCCAGCGGCGCGGCCTTGGGCGCGATCGGGCGCGGGGCTGAGCCCTGAGCGCCCACGGCGTCAGCGACGTCGAACAACAGCGGCAAGGCCGCGTCCCGTCCCGTCAGGCCGCCGCGCGCGCCGCCGTCGGCTCGGCCCGTCCAGACCAGGATCGCATAGCCGCCGACCACCCCGGCCGCCACCGCATCGCGGAACCCGTAAGACGTGCCGGTCTTGAACGCCATCGACGGCCCGCCCCGGGTCAGGGCCGACGGCGCGCGGCCCTTGGGCGAGGGGGCCTCGCGCAGGATGTCCAGCACCTGCCGCGCCGCCTCGGGGCGGACGAGGCGCGTCCCGCCCGACCGCTCTCGGGTCACCGCTTCGGCTTCGGTCCAGGCCAGGGGCTTGGCGATCCCGTTGTCGCCCAGCGCTGCGTAGAGCATGACGAGGTCGCGCCAGGTGATCCCCTCACCGCCCAGCGCCAGGGCCAGGCCCGCTTCCTTCAGCTTCGCCTTGGGCCGCGCCAGATGCGCGCCCGCCGCCTCGATGCGACCGGCGAAGGCCTCCGGCCCCAGCTTCTCCAGCGTGGCGACGGCCGGGACGTTGAGGGAATGGGTGAGCGCCTCGCGCACCGTGACCTTGTCGTGGAACACCCGGTCGAAGTTTTCGGGCTGATAGTCGGCGAAGCGGGTGGCGCTGTCGGTCAGCTGGGTGTCGGCGGCCACCAGGCCATCGTCCATGGCCATGGCGTAGATGAAGGGTTTGAGGGCCGAGCCCGGCGAGCGCAAAGCGCGGGTCATGTCGACCCAGCCCCCGGCCCGGTCGCGCCCGGCCGAACCCACTGACGCCCGCACCGCGCGGTTGCGGATCTCCACCACGATGATCGCGGCGGTGGCGTCCGGCCCCTGGGCCGCAGCGACGGCGGCGGCCATCGGCTCAAGGCGCGACTGCAAGTCTGCGTCCAGGGTCGAGACCACGCTGGCCTGGCCCTTGGGCGCAGCGCGCGCCAGCTCGCCGGCCGCGTGCCAGGCCAGGGTGGGGAAGGCGGCCCGACGCGGCAGGGGCTCGTTCTGCGCCTCATAGGCGGCGGCTTCGCTGATGGTTGCACCCCGGACCATCTTATCCAGCACCGCGCGCCGCGCCGCCTTGGCCGCCTCGGGCCGGCGGTCCGGGCGGCGGGCCTCGGGCGACTGCGGCAGAGCGATCAGCAGGGCCTGCTCACCATCTGTCAGGCTGGACGGCTCATGGCCGAAATAGCTGAGGCTGGCGGCCCGCGCGCCCTCCAGATTGCCGCCATAGGGGGCCAGGGTCAGGTACAACGCCAGGATCTCGCGCTTGGAGAGGCGCGACTCCAGCTGCACGGCCCGGACCATCTCGATCAGCTTGGCCCACAGGGTGCGGGGACGCGGCTCCAAGAGGCGCGCGGTCTGCATGGTCAGGGTCGAGGCGCCCGAGGTCACCCGCCCTTGGACCACCGCCGAGCCCACGGCCCTAACCAGCGACAGGGGATCAACGCCCAGATGCCACCAGAACCGGGCGTCCTCGACCTTGATCAGGCGCTTCTGGAAGGTGGCGTCGGTGCGCTCCAGGTCGGCGCGGATCCGCCAGCGGCCGTCCTCGACCGGCAGGGCCCGCAGCCATCCGCCGCGCCGGTCCAGCACCACCGCCGAGGACTGCTTGGCCCGGGTCATGTCGGGCGGGAAGACGGCGCTGAGCGTGAAGAGGGTCAGCTCGATGGCGAGGACCGCGATCAGGACCTTGGTCAGGCGGGGGACGCCATCGCTCGTCTTCCCCCTTTGGGGGAGGAGGATGCGCAGCATCCGGAGGGGGCGGGTCAGGGAAACCCCGCCGGAAACGTCCAGACCCCTCACCGACTGGCCCCCTCCGGGCCTGCGGCCCTCCTCCCCCAGAGGGGGAAGAAGGCCGATAGGCCGTCACGCATCATTGCCCAGGCGCGATGGTCGCGCGCGAGGCGTCCGAGCGCGCCACGATCGCCGGACGGTACATGTCCTTGGCCACGGCGCCCGGCAGGAAGAACGAGCCCGGCGTCACCGCCCGCGCCACATAGGCCAGGGCGAAGGGCGTGTTCCCCTCCAGGTCCAGGGCAGCGATGAAGCGATCGTCGCGGCTTTCCTGCACGTCGGCGGCGGTCAGCTCGCCCAGGAACTTGAACGGACCGTTCTGGGCGTCGTCGGCGCCCAGGGTGGTCTCGATCTCGAAGCCGGCGGGCAAGGCGTCGTCAACCACCAGGGCCACCGAGCGCTCCTGCATCGAGCGGCCGGAGACCAGCACGATGATCCGGTCGCCCTGGCGGATGGTCGCCGGATCGATCGGCGCGCCGCCCATCGACAGCAGGCGCTTGCCCACCGACAGGCCGCTGGCGGTGGCCGGCGGCGCGGAAACCGGGGTGCCGCGCACGCTGACCGTTCGCCACAGCACGCCCTTGCCGGTGTTGACGAAGCGGGCGTCGGCCAGCTTACCCACCGCCCAGCGCGGCGCGCCGCCGGCGGGCGGCAGCGGGTTGGCGCCGGTCGCCTGGATCGAGATCGGACCCGAGGCCTTGATCAGGGCGTTGGCCGCGTGCAGCAGGGCCGCCTGCTCCTGGGTGTTGAGGGCGTCAGGATCCTTGACCGAGTTCTCAAGCCGTCCCTGCATCTGTCGCGCCACGTCCATCATGCCGGACTCGGCCGCCAGCGCCGTCAGCACGGCGGTGTCGCGCAGGGTGGACTGGTACCAGTCCATCTCGTCACGATAGCCCAGCGACCCGACCGCCTGACGCATGGCCGAGCGGGCGCGGGCGTTGTCGCCCATCCGGGCCAGGCCCGCGGCGACATAGGCCTTGGCGATCGGCTGGTCCTCGTCCTCCATCTGCACATCGTGCCACCAGCGCAGGCGGGCCAGATCCCCCTTGCCCGCCTTCGCCATCACATAGAGGGCGTAGGCGCTGGCGCGGCGGCGCATCCGTTCGGTCGCCTGCTTGGAGGCGTCCTCGTTGCTGGCCCACCAGCCCGGATATTCCATGCGGTAGGCGACCGAGGCCCAGCCGTCGGGACGGCTGACCTGGCGCATGGCGCTGACGGCCTTGTCGATGGCCGCATCGGGCACGGCCACGCCTTGAGCTTTCGCCTCCAACAGGAAGTCGACGACATAGGCGCCCAGCCACGGGTCGGCCTCGCCGTCGCCCACGCGCCAAAGCCCGAAGGCTCCGTCCAGGGTCTGGCGGTCCAAGAGCTTGCCCACCGCGCCGGCCAGGGCCGCCGGGGTGCGCTTGAGCTTGGGGTCATTGGAGAAGGTCTGGGCATAGAGCAGCGGATAGGCCGTCGAGACCAGTTGCTCGGTGCAGCCGTACGGATAGCGCTGCAGCGCCACCGCGATCGCCGACGGGTCAAAGCCCCGGATCGGCGAATAGCTGACCTGCATCGTCACATCGCCCGCCGCCAGGCCCGCCAGCAGCGGGTAGGAGGGGGTGAAGGCCTCTCCCGGCTTCTGCGGCTCGGTGGTGGTGCGCACGATGTCGCCCCAGCCCAGGCGCGTCTGGATCGGATAGTCCTTCTGGGTCACAAAGCCCGGGCCTGCGACCTTGAAGCCGATCTTGCCCACGCCCGTGACGTCCGGCGCCAGGAAGGGGATCTTCTCGGCGACGCGCTGGCCCAGGATCAGCTGGAACACCTTCTTGAAGGCGACCTTCAGCCCGCCCACCGAGAAGGCCTCGGCGGTATAGGCGCCCGGCTTGCCCTCGACATTGTGCAGCTCCAGCGTGGCGTAGGCCTGGTCGCCCGGCGCCAGGAAGCGCGGCAGGTTCAGGTCCGCCACCACCGGCTGGCGCACGGTCAGCGGCTTGGAGGCCGAGCCGACGGCGGTGTCGGTCCAGGCCACGGCCTGGATGCGCAGTTCGCCGTTGAAGTCGGCCGCCGGCAGCTTGACCACCGCCTTGCCGTCGAAGCCGGTCTCCACGACGCCCGACCACAGGGCCACGGTCTTGATCGGCGTGGTCGTCAGACCCTCGCCGCCGATCTCGTCGCCGCCGAAATTGACATTGGCCGGCGCGCCCATGTTCGGGTCCAGAAGACGACCGTAGTCGTCGCGATAATTCAGGGTCAGGGCCCGCTTGCCGAAGTACCACTTCACCGGGTCGGGGCTTTCCTGGTGGGTCAGGCGCAGGATGCCCTCGTCCACCGCCGCGATGGTGATGCGCGCCTTCTGGCCCAGGCCCATGCCCGACACCTTCACCGGGATCTCGACCGGCGCCTTGCTGTCGATCTTGCTGGGCGTGCCCAGATCGACCGTCAGCTTGCGGCCCTTGGGGTCGATCGGCACATAGACGAGGCCCAGCGCCCGGCGCGGCTTGGGCGAGGCCACCGGATCGCGCGGCTGGATGACGCTGACCATCACATAGGCCCCGCCGCCCCAGGCGGCCGAGGTCTTCAGGCGAACGGTCGTTCCTTTCTCGCCGACGCTGACGGTCTTCAGGTCGATCAGGCGATCGGTGGCGACCGCGATCTGGGCCTCACCCGCATAGGGCGGCTTGAGCGTGATCTCGACGGTGTCGCCCTGCGCATAGGCCTTGGTTCCAGCGGTGACGCGGACGACATCCGGCGCCTCGCCCTCACGGGCCGGCGCGCCCCAGCCCGCCGAAAAGCGGGTGACAGTCCGAGCCCCATCGGCGCCCTCGACCTCGAGGCGATAGTCGCCCCAGCCCAGGCGGCGGGTGATCCTGGCCGGCTGGCCAGCGCCGATATTGACCTGAGCCTTGGCCACGATCGCGTCGCGGCTGCTGCGCCGCCACTGCCAGCGGCCGTTCTGCTGGAACCAGTCATAGTCCCAGCGCTCGGCCACCAGGGTGTAGGTCGCCGTCGCGCCGATGCGCTGGCCGGCGGCGTTGACCGCGATCAGGTCGAGGCTGACAGGCGGATCGCCCTGGCCCGCCTCGCCCTGCTCGACCTTGACGCCGTAATAGACGGCCTTGGGACGGATCTTCAGGTCCAGTCCCTCGCGGACTGGACGACCGCCCGGCTCGAAGACGGACGCTGTGACCGAGGCCACCAGCGGCTGGGCGGTGTCGCCGACATCGCCGGTTCCCACCGACAGGATCGCGCGGCCTTCGCCGTCGGTCACCGTCGCGCCGAGGTCGAGATACTTCTCCTCGAACGGCTTGCCCTGGTCGCCCCATTCAAAGCCCTTGAAGGCCGGGAACGGGTCGGTGTCGGCGCGCAGGCGCGCCTCGCCTTGCGTCTGCAGGCCCGCGCCCGGCGCGCCATAGAGGAACCGCGCCGAGACATCGACCTTGCGCGTGTCGCCCGCGCCCATCGGCACGGACTCCTGGCCCGTGGCGGTGACGGCCAGACGCTGGGGCGCGAAGTCCTCGACCGAGAAGCTCAGCGACCCGGTCGCCTCCTCGATGCCCTCGATACGTAGTTCCGCCGTCCAGCGCCCGCGCGGCGCCGAGCGCGGCAGGGCGATGTCGGCCAGGGCCACGCCCGCATTGGCCTGGCTGAATTGATAGCGGCGGAACTCGACGCCCGAGGGGCGCTTGACGATGATCTCGCCCTTGCGGTCGTTGACCGCCTTGGCCATCCGGTCACGGATCATCGCCGTCAGGTGGACCGTCTCGCCCGGACGATAGATGCCGCGGTCGGCGTAGAGGTAGCCGTCGATGTCGGCCGCGACGCTGCGACCATCGACCCCGCCCTCGGTGCGACCGCCCACGCCCTGCTTGGACAGGTCCACCGGCGAGCGGTCCAGATCCAGCACGGCCAGATCGCCCTGAGCGCCATAGGCCATGACCATCTTGGCGCGCTCGGCGCCCTGGCCCTTCAGCAAGGGACGCAGGAACCGCACGCGGCCGTCGGCGTCGCTCTGGGCTTCGGCCAGGGACTCGCCGTCGGCGGCCACGAGGGCCACGCGCACGCCCGAGACCGTCTTGGCGCTCTTCAGCGAACGGACGACCACGTCCAGGCTCTCGGAGCCGTCATAGGCCAGCATGGCCATGTCGGTGAACACGATCCAGCGGCGAGCCTGGGCGGGATTGTTGTCGCCGTCCTCGGCCTCGCGGCCGCCCGAGGCGTCGCGCGCCTTGATGACGAAGGCGCCGGCCTTCATGTCCTTGAGCACCGCGCCCAGCGGGAAGACGGTGGTGGCCTTCTGGCCGGTCGCGCCGCCGGTGACCTGCACCGTGCCCTTCCAGACCTGGCGACCGTCGTCGCCGACGGAGTCCTCGCCATAGTCGCCGGCCCAGTCGCCTTCGCCCGTCGGTTCGGGCGCGCTGATCGACTTGCGAACGAGGTTGCGGTCCGGGACGCGCCAGACCTCGATGGCCAGGGTCTGGACGTTGATCGTCTCGATGGCGACGCCGTCGGACTCCTCGCGCGGCAGGATCACGCCGTCGCCGGCGAAGCCGACATAGGGGGGCTTTTCGCCAAACGTGAAGTCGACGTCGGCATTGGCGCCCAGGGTCTCGCCGCCCTTGGCGGGCAGGCCCTTGAGCAGGGTGATGCGATGGTCGGTGAAGCCGATCCCGCCCAGGCACAACTCGTCGCCCTTCACCCGGACCGACGGCTGGCGGCCAAGATCGGGCGACACCAGCACGAAGTCGGCATAGGCCTTGGACGGATCAAGGTCCCGGCTCATGCGGATGCAGGCCAGCGGATCGGGGCCGCTGCTGTCGACGCGCGTCTGCCAGACCGCGAAGCCTTCGGGCTTGGGGATGCCGCGACGGGGGGCGTTGGCCGAGCGCGGCTTGCCGAACAGCGACCAGGCCTCGCCCTTGACCGACTCCGCGCCGGCCGGCTTGCCGCCGCCGAAGAACTGTCCGCCCTTGCCGACGGCGAAGCCGCCGCCGAAGCCGACGACCAGCGCCCCGGCCAGGGCCAGGGCGACAGGGCCTTTCAGGGCGTCCGGCCAGCGATCAGCGACTGCAGCGCGCGCGGCGTCCCATCGAGCCTTCAGAGCCGTGCGGAAGTCACGGCCGCCTTCCGGCGGCGTCTCGTCCGTCGACATCGTCTCTCCCCTCAAGCTCAGCCCCGGGGGGACTTGAGCCTAAGCGGCGACGAGGGTCAACGGCGCGAAGATGACGATGTCAGGCGTCGAAGGCGACGAGACCGCTGGCCAGGTCGTAGCAGGCCGAGACGATCTTCAGGCGCCCCTCTCCCAGCTTCTCGGCCAGCACGCCGTCGGCGACCTTGAGCCGGGCGGCGACGTCGCGGACGTTCTGACGGATGGCGGCGTCCTGCAGATCAGCGGGATGCTTGGCCTCGGCCGCGGTGACGGCCGGCAGGATCGGCAGCACCATCTCGTGCAGGGCCCCGTGCAGGTGGGCGGACTTGGTGGCGACGTCGACGGCGGCGCCGACCGCCCCGCACTTGGTGTGACCCAGAACCACGATCAGCGGCGCGCCCAGATGCTCGACGGCGTAGATGATCGATCCCAGGCCTTCGCGGCTGACGGTGGAGCCAGCGACGCGGACCACAAACAGTTCCCCGAGATTGCAATTGAAGACCAGCTCGGGCGGGACGCGGCTGTCGGAACAGCCGACGATGATCGCGAACGGCTTCTGGCCCTTGGACAGATCGTTGATCCGCGCCAGGCTGGGCAGCATCAGATTGGCGCCGCCGCGCGCGAAGATGCCGTTGCCGTGCTTGAGGCGGCCCAGGGCCTCGTCAGGCGAGACCTCCTGTGGCGGCGCATGGGCTTCCGGCGCGTGGGCGGGGTCGGGCTCCATCGGCTTGACGCTGGCCATCGCCTTGTTGAGGGCGGCCTTGTCGCCGGCCTGATGCTTGAGGGCGCTGGCGGTGCGCCTGCCCTTCTTGGTCAGCAGGTTGGGCGCATGCCCGTCGCCTTCGGCGAAGGCCAGAGCCGGCGCGGCCATGCCGGCCAGCGCCCCCAAGAGGAGCCGTCTCGAAACCATCTCGTCCCCCGACGCGATTGAAAGTCGAGCAAGCTTAAGCCCCGACGGCTCAAGACAAGGTTAATCGATCCCTACAGCGGCAATTCGACACGTTTGACCACGGTGCGCATGGCGATGCTGGAACTGACCCGCACCACGCCGGGGATCCGCGTCAGCTCCTGGGCGTGGACGCGCTCCAGGTCGTCGACATCGCGCACCACCAGCCGCAGCAGATAGTCCGAGCCGCCGGTCATCAGGTAGCACTCGGCCACCTCGCGCACATTGGCGATGGCCTTTTCGAAAGCGCTGAGCGCGCTTTCGGCCTGGGACGACAAGGTCACGGTGACGAACACGCTGAGCGGCAGGCCCACCGCCCGTTCGTCGATCACGGCGGCGTAGCGGCTGATGACGCCCTGCTCCTCCAGCGCCCGGACGCGACGCAGGCAGGCCGACTCCGAAAGACTGACCGCCTCGCCCAGCTCGACATAGCTGGCTCGGCCACGTCTTTGCAGCGCCGTGAGGAGCTTCCGGTCGAAACTGTCCAGTTCTACGGCGGCTTTCTTCATAGAAATATTATAGCACGCAGGATTCCTGCATCAAGACGGCGGCGCTCGCCGAAATCGCCAAGAAAACTGCGGTGAAAGAGGCGCATGATCGCCATCAAAGCGCCTTTGGAGGAAACATCATGCGCGTTGGCGTCCCTTCCGAGATCAAACCGGGCGAACACCGGGTCGGACTTACCCCCACGGCCGTCCGTGAATATGTCGGCCACGGTCATACCGTCATCGTCCAGTCGGGCGCGGGCCTCGGCGCCGGCTATGCCGACGACGTCTACGTCAAGGCGGGCGCGAGCATCGTCGCCGACGCCGACGCGGTCTTCGCCGGCGCGGACATGATCGTGAAGGTCAAGGAGCCGCAGAAGGTCGAGTGGGAAAAGCTCGAACCGCGCCACATCCTCTTCACCTACCTGCACCTGGCGCCCGATCCGGCCCAGACCGAAGGCCTGCTCAAGAGCGGCTGCGCGGCCATCGCCTATGAAACCGTCACCGACGCCAAGGGCGGCCTGCCGCTGCTGGCCCCGATGTCGGAAGTGGCCGGCCGCATCGCCGTGTTCTCGGCGGCCGAGACGCTGCTGAAGCACAATGGCGGCATGGGCCTGCTGCTCAGCGGCGTGCCCGGCGTGCCCCCGGCCCGCGTGGCCGTGCTGGGCGGCGGCGTGGTCGGCAGCAATGCCGCGCGCATGGCTGCGGGCCTCGGCGCCGAGGTCGTGGTGCTGGAACGCTCGATCCCGCGCATGCGCGAGTTGGACGACCTCTATCAGGGCCGGATCCTGACCCGCTACTCCACCTTCGGCGCCGTCGAGGAAGAGATCCTCAAGGCCGATGTCGTCATCGGCGCGGTGCTGACCGCCGGCGCGGCCGCGCCCAAGCTGGTGCGCCGCGAGCACCTGAAGCAAATGAAACCGGGCTCGGTGCTGGTCGACGTCTCGATCGACCAGGGCGGCTGCTTTGAGACCAGCAAGCCGACCACCCACGCCGAGCCGACCTACACCGTCGACGGCGTCGTCCACTACTGCGTGGCCAACATGCCGGGCGCGGCGCCGCGCACCTCGTCCGAAGCGCTGGGCAACGCCACGCTGCCCTTCGGTCTGGCCCTGGCCGACAAGGGTCTCGACGCCCTGAAGGCCAATGTCCACCTGGCCCGGGGCCTCAACGTCCTGAACGGCGAACTGACCCATCCGGCCGTGGCCGAAGCGCTGGGCAAGACCTCGATCGATCCCTACGGCGCCTGGAAGTAGGGACCTTCGATCATCGGACAGAAGAAGGGCGCCGTGCGGGTTTCGCACGGCGCCCTTTGAGTTTTTTGGGAGAGGAACACAGACGCGTACGAAAACTCAGGCGGCGAAGCGGGCGATGTCCTGACGGTTCTCGAGGAGATCGAGCACGTCGCCCATGCGGAAATCGGGGTCTCCGGGATGCAGCGCGTCATAGACCGAGCGCGCAAAGGCCAGGTCGGCCGCCGTCTTGACCCGCCAGTCCAGCCGCGAGCAGTCGCGGGCGGCGCGCAGATGAGCCTGGCGCCAGCGCTCTGGCTGGTTTCGAATGGCGGCGGTGGGCGAGATGCGCGCGGTCGGGTCGCGCTCCTCGGCGGCGGCCTGGCGCAGGACGCTCGCCTTGATGACCTCGACCTCGAGGCCGGCCGGATAGGTGCGGTGGACGCGGTTGGACGTGTAGTCGGCGCCGCTGGCCAGCGCCATGCGGACGGCGTCGTCGACCACGCCGGGATCCATGAACGGCGCGTCGCCCTTCAGGCGAACGACATGGGTGACGGCGCTGATCGCGTCGGCGCAGCGGGCGATGCGCGCCAGAATGTCAGCGCCAGCCCCGCGATGAACAGTGTAGCCGCGCGAGACGAGGAAACCGGCCAGGGCGTCATCGGCGGCGTCCTGGCTGGTGGCCACGATGATCTTAGAGAGACAGCGCGCGCCGCGCAGGCGCTCGAGCTGGCGCACGATCATCGGCTCCCCCTGAAGGGTGGCCATCGACTTGCCCGGCAGGCGGGACGAGCCCATGCGGGCTTGCAGGACGGCGAGGATCATGACGCGTCTCCGAAGGTTGCGACCAACCTAGGCCAGAAGAATAAAACCTCGATGAATCAGAAACTTATGTAAGCTTAACAGGCACGCTTAACGCGCGCTGAACGACGCTGCGCCCAGGCGCGCGCCGTCCCATGCAGCCTATTGTCGAGGGTGATTCGGGGAGGGTGTTAGGCGACCCAACGTCGCGGATCGAGCGCGACCGGATCGTCGATGGCCATGTCGTCCCAATCGAGATCCGGTGGCGGGCTCGAGGCGGCCGCCACCACCGCCGACAGTTCGGCGGCCGAGTTGACGCCGACCAGCACGGCCGAACCCTCGGGACGCGACAGGGCAAAGCCCAGCGCCGCTTGCAGCGGGTCAGAGCGACCCTCGGCGATCATGCGGCGCACGCGCGACAGGCGGCCAGAGGCGCCCTTGAGCTGGGCGGGCACGCGATCGGGCGGCAGGAACAGAAGGCCGTTCAGGAAGATCGAGCGCAGGTGCACCTCGATCCCCATGCCGGCGATACGCTGCAGCGAGCCATCGGCCAGCAGGCGCTGATCGAGCAGCGAGGCTGGGGCCTGCAGGATGTCGGGCTTGAAGCGCCGCGCCACGCCCACCGGATCGTCGGAGGCGTGGGCCGAGACGCCGATCTTGGCGAACAGGCCCTGGTCCTTCAGGCGCTGCAGACGCTCCCAGAGCGCCGCGCCATGCGGGCCGAACAGCTCGGCGGGCGAATGAACGACAATGGCGTCGGCGCGCTCGACGCCGATTCGGCGCAGGGCGGCGCGGGCCTCGGCCTCGACAAAGTCAGGGCCACGGTCGGCGCGGGCGGTCGAGATCGTGACGCGGAAGGGAACGGGGCGCGGAATGAGGTCGCCCAACACGGTCTCGGCGCGGCCGAACAGACCCGAGGCGTCCAGCACCGACAGCTTGGCGCGGGCGGCGATGTTCAGGATATCGCGGGCTTCGGCTTCGGGCGTGCGACCGCGCGGCGCGGACGAACTCCCGCCGTCGAGGCCGAATTGAGCGGCCGCCAGACCCAGTTTTGAGACCGAAATGGACATCGCCATCCGTGCGCGAAACTCACCAACAGACCGGGAGGCTACGCGCCAAGGTTTGAACATCCGGTTTCTGGAACCTTGCCGAGGGGTTAAAGTCACGCCGATGACCTTTGACTCAGAAGACGCCGCCTGGCCGATGCACGGCCTGGCTGACGACACCCGCCCGGCCTTGGCCCAGGCGCTTTCCAGAGGCCCTGCAGCCCTGGCGACGATCGTCGCGCTGGGCGGCGGCGGCCCGCGCCCAGTCGGCGCCCAGATGGTCTTCGGCAAAAAAATTGTTTCCGGGTTTCTGTCCGGCGGCTGCATCGAGGCGGATGTCGAGGTCCACGCCCGCGCCTGCCTCGGAGACGGGGTTTCGCGTCGGCTGGTCTATGGCGAGGGCAGTCCCTGGCCGGACATCCGCCTGTTGTGCGGCGCGCGGATCGAAATCCTGGTCGAGCGGATCGCCCCCGACGATCAAGCCGCCCGGGCTCTGCTCGATCTGGCCGCCGCCCGTCTGCCGGCCTTCTGGGTCAGCGACGGGACGCGTCGCCTCTGCGCCGAGACGCCGGAGGTTCCCTGGGCCGGAGCGTTCGAGCGGGCCTATGACCCAACCCCGCGCGTGGTGGTGATCGGTGGTGACCCGACGGCGCTGGCGATCGCCAGTCTGGCCGCCCAGTCCGGCCATGAGACCTTCCTGCTGCGCCCCAAGGGGCAGGCCGCGCCGCCGCCCCTGCCGGGCGTCGCTTATCGCCGCGAACCCCTGGAGGGCGCCCTCGCCGCCATCGGGCTGGACGCGTGGACGTCGGTGGCGGTGTGCGGTCATGACCTGGAGCAGGATCACGCGGCGCTGATGGCCGCCCTGCCCTCGCCTGCGCCCTATGTCGGCCTGCTTGGCGCGCGGCGGCGTCTACCCGAGCGGATCGCACGGCTGAAGGCGGCGGGTCTTGGCGAGCGCGAGCTGGCCAAGCTGCGCGCCCCGATCGGTCTTGATCTGGGCGGCAAGGCGCCGTTCGAGGTGGCGGTCGCGGTGATCGGCGAGGTGATGGCCGCCCGCCACGGCCAGCCGGCGCTGGCGCGGCGGGTGGTGGAAGCCTGAAAGCCCCACCAACCCCAAACGTAAAATCTCATCGTCATCCCGGAAGCCTCGCAGAGGCTATCCGGGACCCAGGGGCCAATGCTTTGCGGTGGCCCCTGGGTCCTGGCTCTCCCCCCGGCTTTCGCCGGGGTGCGGCCGGGATGACGCGCTATTTTTAGAATTGGAAGAGTTAGGCCGGCGCCCGCTCCGCCGAAAACGCGGCCAGGTCCTCGATCAGGGCGTTGGCCGCCATACTCACCAGCTCGCCGCCCTTCTCGGGCGTCGCCTGGGCGGGATCCGAGCCCATGCGGCCGTCGGCGTAGCGGGCGCGGAAATCCAGCGCCTCGCGGATCGGACCCGTGGGCGCGATCTGGGGCGAATAGGCCGCCGTCTTGATCGTCTCCGGATAGGCCCACTGGGTCACCGCGATCTCGGACGGGGTGGCATGGCTGCCGTGCCCCGTCGGGAATTGCCGGTTGGCCAGGGCGTTGACGCCGGCCAGGTCCCACCAGTTCTTCAGCTTCAGGGCGAAGGGCGCGCGTTGCTGGCGGAAGCTGTAGTCGGCGTAGATCTCTGAGAACGCCGCCTCGATCGAGGCGACGTTGCCGCCGTGACCGTTCAGGAAATAGATGCGCGTGAAACCGTGGGCGCCCAGCGACCGCACCCAGTCGCCGATCGCGGCGATGAAGGTCGAGGGCCGGAGGAAGATGGTGCCTGGGAAGGCCAGGTGATGCTGGGCCATGCCGATATTGAAGGCCGGGGCCACCAGCACCTTGTCGGCCGCGCGCTTGCTGGCCTCGTGGGCGATGATCTCGGGGCACAGCCAGTCGGTGCCCAGCAGGCCGGTCGGTCCATGCTGCTCGTTGGAGCCGATCGGCACCACCACCGTCTGGCTGGTCTTCAGGCGCGTTTCGATCTCGGACCAGGTGGATAGGGCGAGCAGCATGAAAAACTCCGGACAAGGGCGACGCGTTAGCTTTACGCCGCCCGCGCAAAGTCGTCATCTTGCCCGGATCAGAAAGCCGATTGGTCTTCTTGCGCCGAGGAAGGCGCATCGCCTATGCCAACGACCAACAAGATAAGGGAGTGCGGTGGTGAGCGACGGACAGGTTTTCCCGGTTCCTGCGGATCTGGCGCGAGACGCCCATATCGATGCGGCCGCCTATGACGCGGCGCTGGCTCGCGTCGAAGCCGATCCGGACAGCCATTGGCGCGACATCGCCGCCCGACTCGACTGGATCACGCCGCCCACCAAGATCAAGGACGTCTCCTACGCCAAGGAGGACTTCCGCATCCGCTGGTACGAGGACGGCGTTCTGAACGTCTCGGCCAACTGCATCGATCGCCACCTGCCGGCCAAGAAAGACGACGTGGCCCTGGTCTTCGAGGGCGACGAGCCCGGGACCTCCGACACCCTAACCTATGGCCAGTTGCACGAGGAGGTTTGCCGCATGGCCAACGTTCTCAAGGCGCAGGGCGTCAAGAAGGGCGACCGCGTCACGATCTATCTGCCGATGGTGCCGCTGGCGGCGGTCGCCATGCTGGCCTGCGCGCGGATCGGCGCCGTGCATTCGGTGGTGTTCGGCGGCTTCTCGCCCGACAGCATCGCCGGCCGCATTCAGGACTGCGCCTCGCACTTTGTGATCACCGCCGACGAGGGCCGCCGCGGTGGGCGGCGCGTGCCACTGAAGGCCAATATCGACGAAGCGCTGACCCACTGTCCGTGGGTGGGCAAGGTGCTGATGATCCGATGGACCGGCGCTGACGTGCCGCTGAAATCGGGCCGTGACATCGTCTGGCAGGACGTGCGCGACACCGTCTCGGCCGCTTGCCCGCCTGAGCCGATGAACGCCGAGGACCCGTTGTTCATCCTCTACACCTCAGGCTCGACGGGCAAACCCAAGGGGGTGTTGCACACCACCGGCGGCTATCTGGCCTGGGCCTCTTGGACCTTCTGGGCGGTGTTCGACTACAAGGCGGGCGAGGTGTTCTGGTGCACCGCCGACGTCGGTTGGGTCACGGGCCACAGCTACGTCGTCTACGGCCCGTTGGCCAATGGCGGGACCAGCCTGATCTTCGAGGGCGTGCCGAACTATCCGACCCCCAGCCGCTTCTGGGAGGTGATCGACAAGCACAAGGTCGAGATCTTCTACACCGCCCCCACCGCTCTGCGCGCCCTGATGCGCGAGGGCGATGCGCATGTGACGAAGAACGACCTGTCTTCCCTGCGCATCCTCGGCAGCGTCGGCGAGCCGATCAATCCGGAGGCCTGGCTCTGGTACCACCGCGTGGTCGGCAAGGAGAAGCTGCCGATCGTCGACACCTGGTGGCAGACCGAGACCGGCGGCATGCTGATCACCCCGCTGCCGGGCGCCACCGCCCTGAAGCCGGGCTCGGCCTCCAAACCCTTGCCGGGCGTCAAGCCGCAGCTCGTGGACGCCGAGGGTCAGGTCCTGGACGGCGCCACCGAAGGCAACCTTGTGATCACCGACAGCTGGCCGGGCCAGATGCGGACCGTCTATGGCGATCACCAGCGGTTCTTCGAGACCTATTTCTCGACCTATCCCGGCAAGTACTTCACCGGCGACGGCTGCCGCCGCGACGCCGATGGCTACTACTGGATCACGGGCCGCGTGGACGACGTGATCAACGTCTCGGGCCACCGCCTGGGCACCGCCGAGATCGAGAGCGCGCTCGTCGCCCACGAGACCGTCGCCGAGGCCGCCGTGGTCGGCTATCCGCACGACATCAAGGGGCAGGGCGTCTATGCCTATGTCACCCTGAAGGCGGGGATCGAGGCTACGGAGGCGCTTCGCAAAGACCTCGTCCTGTGGGTCCGCCACGAGATCGGCCCCTTCGCCGCGCCGGACGTCATCCAGTGGGCCCCGGGCCTGCCCAAGACCCGCTCGGGCAAGATCATGCGCCGCATCCTGCGCAAGATCGCCGAGAACGAGCTCGGGAGCCTGGGCGACACCTCGACCCTCGCCGATCCGTCGGTGGTCGATGATCTGGTGAAGAACCGCGCGGGGACCTGACGAACGTCGCATCGGCGCGCTAGCTTGCGCGCCATGCGCTGGATCCTCCCTCTCCTGCTGGCCATCGCCGCCGCCGCCCCTGCGCGCGCGGCCTCGGAGTGGGCCGCCAAGGATGGGTCCGTCCAGGTCGAGGCGCATGCGGATCAGCAGGGCCGCGCCGTGGTGCGCGCCAGCATCGAGATCGCCGCGCCGCCGTCTGTGGTGTTCGCGGTCATCCTGGATTGCGGCCGCGCCGCGCGGATGAGCCCGGGGGTCAAGCGCTGCCGGGTGGTGTCTCGCGCCGCCGACGGCTCTGAGATGCGCGAGCACACCGTCAAGTGGGGCTTCTTCCTGCCTGCCCTGCAGTCGCGGTCTCGCCTGTCGCTGCCGCCGGATCGGGAAATCCGCTTCACCTGTATCGGGGGCGACATCCGCGCCTGCGATGGGTTCTGGCGGCTGGAGCCGCTGGACGGCGGGACGCGCACGCGGGTGACCTACGACCTCTGGGCCACCGCGCCCTACGCGGCGCCGGCCAGCCTGGTCTCCAGCCTGATGCGACGCACCGTGCCCCAGTCGCTGGCGGCGCTTCGGCGGGAGTGCGAAGGCGGATGACCACCCCAGACCCCGATAAGCCCGACGCGGTGATGCTGTTCGACGGCGTCTGCCACCTCTGCGACGGGGTGGTGCGGACGGTGCTCAGGCTGGATCGTCGCGGGGTGATCCGCTTCACCGCGATCCAGTCGC
Organism: Caulobacter sp. SL161; assembly: GCF_026672375.1. Lineage (GTDB taxonomy): Bacteria > Pseudomonadota > Alphaproteobacteria > Caulobacterales > Caulobacteraceae > Caulobacter. Next base: position 383,759 of record NZ_JAPPRA010000001.1, read on the forward strand.
CGGCGGGTCGGCGGCTGGCGATCGCCCACGGCCTCGACCCCGACTCGCCGGAGAGCTTCCTGTTCCTCGATCACGGTCAGCCGCTGCGCAAGACGCAGGCCGTCGCCGCCTTGCTGCGGCGGCTGCCCGCGCCGTGGCGCCGGCTGGCCTGGATCGATCGCCTGCCGCGCGGCCTGACCGACCGGGTCTATGACTGGGTCGCGGCGAACCGCTATCGGATCTTCGGCAAGGACGACCAGTGCCGGATCCCGACGCCGGCGCAACGGGCGCGGTTTCTGATCGACTAGAGCCTTTAGCCTGAAATCGGAATCGATTTCAGGCGTTAAAAAGTCTCTAAATCAAACACTTAGAGCGTGAGAATAGCCGAAACCGGTTCCCACTTTCGGCCTCACGCTCTAGGCCGTTCGCCCCCTAGATGAACTCTCGGTAAGGTTTCCCGGCGAACAGGCGGTGCTAGGGTCCCGCGCAAACGTTCAGGAGACTTTCGCGCATGATCCGCACCGCCAAGCTGGCCCTCGTGGCCGCGGCCCTGTCCACCACGGCGCTGTCGCCGCTCGCGCTGGCCGCCCCGGCCCAGGCCCAGCCGGCCGCGACCGCCTCGATCGCCGTCCCGCCGATCGTCTACCAGCAGCGCGTGCTGGCCAACGGCATGAAGGTGTTCACCTCGCGCGACACCACAACGCCCAACGTCTCGGTGCAGGTCTGGTACGGCGTCGGCTCCAAGGACGATCCCCAGGGCCGGTCGGGCTTTGCGCACCTGTTTGAGCACCTGATGTTCAAGGCCACGCGCAACATGCCCAACGAGACGGTCGACCGCCTGACCGAGGACGTCGGCGGCTTCAACAACGCCTCCACCTGGGACGACTTCACCAACTATTACGAAGTGGTGCCGGCCAATCACCTGGAGCGCCTCATCTGGGCCGAGGCTGATCGCCTGAAGTCGCTGGTCATCGACGAGACGGTGTTCGCCTCCGAGCGCGACGTGGTGAAGGAAGAGCTGCGCCAGCGCGTCCTGGCCGACCCCTACGGCCGCTTCTTCGCCCTGTCGATCCCGCAGCAGTCGTTCGCGGTCCACCCCTATCAGCGCCCCGGCATCGGCTCGATCGAGGAGCTGGACGCGGCCACCGTCGATGACGTGCGCGCCTTCCACCGCACCTATTATCGCCCGGACAACGCCGCCCTGATCATCGTCGGCAATTTCGACCAGGCCAAGCTGGATGCGATGATCGACAAGTACTTCGGGTCCCTGACCACGCCCGCCGGCGCCATCCCGAAGGTCACCGCCGTCGAGCCCGCCCGCACCGGCCCCAAGACCGTCAACACCTACGGCCCCAATGTGCCGCTGCCGGCCCTGGCCATCACCTGGCTGGCGCCCGCCGCCGCGGACAAGGACGCGCCCGCTCTGGCGGTGCTGGACGCGATCCTGACCGCCGGCAAGTCCTCGCGCCTCTATGACAGCCTGGTCTATGAGCAGAAGATCGCCCAGTCGGTGTTCTCGTCGGCCCCGAACAACGCCCAGCCGGGCCTGTTCTATGTCGGCGCCATCATGGCCGGCGGCAAGACGGTGGCCCAGGGCGAGGCCGCCCTGCGCGCCCAGGTCGCCCGCGTCCGCGACGGTCTGGTGACGCCGGCCGAGCTGGCCGAGGCCAAGGCCGGTCTGCTGGCCGACGCCGTGCGTCGCCGCGAGGAGATCGACGGTCGCGGCTTCGCCATCGGCTACGCCCTGCAGACCGAGGGCGACGCCGCCGCCGCCAATTCCAGCCTGGCCGAACTGCAGGCGGTGACCGCCGCCGACATCCAGCGCGTGGCCCGCCAGTATCTGGCCGATGATCGCCGGACGGTGATCAACTATCTGCCCGAAAAGGATCGTCCGGCCGGCGAAAAGGACGCCACGCCGCCGATCCCGAAGGTGGCCTCGGTCAAGTACGACGGCCCGATCACCACCCTGGCGCCGGAGGCCGAGCGCGAGAAGATCCCGGCGGTCGCCGCGCCGATCCCAGCCGTGTTGCCGACCCCGGCCGAAAAGACCCTGGCCAACGGCCTGCGGGTCATCGTCGCCAAGTCCAGCGAGCTGCCGCTGATCACCTCGACCCTGACCGTCAAGGGCGGCGCCAGTTCCGATCCCGCCGGCCTGGCCGGCACGTCCAGCCTGACCTCCGAGCTGCTCACCGAAGGCACCGCCACCCGCTCGGCGACGCAGGTCGCGCGCGAGACCGAAGCCCTCGGCGCCAACCTGGCCGTCGGCTCGGGCTGGGAATCCGCCTCGCTGATCCTCAGCGTGACGGCCAACAACGCCGATCCGGCCATGGCGATCATGGCCGACGTGGCCCAGAACCCGGCCTTCAAAGCCGAGGAGCTGGACCGCGTCCGCGCCGAGACCCTGGACGGCCTGTCGGTGGCGTTCCAGCGCCCGGGGAGCCTCGCGAGCTTCGCCACCAGTCCCGTGCTCTACGCCGGCTCGGCCTATGGCCATGTGGCGGGCGGCACGCCCGGCTCGCTGCCGAAAATCAAGCGCGAGGATCTGGCCAAGACCCACGCCGCCTACTGGCGGCCGGACAACGCGGTGCTGGTCGTGACCGGCAACCTGTCGCCCGAGGCCGGCTTCGCCCTGGCGGAAAAGGCTTTCGGCGGCTGGAAGAAGCCCGCCACCCCGCCGCCGGCCCCGCCGGCCGCGCCCACCGGCTACCAGCCGCGCAATGTGGTCATCGACCTGCCCGGCACGGGCCAGGCCGCCGTGGTTCTGGCCAAGCCGGCCATCACCCGCGCCGACCCCAGCTACTACCCGGGCGTGGTCGCCAACACCGTGCTGGGCGTCGGCTTCTCCTCGCGCCTGAACCAGGAGATCCGCATCAAGCGCGGCCTCTCCTACGGCGCCGGCTCCAGCCTGACGCCGCAGGGCCAGTTCGGCGGCTTCTCGGCGCGTGTGCAGACCAAGAACCCCTCGGCCGGCGAGGTGATCAGCCTGACCCGCGCCGAGCTGAGCCGCCTGGCCAATGAACCGGCCTCGGTCGGCGAACTGGCCGCCCGCAAGTCAGTGCTGGTGGGCGGCTTTGGTCGTGACCTCGGCACCTCGGAAGGCCTGGCGGGCATCCTGGGCAACCTCGCCGTCTATGGCGTGCCGCTGACAGAGATCCAGACCTACGCCGCCAAGGTCGAGGCGGTGACGCCCGAGCAGGTCCAGGCCTTCGCCAAGGCCAAGCTCGACCCGGCCCAGATGAGCGTGATCGTCGCCGGCGACGCCAAGGCCATGGGCGAGAGCCTGGCCAAAGTCGCGCCGAACGCCACGGTGATCCCGGCCGCCAAGCTGGACCTGGATGCGCCCGGCCTGACCCAGTAGGTCGCCGCGCTTCGGAAACGAGAAAGGCCGGCCGCTGTCGCCAGCGGCCGGCCTTTCCATGTTCGGCTGTCGCCTGGCTCAGCCCTTCTTGGCCAGAAGATCGCGGATCTCGGTCAGCAGCGTCTCTTCGGCCGTGGGCGCAGGCGGCGCGGCCGGCGCGGGCTCGGCCGCGTCCTGGCGACGGATCTCGTTGACCAGCTTGACCAGCAGGAAGACCACCGTGGCGACGATGAAGAACTGGATCACGGTGTTGATGAAGGCGCCGTACTGGATCGCCACCTTCTCGATCGCCTCGCTCGCAGGATCCTCCGGCCGCAGCACCCATTCCAGCTTTGAAAAGTCCAGCCCGCCGGTCAGCAGGCCGATCGGCGGCATGATCACCTGATCGACCAGGCTCTTGACGATGCCGTTGAACGCCGCGCCGATGATCACGCCGACGGCCAGATCGATGACATTGCCCCGCGCGATGAACTCGCGGAATTCCTTGACCACGCTCATGACAGAGCCCTCCCCGTACGTCTGAGGGGGCGAAGCTGGAGGCGTTCGCGACCTGGGGTCAAGCCCCGGTCAATACTGTTGCTATTCGTCGCCGTCGGCGTTCAGGCGGGCGCGCAGCTCCTTGCCGCTCTTGAAGAACGGCACATGCTTGGCGCGGACATCAACGGCCTCGCCGGTGCGGGGATTGCGGCCGGTGCGCGCGGGGCGCGAGCGGACCGACAGGGCGCCAAAGCCCCGAAGCTCGACACGACCGCCATCTTCCAGGGCGCCGATCATCCGTTCGAGGATCACGCCGACGACGCGCTCGACGTCCTTCTGCGTCAGGTGCGGATTTTCATTCGCGAGCCTGGCGATGAGTTCAGACTTGATCATCGAAATCCCCGGAACGCCCCTGGGAGGAGAAAGGCGCGAGCGGACCTTTGCCCAACGACGGCTGAGTCTTCAAGGGGTTGCGTGAAATTCTCGAACGCGGTTCGGTTAATTCGGAACCGGATTGGCAGACTTTCGCGCAAAAGAAAACGGCGGCTGGATCGCTCCAGCCGCCGCCAACTTCAACGTCTATGGAAGACGAAGCTTAGTCCTTGCTGGCCCGCTCGCGCAGGGCCGCGCCCAGGATGTCGCCCAGCGAAGCGCCGGAGTCCGACGAGCCGAACTGCTCGATGGCTTCCTTCTCTTCGGCCATTTCCAGCGACTTGATCGACAGCGAGACGCGGCGCGCGGCCTTGTCCACGTTGGTGATCTGGGCGTCGACGCGGTCACCCACGGCGAAGCGCTCCGGACGCTGCTCCTGACGATCGCGCGACAGGTCCGACTTGCGGATGAAGGCGGTCATCGGGGCGTCGTCTTCGCCGAAGCGAACTTCGATGCCGCCCGAGGTGACTTCCGTGACGGTGACGGTCACGGTCTGGTTCTTGCGGTAGGTGTCGCCCGACATCGGGTCGCCGGCCAGCTGCTTGATGCCCAGCGAGATGCGTTCCTTCTCGACGTCGACGTCGAGAACCTTCGCCTTGACCATGTCGCCCTTCTTGTAGCGGGCCATGGCTTCTTCGCCCGGGACGCTCCAGTCGATGTCCGACAGGTGCACCATGCCGTCGATGTCGTTGTCGAGGCCGACGAACAGACCGAACTCGGTCGCGTTCTTGACTTCGCCTTCGACGGTCGAACCGACCGGATGAGCTTCCAGGAAGGCTTCCCACGGGTTGGCCAGGGCTTGCTTCAGGCCCAGCGAGACGCGGCGCTTGGACGGATCGACGTCCAGGACCACGACGTCGACTTCCTGCGAGGTCGAGACGATCTTGCCGGGGTGAACGTTCTTCTTGGTCCACGACATTTCCGACACGTGCACCAGGCCTTCAACGCCGGCTTCCAGCTCCACGAAGGCGCCGTAGTCGGTGATGTTGGTGATGCGGCCGGTGAACTTGGCGCCGACCGGGTACTTGGCTTCAACGCCGTCCCACGGATCCGACTGCAGTTGCTTCATGCCGAGCGAGATGCGCTGGGTGTCCGGGTTGATCTTGACGATCTGGACCTTCACGGTGTCGCCCACGGCGAGCACCTGGCTCGGGTGGTTGACGCGCTTCCAGCTCATGTCGGTGACGTGCAGCAGGCCGTCGATGCCGCCCAGGTCAACGAACGCACCGTAGTCGGTGATGTTCTTGACGACGCCTTCGCGGATTTCACCCTCTTGCAGCTGCGACACCAGTTCGGTGCGCTGCTCGGCGCGGGCTTCTTCCAGGATGGCGCGACGCGAGACGACGATGTTGCCGCGCGGACGGTCCATCTTCAGGATGGCGAAGGGCTGTTCCTTGCCCATCAGCGGACCGACGTCGCGGACCGGACGGATGTCGACTTGGCTGCCCGGCAGGAAGGCCGAGGCGCCGCCCAGGTCGACGGTGAAGCCGCCCTTCACGCGGCCGACGATCGCGCCCATGACGGGTTCGTTGCGGGCGTAGACGCCTTCCAGACGGGTCCAGGCTTCTTCGCGCTTGGCCTTTTCGCGGCTGATGACCGCTTCGCCCATGGCGTTTTCGAGGCGTTCCAGGAAGACTTCGACGGTGTCGCCGGCCTTCACGGTGGCCTTGCCGTTTTCGTCGACGCCGAATTCCTTCAGCTGGACGCGGCCTTCGGTCTTCAGACCGACGTCGATGATGGCGAAGTCCTTTTCGATCCCGACGACCTTGCCCTTGACGACGGTGCCTTCGGCGAAGTCACGGCCGCCCATCGAGTCGTTGAGGAGCGCTTCGAAATCGTCGCGCGTCGGGTTGAAGCTCATATCGTCAGCCATGCTGATCTTTGGTCTCTAGGTTGGGGGAAGCCCTGGAATGAGCCCCGTCGGAAAAACGGTTCTCGGGATTCCGGATGAAGTGGGTTTGAAAGCGGGCCCGCGATGTTCTTGATCGCGGCGAGGCCGGCGGTGGATTTGCCCTCCGGCTAGAGCCGGTGACGGGCGCGCGCGTCCTCGACGATACGGCGGGCCGCATCGAAGGCCTGCTCTATAGTCATTTCCGAGGTGTCGAGCAAGACGGCGTCAGGCGCCTGCGTCATCGGCGCGTCCTTGCGCCCGCCGTCACGGGCGTCGCGCTTGTGGATGTCGGCCAGGATGTCCTCGAAGGCTACGTCCTCGCCCTGCCCCACCAGCTGTTTCCAGCGACGCTCGGCGCGCACCTCGGGGCGGGCGGTGACATAGAGCTTGGCCGGGGCGTGCGGCGCGATCACCGTGCCGATGTCGCGGCCGTCGATCACCGAGCCCGGCTCGCGGGCGGCGAACGACTGCTGCAGATCCAGCAGGGCAGCACGAACCCCCGGGTGCACCGCGCAACGGCTGGCGGCTTCGCCGGCCGCGCGGGTGCGCACCTCGGCCCGATCCAGCGCCGACAGGTCGAGCGCCCGCGCCACAGCCTCGGCCGCGATCGGATCGTCGAGGTCGCCCGCGCCGTCCAGGATGGCGACGCCGACCGCGCGATAGAGCAGGCCGGTGTCCAGCAGCGGATAGTCGTAGAGCGCCGCCAGACGCCCGGCGATCGTGCCCTTGCCCGAGGCGGCCGGACCGTCGACGGCGATGATGAAGCCCATGGTGTGCTCCGTGCGTCGTCCTCGCCCTTCGACAGGCTCAGGGTGAGGACGATAGGACAGGCCTTCCAGTAGAAACCTCACCCTGAGCCTGTCGAAGGGCGAGGCTTCGTTCGCTCAGGCCTCCGAGAGCGTCGCGCCGAGGCCCCGCATGAGGTCGGCGAAGCCGGGGAAGCTGGTGGCGATCATGCCCGGCTCGTCCACCGCCACAGGCTCCTGAGCGGCCATGCCCAGGATCAGGTGGCTCATGGCGATGCGGTGATCGCCGTGAGTGATGACGGTGGCGCCGCCCTTCAGCGGCTGGCCGGTCCCGGTGACGATGAAGCCTTCCGGCTCCTCGACCACCTGGACGCCGCAGGCCTTCAGGCCGTTGGCGGTCAGGCTGATCCGGTCGCTTTCCTTGACGCGCATCTCGCCCACGCCGCGCATCACCGTATCGCCGGAGGCGAAAGCCGCGGCGATGGCCAGGATCGGATACTCGTCGATCATCGACGGCGCGCGCTCGGGCGGCACGACCACGCCCTTGAGCGGGGAATAGCGCGCGGTGATGTCGCCGACCTCCTCGCCGCTGGCGACGCGCACGTTCGCGATCACGAGATCCGCGCCCATCTCCTGCAGGGTGGTGAAGAGGCCCGTGCGCAGTTCGTTGAGCATTACGCCCTCGACCGTCACCTCCGAGCCCGGAACGATCAGGGCGGCCACCAGCGGGAAGGCCGCCGACGACGGATCGCCCGGAACGGCGACGTGCGTGCCCGTCAGCTTCTGGCCCGCAGGCAGGCGCACATGGCGGAAGGTCTTGTCGCCGGCCTTGCGGTCCTCGACGATCACCTCGGCCCCGAAGGCGCGCAGCATCCGCTCGGTGTGGTCGCGGGTGGCCTCGGGCTCGACGACCTCGACACCGCCCTCGGCGTGCAGGCCCGCCAGCAGCACGGCCGACTTCACCTGGGCCGAGGCCATCGGCAGGGTGTAGTTCAGGCCCCGCAGGTTTCCGCCCTTCAGGGTCAGGGGCAGGCGCCCCTTGTCGCGACCCAGCCAGGTCGCGCCCATGCGAGCCAGCGGATCCAGCACGCGGCCCATCGGGCGCCCGCGCAGCGACTGGTCGCCCGTGAAGGTGGCGCACATCGCAAAGCCCGCCGCCGCGCCCATGATCAGGCGCACGCCGGTGCCGGCGTTGCCGCAGTCGATGACGTCGGCGGGCTCCTCGAAGCCGCCCTTGCCCTCGATCCGCCAGCGCCCGACGCCCTCGCGTTCGATCCGCGCGCCAAAGGCCTGCATGGCGCGGGCGGTGGCGAGGACGTCGTCCCCTTCCAGGAGACCCTCGACCGTCGTCGTCCCGGTCGCCAGCGCGCCCAGGATCATCGAACGGTGAGAAATGGACTTGTCTCCCGGAGCGCGCACGATCCCTCGCAGAGCGCCTCCGGGAGCGCTCTTCAATCCAGCCAGCGACATGCCGAAACCGGCTCCTTAGTACTTGGTGGTTTTCGCGAAGGGGTTTGCTTTTGACAGCGGGCTCGCGCCATGGCAAGTGACCCGCCGCTTTTCCCATCCGGATCAAAGGGTCGCCAACTTGGCCAATCCCGACCTGGGCGCAAAACAAATCTGCCCCAACTGCCAATCGAAGTTCTACGACCTCAACCGTCGTCCCGCCGTCTGCCCCAAGTGCGGCGAGCAGTTCGACCCGGAAGAGGCCCTGAAGTCGCGCCGCGTCCGCGCCCGCGCCGTCACGCCGGACTATGACGCCGACGACGAAAAGGAAGCGGTCGCTCCGAAGGAGGTCGACGGCTACGAGGACGAAGTCGACGACACCCCGGAAATCGACGAGGCCGCCGAGGCCGACGTCGTCGAGACCGATGACGAAGACGTCGATCCGGGCGCGCCGACTCCGGCCGGCGGTGACGATCTGGGCGTCGACTTCGCCGAGGACGAAGACCTCGCCGACGAAGACGGCGACGACGTTCCGTTCCTCGAGGACGAGGACGACGACGACATTCTCGACGAGGAGATCGAAGGTCTCCCCGGCGAGGGCGTCGACGACTGACCCCGCGGACAGCCGGTTGCGACGTGATCGCCGCCGGCTGTCCACAGGCGTTTTTGGGGGCGAAACATTTTTCTCGAAAAAAGTTCGAGAAGAGGCTTGATCCCAAAAAAATCCCGGACTAGTTTCCGCGCCTCTTCGGGGGGCGACGCAAGTTCGAAACGCCGAAGAGACCAACGATTTCCGAGAGTTACCGCAAGGTTTTCTTAGAAAGAATTGGGGCTATAGCTCAGCTGGTAGAGCGCTTGAATGGCATTCAAGAGGTCAGCGGTTCGACTCCGCTTAGCTCCACCATCAAGGCCCGGACGGAAACGTCCGGGCCTTGTCCATTTTGGGCTCCTGTTTCCCGTCTCCTCTTGAACCGACCGCTATCGCGCGCCATGTCTGGCGTCGTGTCGTGGTGATCGACGCCGATCCTCGGGCCGGTCTCCACGAACGAAGTCGCTTCAGCGAGGACTTCGCGATGACCCGGACGATCCTGTTCGACAGCCCCTTTCTGTTGGGGTTCGAACACACCCGAGACCTGATCGAGCGCGCCGCCAAGGCCGCGTCGGAAAGCTATCCCCCCTACAATGTCGAGCAGGCCGAGCACGGCGGCGTCCGCATCACCCTGGCCGTCGCGGGCTTCTCGCCCGAGCAGCTGCAGGTGACTGTCGAAGGCGGGCAACTGGTCGTGGCCGGCAAGCGCGACAGCGCGGACGGTCGCTCCGACGCCGAGCGGGCTTTCCTGCACCGCGGGATCGCGGCGCGCGGCTTTGTGCGCACCTTCGTCCTCGCCGAGGGCATGGAGGTCACGGCCGCGACGCTTGAGCATGGCCTGCTGCACATCGACCTGGCCCGTCCGGCGCCCGAACGCCTGGTCAGGAAAATCCCGATCCGCAGCGCGGGCTGAAACGCCGCGCAGAGTCCGCCTCGGGTCGCCGCGGTCTGAACCGCAGCGAAACGCGGCGCGTTACCTAATCGAAAGAGGTGGTCCTATGACGCCCAACACGCAACACAGCCGGCCCCTGACCAGCGAAGCCTTCGCGGCCCTTGGCGCGCCCGCGCTCGTCTATGTCCGACCGATCAAGGCCGCCGAGATCCTGGCCGACGCTCCGGAAGGCGTCGAGGACCTCGACCTGTCGCCGGACCAGACGCTGTATGCGGTCTGCCGCGCCGATGGCGAGCGCCTCGCGGTCCTGATCGACCGCGACACCGCGATCGCCGCCGCCCTCGCCCATGAGCTGGCGCCGGTGTCTGTCCACTAGAGCATTTTTCGAGCGAAGTGGTTCCGGTTCGCGTGAAGAAAAATGCGCCAAAACAAAAGATTAGAGCTCACGGCCTGACGCAGTCAGGCCGTGAAATGCTCTAGAAGAAGATCAGAAGGGCGTCAGGCGGCCGTGCTGGCCGGTTCGTCGGTCAACAGGACGTGGATCGCGTCCGCTGATCGGGCCTGCCGCACCGAGGTGCGAACTTCGGGCTGGCGCATCATGCGCGCCACCCGCGCGAGCGCCCGCAGATGCTGCGCATTGGCCTCACGGGGCGCGAACAGCGCCACCAGAAGGTCAACGGGCTTGTCGTCGAGCGCATCGAAGGCGACCGGCGCGTCCAGCCGCACGACAACCGCGCGAACCCGGTCCAGACCGTCCAGCCGTGCATGGGGGATGGCGACACCTTCGCCGACGCCGGTGGAACCGGCGGCTTCCCGCTCGATAAGACCGTCCAGCGCCGCTTCCGGGTCAACGCCCAGGACGCGGCCAGCGACATCCGCAACCATGGAAAGCGCCTGGCGCTTGCCGGGCGCGCTGGCGCGCAGCGCCACCGCTCCGGGCTCGAGAAGGTCGCCAATGGTCATGGACTCACAACGCTCGCTAGTTTCCGACCGCCTTGGCGCCGCCGACGATAATCCACCGACGGCGCCAGACCATGACACGGTCTGGTTAGCTCGCGGTTGACCCGTGTCCGTTCGACTTCGTGCGTTCGGGGTCGATCCAGCCGATATTCCCGTCTGGACGCCGATACACCACAGAGATGCCCCCGTGGGCGGCGTTCCTAAACACGATTGCCGGGTATGCGGTCAAGTCCAGTTCCATAACAGCCATGGAAACGGTCATTGTCTTCATCGCGGCCTGGGTTTCCGCAATGACCATGGCCGCGGGCGCGCCCGTCGGGTGGTCGTCTTCAATATCCCAGTCTTCGTCCACATCGTCGCTTTCCGGCGCACGGAGGACGAACATGGCGGCGTTCTCGACCTGCTTGGCCGTGGCCGCCGCAGAGTGGCTCTTAAGTCGCCTTTTGTAGCGCCTGATGCGCGTATCGATCTTGGCCAGGGCGGCGTCGAAGGCGGCGTGGGCGTCACCTCCGGACCCGTGGCTGATGAGTTGCTGACCCGATGCCAGCTTTACCGAGCAATCGACACGGAAGGCGTAGCCTTCCTTGCTGACCACGACCTCGGCGACGCCGCCGCGATCGAAGTACTTACCAATGCTCAGGGCGATTTCGTCGGAGACTCGCGCTCGCAGAGCCTCACCAACGTCGACATGCTTGCCGGAGACTTGGACTTGCATAGCGATATGACGCGCCTGTCGCAGGCGGGTGTCAAGCGGCGCTTTCGCGGCTTTTCGGCGCCCTCAGAACAGCCCTGAGAAGACCCCGAGAAGCTTGCGCGCGCCCATCACCACGACATGGGCGCTGACGAACAGAAGCGCCCCGCTGCCCACGGCCATCAGATAACCCAGCAGGGCCAGGATTCCGTCACGCTGGAGCAGCGCCAGGGCCAGAACGGCGACCGTTGCGCCAGGAGCCAGATTGCCCAGCGGAATCGGCAAAACCAGCACCAGCGCCAGCAGGGTGCAGACCACTCCGACCATCCTTTCGCCCAGGGGTGCGAACAATGGCCGCAGCCGCGGGCGGGTGATCAGTTCCATGCTGCGCACGATCGGTCCCAGCCGCCGGAACAGCCCACGCAGATCGTCCCGCTTGAGCGGCTTTTCGTTCAAGCCGCGCGGCAACCAGGGGGTGTCCGCGCCCATGGCGATCTGAGGGGCCAGAAGCAGGATCGGCAATGACAGGATGGTCGACGACCCGGGCGGCAGGGGCAGGGTGTTCAGCAGACCAAACACCAGCAGCATCGCGCCGAACGCGCGGCTGTCGAACGCCGCCAGCATTTGCCCGACGGTCAGGGTGGGGCTGGCGTCCTCGCCAAAGCCCTCGATCACGTCGGCCAGACTCTTCTCGCTCATCAAATCCTCTCGGCCCGCTCAGGAACGCGCGGGGGGCGAAAAGGAAGCGGCTTCAGACCGCTTCCTTCATCAGCCGGCGACGCTCCACCGACGAGGGGATCCGCATGGCCTCTCGATACTTGGCCACGGTCCGACGGGCGATGTCGACCCCGGCCGCCTTGAGAATCTCTACGATGCGATCGTCGGAATGGACGTCGGCCTCGCATTTCTCGGCGTCGACCAGCCCCTTGATCTTGTGACGGACGCTGGCGGCCGAGTGAGCCTCGCCGCCTTCGGACGACTGGATGGCCGAGGTGAAGAAGAACTTCAGCTCGAACACGCCGCGGGGGGTGGCGATGTACTTGTTCGAGGTCACGCGGCTGACCGTGCTCTCGTGCATGCCGATGGCGTCGGCGACCGTCTTCAGGTTCAGCGGTCGCAGGTGCTCGACGCCGAAGGCCAGGAAGCCGTCCTGCTGGCGCACGATCTCGCTGGCGACCTTCAGGATGGTCTTGGCCCGCTGGTCCAGGCTCTTAACCAGCCAGTTGGCCGAGGCCATGCAGTCGGCGACGAAGGTCTTCTCCTGGTCGCTGCGCGCGCCCTTGGAGACGCGGGCGTGGTAGCGCTGGTCGACCAGCACGCGCGGCAGGGTGTCGGTGTTCAGCTCCACGTGCCACATGCCGCCGAGGCCTTCGCGGACCATGACGTCGGGCACCAGGGTCTCTGCCGGCTCGCTGTGATAGGCCGCGCCCGGACGCGGATTCAGCGACCGGATCTCGCCGATCATCTCGCGCAGGTCTTCGTCGTCGACGCCGCAGATCCGGCGCAGGCTCGCCATATCGCGCTTGGCCAGGAGCTCGAGGTGATCGAGCATGGCGGCCATGGCCGGGTCGTAGCGGTTCAGGTCCTTGAGCTGCAGCGCCAGGCACTCGCGCACGTCGCGGGCGAAGACGCCCACGGGCTCGAAGCCCTGCAGCACTGACAGGGTCTCTTCGACAACCGCGAGGGCGCAGCCCAGACGATCGGCAAGCTCAACGATGTCGAGGCGCAGGTAGCCGCCTTCATCGACCGCGTCGATCAGGATCTCGGCGATGGCGTTGCGGGCCGGTGAGAGCGCCGCTTGCACCAACTGGGTTCGCAGGTGCGCGGCCAGGGTCGGGCTGTCGGTCAGCGCGCGCTCGTAGCCTTCGTCGCTCTCGAACGAGCCGCCGCCGCCCGCGCGCGACCAGTCGATCTGCCCGCCGGCGTGCTCGGCGTCCGCCCCGTCGCCGGTGGCGCGCTCGCCGGGGGAGACGTCGTCGCCGGGCGTGTCCAGCTCGCGCCCGGCCGTCGTATCGGCCACGGCGTCGACCTGGGTGAGGCTGGCGTCCCGCTCGGCCTCGACCTCAACGGCCGGCTCGTGATCGCCCTCCTCGCGTTGCAGGAGTGGGTTACGCTCCAGCTCGGCCTCGACAAAGGCGTCGAGCTCGATGTTCGACAGCTGCAGCAGCTTGATGGCCTGCTGCAGTTGCGGGGTGATGACGAGGCCCTGGCCTTGCCGGAGCTCTAGTCGGTGGCTGAGCGCCAATGCGCCCTCCTGACGTACGAAAAACTTTCGAACGCCATTGAAGAGCGGTTCTGGTTAACGGGTCGCGAACGCCTGCAATATTCGGGCCGGTGCGACCGTGTGTCCCGAAAAAAGGCTTAGACCTTTCGGAACAAGGACTTAGTCGCCCAGACGCGGCTCGGTGAAGCTCTCGCCCAGATAAACGCGCTTCACTTCCGGGTTTTCGACGATCTCGCGGGGCGAACCCTCGAACAGCACCTCGCCCGCATGGATGATCGAGGCGCGATCGATGATGTCGAGCGTCTCGCGGACGTTGTGGTCGGTGATCAGGATACCGATGCCACGTCCCTTCAGATAGCCGATCACCTCGCGGATGTCGGCGATGGCCAGCGGGTCGATGCCGGCGAAGGGCTCGTCCAGCAGCATGAACGACGGCTCGCTGGCCAGGGCGCGGGCGATTTCCACCCGGCGGCGCTCGCCGCCCGACAGGGCCACGGCCGGCGACTTGCGGATATGGGTGATCCGCAGCTCTTCCAGGATGCTGGTCACCTGCTCGCGCGCCTTGCGCGGATCGCGTTCGCGCATCTCGACCACGGCCATGACGTTCTGCTCGACCGTCATGCCCCGGAAGATCGAGGCTTCCTGCGGCAGGTAGCCGACGCCCAGGCGGGCGCGCTGGAACATCGGCTGGGCGGTGATGTTCTCGCCGTCCAGATAGATCGCGCCGTAGTCGGCGGCGATCAGGCCGGTGACCATGTAGAAGCAGGTCGTCTTGCCGGCGCCGTTGGGGCCCAGCAGGCCCGCCACCTCGCCGCGCTTCAGGCGCAGGGACACGTTCTTGACGACGGGGCGGTCGCCAAACGACTTGCCCACGGAATCGACGAACAGGCCGTCCATGTCGTTGGAGGTCAGGGTCATTCGGGATCCTAGCGCGGCTCGGCCGTAGCCGGCGCGTCGGACGTCTGGGTGTCGTCCTGATAGAAGACCGCGCGGACGCGGCGCGTCGCGGTCCGCCCCGTGATCGTCGACTCAAGCTTGGCGTCGTTGGTCTTGGTGTTCACGGTCAGGCGATCGCCGCGCGCCACGTCGTTGCCCTTGACCAGGATGACATCCCCGGTGAGCACGGCGGTGTTGTTGCTGAAGGTGTAGACCGCACGATCGCCGCGCGCGTTCTGCTGCTCGTTGACGAGATACACCCCGCCCTCGGCCTCCATGCGCTGGGCGTTGCCGCAGGCGTTGGCGTTTTCCGCCGTCGGGCGCTTGGCGTTGTAGATCGTGACCTTCTCCGCGCGCAGGCGAGAGCGGTTCTGCAGGATCTCGACGTTACCCGTGAAGATGATGAGACACTTGCTGTTGATCGTTTCCTGATTGTCGGCGGAGACGTCCACCGGCGCGCTGGAATTACCTTGCTGGGCATAAGCCGCCCCGCCGGCGCCCGCGCCCGACAGGATCAACGCGGTCAAAGCCGCAGCCGCCGATCGCTTCATCAGAACCATGTCCTCATCCGTCGCGGCCCGCCTCCGAAGCGACCCGCGCCATTTCTCTTTACTGCTGTTCGAACCGCGCGCGAACCCCGCCTCGGAAGACGATGCGATCGCCCTTGTCATATACGGAGTAGGCGCTCGATTGCACCTGCCCGCTGGGACCTTCGCCATTCATTGTGCTCTCGCCGCTGACATCGCCGGTCCGCGTGTCGACGAACGACTCCTCGGACGCGAAGCGATAGCCCTCGCCATCGTCCAGACGAACATCGTCCTTCAGGTTCAGCCCGAAAGTGTCTTGCCGGTAGACGCCATGCTTGGCGGTCATGCGTGTGGGCGTGGGCGACCCCAGGTCCAGGGTCAGGGCCGGCTCTTCCAGGATGATGCGGCGCGGATCGGCGTCGTCGCGGATCGCGGAGCGAGCCGTGATCATGAAGCTGCGGCCTTCGGTCGACTGCCCATAGAACCGTGGCGTGATGAGGCGAATCTCGGTGCGGGCCTCGGCGGGCGCGCGGGACGCGGCCAGATAGGTGCGCCAGCCCACCTGTGCGATCACGGCCAACAACAGAACACCGATCGCGGCGGGCAGCACGAGGCGCGCGGCCCGAACGCGGCGCGAGCGACGGCGCCAGCGCGCAAGGTCGGCGCTCATCGATCGTCCGGTCATGACCGCGGCGGGCTGCATGAGGTCCTTTAGCTGTGGGCGAAGATGTCCATCTCCTCCCAACCGGCCAGATCCAGCGAGGCGCGATGGGGGAGATAGTCAAAAGCGTGTTGCGCCAGCGCCATGCGGCCCTCGCGCTCGAGCATGGCGTTCAGCTTCAGACGGAGGCCATGCAGGTGCAGCACGTCCGAGGCGGCGTAGGCGACCTGGTCGACGCTGAGCGACGGCGCACCCCAGTCCGAAGACTGCTGCACCTTCGACAGTTCAACGCCCAGCAACTCCCGCGTCACGTCCTTGAGGCCGTGGCGGTCGGTATAGGTGCGGGCCAGCTTGCTGGCGATCTTGGTGCAATAGACGGGTGCGGTCACCACCCCCAGATGGAGCTCGAACATGGCGATATCAAAGCGCCCGAAGTGAAAAAGCTTCAGGACCTTCGGATTCGTCAGCAGCGCCTTCAGATTCGGGCAGTCGTAGTCAGGCCGGCTGAGCCGCACCACATGGGCGTCGCCGTCGCCGGCCGAAAGCTGAACCACGCACAGCGGATCGCGGCGCAAGCGCAGGCCCATGGTCTCCGAATCAATCGCGATGATCTCCGCGTCCGCGAAGACGCCGTCGGGCAGATCGCCCTCGTGAACGAAATTGGCCAACTCTCAGACGTCTCCGGCGAAGTCTCGACGCGCGAACGCGCCGAACCACGCGCTCGATGTAAGCGCGCGACACTTATACTCACGATGAACGGATTAGCTATCCGGCGAACTACCGGCACCACCCCCGAGGCTTCATCAAGAAGCCAAACAAAGGGTGGTGCCCAGGAGAGGACTCGAACCTCCACGACCTTTCGGTCACTGGCACCTGAAGCCAGCGCGTCTACCAATTCCGCCACCTGGGCCCGCTGTCGCAACCGGTTAGGTCGCCGCGAGGCCGGGACGTTTAGGGAAAGCCTCAGGCCACGTCAACAGCGAAAAAACGACAAATCGTGATTTCGTTGCGAACCGGGCCGTGGTCGTCTAATTCCCCCGTTCATCGCGGTGTGGTCATCGCAGGCACGAGGGATGATGATGCAAGGTCTGGTCACGGTGTTCGGCGGCTCCGGTTTCGTGGGCGGTCAGGTCGTGCGGGCGCTCGCCAAGGCGGGCCATCGCGTGCGGGTGGCCGTGCGCCAGCCCAATCTCGCCTACAAGATGCGCATGCTGGGCGATGTCGGCCAGATCGAGGTCGTGCAGGCCAATGTCCGCAACCCGAGCTCGGTGGCCCGCGCGCTGGACGGCGCCGAGGGCTGCGTGAACCTGGTGGGCGTGCTGTTCGAGAGCGGCCGCCAGAAGTTCCTGTCGGTCCACACCATGGGTGCGCGCAATGTCGCCGAGGCCGCCTCCAAGGCCGGCGTCAAGCATCTGGTGCACGTCAGCGCCATCGGCGCCGACGTGAACAGCCCCGCCAAGTACGCCCGCTCCAAGGGCGAGGGCGAGGCCGCGGTGCGCGAAGCCTTCCCGGGCGCCACCATTGTCCGCCCCTCGATCGTGTTCGGTCCTGAGGACGACTTCTTCAACCGCTTCGCCCAGATGGCCGCCCTGGCCCCCGCCCTGCCGCTGGTCGGCGGCGACACGCGCTTCCAGCCGGTGTTTGTCGGCGATGTGGCCGCGGTGATCGCCAAGGCGGTCGCCAGCCCGGCTGCGGCGGGCGTGACCTACGAACTGGGCGGCCCGACGATCTACACGATGCGCGAGATCCTCGAGCTGATTCTCGTGGAAACCGGCCGCAACCGGCCGCTGATCCCCCTGCCCTGGCCGGTGGCGTCGCTGATCGGTTCGCTGGGCGACCTCGTCGCGGGCGTCATCCCGCCGCCGCTGACCAGCGATCAGGTCCAGATGCTCAAGAGCGACAATGTCGCCGAACAGGGCCTGCCAGGCCTCGCCGAAGCCGGCGTGACGCCGACGGCTGTTGAAGCCATCGTGCCGAGCTACCTCTATCGCTACCGCAAGGGCGGTCAGTACGCCGAGACCCCGGCCGGCGCGTTCTAGGGATCATCGTCCGGCCCGGCGCTAAAGACGAAAGGCCCTGACGCTCGTCGCGTCAGGGCCTTTCTCGTTCTATCCAGCCTGACGGCTCAGCGCGGGATGTAGAGCAGCGCCAGACCCACGACGCCGACCGCGATCCGCCAGTAGGCGAACGGCGCAAAGCCGTGGCGGGTGATGAAGTCCAGCACCGTCTTGACCACGAAGACGCCCGAGACCAGGGCGGCCAGGAAGCCGATCCCGATCAGGCCCAGGTCATTGGTGCTCAGCTTGTCGATGTTCTTGTACAGGTCATAGGCGAAGGCGCCGGCCATGGTCGGCATGGCCAGGAAGAAGCTGAACTCGGCCGCCGAGCGCTTGTCGCACTTGAGCAGCAAGGCGCCGGCGATGGTCGCGCCGGAGCGCGAGACGCCTGGGACGAGCGCCAGACACTGGAACAGGCCGATGATGAAGGCCGTCTTCAGCGGATACTCCGCGACGTCGGTATAGCGCGGCTCCAGCTTCATGCGGTCCAGCGCCAGCAGGATGAAGCCGCCGATGATCAGGGTCGAGCAGACCAGGGCCGGGGTCTCATACAGCACGGTCTTGATGAAATCGTGGGCCGCCACCCCGACCAGAACGGCGGGGCAGAAGGCCAGCAGGATCCCGATCACGAACCGGCGCGAGCCCGGATCGGTCGGCAGCGTCGTCAGCAAGCCCCACAGGCGGCCGAAATAGACCCCGGTGATCGCCAGGATCGCGCCCAGCTGGATCAGCACCTGGAAGGTGTTGCCGGGGCTATGGAAGCCCAGGAAGTGCCCGAGCAGAAGAAGGTGGCCGGTCGACGAGACCGGAATGAACTCGGTCAGACCTTCGATCAGGCCGAGAATGAGAGCAATGAGCCAATCCGGCATGAGGGTCCCCTGAAGCGTTGTCTGTGGCGTGCGCCAAACATCGTAAAAACGGCGTTAATCCACAAACTGGACTATTATACCGGCCTATTGCGACAGGTTCTCAATGCCCCCGGCAAGAGTACGGCGATTTTGGTCTTATAATTTGACCACCACATTCTTATTGCGCAAAAGAGTCCTTAAGAGCGCCGCCAGAGCAATTTTTCTCCCAATCCTGGGGCGAGGGAAGTCGCATGGCCGAGCGCATGCTGAAATTCACAACGGTGGCCCGCAAGACGCCTGAAAAGCGCGCGGCCGCTGAGCGTTCGGGCGACTTTCACGAGATCTACGCCGACTTCATCGACGCCAAGGCGACCGAGCAGGCCTCGCGTTGCTCGCAGTGTGGCGTGCCGTTCTGTCAGACGCACTGCCCGCTGCACAACAACATCCCCGACTGGTTGCGGATGACCGCCGAAGGCCGTCTGGAAGAAGCCTACGCCCTGTCGCAGGCGACCAATTCGATGCCGGAGGTCTGCGGTCGAATTTGCCCCCAGGATCGCCTGTGCGAAGGCAACTGCGTGATCGAGCAGTCGGGTCACGGCACGGTGACCATCGGTTCGGTCGAGCGCTACCTGACCGACAAGGCCTGGGAGATGGGCTGGGTGAAGCCCCTGGCCGCCGGTCCGGCGCGCGGTCAGTCGGTCGGGATCGTAGGCGCGGGCCCCGCAGGGCTGGCCGCCGCCGAGAAGCTGCGTGAGGCCGGCTACGACGTCACCGTCTATGACCGCCACGATCGCGCCGGCGGCCTGCTGATCTACGGCATCCCCGGCTTCAAGCTGGAAAAGGACGTCGTCGCGCGCCGCACCCAGCGCCTGGCCGACGGCGGCATCGTCTTCAAGCTGGGCTTCGAGGTCGGCAAGGACGCCACGCTCGAGGATCTGCGCGCCCAGCATGACGCGGTGCTGATCGCCGTCGGCGTCTACGCCGCGCGCGACCTGACCGTTCCGGGCGGCGGCAGCAAGGGCGTGGTGCCGGCCCTCGACTATCTGATCACCTCCAACCGCCTGTCCCTGGGCGACAGCGTTCCGGCCTACGACTCAGGCGAACTGAACGCCGAGGGCAAGGACGTGGTCGTGGTCGGCGGCGGTGACACCGCCATGGACTGCGTGCGCACGGCCATCCGTCAGGGCGCCAAGTCGGTCACCTGCCTCTATCGCCGCGACAAGGCCAATATGCCCGGCTCGATGCGCGAAGTGGCCAACGCCGAGGAAGAAGGTGTCACCTTCGAATGGCTGGCCGCGCCCCGCGCCCTGTCTGGCGAGGCCGAGGCCGTCACCGGCGTGCGCGCCATCCGCATGCGTCTGGGCGCGCCGGACGCCTCGGGCCGCCAGAGCCCCGAGGAAATCCCCGGCGGCGACTTCGACCGTCCGGCCCAGCTGGTCGTCAAGGCTCTTGGCTTCGAGCCCGAGAACCTGCCCCAGCAGTGGTCCGCCCCGGACCTGAAGGTGACCCGTTGGGGCACCGTTAAGGCCGACGTCCGCAATCAGATGACCAATCTGGACGGCGTGTTCGCCGCCGGCGACATCGTGCGCGGCGCCTCGCTGGTCGTCTGGGCGATCAAGGACGGCCGCGACGCCGCCGACGCCATCCACCGTTATCTGCAGGCCAAGGTCGGCGCGCCCGCGCTGATCGCGGCGGAATAAGAAAGAGGATCCCAAGACCATGACCGCGATGGACCTCTATCTGAAGAACCGCCAGGCCCTGATCGACGGCCACGCCTATGACCCGTCGACCGAGCGCGACGCTTGCGGCGTGGGTCTTGTCTGCGCCATTGACGGCCAGCCGCGCCGCGAAGTGGTCGAACTGGCGATCAAGGCGCTGAAGGCCCTGTGGCACCGCGGCGCGGTCGACGCCGACGGCAAGACCGGCGACGGCGCCGGCGTGCTGGTCAGCGTTCCGCAGGACTTCTTCATCGACCAGGTGCGTCGCACCGGCCACGCCCTGCGCCAGGGTCCGATCGCGGTCGGCCAGATCTTCCTGCCGCGCACGGACCTCGGCGCCCAGGAGACCTGCCGCACGATCGTCGAGGCCGAGGCTCTGCGCTTTGGCTTCTACATCTACGGCTGGCGCCAGGTGCCGGTCGACACCTCGGTGATCGGCGAGAAGGCCAACGCCACCCGTCCGGAAATCGAGCAGATCATGCTGGCCGCCCCGGCCGGTCTGGAGGGCGAAGCGCTGGAGCGCGCGCTGTTCCTGTGCCGCAAGCGCATCGAAAAGCGCGTTCACGCCCAGAACATCAGCGACTTCTATATCTGCTCGTTGTCGGCCAAGTCGCTGATCTACAAGGGCATGTTCCTCGCCGAGGCGATCGACGAATTCTACCCCGACCTGAAGGACGAACGCTTCACGGCCGCCGTGGCGATCTTCCACCAGCGCTACTCGACCAACACCTTCCCGCAGTGGCGCCTGGCCCAGCCTTTCCGGATGCTCGCCCACAACGGCGAGATCAACACGATCAAGGGCAACATCAACTGGATGAAGTCCCACGAGATCAAGATGGCCGCCCAGGCCTTCGGCGAGTTCGGGGACGACGTCAAACCGGTGATCCAGCCGGGCGGTTCGGACAGCGCCAATCTCGACAACACCTTCGAGGTGCTGGTGCGCGCCGGTCGCGACGCGCCGATGGCCAAGGCCCTGCTGGTGCCGGAAGCCGCCAACCCGAAGATGAAGGACGCCCATAAGGCGCTCTATTCCTACTGCAACGCGGTGATGGAGCCGTGGGACGGTCCGGCCGCCCTGTGCGCCACCGACGGCCGTTGGGTCGTGGCCGGCAAGGACCGCTCGGGGCTGCGTCCGCTGCGCGTGGCCTATACCGACGATGGCCTGGTGATCATGGGCTCGGAAGCGGGCATGTGTGGCGTCGAGGAGGCGCGCATTACCCGCAAGCTGGCCATCTCGCCGGGCCGGATGATCGCCATCGATCTGGCCGAAGGCCGTCTCTATGGCGAAGAAGAGATCATCGACGAACTGGCCACCCGCCACCCCTACACCGAGTGGCTGGGCAACATGGTCGATCTGGAAAAGGAGATCGGCCCTGGTCCGGAACCGCGCAAGTTCGGCCGCGAGGAGCTGACCCGCCGCCAGGCGGCCGCCGGCTACAGCCTGGAAGACCTGGAAATGATCCTCGCCCCCATGGTCGAGGAGGGCAAGGAAGCCGTCGGCTCGATGGGCGACGACACGCCGCTGGCGGTGCTGTCGGAGAAGTACCGTCCGCTCAGCCACTATTTCCGCCAGAACTTCAGCCAGGTGACCAACCCGCCGATCGACCCCCTGCGGGAGACCGGCGTGATGAGCCTGAAGACCCGCTTCAAGAACCTCGGCAACATCCTGGCCCAGGACGCGGCCCAGGCGGACGTCTATGTGCTGGAAAGCCCAGTGCTGACCACCGGCATGTACGAGCGCATCCACGGCCTGTTGGGCGAGAAGAATGTCGCGGTCATCGACTGCACAATGCCCCTGCCCGCCGAGGAAGCTCGCGCCGGCGACGCCCTGCGCGCCAATCTGGACCGGATCCGCGCCGAGGCCGAGGACGCCGTCCTGCGCGGCTGCGGCGCCATCGTCCTGACCGACGAGGCCAGCGACGCCGAGCGCGTGGCCCTTCCCATGATCCTGGCCACCGGCGGCGTGCACGCTCACCTGGTGGCCAAGGGCCTGCGGTCGTACGTCTCGATCATCGTCCGTTCGGCCGAGTGCCTGGACACCCACTATTTCGCGGTGCTGGTCGGCGTGGGCGCCACGGCCGTCAACGCCTATCTGGCCCAGGAGAGCTTCCAGGATCGCCTGGAGCGCGGCCTCGTCGGCGACAAGTCGCTGCGCGATGTCTGCATCAACTTCAAGACCGCCATCGAGGGCGGGCTGCTGAAGATCATCTCGAAGATGGGCATCAGCGTCATCTCCTCGTATCGGGGGGGCTACAACTTCGAGGCCGTCGGCCTGTCGCGCGCCATGGCCGCCGAGTTCTTCCCCGGCATGCCCTCGCGCATCTCGGGCATCGGTCTGGCCGGCATCGAGAGCAAGACGGTCGAGCTGCACCGCAAGGCCTGGGGCGCGGCCGCCGTCACCCTGCCGGTCGGCGGCCTCTACAAGGCCCGTCGCTCGGGCGAGGCCCACGCCTTCGAAGCGCGCCTTATGCACACCCTGCAGACGGCCTGCGACACCGGTGATTATGAGCTCTATCGCCGCTGGTCCAACGGCCTGCGCACGCAAAAGCCGATCCAGCTGCGCGACCTTCTGGACTGGCGCTCGGACCGCAACCCGATCGCCACAGACGACGTCGAAAGCGTCAACGAGATCCGCAAGCGCTTCGTGACGCCCGGCATGAGCCTGGGGGCCCTCAGCCCTGAGGCCCATGGCGCCCTGAACATCGCCATGAACCGCATCGGCGCTCGTTCGGTCTCGGGCGAAGGCGGCGAGGACAGCGCGCGCTACAAGCCGCTGCCCAACGGCGACAACCCCAACAGCGCCATCAAGCAGGTGGCCTCGGGCCGCTTTGGCGTCACGGCCGAATATCTGAATCAGTGCGTCGAGCTGGAGATCAAGGTCGCCCAGGGCGCCAAGCCCGGCGAAGGCGGCCAGCTGCCGGGCTTCAAGGTCACCGAGATGATCGCCCGCCTGCGTCACTCCACCCCCGGCGTGATGCTGATCAGCCCGCCGCCGCACCACGACATCTATTCGATCGAGGACCTGGCCCAGCTCATCTATGACCTCAAGCAGATCAACCCGATCGCGCGCGTCACGGTGAAGCTGGTCGCCGCCACCGGCATCGGCGCCATCGCCGCCGGCGTCGCCAAGGCGAAAGCGGATGTGATCCTGGTCGCCGGCGGTGTCGGCGGCACCGGCGCCTCGCCCCAGACCTCGGTCAAGTACGCCGGCGGTCCGTGGGAAATGGGCCTGTCGGAAGCCAATCAGGTGCTGACCCTCAACAACCTGCGCCACTCCGTCGTCCTGCGGGCCGACGGCGGCATGCGCACAGGCCGCGACATCGTCATCGCCGCGATGATGGGCGCCGAGGAGTTCGGCATCGGCACCGCCTCGCTGGTGGCGATGGGCTGCATCATGGTGCGCCAGTGCCACTCCAACACCTGCCCGGTCGGCGTCTGCACCCAGGACGAGGCCCTGCGCGCCAAGTTCACGGGCACGCCGGACAAGGTCATCAACCTCTTCACCTTCATCGCCGAAGAGGTGCGTGAGATCCTGGCGGGCCTCGGCTTCAAGAGCCTGCAGGAAATCGTCGGCCGCACCGACCTGTTGGCGCAGGTCAGCCGCGGCGGCGAGCACCTGGACGACCTCGACCTCAACCCGCTGCTGGTCCGCGCCGATCCTGGCGCGAACAAGCCCTACAACACGGTGGTCGGCCGCAACGCCGTGCCGGACACGCTGGACGCCCAGATCGTCCGCGACGCCGCCCCGCTCTTGGAACGCGGCGAGAAGATGCAGTTGACCTACACGGTCCGCAGCACCGCCCGCACCATCGGCACGCGCACGTCCAGCCACATCGTGCGCAAGTTCGGCATGAAGGGCCTTCCGTCCGGCCACCTGACGGTCCAGCTGAAGGGTTCGGCCGGCCAGAGCCTGGGCGCCTTCGCGGTCCAGGGTCTGCGCATCGAACTGACCGGCGAGGCCAACGACTATGTCGGCAAGGGCCTGTCGGGCGCGACGATCGTGATCAAGCCGGCCCGGGGCCTTGCGGCGCCGGAGACCAACACCCTGATCGGCAACACCGTGCTGTTCGGCGCCACCTCGGGCCGTCTGTTCGCAGCGGGCCAGGCGGGTGAGCGCTTCGCCGTCCGCAACTCGGGCGCCACCACGGTGGTCGAGGGTTGCGGCGCCAACGGCTGCGAGTACATGACCGGCGGCCAGGTGGTGATCCTGGGTCCGACCGGCGGTAACTTC
This sequence comes from Caulobacter sp. SL161, assembly GCF_026672375.1. GTDB lineage: Bacteria > Pseudomonadota > Alphaproteobacteria > Caulobacterales > Caulobacteraceae > Caulobacter. The sequence goes on from NZ_JAPPRA010000001.1 coordinate 408,422, forward strand.
GGTGCGGGCATGACCGGCGGCATGGCCTTCGTGCTCGACCAGCACGATCGTTTCGAGGACAACATCAACCCCGACAGCATCGTGGTGCAGCGCCTGGCCTCGCCCTACTGGGAAGGCGTGCTGCGCGCGCTGATCGCCGAACACGCGCGTGAAACCGACTCGGTGTTCGCCGCGACCCTGCTGCGCGACTGGGACCGCGTCCGGGATCAGTTCTGGCAGGTGTGCCCGAAGGAAATGGTCAGCCGTCTGCCCCAACCGCTGGCGGCCGAAGACCCGGTTCACGAGCGCGCCTAGAGCCTTTCGGGTTCTAGGACTGGAGACCGCCGCCCGGGCCTTCAAGGCCTTGGCGGCGGTTTTCGTTCAAGCGGCCGCCTTGGCCGTTCGCACCTTGAAACTGGCCCGCGCCCGCGCCACCGGGACGCCGTCGGCGCGCACCGTCGCCTCGGCGAAGCAGATCGAGCGACCCAGCTTGATAAAGTCGGTGTCGAACTCCAGCCATTGCCCCAGATGCGCCGAGCCCAGGTAGTCGATCGCCAGCGACACCGTGACCAGGCCGTCCACCTTCGCGCCGGCCCGCGCCAGGTTCATGCCCAGCGACAGGCCCATCGCATTATCGGCCATGGCCGCCAGGAACCCGCCGTGGGGCATGTGTCGCGAATTGCAGTGCGGCTCGCGCACCCAGGTCGCCAGGATCAGCCGGTCCTCGGCGGGGCGCGCATAGAGCGGCTCCCACGGATCCGTGACCGGACTTTTCCGCGCGTGCGGGCCGAAACCCGCCGGCAGGGCCGCGTCGCTCATGCTCGCCTTTCAGGATTTAAAACAACTGTTTTAATCTAGCAGCAGATGCGGACTTGCGCGAGGGGTCATCAACCTGCGCTATGTCGCCCCATGGCCCGCGCGCGCGACCGACAGAAGCTGGAAGCCGACAAGGTCGTCGAGACACTCGACAACCTCTACGCCCGCGTGTCCGAACGCTTTCCCGCCTCAGGGCTGGCGACGGTCTGCGGGCGACTGACCGACACCGCCCGCCTTACGGCGGCGCGCGCCCGGCGGATCGGTCGCCCCTATCTACTTCTTCGCGCCTTGGTGGTGCTGATCATCGTCAGCGGCGTCGCACTGGAGCTCGCCTTGGCACGGCGCCTGGACTGGAGCGCTGTGATGCGCGCTCGAGAGGGGTTCGATCTGGCCCAGGGCCTGGAGGCGGCGATCAATCTGGCGCTGCTGTCCGGCGCGGCGGCCTGGTTCCTCAGCTCGCTGGAACGCCGCTGGAAGCAGCAGCGCGTGCAGGTGGCTTTGCATGAACTGCGCTCGTTCTGCCACGTCATCGACATGCACCAGCTGACCAAGGACCCGTCGGTGATCCTGGGTCCCCGCACCCGCCATTCGCCGCCCCGCGAGATGAGCAATTTCCAGCTGTCGCGCTATCTGGACTACTGCGCCGAGATGCTGGCCCTGACGGCCAAGCTGGCCGCGCTCTACGCCGGCGAGACCGATGACCCGGTGATCATCGCCGCCGTCAACGACATCGAAACCCTGGCCTCGGACCTCGGCCGCAAGATCTGGCAGAAGATCATGATCCTGGGCCAGTTGAACGAGGCGGTCGCGGCGCAGGCCTGACCGCGCGGAGGTTGGCGCTTGATCCTGGTTGATTTGGCCGGTCTGATCACGGGCTCAAGATCGCAAGGACTTTGCCACGCGTTCCATGTCCATGCGCGCCTTCGCCCACCTGCTCGATCGACTCTCCCTGACCAGTTCGCGCAACGCCAAGCTGGTCTTGATCCAGGATCATCTGCGCCAGACGCCCGATCCCGACCGGGGCTATGCGCTCGCGGCGCTGACCGGGGCGCTGTCGTTCAACGCCGCCAAGCCCGCCTTCATCCGCAAGGCCGTCGAGGCGCGGATGGATCCCCAGCTATTCGCCTGGTCGTACGACTTTGTGGGCGACCTGGCGGAGACCGTCTCGCTGGTCTGGCCTGCTCAGTCAGGCCCGAACCGCCCTCCAGACCTCTCCGAGGTTATCGACGCTCTGCAGGCGGCGTCCCGCGCCGAGGTCCAGCGCCTGATCGAGGGCTGGCTCGACGCGCTGGACCCTGACGGGCGCTGGGCGCTCTTGAAACTGATGACCGGCGGCCTGCGGGTCGGCGTCTCCTCGCGCCTGGCCAAGCAGGCCTGCGCCAATCTCGGCGGTGTCGACATCGGCGAGATCGAGGAAGTCTGGCATGCGCTGGCGCCGCCCTATGGCGACCTGTTCGCCTGGCTGGAGGGGCGCTCGGAACGCCCATCGCCCGATGCGCCCGGACGCTTCCGGCCCGTCATGCTGGCCCAGCCGATCGACGAGGACGCCGACTTCCCCAAGCTCGATCCGGCCGACTATGTCGCCGAGTGGAAGTGGGACGGCATCCGCGTCCAGGCCGTCGCCGAGCGCGGCGAGCGCCGGCTCTACACCCGCACTGGCGACGACATCTCGGCCACGTTTCCGGATGTCGTGGCGGCGCTGGACTTCGAGGGCGCGATCGACGGCGAGCTGCTGGTGCTCCGCGACGGGGCCCTGGCCACGTTCGGCGATCTTCAGCAACGCCTGAACCGCAAGAGCGTCGACGCCAAGCTGCTCGCCGCGTTCCCGGCCGCGATCCGGGCCTATGACCTGCTGATGGACGGCGAGACCGACCTTCGGGCCTTGCCCTTCGCCGAGCGGCGCGCGCGCCTGGAAGCGTTCGTCGGCCGGCTGGCGAGCCCGCGGATCGATCTTTCCCCGCTGCAGCCCTTCGAGACCTGGGAAGAGCTCGCCGCCCTGCGTCGCGACCCGCCCGAGGGCGACGCACGCCTGTCCGAAGGCCTGATGCTCAAGCGCCGCGACAGCGTCTATGAACCCGGCCGCCCCAAGGGCCCCTGGTTCAAGTGGAAGCGCGATCCGCGCCTGATCGACGCGGTGCTGATGTACGCCCAGCGCGGACACGGCAAGCGGTCCAGCTTCTATTCCGACTATACCTTCGGCGTCTGGCGCGAGGATAAGGACGGCGGGCGCGCCCTCACCCCGGTCGGCAAGGCCTATTTCGGCTTCACCGACGAAGAGCTGAAGCGGATCGACAAGTTCGTGCGCGACAACACCATCGAACGGTTCGGGCCCGTGCGGTCGGTGCGGGCCGACCCCGATGTCGGCCTGGTGTTCGAGGTCGCCTTCGAGGGCCTGCAGCGCTCCAGCCGGCACAAGTCCGGCGTCGCCATGCGGTTTCCCCGCATCAACCGCATCCGCTGGGACAAGCCCGCCCGCGAGGCGGATGAGCTGTCCACGCTGGAAGCGATGCTGGACTGATCAGCCGCCGAAGCTGAGGATCGCGTCGATGATGGTCTGCTGGTCCTCGGCGCCCAGATAGGGGTGCATCGGCAGGGCCAGAACCGTCTTCGCCTTGGCCTCGGTGACCGGCAGGCCGCCTGCGCCACGCGGGAACCGGGCGTAGGGCGCCTGAACATGCATCGGCACGGGATAGTAGACCGCGGTCGGCACGCCCTGCGCCTTCAGATGAGCGGCCAGGCCGTCGCGGTTCTCGTGCTCGATCACATACTGGGCCCAGACCGAGACGCCGCCGTCGATGACGGTCGGGGTCGACAGCACCGCGCCCTTCAGGCCGTCGGCGTAGCGGTCAGCGACGACCTGCCGAAGTTCGATTTCCTCGGCGAAGATCGCCAGCTTCTCGATCAGGATCGCCGCCTGGATCGTGTCGAGGCGCGAGTTCATGCCGATGCGGGTGTTCAGGTACTTGGGATCATGGTCGAAGGTCTCGCCCGCCAGGTCCGGACCGACCGCCTTGCCGTGGACGCGGTAGCTGTCCATCAGGTCCCACAACACCGGATCGTTGGTCAGCACCGCGCCGCCGTCGCCGTAGCAGCCCAGCGGCTTGGCCGGGAAGAAGCTGGTGGTGGCGACATCGGCCCAGTGCAGCGGGTGATGGCCATTCAGCGTGCAGCCGAAGCCCTGGGCGCTGTCGGCGATCAGCTTCAGGCCCTCGCGATCGCAGATGGCCTTGATCGCAGGATAGTCGGCCGGCTGGCCGAACAGATCCACGGCGATCACCACCTTCGGCGTCAACTTGCCTTCGGCCTTCACCCCGGCGATGGCGGCCTCCAGCTTGGCGGGGTCGAGGTTGTAGGTGTCGGGCAGCACGTCGACGAACACCGGGGTGGCGTCGACCCACGGCACGACCTCGGGGGTCGCAGCGAAGGTGAACGACGGGCAGAACACCGCATCGCCCTTGCCGATCCCCCACGCCATCAGCGGCAAGGCGATGGCGTCGGTGCCGTTGGCGCAGGACAGGGCCAGCTTGGCCTGGCCGAACGCGGCCAGCTGGGCCTCGAACTCGCGCACCTGCGGGCCCATCACATAGGCGCCGCTGTCCAGCACCTTGGCGATGGCGGTGTCGATCTTGTCGCGGATCCGGCGCTGCTGCGCGCCGAGGTCGATGAAGGGCATGCTCATGGGCGGCGCTCTTAGTCAGGCTTCGCGACGATTTCGAGCCAATTGATGTAACCGACTGTTTCCCGCGGCTGGCAAGCAGAACCCTGGAAGCTTCAGCGCGTTGACCTCGGCGCGCGGGGGCGCCTATCGAGACATCCATGACGACCAAGCCCAGCATCATCCCGGCCGACGCCGCGCTGCCATCCCTCGCCAACGTCAGGGCCGATGAGACCATGCTCAGCCATTTCCTCGACTGGCTGGGCCAGTTGGCCGTGAACCTGGTGGTCGCCGCCCTGATCCTGGCGGTCACCTTCTGGGCCGCCGGTTGGGCCGCGCGGTTCATGCGCCGGACCCTGACGCGCGTCCATCGCAACAATCCGGACCCGACCCTGGAGAGCTTCGCCGCCTCCCTGGCCCGCTACGCCATCGTCGCCGTTGGCCTGGTCGCCGTGCTCCAGCAACTGGGCGTGCAGGCGACCTCGATCATCGCGGTTCTCGGGGCGGCGTCCCTGGCCATCGGCCTGGCGCTGCAAGGCGCCCTGTCGAACGTGGCCGCCGGCGTGATGATCCTGCTGTTCCGCCCCTACAAGGTCGGCGACTTCATCGAGACGGCGACGCGTCAGGGCACGGTCAAGTCGCTGGACCTGCTGTTCACCGAGATCGCTACGCCTGACAACGTCAAGGTGATGATCCCCAACAGCAAGGTCTTTGGGGATGTGATCCTGAACTACTCGACCCACCGCAATCGCCGGGTGGACGTGCTGTTCAAGGTTCCCCTGAAGACGGATCTGGTGGCGGTGCTCAAACGTCTGCGCGAGCGGGCCGAGAACGACGCGCGCATCCGTCAGGACCCCGCCCCGATGATCGAGGTCACCGACCTGTCTGAGGCCTACGCCCAGGCGGCGATCCGGGTCTGGACGGCGGCGGCCGACTTCGGTCCGGTCAAGACCGACCTGATGCTGTCGGCTCATTTGCTGTCAGAAGACTCGGCCCGAACCGACCTGCCACCGCCACGCCCGTCCAAGGCGACGGATCCCTCGCCCACCATGCCGGGCGAGGGCGAGCACCATCACCTGCTGGCGCTGATCAAGCCCAGGCGGTCTCGCAAGTCGCCGCCGGCCAAGTCAACGGGCGTTGAGAAAAAATAGGCGCTCAGGCGGTTCCCGCCGTGCCGCGCCGCGAGGTCCATTCCCGGGCGAACTTATCGCTGAGGCCCGCGTCCTCGAACACCACGCGGCGCAGTTGGCCCAGGAATTCAGGGGTGTCGTGAACGATCACGAACGGAAAGCCGTTGGCCGAGAGGAAGCCTTGCAGGAACCGGGAAAAGCGATCGGCTTCCTCCGGTCCGGTCAGGCGAACTTCGGTCTCGGCGGTCGCCGAACCTCTTGGGGGAACCATGGGGGTGGCCCTCTGTGAACGGACCACCTCTAACGCGTCAGACCGCATTTGCGAACTGACTTCGCCGCTGCGAAATACTCTTTGATCAGAAACTCGCCTCCCGAGCGAGCGCGAAGCCCGTCGGGAGGCTGAACGTCTTAGAGGATCGACTGACCCGTCGAAGCCCAGTCCTTCAGGAACTGCTCGAGACCCTTGTCGGTCAGCGGGTGCTTGTAGAGGTCGCTGAACACTGCCGGCGGGATAGTGACCACGTCGGCGCCGACGATCGCAGCTTCCTTGACGTGGGCGGCGTTACGCACCGAGGCGGCCAGGATCTCGGTCTCGTAGCCATAGTTGTCGTAGATCGCGCGGATGTCGCGGATCAGGTCCATGCCGTCGAAACCATAGTCGTCGAGGCGGCCGATGAACGGCGAGATGTAGGTCGCGCCGGCCTTGGCAGCCAGCAGGGCCTGGGTCGGCGAGAAGCACAGGGTGACGTTGGTCTTGATCTCTTCGTCCGCGAAGGCGGCGCAGGCGATCAGGCCATCGCGGGTCAGCGGGATCTTGACCACGACGTTCGGCGCGATCTTGGCCAGCTTCTGACCTTCGGCGATCATGGCGTCAGCCGTGGTGGCGGCCACCTCGGCGCTGATCGGGCCCGGGACGATGTCGCAGATCTCGGCGATCACCTCCAGCATCGGCCGGCCCGACTTGGCGATCAGGGTCGGGTTGGTGGTCACGCCGTCGATCAGGCCGGTCGAGGCCAGATCCGCGATGACCTTGGTGTCGGTGCTGTCGAGGAAGATCTGCATGGGTCTCTTGCGCTGTATTTTATGGGGAAGTCGGCGCCCGGTTTATCGCGGGCGCGCCGCTCGCGCCAGCGATTAGCCGGCGAGGCCCGTGGCGACCAGCCGGTCAGCGGTGCGCTCGACCGCTGGTCGCCACGCTTCGGGTGAGACGCCGAACACCGCGCGCAGCTTGGCGGTATCGAGCGGCGAGCGCGGCGGTCGCGGCGCGGGCTCGGCGAAGGCGGCCTGGGTGGTGGGTTCTAGCTTAGCCTTGGCCAGCGGATCGCGATCGATCGCAGCCTTGGCGAAGTCGAAGCGGCTGGTCTCGCCCGCATTGGCGAAATGAAAGAGGCCGAAAGCGTGATCATCCGCCGGCGCGGCCGCCCAGCGCGGCGCGGTAGCGATAAGGAAATCAGCCAGCGCCTCGCCGTCGGTCGGCGTGCCGAACTGGTCAGCGACTACCTTGAGCACCTCTCGCTCTCGCGCGAGCTTGAGTATGAAGCTCACATAGTTGCGCCCGTATCGCGAGAAGACCCACGAGATCCGCAGCACGACCGCTTTTGGGTAGACAAGGACAGCTTGCTCACCGGCTCGCTTGGAACGCCCATAGACGTTGATCGGCTCGGCGCGATCGGTCTCGACATAGGCGCGGTCTGTTTGGCCGTCGAACACCGCGTCGGTCGACAGGTGCACGAACGGCAGCCCCCGCTCGGCGCAGGCCTCGGCCATCGCCGCCGGAGCGTGGGCGTTGACCGCGAAAGCCGCCTCCGGCGCGGCCTCGGCCGGGTCGACATGGGTGAAGGCGGCGGTGTTGACGACGAGATCGCAATCCGCCGCCTTGATTGCGGCCCGGATGCGCTCGGAATCAGCAAGGTCGCAGTCCGCCCGTGACAGGGCGATGATCTCCACCCGCCCCCGCGCCGCCGCCTGCATCGCCGTGGCGACCTGGCCGGTGCGGCCAAACTGCAGGATCTTCATTTCAGCGCCGGAACGCGGTCACCCAGCACCGCCCCGACAAAGGCGCGAAGACTTCCGCCTGCGAACAGATAGCCCGGCATGCCCGCCCGCCGTCCGGCCTCGACGTCGATGTCCCGGTCGCCGATGATCACCGCCTCCTCAGGTCGCAGACCCCATTCGGCCAGACCTCGCAAGATCATGCCGGGATTGGGCTTGCGGTCGGGGTGATCGGCCACGCGGTAGGCCTCAACGGCCGCCGTTTCATGGAAGGGGCAATGGTAGAAGGCGTCGATCCGCCCGCCCACCTGCGCCAGCTGCGCCTGCATGGCGGCATGAAAGCGCTCCAGCGCCGGCTCGTCGAAATAGCCCCGGCCGATCCCAGACTGGTTGGTGACCACCAGCACCTTCAGGCCCGCCCGCGTCATCGCCGCGACCGCGTCGCGCGCGCCCTCGATCCAGTCCAGCTTGGCGGGATCGTGAACATAGCCGTGATCGATATTGAGCACACCGTCGCGATCCAGGAACACGGCCTTCAGGGGCGGGGGAGCAGGCGGACTGGTCATGGCCCGAGCACTAACCCGGCGGGCGCAGAATCGCCAAGCCGCCGTCTTGGCCTCGTCACGCAACCTCGCCTAGAAGGGTCACGCCGATGGAGCCCCCGATGACCAACGCTTTCGCCGACGCCGCCCGCCTTCGCGACCGCCTGAAGACCTGGGCGGTCGAGGCGGCCTATCCGATCTGGTGGGAGGTCGGCGCTGATCGGGCGAAGGGCGGCTTCTTCGAGAAGATCGATCTCGATGGTCAGGCGGTGGATGGCCCCCGTCGCGGTCGCGTCCTGCCGCGACAAATCTACGCCTATGCGATCGCCGGCGACCTGGGCTGGCGCGGCCCCTGGCGCGCGGCTGTCGAACACGGCCTGGCCTACTTCCTGTCCGCCTACCGTCGATCCGATGGCCAGTTCCGCACCCTTGTGGGCCCGAACGGCGAGAGCTTGGATGACACCGCCGACCTCTATGATCAGGCCTTCGCCCTCTTCGCCCTGGCGGCGGTCGCCAAGGCGCTGCCCGACCGCGCCGACGACGCGCGGACGCTGGCCCTTGTGGTGCGCGAGCGCCTGATCGCCGAACGCAAGCATCCCATCGCGGGCTTCCACCAGACGAACCCGCCCTCAGCGCCTCTGCAGTCCAATCCGCACATGCATCTGTTCGAGGCCATGCTGGCCTGGAACGAGATCGACAAGGACCCTATCTGGCGCACCCTGGCTGACGAGATCGCCGAACTGGCGCTCTCCAGGTTCATTCACGCGCCCAGCGGCCAGATCCGTGAGTTCTTCGACCTCGACTGGAACCCCGCGCCAGGGGTCGCGGGTCGGATCTGCGAGCCGGGGCATCAGTTCGAATGGGGCTGGCTGCTGATGCGCTGGGGCCAGCTTGCCGGCCGCGCCGACGCTACGGCGGCGGCCTTGCGCATGATCGATGACGCCGAGACCCACGGCGTTGACCTATCGCGAGGCGTGGCGATCAACGCCCTGCTCGATGATTTCTCGAGCCACGACGACGGCGCCCGACTGTGGCCCCAAACCGAGCGGATCAAGGCGGCCGTGCTGGCGGCGGAGATCACCGGCCAGGCGCGATACTGGGACATGGCCGCCGCCGCCGCCGAGGGCCTGATGGTCTATCTGCGCACGGCGATCCCCGGCCTCTGGCGCGACAAGTACCAGCCCGACGAAACCTTCATAGAAGAGCCCGCCCCGGCCAGCTCGTTCTACCACATCGCCTTGGCGATCCTGGAGATGGACCGGGTGATCAACGCGGCTTCGTGACCAGCAAGGTCGCCGCCCCGATCGCCCGAGCCTGAACCGAGTCGTCCAGGGCGATGATCGCGCCCGCAGCATAGACGTCGCCGTCCATCTCGATCACGCCTTCCAGCACCTGAAGCGTCGATACCGGCAGCATCAAGGTCTCTCCCGCCGGTACGCGACGCAACTCCACATCGAAGCCGTCGGTCGAGACCAGGGTCTCGGTCCCGTTTGGCGAGGCGCTCTTGCGCGAGGCGATGGAGCGGCCCTTGGCCTTCAGGCCATCGACCAAGGTCTTCACCGCCTGACTGTCCTTGCGATGGCAGACCAGCACCGCGTCGGGCTCGGCCACGACGACGATGTCGTTGACCCCGATCACGCCGACATAGGGACCCGTCGAGCGCACCAGAACATTGGACGAGCCGTGCAGGTCAACGTCGCCCGTCTGGGCGTTGCCGTCGCCGTCGCGGGTGGAGGCCTCCCAGATCGCGTCCCAGGCCCCAAGGTCCGACCAGGCGAACGCCGCAGGGGCGACAGCGGCCTTCTGCGTGCGCTCCATGATGGCGTAGTCGAGCGAGATCTTCTTAGCCTGGGCGAAGGCCTCGCGATCCAGGCGGCCGATGCCGGCCTCCAGCTGCAGGCTGGCCACGCACGCCTTGGCGGCGGCGGCGACCGACGGCTCAAAGGTCTCGAACTCGCCCAGCAAGGTCGCCGCCTGGAACGCGAAATTGCCGCTGTTCCAGAGATAGCCTTCCAGAAGATAGCGCTCGGCGGTCGCCTGGTCAGGCTTCTCGACGAAAGCGGCGACCTCACGCACCGAACCATCCAGAAGCGGCGCGCCAGGGCGGATATAACCGAAGCCGGTCGCCGGGACCGTCGGTTGAACCCCGAACGTGACGATATAGCCCTGCTCGGCCGCCTTGGCGGCGGTAAGGGCGGCCTGCTGGAAGATTTCGGGCTGGGCGATGTGGTGGTCGGCGGCCAGCATCAGCACGACGCCGGCCGGATCCTGGGCCTCGACATAGGCCGCCGCCGCCGCCACAGCCGGCGCGCTGTCGCGAGCCTCGGGTTCGACCAGGATCGTGGTCCAGGCGCCGATCTCGGCGGTCTGCTCGGCGACGAACTCGACCATCGCCTCGCCGGTGACCACGACCACCTCGGCCACGCCGGGAATGTCCTTCACCCGCAGGACAGTCTCCTGGAAGGAAGAGCGATCGCCCACGAGTTTCAGGAATTGCTTGGGCTGGTCGCTACGCGACGCGGGCCAGAGGCGGGTGCCCGAGCCCCCGCACAGGATCACCGGATAGATCGCCACCAAGTGTTGTCCCCACGCGACTTTCAGTCTCGCGTCCCGACCGGACGCTGTTGCGCCGACTGCTTAGAGGCAAAGCGGGCGGTAGCGAAGAATTTTCATCACGCTGGAACGCCGCAACGCAGTTCCGCCAGCCAGGCGTCGCCTGTCGCATCCGACGGCATGCGCCAGTCCCCCCGCGGCGACAACGCGCCGCCCGACGAGATTTTCGGCCCATTGGGCACGGCCGAGCGCTTGAACTGGTTGGCGAAGAACCGCTTCAGGAACAGCTCCAGCCAGCGCTTGATCTCGGGCAGGTCGTAGACGCGGCGCGCGGCCTCCGGCAGCCCCGCGGGCCAGCCGCCCTTGTCGGCGTCATGCCAGGCGCTCCAGGCGAGGAACGCGATCTTGGACGGCGCCATGCCGTAGCGGGTCATGTAGTAGAGATTGAAGTCCTGCAGGGCGTAGGGGCCGACGAAACTCTCGGTCGCCTGAACCGCCTCGCCGGGCACCAACTCCGGTGAGATCTCGGTCGCGAGGATGTCTTCCAGCAGAGCCGTGGTCTCGGCGTCGACGTCTCCCGAATGGGCCACGAAGCGGATCAGGTGCTGGATCAGCGTCTTGGGCGCGCCGCAGTTGGGGTTGTAGTGGCTCATGTGGTCGCCAACCCCGTAGGTGCACCAGCCCAGCGCCAGCTCAGACAGGTCGCCCGTGCCGACGACCAGGGCGGCGTTGTGGTTGGCCAGACGGAACAGATAGTCGGTTCGCAGGCCGGCCTGCACATTCTCGAAGGTGACGTCATAGACCGCCTCGCCGCGCCCGAACGGGTGGTCGAGGTCCTTGAGCATCTGGGTCGCAGCCGGACGGATATCGAGCTCGGCGGCGGTGACCGCCATCGCCTTCATCAGCGCCCAGGCGTTGGACTTGGTGCGATCGGACGTCGCAAAGCCCGGCAGGGTGTAGGCCAGGATGTTGCTGCGCGGCAGGCCCAGCTGGTCCATGGCCTTGGCCGCCACCAGCAGAGCCTGGGTGGAGTCGAGCCCCCCGGAAATACCGATGACGAGCTTCTTGAGACCCGAAGCCTCGAGGCGCCGCGCCAGGCCCTGGACCTGGATGTTGTAGGCCTCGTAGCAGTTCTCACGCAGCCTGGCTGGGTCGGACGGCGTGAACGGAAAGCGTTCGATCGGCCGGGCCAGCGCCAGGTCGCCGTCGGGCGCGTCAAAGGCGAACGGAACGATCCGGAACGGGGTCGAGGCCGGCGACAGGGCCATGGCGTCGCCGAAGCTGCCGACGCGCATCCGCTCCTGCCGAATGCGCTGGACGTCCACATCGGCGAAGGTCCAAGCTGGACCGGTCGAAAACCGCGGGGTCTCGACGAGCAGCGCGCCCATTTCATGGATATCGACATGGCCGTCCCAGGCCAGGTCGGTCGAGCTCTCGCCCGCGCCGGCCGCCGAATAGACATAGGCCGCGATCATCCGCGAGGACTGACTGGCGCAGAGCAGACGCCGCGTTTCGGACTTGCCGATGGTGATGTTGCTGGCCGACAGGTTCAGCAGGATCTCCGCACCGGCCAGGGCCTGGGCGGTGCTGGGCGGGGTCGGGGTCCAGACATCCTCGCAGATCTCGACGCCCACCGTGAACGGGGCGACGCCCTCGCCCCGGAACAGAATGTCGGTCCCGAACGGAACGGCCTGGCCGGCCAGGGTCAGGGTCTTGCCCGTCACGCCGGCGCCCGGCGTGAACCAGCGACGCTCGTAGAACTCGCGATAGTTGGGCAGAAAGCTTTTGGGGACCACGCCCAGCACCTTGCCACCCTGGATGATGATCGCGGTGTTGTAGAGACGGCCGGAATCGCGCAGCGGACCTCCGACCACGATCATCGGCGCCAGGCCTGCGCTGGCCTCGGTCAGGGTGGCGATCGCGGCCTCAACCGCGTCCAGCAAAGCCTCTTGCTGCAGAAGGTCGTCGATCGTGTAGCCCGTCAGCCCCAGTTCCGGGAACACGACCACAGCCACGCCCGCCGCATGGGCCTCGCGGGCCAGAGCCACGATGTTCTGAGCATTGGCGGCGGGATCCGCCAGCTTGACCTTCGGCACGGCGGTCGCGACCCGGACGAAACCGTGACGGTAGGGCGAGAAGAACGACGGACTACCCAAGGGACCGGCCTTTCCGGGTTATGCTGAAATTGAGCATAAGTCTGCCTCCACCTATAACGCCGACGGACGATGTTGCATAGCGTCCACGACAGGCGTTCCGCGCGGCCTTAGCCGCCCTGCGCGGGTTGACCCCCGGGGGTTCCCATGCGAGTGCGCCCCTCGCGCAGCCCTGCAAAACATATAAAGACGGAAGCCCCCATGCCCGTTTCGCCCATCAAGATGGCCGACGCGATCCGCGTCCTCTCCATGGACGCCGTGCACAAGGCGAAGTCCGGCCACCAAGGCATGCCGATGGGCATGGCCGACGTGGCGACGGTCCTGTGGGGCAAGTTCCTGAAATTCGACGCGTCCAAGCCTGACTGGGCCGACCGCGACCGCTTCGTGCTGTCGGCCGGTCACGGTTCGATGCTGCTCTATTCCCTGCTGCATCTGACCGGCTTCAAGGCCATGACCATGAAGGAGATCGAGAACTTCCGTCAGTGGGGGGCGTTGACCCCCGGTCACCCGGAAGTGCATCACACGCCGGGCGTCGAGACCACGACCGGGCCGCTGGGCCAAGGTCTGGCCACGGCCGTCGGCATGGCCATGGCCGAGGCGCATCTGGCCGCCCGCTACGGCTCGGACCTCGTCGATCACCGCACCTGGGTGATCGCCGGCGACGGCTGCCTGATGGAAGGCGTCAGCCATGAGGCCATCAGCATCGCCGGACGCCTGAAGCTGTCCAAGCTGACGGTCCTCTTCGACGACAACAACACCACCATCGACGGCGAGGCGACGATCGCCGAGACCGGCGACCAGGTCGCCCGCTTCAAGGCCGCCGGCTGGGCGGTCAAGGTCGTCGACGGCCATGACCACGGCAAGATCGCCGCCGCCCTGCGCTGGGCCACCAAGCAGGATCGCCCGACCATGATCGCGTGCAAGACGCTGATCTCCAAGGGCGCGGGCCCCAAGGAAGGCGACCCCCACAGCCACGGCTACACCCTGTTCGACAACGAGATCGCCGCTTCGCGCGTCGCAATGGGCTGGGACGCCGCGCCCTTCACCGTGCCCGACGACATCGCCAAGGCCTGGAAGAGCGTCGGCCGTCGCGGCGCCAAGGTCCGCAAGGCCTGGGAGGCCAAGCTGGCCGCCTCGGCCAAGGGCGCCGACTTCACCCGCGCCATGAAGGGTGAGCTGCCGGCCAACGCCTTCGAGGCGCTGGACGCCCACATCGCCAAGGCGCTGGAAGCCAAGCCGGTCAACGCCACCCGCGTTCACTCCGGCTCGGCCCTGGAGCACCTGATCCCGGCGATCCCCGAGATGATCGGCGGCTCGGCCGACCTGACCGGCTCGAACAACACCCTGGTCAAGGGCATGGGCGCCTTCGACGCCCCCGGCTACGAGGGCCGCTACGTCCACTACGGCGTGCGCGAGTTCGGCATGGCCGCAGCCATGAACGGCATGGCCCTGCACGGCGGGATCATCCCGTATTCGGGCACCTTCCTGGCCTTCGCCGACTACAGCCGCGCGGCCATCCGTCTGGGCGCCCTGATGGAGGCCCGCGTCGTCCATGTGATGACCCACGACTCCATCGGTCTCGGCGAAGACGGTCCCACCCACCAGCCGGTCGAACATGTGGCCAGCTTGCGCGCCATTCCGAACCTGCTGGTCTTCCGTCCGGCCGATGCCGTCGAGGCCGCCGAGTGCTGGAAGGCGGCGCTGCTGCACCAACGCACCCCGTCGGTGATGACCCTGTCGCGCCAGAAGACGGCGCACGTCCGCACCCAGGGCGGCGATCTGTCGGCCAAGGGCGCCTACGAGCTTCTGGCGGCCGAGGGCGGTGAGGCTCAGGTGACGATCTTCGCCTCAGGCACCGAGGTCGGCGTCGCCGTCGCCGCGCGCGACATCCTGCAGGCCAAGGGCAAGCCGACCCGCGTGGTCTCCACGCCTTGCTGGGAACTGTTCGACCAGCAGCCGGCCGCCTACCAGGCCGCCGTCATCGGCAAGGCCCCGGTGCGCGTCGCCGTCGAAGCGGGCGTCAAGATGGGCTGGGAGCGCTTCATTGGCGAGAACGGCAAGTTCGTCGGCATGAAAGGCTTCGGCGCCTCGGCTCCGTTCGAGCGCCTGTACAAAGAGTTCGGCATCACCGCCGAAGCCGTGGCCGAAGCGGCCCTGGCCTGAAATCGCTGCGCGGGGGTGGAGTCCGGAGCTCCGCCCCCGACCGCAGAACAAGGGCCAGGGCGGATCGATAGCGCGGTCCGCACCAAAAACGCCTGATGGTCGCCCCCAGAGCAGGCTCGCGCCTGATCCTGGCCCCATGCCCGCCCCACAGCGAATGGGACGCTGGCCGATCTTGCCGGCGAGGCGCCGCTGTTCCTCGAACCTAGAGCCTTTAGCCTGAAATCGGAATCGATTTCAGGCGTTAAAAAGGCTCTAAATCAAACACTTAGAGCGTGAGAATAGCCGAAACCGGTTCCCACTTTCGGCCTCACGCTCTAGGCTGTGGCGAGTCGTCGCAGGGGCGCACGCGACGTTAGGCAAGAAAATGCGGACGGAGCCCAGTGGGCGATCCGATCGGGTCTTGGTCGAGGCTAAAGGAGGTCCTTGGTGGAGCCGAGGGGAATCGAACCCCTGACCTCCTCATTGCGAACGAGGCGCTCTACCATCTGAGCTACGGCCCCAAGGAGCGGCGGAGATACGGCCCCAAAGCGCGCTCGTCAAGCGGCTCCTTGCTTGCCAGCGCGCGCGTGGCGCGGCAAGAAGCGGAAAGTCCGGACGGGAAACCCATGACCGCCATCATTCAATTCGTTTTCTTCATCCTCGGCGGCCTGCTCAGCCTCCTTTGGTGGGCCATCGTCATCTCGGCGATCCTCAGCTGGCTGGTCGCGTTCGACGTGATCAACCGCCGTAACACCGCTGTGTACCAGGTGCTGGATTTCCTGGATCGCGTGACCGGACCGGTGCTTCGCCCGTTCCAACGCATGATCCCGTCGCTGGGCGGCGTCGACATCAGCCCGATCATTGTCCTGCTGATCATTTCGGGCGTGCAGAACTATCTGCTGCCTGCGCTTCAAGGCACGCTGATCGCTCTTCTCGGCTGACGGCGTGGCGGTGACGCTCGTGGTGCGCCTGACCCCGAGGGGCGGGCGCGACGCCGCCGAGGGTTGGGCGCTTGACGCCGACGGCCGCCCCTATCTGAAGGTGAGGGTCGCCAGTCCGCCAGTCGAGGGCGCGGCGAATGCGGCCCTCATCGCCTTTGTGGCAAAGACCCTGAAGATTCCTCGCTCGGCCGTACGGCTGGCGGCTGGCGAAACCGCGCGGCTGAAGCGTCTCGAACTGGAGGGCGTGGACCCGGCCGATGTCGCGCGCGCGTTCGGACCGCCGAACTAGCACGGACGCGCGACCGAGGTCTCCAGGCCGGGCGCACCGGCCGCCCCCCCTTGGGATTTTGTGCCCCAAAACCCGCCCCCGGCGCCGGGAACGCGCAAAAATCTTTCGGCGCGCGCCGCGCGCCCAAGCCGTTGACGAAACGCCGGTCTTTCATTTCCTCTTAGCCCCTCGTGACTAGGGTTTTTGAATAAGGGATTGCTCTGCGATCTCCTTGGGGGGGCGGAGCGCCCATGAGCGCCGAGACGAAGGATATTGACGTGGAACGCGCTATCGCCTCGCGACGCGTCAACACGTATTTGCGCCTTGGCTCGACCATAGCGATCTGCGCGATCCTGCACCTCGTCGTTGGCTTGCGCTGGGTTTGGATCTGGGGAGCGCTCTACACTGCGACCCAGTTCCTGGAGACCTGGCTGGCGCTCAAACTCATCAAGCGACCACAGAGCAACCGTGATCGCTGGCGCCGCTTCTCCGTCATCGCCCTGCCCTTTCTAACCTCCGCCGTCTTCGGATTCCTGGCGATTCCCCTATTCGCGTCCGACGCCCGGTTCGCGCCGACCTTGGGCGGCATGCTGCTGGCCGGGGCGCTGATGAACGTCGTCATCGCCCACGGCGGCCTTCGCTCAGCGACCATCGCCGCAGCGACGCCGTACGTCAGCTATCTCCTGGTCATCCCCATCGTGGCCCGGCAGGCCAATCCCGATGCGCCCCTGGCCAACGTCCTGTGGTTTGGCGCGCTCCTGCTCATCGCGGCGATGGCGATCGCCTCGCACACGCTTCACGCCGCGCTGAAAGCGGAGGCGGACGCCAAGACCGAGGCGGAGCGTCGCCGCCACGAGGCCGAAGAAGCCGTCGCGGCGAAATCGGCCTTCGTCGCCATGATCAGTCACGAACTTCGCACGCCGATCAGCGCCATTCTCGCGGGGGCCAGCCGCCTGCACAGCGAAGCCCCCGAAGCCAGCTCCAAGGTGCACGCCCAGCTGATCGCCGACGCGGGCGGGCTGATGCGCACGCTGCTCAACGACCTTCTGGACTTTTCGCGGCTCGAGGCGGGCCGGATGTCGGTGGAGAAATCGCCGTTCAACCTCCGCCAGAGCCTGTCGGATACGCTGCGCTTCTGGCGCCCGGAGCTCGCCCGCAAGGGACTGAAGCTGCGCGTGGTCGGCGCCTCGACGATCCCGCAGTGGACGCTCGGCGACGCGATGCGCCTGAAGCAGGTGCTCAACAACCTGTTGTCCAACGCCGCCAAGTTCACCCGAAGCGGCGGCGTGTCGGTGACGCTGGGAGCCGAGACCGTCGGCGATCAGGTGCGGCTGGTTGTCGACGTGGTCGATACCGGTCCAGGCATTCCGGAAGCCGCGCTTCCGCGCCTGTTCACGCCTTTCGATCAACTCAATGAGTCGGTGGCTCGCCTGCACGGCGGGTCCGGGCTTGGTCTGGCCATCAGCCGCGAGCTCGCGCGCCTGATGGGCGGTGATCTGACAGCGTCCAATGCGCTAGGCCAGGGCGCGCACTTTAGGTTTTCGGCATTGCTGGAGGCCGCCGAAGCGCCTGTGGTTCCGACGCTGGGCCCATCGATCAGCGGCCTGCGCGTGCTGGTCGTCGACGATCACGTCGTGAACCGGCGGGCCGTCGAACTGATCCTGCAGCCCTTCGGCGTGGAAGCCACCCTCGCCGAATCCGGGGAAGAGGCCCTTGAACTTCTTCGCTCCGAGGTCTTCGACGCCATTCTGATGGACGTCTACATGCCGGGCATGGACGGGCGCGAGACGACCCGCACGCTCCGCGCCGGCCAGGGCCCCAATCGCGATGCGCCGGTCATTGCGGTCACCGCCTCGGCCACGATCAAGGATTGGGAAGCCTGCGCCGCAGCCGGCATGAACGCCCATGTCGCCAAGCCCATCGATCCGGCAGAACTGTTCTCGGCGCTCGCTCAAGTCATGGCGGCGCGCGCGACGCTGTCGAACCTTTCAGAACCGAAGTCACCGCGAGCAGCGCCTGAAGCCGGGCGCTCAGGGCCGCTTCGTCCTTGAAGGCACACTCCCAGACCACCTCGGTCCGCCATCCGGCCTGCGCCAGAGCCGCCAAGGCCTGCTCATCCCGCGCGACATTCCGAGCGACCTTGGCCAGCCAGTAGTCGCGGTTGGCCTTGGGCACGCGCGCGCCCCGGGCGCAGCCGTGACCGTGCCAGAAGCAGCCGTGGACAAAGAAGGCCAGCCTGCGCCCCGGCATGACCACGTCCGGAGACCCCGGCAGATCCTTGCGGTGCAGGCGATAGCGGGCGCCCAGCCCCGTGAGCAGCCGTCGCAGCTTCAGCTCAGGCCCGGTGTCCTGGCTGCGCACGCGCGCCATGACGGCCGAGCGCTTGGCCTTGTCATAGACATCGGTCACGGCGCCCGGCCGCGCGGCCTAGAGGCCGTCGAACAGGGCCGTCGACAGGTAGCGCTCGGCGAAACTGGGGATGATCACCACGATCGTCTTGCCCTTGTATTCGTCGCGCAAGGCCAGATCGAACGCCGCCGTCAGGGCTGCGCCCGAGCTGATGCCCACGGGCAGCCCCTCGGTGGCCGCCGCGCGGCGGGCCATGGCGAAGGCATCGTCGTTGCTGACCTGGACGATGTCGTCGATGACACCGCGATCCAGCACGCCGGGCACGAAGCCAGCGCCGATCCCCTGGATCTTGTGCGGACCCGGCGCGCCGCCCGACAGCACCGGCGAGGCCTCGGGCTCCACCGCCACCATCTTCAGCGAGGGCTTGCGCGCCTTCAGCGCCTGGCCAATGCCCGTGATGGTGCCGCCGGTCCCGACGCCCGAGACCACCGCGTCGACCGCGCCGGCGGTGTCGTTCCAGATCTCCTCGGCGGTCGAGACGCGATGGATCAGCGGATTGGCGCTGTTTTCGAACTGTTGCGGCATCACCGCGCCCGGGGTCGCCTCGATCAGCTCCTGGGCTCGGGTGACCGCGCCGCGCATGCCCTTCTCAGCCGGAGTCAGTTCCAGCTTGGCGCCGAGCAGCAGCAGCATCTTGCGGCGCTCGATCGACATGCTCTCGGGCATGACCAGGGTGAGCTTGTAGCCCTTGGCGGCCGCCACGAACGCCAGCGCGATGCCGGTGTTACCCGAGGTCGGCTCGATGATCGTCGCGCCCGGCTTCAAGACGCCCTGGGCCTCCAGCGACTCGATCATCGAGACGCCGATCCGGTCCTTCACCGAGGCGATCGGGTTGAAGAACTCCAGCTTGGCCAGGACCTCGGCCTTGGGGTTCAGTTCGGCGGACAGACGCGGCAGGCGCACCAGCGGGGTGTCACCGATCGTGTCGATGATCGAGTCGTAGATCTTGCCACGGCCAGCGCGCTTGAAGCGGGCGGCGTCGTAGAGGGAGGAAGCGTCGTCCATCGGAACACCCTGGGGCCTGTTGCGGGGAGGCGGCACCCTAGACCCGCCTCAGGCCGCTGTCAGGGGGTCATTCGGCGGCGAGGCTTGCAGTTTTGCTATCAACGAGCGGGGCCAGCAGGGTTTCGGCCAGCCAGCGCACGACGGGGACGGCGACGCCATCGCCCATCACCTGCAAGCCCGCGGTCTGCGACTTGGGCAGCTGGTAGCTGTCGGGAAGACCCATCAGGCGCGCGGCCTCGCGGGGTGAGATCAGGCGCGAGCGGACTTCGCCCCCGTCGATCACCAGCAAGGTCTGGCGCGAGGAGCCGCCGCGCGGCGTCCGCAGGCATCCGGCCAGACCATCGAACCGGACCTCGGCGCGCTGCTCGCCGCCGCGCATGCGCCGGAAGACCGCGCCCACGGCCCGCTCCCGCCCGGCCCGGCGCGTCTCGACGGCGGCGCGATGCGATGGCGCCATGAGCGCCAGCAGGGCTGCGGTGCGTTCCGGCGGGTTCCAGACAGCCCTGTCGTCGGGCTCCAGCATCGAAGCGAGGTCTGTATTGCGCGGGGGCGGCGACGGCGCGCCCCACCAGATCCAGCCTGCCTTGAGCTCGGCGGGCAAACGCGCGGCCGCCTCTCGAACCGCCCGCGTGTGGAAGGCGCTGGACCCGACAAGGTCGCCGGGCGGGTTTCGCGTGGCGACCATGAAAACGCGGGGCCGGGATTGAGGTACGAAGGCTCCGGCGTCGATCTCCAGCGCGCCGAAGCGATAGCCCTCCTCGTGCAGGGCATGGCAAAGCGCAGTGAAGTCGGCGCCGCCATGCGAGGTCAGCAGCCCGACCACGTTCTCGATCACGATCACGGATGGCGCGCGGCCCTGCGCCGACAGGGCCCGCATCAGACTCCAGAAGCCGAAGAAGGCCGACGAGCGCCCGCCCGCCAGACCCGCGCGCGCCCCCGCGAGGCTGAAGTCCTGGCAAGGGCTGGACGCCCAGGCCAGATCGGCGTTGGGCAAGCGCTCGGCGCTGAGCGCGAAAACATCGCCTTCCTGGAAGTGCTCGGCCGCGTCCGCGAAATTGGCGCGATAGGTCGCGGCCTTGACCGCATCGAAGTCGTTGGCGAAGGCGCAGGTCCACGCGTCGCCCAGCCCGAGGCGAGCCATGCCGCCGCCGGCGAAGAACTCCAGAAAGCGCCGTTGACCGTTCCGATTCATCACGGGGGAGTCTAGCCTCAAGCGACCTTTGGGGGATAGCCAGAGACATGCGTCACGCCCTGCTGATCACCGCCGCCCTGATGCTCGCCGCCTGCGGGGCGCCGATGGGATCGTCCGAAGACGCCCCGCCGCCGGCCGACGCGCCGATCACGGTCGGCCCCGACTACTCCGGCGATTTCGACGCGATCGGCACCGAGCCGTTCTGGGCCGTGAAGGTCCGGGCCGCCAGCTTCACCCTGACGCGCCCGGACCATCCCGACGTGACCACCGCCAATCCGGGCGTCCGCGCCGACGGCGAACAAGGGGTCTGGGACGGCACGGCGGGCGAGCGACGGCTGGTGCTGCGTCTCACGCCGGGCGAATGCACGGACGGGATGTCGGACCGGCGCTACGGCTACGCCGCCGAGGTCTGGATCGACGGCGAGACCCTGCGGGGCTGCGCGGCCAAGACCGCCGCCCTCGCCGCTCAGCCCAGGCCCTAGTCGCCCTTCGGCCCCAGATAGTGGGGGCCATAGACCGCCGCGCGGAAGTCGCGATGCAAGGTTCCGTCGAAGGGCAGGGTCTGTACGAACAGCACCGCCGTCAGCTGATTGGCTGGATCGACCCAGAACACCGTGCTGGCCATGCCGTCCCAGAAGTATTCGCCCACCGCGCCGCGATTTTCGTCCGGGGTCTGGGGCTGGCGCTGGCGAACCGCGACGTCGAAGCCGAAGCCGACCGCCCCCTTGCCCGGCAGCCAGCTGCGCGCCGTCACCCGGGGGTCGAGATGATCCGAGGCCATCAATCGCACGGTCGAGGGCTTCAGAATCCGCACGCCGTCCAGCGCGCCCTCGCCCAGCAGCATGCGCGAGAAGCGCGCATAGTCGTCGATTGAGGCCACCAGCCCCGCCCCGCCCATGGTCAGGCGACGACTGGGGTCGAAATTCATCCGCCGAGTGACGACATCGTCCTGACGCGCCAGCTTGCCGTCCGCGCCCCTCTGATAGGTCGCGGCCAATCCGGCGAAGGCGGCCTCGGGCTGGGTCCAGGCGGTCGTCTTCATGCCCAGCGGCTCAAGGATGCTGGCCTTGACGTAGGTCTCGAACGGCTGGCCGGACAGCCTTTCCACCAGCAGCGCCTGAACATCGACGGCGGCGCTGTAGTTCCACTGCTCGCCGGGATCGTACAGCAGGGGCGCGGTCGCCAGACGGCGGCCGAATTCGGCGAGGTCGTTGTTCAGGTTCAGCGGATCCGCCGCGCGGAACGCCGCATCGGCGGGGCCGTCACCCCAGCCGTACGAAAAGCCCGCCGTATGGCGCAGGATGTCACGAACCAGGATCGGCCGGGCCGCCGGCCGCACGCCGCCCTGACCGTCCGACACCTTCATGTCGGCGAACTCCGGCAGGTAGCGCGACAGCGGATCGTCCAGACCGAACTGGCCCCGCTCCCAAAGCTGCATGAGGGCCACGCCCGTCACCGGCTTGGTCATCGAGAAGATCTGAACCAGGGTGTCGCGGCCCATGGGCTTGCCCGCCTCGCGGTCGGCCATCCCGGCGACGCCGAAATAGCGCTCCTGACCGCCTTGCCAGACCAGCGCCGAGACCCCCACAGCGCGACCGCTGTCGACCATGGCTTTCAGCGCCACATTGATCCTGGCCTTGTCGAGCTTGACGGACGCTGAGGCCTCGGCGGCGCGAGCGGGCGCGGCGATCGTGGGCGCGGCCTGCGCGCAAAGCAGCAACGCCGCGACGGCGGCGAAAACGAACTTCCTGGACACGCGGCCCTCCCGCAACGCTGTTATGACAACGTTGGACTGTCGCCGAGCGCGCGGCGCTTTTCCAGTGCGACGTGGACTTAGGCCTGCTTCGACAGACCCAGGCGCTGGCCCGCATAGCGTTCGCGCAGCGGCGCCCACCAGGCTTCGTTGTCGAGGTACCACTGGATGGTCTTGCGCAGGCCCGTGTCGAACGTCTCCTGCGCCCTCCAACCGAGCTCGCTCTCCAGCTTGGTGGCGTCGATGGCGTAACGGGCGTCATGACCCGGCCGGTCGGCGACGAAGGTGATCAGGTCGCGGCGGCTCTGACCAAGGATCGGACGCAGCTCATCGAGAATGTCGCAGATCGCCTCGACCACCTGAAGGTTGGTCCGCTCATTGCGGCCGCCGACATTGTAGCTCTCGCCGGGCACGCCCTTCGTCGCGATCAGATGCAGCGCGCGGGCGTGATCCTCGACATGCAGCCAGTCGCGGACATTGTCGCCCTTGCCGTAGACCGGCAGCGGCTTGCCCTCCAGCGCGTTCAGCGTGACCAGCGGGATCAGCTTCTCGGGGAAGTGATAGGGCCCGTAGTTGTTCGAGCAGTTGGAGACCACGACCGGCAGGCCATAGGTGTGCTGCCAGGCCCGCGCCAGGTGGTCCGACGAGGCCTTCGACGCCGAATAGGGCGAGCGCGGATCATAGGGCGTGGTCTCGCTGAACAGGCCCTCGGCGCCCAGGCTGCCGAACACCTCGTCGGTCGAGATGTGGTGGAAGCGGAACCGGTCCTTGTCCTCGCCGGTCAGGCCCTGCCAGTGCTCCAGAGCGGCCTGCAGCATCACATAGGTGCCGACGATGTTGGTCTGGATGAAGTCGCCGGGACCGGTGATCGAGCGATCGACGTGGCTCTCGGCGGCCAGATGCATCACGACGTCGGGGCGGAACGCCTTGATGGTGGCGCAAACCCTCGCCACGTCGGCGACGTCGCCCTGCACGAACTGATAGTCGGCCTTGCCCTCCAGCATGGCCAGGCTGGCCTGCGAGGCGGCGTAGGTCAGCTTGTCGTAGTTGAGGATCGCGACATTGTTCTGGCCGGCCAGATGACGGCACACGGCCGAGCCGATGAAGCCCGACCCGCCGGTCACCATCACGCGGAGATTTTGCTGCGACATGCGCTGGACGGCTCTTGCCCTTGGAAGAGCAAGCCCCGTATCCAGTTTTTAGTGTACGCGCAACTCCAGCCGCCTAATCGGTGAACACCACAGTCTTGCGGCCGTTGAGCAGCACCCGGTCTTCCAGGCGGTAACGCAGGGCCCGGGCCAGGACGCGGCGCTCGATGTCGCGGCCCTTGCGGACCAGGTCCTCGGGCGTGTCGCGATGGCTGATGCGCTCGACGTCCTGCTCGATGATCGGACCTTCATCGAGGTCGCCGGTCACATAGTGCGCCGAGGCGCCGATCAGCTTCACGCCGCGCGCATGGGCCTGATGGTAGGGCTTGGCGCCCTTGAAGCCCGGCAGGAACGAGTGGTGGATGTTGATGCAGCGGCCCTGCAGCTTGGCCGACAGGCCGTCGGACAGCACCTGCATGTAGCGGGCGAGCACGACGATGTCGGTGTTCGTCTCCTGGATCAGCTTCCAGAGCTCGGCTTCCTGCTCGAACTTGGTCTCCTTGGTCACCGGCAGGTGGTGGAAGGACAGACCCGACAGATCGACGTGGGCGTAGGTTTCGGCCGGGTGGTTGGAGACCACGCCGGTGATGTCCATCGGCAGCTCGCCGATCCGCCAGCGATAGACGAGATCGGCCAGGCAGTGGTCGAACTTGCTGGCCAAGAGCAGCACCCGGTAGCGGTCGGCGCGGTTGCGCAGCGTCCACTTCATCTTGAAGCCTTCGGCGAGGTCGCCAAAATCGACGCGAAGCGCCTCGCGATCCGCGCCGTCGGCGTCGAAGACCACGCGCATGAAGAACTGACCGGTCTCCTGGTCATCGAACTGCTGCGCGTCGAGAATGTTGCAGCCGCGCTCGAACAGGAAGGCGGAGACCTTGGCGACGATGCCGCGCTGGTCAGGACAGGAGAGGGTCAGGATCATGGTCCGCTCCCTCTAGAGAAGCCGGCGCGCAAAGAAAAGCGCTTCATCCTGGCGGGCGAGCACGAAATCACCCAACAGCGGGCGGTCTGATCGCCACTAGGGCATGTCCTTGCGACGCCCGGCCCTGAGGGACGCCGGGGTGGTCGATCCCGTGCAAATGGGTCTAGGCTCGGGCTATGGTCGCCTCCTCCGAAGCCCTGTCCGCCCGCGCCATCGACATCCTGGCCAAGCTGGTGGCGTTCGACACCACCTCGCGCCGCTCGAACCTCGCGCTGATCGAATGGGTCGAGCGGTATCTGGCCGAACTGAACGTCCCGACCCGGCGCGTGCCGAACGCGGAGGGGACGAAATCGAACCTGATGGCGATGATCGGCCCGGCGGTCGAGGGCGGGGTCGTGCTCTCGGGCCATACCGACGTGGTCCCGGTCGACGGCCAGCCCTGGTCCACCGATCCCTGGACGCTGACCGAGCGCGACGGCCGGCTGTATGGGCGCGGAACCTGCGACATGAAGGGCTTCCTGGCCCTGGCGCTGGCCGCCGCGCCGGATCTGGCCAAGGCCGACCTGCGCAAGCCCGTCCACCTGGCGTTCTCGTATGATGAAGAGGTCGGGTGCCTGGGCGCGCCCGACATGATCGCCGTGATAGCCCGCGAGGTTCCCCGCCCCGCCTTGGTGGTGGTGGGCGAGCCGACCGACATGGTGGCGGTTCGCGCCCACAAGGGCATCGCCAGCTTCAAGGTCACCGTCACCGGCCGCGAGGCCCACTCCAGCCTGACCCATCTGGGGGTCTCGGCGAACATGATGGCGATCAAGCTGATGGCCATGCTGGTCGGTCTCTCCGAAAAACTCGAGCGCGAGGCCGATCCCAACTCGCCGTTCACGCCCAAGGGCGCGACCCTCACCATCGGCCAGGTGAACGGCGGAACGGCGGTCAATATCCTGGCGCGCGAGTGCGTGTTCATCTTCGACCTGCGCACGCCCGCCGGCATGGATCCTGTCGCGATCCTGTCGGACTTCTTCGCCATGGCGTCGGCCCTGGACGCCGAGATCAAGGCCAAGGCCCCCGAGGGCGGCGTGAAGGTCGAGCGCCGCTCGCTGACCCCCGCCTTCGCGCCCGAAGAGGACGGCGTCGCCGAGGCCTTCGCCCGCAAACTGGCCGGCGACAATGGCCCCGCGCGCGTCGTGCCCTACGCGGCCGAAGCCGGACAGTTCCAGGGCGCAGGCTTCTCGACGGTCATTTGTGGTCCCGGCTCGATCGACCAGGCCCACCAGCCCAATGAGTATGTCGAGATCAGCCAAATGCAGCGCGGCGCGGCCTTCATGCGTCGGTTGATCGAGGATCTTTCAACTCAATAGCCGTCATCCCGCGACTTGTTCGCGGGACCCATGGCTCAGCTTCCACGTGAGAGCTTTATTCTCCTCCGCACTTGTGGCGGACAAATGGGTCCCGCGCATAAAGCGCGGGATGACGCGGAAAGTTAGCCACCTCTCCATTTCCTGATCACAAATCGCCGGCCGACGAACGCCGCCGGATCAAGCGACATCACCCGCAGGATCGCGGACGGCGAAGCCTTACGCCTGGCCTGGATCGCCCGACGATCGGCCATCACCTGATCCAGATCCTCGCGCTTCAGCGCCGCGCGGATTCCCCGGATCGCCGGCGCGACATCGCCCCGCCGCCAGTGCAGCAGCAGAAGACCGGCCGTCACCGCCACGTGCAGCGGTAGCGTCACCGGCAACAGCCAACCGGGCGTGTTCTTCAGGAAGGTCCACACCCGGTTGCGCGAGCCGTGGAAGATCGAGAAGTCCGACCGAACCCCGGTGCTGGCCGAGCCGACATGGGCGATCTTGGCCTTGGGCAAGAGCAGGGTCGGCTCACCATAGAGCCGCAGGCGGTAGCCGAGATCGACGTCCTCGCAGTAGCAGAAGTAGCGCTCGTCAAAGCCGCCCACGCTCAGGAAAAGCTCCCGGTCGATCAGCATCGCCGCGCCGCAGGCCGAGAACACCTCGCCCTCGGGTAGGACCGGCGGGAGCTTGCGGCCATACCCGCCTCGGAACGGTATGCCCGCGCTGGTGACGTTGTCCCCCGCGCCGTCCAGCAAGCCAGGCCGGTCGGCGGAGAGCTGGAGGGAGGCGAAGCTCTTCACGGTCGGATGGCGCGCGGCGCCCGCCATCAGCTCCCCCAGCCAGTCGGGTTCGGCATAGGCGTCGGGATTGAGCAGCACCAGCCACCGGCCCTTGGCGCGTCGGGCGGCCAGGTTGTTGCCGGCGGCGAAGCCGAGATTGGCGCCCGCCTCGACGAAGTCGACCCACGGATGGGCCTTGGCGGCGGCCTGGGGCGCGCCGTCGCTCGAGGCGTTGTCGATCAGGATCGTCTCGAAGTCGCGAAAGGTCTGGGCCGCGAGCCTGGCCAGGCATGGCTCCAGCGTCGGCCCGCTCTGATAGGAGACGATGACGACGGTTACCGCCGGGCCGGTCTTGTGTTCGGTCGTTTCAGGCGGCATCGGTGGTCAACAGGTTCCAGAACGAAGTATCGCGTCATGAAGATCACGCCGCTGGCGATCCCCGAAGTGCTGCTTATCACGCCCGCGCGCCATGGCGATGAGCGCGGCTGGTTTTCCGAGACCTTCCGCCAGTCGGCGCTGGAGGAGGCGGGGTTCACGTCGGTCTTCGTCCAGGACAACCACGTGCGCTCGACGACGAGCGGCATCCAGCGCGGCCTGCACTATCAGAAACCGCCGCACGCCCAGGACAAGCTGCTGCGCTGCGTGGTGGGCGCGATCTTCGACGTGGCGGTCGACATCCGCAAAGGCTCGCCGACCTATGGCCAATGGGTCGGGGCCGAGCTGTCGGCGGAGAATCGGCAGCAACTGCTAGTGCCCAAGGGCTTCGCCCACGGCTACGTGACTCTCACCGACGCCTGCGAGGTGCTCTACAAGGTCACCGACTACTACGCGCCCCAGGCCGAAGGTGGCGTGCGCTGGAGCGATCCGGCCATCGGGATCGACTGGCCGATCCCCATCGCCGAGATCACCGCCAATGATCGCGACAACGCCGCGCCCTTGCTGGACGAGATCGACTCGCCGTTCGAGTACTGAAACCCTCCCCCTAGCGGGGGAGGTGTCCGCAAAGCGGACGGTGGGGGGGAAGTTCTGGAAGGCCTGCCACTTCCCTCTCCGTCGCCTTTCGGCGACACCTCTCCCCTAGGGAGAGGATTGAAATGACCGCCTTCACCGACTTCTTCTGGACCGCCCACGACGGCCTCACGCTGCATGCGCGCGACTATGCGCCGGTCGGCGAGGCGCGCGGGCTGCCGGTGATCTGCATCCATGGCCTGACGCGCAACGCCAGGGACTTCGAGGACCTCTCCCCCCGGATCGCCGCCAAGGGACGGCGCGTGCTGGCGGTGGACGTTCGGGGCCGGGGCCTGTCGGCCCGCGACCCACAGCCGATGAACTATCACCCCGGAACCTATGCGGCCGATCTCGTCGCTCTGCTGGAGGCGGCGGGGATCGAGCGGGCGGTATTTGTCGGCACCAGCATGGGCGGCTTGATCACCATGGTGCTGACCTCGCTGCAGCCCGAAGCCATCGCCGGGGCGGTGCTCAATGACGTCGGCCCCGAACTGTCGCCTGTGGGTCTCGCCCGCATCGCCGGCTACACGGGCCTGGCCAGCCGCTTTGCGACCTGGGACGCGGCCGTCGCCTACGCCAAGGCGATCAATGAGGCGGCCTTCCCCGGCTACGGGGCGCAGGACTGGGACGCCTTCGCCCGCCGCCTGTTCGACCAGGAGGGCGACGGCTTCGTGCTGGCCTATGATCCGGACATCTCCGCCCCGATCAAGGCCGCCGTGCAGGCCGCGGCCAAGACCCAGGCCGAAGGCGGTCAGACGCTGGCGCCGCCCGACATGTACCCGCTGTTCCGGGCCCTGGCGAAGAACCGGCCGCTGCTGCTGGTGCGCGGCGAAATCTCGGACCTGATCGATATCGAGATCGCCGAGCGCATGCGCGCCGTCGCACCCGAAATGTCCTATGCGCAGGTCCCCGGCGTCGGCCACGCGCCCATGCTGACCGAGCCGGAAGCCTGGTCGGCGATAGAAAAGCTGCTGCGTGAAGCCCCCTAAGAGACGTGAACGGAACGCCCTGGCGTGCTAGAGGCCCCGCCACGGCGCTTTTTCGCCGCGACAGAAGTGAACGACATGACCCTCGACCTCGCCGCCATCCAGGCCGCCGCCGGCCGTCTCCAAGGCCAGATCGAGCGCACGCCGTGCCGCCACTCCAAGACCCTCTCGAAGATCACCGGCGCCGAGGTGTGGGTGAAGTTCGAGAACCTGCAGTTCACCGCCGCCTACAAGGAGCGCGGCGCGCTCAACAAGCTGATGCTCCTCTCGGAGACCGAGAAGCGGCGCGGCGTCATCGCCGCCAGCGCCGGCAACCACGCGCAGGGTCTGGCCTATCACGGCGCACGCCTCGGCGTGCCGGTTACCATCGTCATGCCCAAGACCACGCCCTTCGTGAAGGTGCAGCACACCCGCGACTTCGGCGCGACCGTGGTCATCGAGGGCGAGACCTATGACGACGCCAACGCCCACGCCCGCAAGCTGCGTGACGAGCAGGGCCTGACCTTCGTCCACCCGTTCGACGACTACGACATCATGGCCGGCCAGGGCACGATCGCCCTGGAAATGCTGGAAGACGCGCCCGATCTTGAGGTCCTGCCCGTGCCGATCGGCGGCGGCGGCCTGATCAGCGGCGTGGCCACGGCGGCCAAGGCGCTGAAGCCGGATATCCGCATCATCGGCTGCGAGCCGGCGATGTATCCGTCCTTCACCGCCAAGATGCGCGGTGTCGCCGCCCACTGCGGCGGCCAGACCATCGCCGAAGGGGTCGCGGTCAAGCAGGTCGGCGAGCTGACCTATGGTGTCGTACGCCCGTTGCTGGACGACGTTCTGCTGCTGGAAGAGCCCTATCTGGAGCAGGCCGTCTCGCTCTATTGCAATGTCGAGAAGACCATCGCCGAGGGCGCCGGCGCGGCCTCGCTGGCCGCCCTGCTGGCCTATCCGGAACGCTTCCGCGGCAAGAAGTGCGGCCTGATCCTGTGCGGCGGCAATATCGACACCCGCCTGCTGGCCTCGGTCCTGACCCGCGAGCTGGTGCGCGCCCAGCGCCTGGTCAGCTTGCGGATCATCGGCGACGACCGCCCAGGCCTGCTGTCGACCGTCGCCTCTGTGATCGGGACCATGGGCGCCAACATCATCGAGGTGAACCACAACCGCCTCGCTCTGGACGTACCTGCCAAGGGCGCGGAGTTCGACATCACCATCGAGACCCGCGACGCCCAGCACACCCAGGAGGTCATGGAGGCCCTGCGCGAGAGCGGCTACCCGCCCCGCGCCGTCTGAGGCTTAGCGCCCCCTCCGGCCCTTTGGGCCACCTCCCCCGCTTCGCAGGGGAGGAGGGCTATCATCCTCCCTCGTACAACGGGGGGAGGTGGATCGCTGCGAATACGCAGCGAGACGGAGGGGGCGCTCCACCCTACGCCTTCGGCTTGCCCGGCCCGATCCGGTTCACGTCGAGCAGTTCGATCCGGAAGATCATCACGCTGTTGCCCGGGATCGGCCCCTTGTCCTGGGCGCCATAGCCCAGAGCCGGCGGCACATAGAGGATCCACTCGTCGCCCGCCTTCATGCGCTGCAGGGCGATGACCCAGGCCGGCACCAGCCCGTCCAGCGGAAACACCGCGGGCACGCCGCGCTCGTAGCTGGAATCGAACACCGTGCCGTCGATCAGCTTGCCCTCGTAGTGGACCTTGACCTCGTCAGCCCTGTTCGGGTGCATGCCGCCGTTCGGGCCTTCGCGCACGACCTTGTACTGCAGACCCTGCGGCAGGGTGACGACGCCCGGCTCCTTGGCGTTCTTGGCCATGAAGGCGTCGGCGGCCGCCAGGTTCTCCTGCGCCTTCTTGCTGGGTCCGCAGGCCGAAAGGGCCAGTCCGGCGGCGGCGAGGGTGACGAGCAGGGCGCGGCGATGCATGGGAACCTCGATCAAAATACGCCGTCCAGCTAACACGCCCTGCCTAGAATTCCACGCCTCGACGTCCCTAAGGGCTTAAGCGACGCGAATTTCACGGAACAGTGGTGGCGCTCCTGCGACTTGGCGCCTAGAAACAGCAATCCATGTCCGCAGACGAGATGTCCATGAAACCCGTTCGCAAAGCTGTTCTTCCGGTCGCCGGTCTCGGCACCCGTGTCCTGCCGGGCACCAAGACCACGCCAAAGGAACTGCTGAACGTCGTCGATCGGCCAATTCTTTCCTACATTGTCGAGGAAGGTCGCAAGGCCGGCATCGAACACTTCGTCTTCGTCACCGGCCGCTCGAAGGGCGCGATCGAGGACTATTTCGATCATCAGATCGAGCTTGAGGCGCAGCTGGAAGCCAAGGGCAAGACCGAGATCCTGGAACAACTGCGCGCCGAACTCCCCAAGCCCGGCGAGATGAGCTTCGTGCGCCAGATGGCCCCCCTGGGCCTGGGCCACGCCGTCTGGTGCGCCCGCGACATCATCGGCGACGAGCCCTTCGCGGTCATGCTGCCGGACGTCATCGTCGACGCCGAGCGCGCCTGCCTTGGCCAACTGATCGACCTCTACAACAAGGTCGGCGGCGGCAATGTCATCGGCGTCGAGGAAGTGCCGGAAAGCGAGACCCACAAGTACGGCGTCGTCGCGCCCGGCAAGGTTGATGGCCGCATGGCGACCATGACCGGCATGGTCGAGAAGCCCGCGAAGGGCACGGCGCCGTCCAACTGGGCGATCGCCGGCCGCTATATCCTGCAGCCCGAGATCTTCGCCCTGCTGGCCGCCCAGGAGAAGGGCGCCGGCAACGAGATCCAGCTGACCGATTCGATGGCCAAGCTGATGCAGGATCAGGCCTTCCACGCCTATGTCTATGAAGGCGTCACCCATGACTGCGGCGACAAGATCGGCCTGTTGCGGGCCAATGTGGCCCTGGCCTTGAAGCGCGCCGACCTGGGCGCCGCCGCCCGCGCGGCGGTCGAGGCGGCGCTGAAGGCTTAAGACCACTCGGCGAGGACGCTCGCGTCGTCCTCGCCGCGTTTCAGGGCTGCTGCGTCGTCTCCGAGCAGGCGACGCGCGGCCCATACCGCCGCGCCGCGAACCACGGGCGCAGGATCGTCGAGCAAAGGCTCGACCACGGCCATCAGGCCTGCATCGCCGCTATTGCCGATCGCGTAGAGCACGTTGCGCACGAAGCGGTCGCGGCCGATCCGCTTGATCGGGTTCTTCGAGAACAGCGCCCGGAAGGCCGCATCGTCCAGCGCCGCCAGCTCGGCCAGGGACGGCTGACGCAACGCCTCGCGTGCGACGAGCTTGGCCTCGTTCGACAGACTGGCGAACTTGTTCCACGGACACACCGCCAGGCAGTCGTCGCAGCCATAGATCCGATTGCCGAGCGCTTCGCGAAACTCAGCAGGGATCGGTCCCGATAGCTCGATCGTCAGGTACGAGATGCAGCGCCGCGCATCCAGTTGCCGCGGCGCGGGAAAGGCGTTGGTTGGGCAGACGTCGAGGCATGCCCGGCACGAGCCGCAGTGATCAACCTCGGCCTCGTCCGCAGGCAGATCAAGCGTGGTCAGCACGCTGCCCAGAAACAGCCACGAGCCGAACTGGCGTGAGACAAGGTTCGTATGCTTGCCCTGCCAGCCCAGACCCGCGCGCTGGGCCAGGGGCTTTTCCAGGAGTGGCGCGGTGTCGACGAAGACCTTCACGTCCTGGCCGAACCGGCGGTGCATCCAGCCCGCCAGCACCTTCAGGCGCTTCTTGATCACGTCGTGATAGTCGTCGCCCTGGGCGTAGACCGAAATCGCCGCGCGCGCCGGATCGGCGAGCTGTTCGAGCGGATCGATGTCGGGGCCGTAGTTGACGCCCAGCACCACCGCCGACTTGGCGTCGGTCCACATGGCGGTCGGATGCGAGCGGCGCTCCAGCGTCTCCTCCATCCAGCCCATCGCGCCGTGACGCTCGGCCTGGACAAACTCACGCAGCCAGTCGCCGTTGGGCCAGGCGTCCGTAGCGCTGGCGAAGCCACAGGCCGAGAAGCCGAGCTTCAGGGCCTCGGCGCGGATCTCGTCCTTGATGCGGTCTGGCGTCAGCTCAGAAATCGAGGTCGTCATAGTGCGCGGCCGGCGCGAGGCCGGGCCAGCGGTCGGCCAGGATCGGCCTGAAGCACGGCCTCGACTTGAGCTTCATGTACCACGTCTTGGCCGCCTGGAAGTCCTTCCACGGCACGTCGCCGAAGTAGTCGATCACCGACAGGTGCGCGGCGGCGGCGAAATCGGCCAGGCTCATGCGACGACCCGCCAGCCAGTCGCGCGTCTGCAGCAGGCTTTCGATATAGCCCAGGTGCATGCGCAGGGCCTCGCGTCCCTGGCGCAGCGCCGCAAGGTCGGGCGCGCCCATCCGCAGCAGGCGCTTTTCCATCTTCTCGTGCAGCAGGAAGCCGTTGACCTCGTTGTCGAACTTGCGGTCGAACCACTGAAGCAGCCGGCGGGCCTCGGCGCGCTCGGCCGGATCGCGGCCCAAGAGCGGCGGTTCGGTTTCGGTCTCCTCGATATGCTCGAGGATCGCGCGGGTCTCGCAGATCACCAGGTTGCGCTGATGCTTGGTCTCGACCAGCACCGGCGGCATGCCGGACGGGTTCAGGCTGGTGAACTCGGGCGGCATCTCCCAGTAGCGGACCTGCATCTCGACAAACGGCAGGCGCTTCTCGCCCAGCGCCAGACGCACCTGTCGCGAGGCGGGGTCGAGAGGGAAATGGTGAAGAGTACGTTCGACGCTCATGCCCAGGCGCAATCAGGCTGCATCGAAAGAGCGATGCGCCGTTTTGCTTAACAACAGATTGCTGAACAGCGTTTAGCCAGGAAATCCAGGCTTTTGCGGGGCGTTTTGGCCCGTATCGCTCAGCTGTTCATCCGGGCGATGAGGTTCGTCGTGCTCTGGCCCTGCTTAAGCTCCGCCAGCAAGACCTTGCCGCCGTAGCCCAGCACGATGTCGGACCCCACCACTGTCTCGACGGTATAGTCCGCGCCCTTGACCAGGACATCGGGCCTGAAGGCCTTGATCAGCTCCAGCGGCGTATCCTCGTCGAACAGCACGACTAGATCCACCGACGACAGCGAGGCCAGCACGGTGGCGCGGCCCTGCTCCTTCTGAACCGGACGGGTCGGGCCCTTGAGCTTGGAGACCGAAGCGTCGGTGTTGAGGCCGACGATCAGCCGATCGCAGGCCGCCTTGGCCTGGGACAGCAACGAGACATGGCCCGGATGCAGCAGGTCAAAGCAGCCGTTGGTGAAGCCGACCTTCAGGCCCCGCGCACGCCAGCCCTCGACGATCCGTTGAGCCTGCCCGCGATCAGCGATCTTGATCTCGCCCGGCTCGCCCTGGGCCGAGCTCGCGCA
The DNA here is from genome assembly GCF_026672375.1 of Caulobacter sp. SL161. Lineage (GTDB taxonomy): Bacteria > Pseudomonadota > Alphaproteobacteria > Caulobacterales > Caulobacteraceae > Caulobacter. Next base: position 442,489 of record NZ_JAPPRA010000001.1, read on the forward strand.
CGCCGTCAGCTCGGCGGCGGTGACGACGTCGGTGCCCAGCTTGGCCACCACCAGCCCGCCCGCCAGATTGGCCAGCTGAGCGGCCTGCGCCAGGCCGGCGCCGGCGGCGACCGCCAGGGCCAGGGTCGCCGCGACGGTGTCGCCGGCGCCCGACACGTCGAACACCTCGATCGCCGTCGCCGGCAGGTGGATCGGCGCCTGGTTCCGCACCGCCAGGGTCATGCCCGCGCCGCCGCGGGTGATCAGGGCGGCCTGCAGGCCCGGGGCCATGGCCAGGATCGCCGCGCCGGCGTCTTCCGAGGCCGCATCGCTGTTCTCGACGATCCCGGTGGCCTCGGCGGCCTCCTTGCGGTTCGGCTTGATCAGGGTCGCGCCGTCATAACGCGCGAAGTCGCGGCTCTTGGGATCGACGATCACCGGCTTGCCGGCGGCCTTGGCGGCGTCGATCGCGCCCCGGATCACCTCGGGCGTCAGGACCCCCTTGGCGTAGTCGGACAGCACCACGACATCCGCAGAGGCCAGCCTGGCCGCGAACGCCGCCAACAGGGCCGCGCCATCGCCCGGGCCTCGGTCCTCACGGTCGACCCGCAGCATCTGGTGCGAGCCGGAGATGTAGCGGACCTTCTCGGTCGTGCGGCGTGCGGCGTCCGCCACCAGCTCGGCCTCAAGGCCCGCCTCGGCGTCGATCATCCCCCGCAGAGCCGTCCCGGCGTCGTCCTGGCCGACAAGGCCGATCAGCACGGCCTTGGCCCCCAGCGCCGCGACATTGCGCGCCACATTGCCCGCGCCGCCCAGCATGGCGGTTTCCTTCTCGACCGCGATCACCGGCACCGGGGCCTCGGGCGAGATGCGGTCGACCGCGCCGTAGATGAAGCGGTCCAGCATCACGTCGCCAAGCACCAGCACGGTCTTGCCGGCGAACGCGCGGGGCAGGTGGGCGAGGGTGTCGTCCATGAAGGTCCTTCGAAGGTCTCGCCGCGCTTTTGCCCCCGTCCGGGCGGCTTGGGCAAGCGTCGTCAGTCGTGTTCGGCCTCTGAGAACAGGCCGCCGTGTTTTTCGGCCAGGCCGCGCGGATCGCCGTGGATGATCAGGTCCGCGGCGGGGAAGGCCGCCAAGACCCGGTTCTCGGCCGCCACGATGATCGCATGGGCCTTGGCCAGCGAGATGTCGCCGGCCAGATCCGCGTGCATCTGGATGTGGATATAGGGGCCCGAGGCGCGCGTGCGCAGCTGGTGGACGCCCAGCACGTTGGGATCGGCGGTGACCAGGGCGATGATCTTCTGACGATCCTCGTCCGGCAGTTCGCGGTCCATCAGCTGATGCGACGCTTCGCGGAAGACCCCGACGGCGCCCCAGATCAGCCAGAGCGCCACGATCAGGCCCGCCGCCGCGTCCACCCACGGCAGGCCAAGCCAGGCCGCCGCGCCCACGCCCACCAGGGCGACGGCGTTCGAAGCCAGATCGGCCGCGTAGTGGGCGCGGTCGCCCGAGATCGCGATCGAGCCACTGGCCTTCACGACCCGCGTCTGGGCGGTGATCAGGGCGAAGGTCAGGACAATCGAGATCGCCATGACCGTCACGCCGGCCAAGCCATGCTCCACGGGTTGCGGGTGCAGCCAGGCATGGATCGCCTCTCGCCCCACCAGGGCGCCCGAAGCGAAGACCAGTCCGCCCTGCATCAGGCTGGAAAAGGCCTCGGCCTTGCCGTGGCCGAACCGGTGCTCGGCGTCCGGCGGCTCGGCCGCGTAGCGCACCGCATAGACGGTGATAAGCGACGCCACCAGGTCCAGGGCCGAGTCCGACAGCGACGCCAGGATGGCCACCGAGCCGCTGGCCTGCCAGGCGATCGCCTTGACCACGATCAGAAGGGCGGCGGTGGCGACCGACAGCATCGCCACGCGCTGGGTGGCGGCCCGGATCTCGGGTGAGGCGGCGGAGAGCGACATGGCCTCTCTCTACCGCACACGACGCCGAAAACTAAGCCGCGACGCGGACCTCGGGTCCGACATAGACCGATTGGGGCCGGATCAGCCGGCCGCCCGCCAACTGCTCACGGGCATGGGCCAGCCACCCGGCGACGCGCCCCATGGCGAAAACGCAGGTGAAGCTGGACGGCGGCAGGCCCAGGGCCTCGAGCAGCAGGGCGGTGTAGAACTCGACATTGGTGTCGAGCGGACGATCGGGCTTGTGCGCGCGCAGGATCTCGAGCGCTGCGCGCTCCACGGCCTCGGCGAAGGCGAGCCGGCCCGGCAGACCGCCCGAAGCGCTCGACAATCGGCGAACCGCAGCCTTCAGGGCGTCGGCGCGAGGGTCGCGGACGCGATAGATCCGGTGCCCGAACCCCATCAGCCGGTCGCCGCGCGCCAGGGCGCGTTCGAGCCAGGGCCGGGCGTTCTCAGGCGTCCCGATCGCGTCCAGCATATCGATGACCGGTCCCGGCGCGCCGCCGTGCAGCGGGCCCTTCAGCGCCGACAGCCCGGCCAGAACCGCCGAGGTGAGACCTGCGCGGGTCGAGGCCACCACCCGGGCGGCGAAGGTCGAGGCGTTCAGCCCATGGTCGCAGACCGTGACCAGATAGGCGTCCAGCGCGGCGGCTTCGGCGTCGGTGGCCGAGACGCCCCGGGCCATCCGCAGGATGTCGGCGGCGTGCGACAGCGCCGGGTCCGGCGAGATCGGCGCCTGTCCGGCCGCGACGCGCAGCACGGCGGGCGTGAAGACCGCCGGCGCGGCGATCAGCATCATGGCCGTCTTCAGGTTGTCGCCGTCGGGAATCCGCGCCAGCAGCGCGCGCATGGCTTCGACCGGATCGCGTCGCGCCAGGGCTTCGTCCAGCGCCCCGACCTCGGCGAACACATAGGCGCGCGCCTCGCCCAGCGCCGACGCCAGATCGCTGGGCGCGTCGTCGAAAAAGCCGTCGAGCAACAGGTGCGCGGCGTCCTCGAAGCGCGTGCGGCCCGCCAGATCCTCCACCGCGTAACCACGGATCACCAGGCGTCCATGCGCGCCGTCGACATCGGAAAGAACGGTTTGGGCGGCGATGACGCCCTCAAGACCATCGGACATAAGCGGTCTCCTTTCGGTCCCGAAACAGCGCCCCGCCCGCTTGATCGTCAATCTTGATCAATATAATCAATCTATATGACCGACTGGATGGACGCAGAGCAGGTTCTGGAGCGGCTGGGGATCCGGCCGCAGACGCTCTACGCCTATGTCAGTCGCGGGCGGATCGAAGCAGCGGCGCACCCCAACGACCCCCGCCGCAGCCTCTATCGCGCCTCCGACGTCGCGGCCCTGGCGCGCAAGAAAGCGCGGGGCCGACGGGTCGCGGACGTCGCCGCCGAGGCGATCGCCTGGGGTGAGCCGGTTCTGCCCTCGGCCATCACGACCGTGAGCGGCGGCAAGCTCTGGTATCGCGGCGAGGACGCGGCGCGCCTGGCGGAGCAGGGCCTGACGCTCGAGAACGTCGCCCGCCTGCTGCGGGGCGGACACGGCGCAGCGCTGAAGGCGTCAAGCCGGCCGCCGCCGCCCGCGACGGACAGCGCGCGGTCGCGCCTGTTCCTGACCCTGGCTGAACGCGCGGGGCGGGAGCCACCCGCCCGAGGCCGCGCCCCGCTGGCCCTGGCCATGGAGGCCGCCGACCTCTTGGACGCGATCGTCGACGCCGCGACCGGCCAGGCGGGCGACGGCCCCGCGCACCAGCGCTTCGCCCAGGCCTGGGGCCTGACCGCCGACGGCGCCGACCTGGTCCGGCGTGCGCTGGTTCTCCTGGCCGACCATGAACTGAACGCCTCGACCTTTGCGGCGCGCGTGGCCGCCTCGACCGGCGCATCACTTTCGGCGGCCTGTCTGGCGGGCCTGTCGGCGCTGTCCGGGCCTCTGCACGGCGGCATGGCGGCGCGGGTCGAGGCCCTTGTCGAAGAAGCTGATCGACGGGACGCCGCCCGCGCCGTCTCCTCGCGCCTTGAGCAGGGCGCCAGCCTGCCCGGCTTCGACCATCCGCTCTATCCCGGCGGCGATCCGCGCGCCGCGGCGCTTCTGGCGAGGTTCGCGCCGCCCCCGCCGCTGGCGGCGCTTTGGCGCGCCACCCAGGCCGCCACAGGCCTGGCGCCCAATATCGACTTCGCCCTGGTCGCCTTGGCGCGAGGCCTCGCCCTACCGCCCGACGCACCCTTCATCCTCTTCGCCACCGCGCGCAGCGCCGGGTGGAGCGCCCACGCGATCGAACAGCTGCAGACCGGAAAGCTGATCCGGCCTCGCGCGCGCTACGTCGGGATCGTCCCCACGAACCCGCCCTATTCGCCCTCTTCGTCCTCATAGCCCATCAGGCGCAGGGCGCGGGCCGGAATGCCTTCCAGCTGGCACCAGCGCTCCAGAGCCTCCTCGCGTCCATGGGTGATCCACACCTCGCCGGGCCTGAGCTCGTCGAGCGTGCCTGTCAGTTCGTCCCAGTCCGCGTGATCCGACAGGATGAGCGGCAACTCCACGCCGCGCTGCCGCGCCCGGGCGCGTACCCGCATCCATCCGGACGCGAAACAATCGACCGGATCGGGGAAACGGCGCGACCAGCGATCGGCGATGGCGCTGGGCGGGGCGATGACGATCTGGCCGGCGAAGACGTCCTTTGGCCCCGAGACCGTGGCCGGCGCCAGAGGCCCCAGATCCACGCCATGGGCCTCGTAGAGCGCGTTCAGGCGCTCCAGCGCGCCATGGACGTAGATCGTCTTGTCCCAGCCGGCTTCGCGCAGCAGGCGGATCACCCGCTGGGCCTTGCCCAGGGCGTAGGCTCCGACGAGGTGGCAGCGCTCCGGAAACTGGGCGACCGACGACAGCAGGCTGCGGATCTCCCCCGAATCGTCCGGATGGCGGAACACCGGCAGGCCGAAGGTGGCCTCGGTGATGAACACATCGCACGGCACGGGCTCGAAGCGCGCGCAGGTCGGATCGCGGCGGCGCTTGTAGTCGCCGGAGACCACCATCGTCAGGCCCTTCCAGCGCACCACCGCCTGGGCCGAGCCCAGCACGTGGCCGGCAGGGACCAGGGTTACGGAGACACCGTCATGCGTGAAGCTTTCGCCATAGGGGACGGCTTCACGCCGACCCGCGAAGTCCTCGCCATAGCGCACCGCCATGATCGCCAGGGTCTCGGGCGTGGCGGCCACCACACCATGGCCGGCGCGAGCGTGATCGGCGTGGCCATGGGTGATCACAGCCCGATTCACAGGTCGGACCGGGTCGATGTAGAAGTCCCCAGGAGGGCAGTAGAGTCCGGCCGGCCGGGGACAGAGCAGGTCTTCGGGCTTGATCACGTCTGGATATGACAACGCCTAAAGCGCTAAGCCTATCGTCATGAGCGATCACGAACAGACAAAACTCATCGCCACGGCGATGAACGAGGGCAGCCCGCAGGCTAAGGCCCTGGGGTTCACCACCCTGGAGATCGGTGACGCGGTCGCCTTGCTGAAGGTCCCCTATCGCCCTGAGATCATCGGCGATCCTGAGACGGGCGTCATCGCCGGCGGCGTGGTCACCACCCTGCTGGACCATGCCAGCGGCCAGGCGGTCCATGCCGCCATGGCGACCTGGACCTCGATCGCGACCCTGGACCTGCGCATCGACTACATGCGCGCCGCCGAGCCGGGCCTCGACGTTCTGGCGCGCGCCCATTGCTACAAGCTGACCCGCTCGGTGGCCTTCGTCCGCGCGGTCGCGTACGACCGCGATCCCGAAGACCCGATCGCCACGGGCCAGGCCACCTTCATGCTCGACTCCAGCGCGGGCAAGAAGGCCGGCGCCAATCTGAAACCCTCGCGCCAACAGCACGCCAAGACCGGAGGGGTCGACCAATGAGCGACGCCGACACCCGCCTCGTCTCGGTTCTGGACTCGATCCCCTACGCCCGCTTTCTCGGGATCAAGGCCGAACTGGCCGGGGATGAAATGACCGCCGTGCTGCCGTTCGCGCAGCACATCGTCGGAAATCCGATGCTGCCCGCGATCCACGGCGGCGTCCTGGGCGCCTTCATGGAGATGACGGCCCTGGCGCAGCTTTCCGTGGCCGCGCCGATGAAGCGCCAGCCACGCACGATCGACGTCTCGATCGAGTACCTGCGCTCCGGCCGGCCGCAGACCACCTACGCCCGCGCCAGCATCAAGAAGCTGGGCCGTCGCATCGCCAATGTGCACGTGGAGGCCTGGCAGGAGACACGATCCGCCCCGATCGCCACCTTGCGCGGGCTCTTTCTGGTCGCGCCCAGCGAGGATTAAGGCCGCGCGGTCGAATGGAACGGTTTCAGAGGGAAAAGTTTCTCAGGAAACTAATATGAACGACCACATTACACCTCTGTAACCCCGATTATGGGCGTCAACGTTTCTTAAATCGGCGTCATGAAGCAAGAGTAACGTGTAATAACCATGGGGCGGACCTATATCCCTCTCATCGGACGCCAACGGGGCGGCCGAAGACAAAAAAGGGATCAAGACCATGACCATGAAGACCAACGCCGTTGCCGGTATCGCTACGCTCTTCCTCGCGGTTCTGCCGCTCGTCGTCATCGCCGGTTCGCTCGCTTCGAGCCTGTAAGTGATCGCCGCGTACCTCTCGTCGGGCGCCGCTCCAACCGGAGCAGGCCCGACGGAGATGGCGACGGGAAATCGCCCAAGACTATAAAGAATAAAGACTTTTCGCCGTCCGATGCAGGATGGCGTGGCGCGCCGCCAGACGATCGATGTTCGCGTCATAGCCGCCGCCGATGACCCCGACCACGGGGATCTCCGAGGAAAGACAAGCGCCCAGGACATAGGCCTCCCGCCGCGCGAGACCCTCATCGGTCAGCGCCAGGCGCCCGAGCTTGTCGTCCGCATGCGGATCGACCCCCGCGTTGAAGAAGACAATGTCCGGCCGGACGCTGACCAGCAGCGCCGGCAGGATCGCCTCCAGCTTTTCGAGATAGGCGCGATCGTCGGTTCCATCCGGCAGTTCGACGTCAAGATCGCCGCTCGCCTTGCGGTGCGGGAAGTTCTTCTCCGCATGCATCGAGAAGGTGAAGACGCTGGAATCGCCTTCGAAGATCCGCGCCGTGCCGTCGCCCTGATGCACATCCAGATCAACGACCAGCGCCTTGCTGATCGCGCCTTCGGCCAGAAGTCGCCGGGCCGCCACCGCGACGTCATTGAAGACGCAGAAGCCGGCCCCGGCCTCGGCCGCCGCATGATGGCTACCGCCGGCGGTGTTGCAGGCGACCCCGTGCTCCAGCGCCAGACGCGCCGCCAGCAGCGTGCCGCCGGTGGCCGCCCGGGCGCGGTTCGCGACGCTTTCGGTGTTGGGCATGCCGATCCGGCGCACGACGTCGGGCGGTAGAGAGAGCTCGATCACACCCCGCACATAGTCTTCGGAATGAGCCAGACATAGCGTCTCGACCTCGACCGGCTCGGGGCGCGCAAATCCATCAGGCCCCGCCACACCCTCCGCTTCCAGCAGGGCGGCCAGGCGCGAGAACTTGTCCATCGGAAAGCGATGGCCCGCCGGCATTTCGGCGCGAAAGGCGGGGTGGTGGACGATCGGCGGCGGTGCGGACATGCCTTCACGATGGGGAGCGCGGCCGCGTGACGCAAGGAGACGGGTTGCGGCGCCGCAAAACGCGGCTTATCGCAGTGCGCCATGCAGACGACCGAGAACCTCGCCGACATCCTCGACCTCGAACCGATCGAGGTGAACCTGTTCCGGGGCGTCAGCCCCAACGACGGCTTCCCGCGCATCTTTGGCGGCCTCGTGATCGCCCAGGCCCTGCTTGCGGCCTACAAGACGGTGCCCGACCGGGTCTGTCACTCGCTGCACGCCTACTTCATCCGCCCGGGCGACGTCACAGCCCCCGTGCTTTACGAGGTGGAACGCGCCCGCGACGGCGGCACCTTCACCACGCGCCGCGTCGCCGCCATCCAGCATGGCGAGCAGATCTTCAACCTCGCCGCCTCGTTCCAGACGCCGGAAGAGGGCTTTGAGCACCAGTCGGAGATGCCCGCCTCGGTGGATCCGGAAAGCCTGCCCACCGAGGCGGACTTCCTGCGCAGCCTCGGCGACCAGATCCACCCCAAGATGGTGGCCATCGCCGAACGCCCGCGGCCGGTCGATATCCGCTGGATCGATCCGCAGAACCCGATCGCGCCGGTCAAGAAGTCCGGCACCAAGCAGGTCTGGATGCGCGCCAAGGCGCCGCTGGGCGACGACGTGAAGATGCAGCAGGCCGCCCTGGCCTATGCGTCGGACATGGCGTTCATGGAAAGCGCCCTGCGGCCGCACGGCCTGATCTGGACCACCCCCGGCATCCAGGCCGCCAGCCTGGACCACGCCATGTGGTTCCACCATCCGTTCAATTTCAACGACTGGACCCTGTTCGCCCAGGACAGCCCCAGCGCCTCGCAGGGCCGGGGCCTCGTGCGCGGCCAGATGTTCAGCCAGGACGGCAAGCTCCTGGCCTCGGTGGCGCAGGAATGCCTGATGCGGGTGCGGAAGTAGGGCCTAGACGGGCTCGATTCGCGCCACCCCGGCGGCGGCGAGGCCCCGAAGCAGGGCGCTGGTCTGCATACCGACAGTGAGTTCGCCGGCCAGGGCCATGCGGATGGCCTCGGCGGTCGAGACCCAGAGAGTCTCGATGCGCTCTGTCGGGTCATCCTTGGGCTCGGCCACGCGGACCACATCGCGGGCGAGCACAATGTGGGTGCGATTGCTGTGGGTGCCGGCGTTGGGACGACTCTCCCCGACCAGACTGAAGGTTCCGGTAAAGCCGGTTTCCTCAAGCAGCTCCCGGGCCGCCGCCGTGATCGGATCGGTCTCGCCGGGGTCCATGCCGCCGGCCGGCAGTTCGGTGGAGATGTCGCCAAGGCCGTGGCGATACTGACGAACCAGCAGCACATTGTTGTCGGCGTCCAAAGCGATCAGCTCGACCCAGTCGCGATACTCCAGAACATAGTAGGGCGCGACCACCGCGCCTTCGTCGGTCACGCAGTCGTCGGCGCGTAGGCTGATCCAGCGGTCCTTGTGGATGTAGCGCGAGGCGGTGACCCGCCATTTACCGTCCGGCATCGCTTGGGCCTCCTGGCGGTGGATCAGTCCCGGTCGCCCAGCTCTTCGTTCTCGTCCAGGCCCTTTTCCTCTGGCCCCTCATGATCGCCCACCAGCGCCGGAGGATCGGCCAGGATCAGACCTTCGCTGACTTTGACTTCGGGGACAGCCGCCCGCGTAAACGGCAGGTACCAGGTCGGGCCGCCGAGATCAGGATTGATCTCGAGAATGTCACCGGCGCCGAAGTTCTGGACGCTCTTTACGCGGCCCAGCAATTGGCCGGTCTGGATGTGGCGAACGGTGAGACCGACGAGGTCGGTCAGGTAGAACTCGTCCTCCTCCGGCTCCGGCAGGGCCGAGCGGGGGACGTACAGCCGCAAGCCGCGCAGGGCGTCAGCCGCCTCTTTCGTTTCAATCCCAGGGCAGCGGCAGACGACGCCGTCCTTGGTCTTGCGAGCCGAAGCGATCGTCAGGGCCGGCGAGCCGTCCTGGCGCTTCAGCGCCTTGAAGCCCGCGATGCTGAGCGGGTCTTCGGTATAGGTCGTGATCCGCACCTCTCCGCGCACGCCAAAGCCGCCGGCCACGCGGCCGACCAGGATCAGCGGATCGTCTTGAGATACGGCCATGGTCCGGACAGAGTCGCGCCGCCGTCTCGAAAGAAACGGCGGCGCTGGAACCCTGATTAGCCTTCGGCGGCTTCTTCAGCCGGAGCTTCAGCGGCCGGAGCCTCTTCAGCCGGGGCTTCTTCAACGGCCGGAGCCGCGGCGGCGGCGGCGGCGGCTTCAGCAGCGGCGGCCTTTTCAGCTTCGGCGGCGGCCTTGGCGTCGGCTTCGGCTTGCTTGCGCTCTTCTTCACGCTGAGCGCGCTCGGCCAGACGCTCTTGCGCCTTCTTGCCCGGCTTGCCCTTTTCCGGGTTGTTGCCGTGCGTCCAGGCGACCAGGCCTTGGGCGGCCAGGAAGCGGGCGACGCGATCGGTCGGCTGGGCGCCCTTCTTGAGCCACTCCTGGATCGACTCGACCTTCAGGGTGACGCGGTTGGCGTCGTCCTTCTTGAGCAGCGGGTTGTAGGTGCCGACCTTCTCGATGAAACGGCCATCGCGCGGCGAGTGGCTGTCGGCGACGACGATCGAGTAGTACGGACGCTTCTTGGCGCCGCCACGGGCGAGACGGATCTTCAGCATTTCGGTAGTCCTTAAGGTCTAAAGTTCTATTTCTTGAACGGGTTGAAGCCGGGCAGGCCCAGGCCGGAGAGAGGGTTGGGCTTGGCGTCGCCGCCACTCCCGAGGCCCGGCAGACCGGGCAGCCCCGGGAAGCCTTGGCCCCCCGCTGCATTGGGATCAGGCGTCGGCATCTTGCCGCCGCCCAGGTTCTTGAGACGGGCCATGTCGCCGCCGCCCATCATCTGGGCCATGCGGGCCAGGCCCTTGCCGCCGTCCTTGGACATGGCCTTGAACATGTCGGCCATCTGACGGTGCTGCTTGAGCAGACGATTGACCTCGGCCACGTCGACGCCGGCGCCGGCCGCGATGCGGCGCTTGCGCGAAGCGGCGAGAATGTCGGGCTTCTTGCGCTCTTCCTTGGTCATCGAGCTGATGATCGCCTGCTGGCGACGGAAGATGCTGTCGTCGACGCCGCTCTCGGCGATCTGCTTCTTGACCTTCTGGACGCCCGGCAGAAGGCCCATGATGCCTTCCATGCCGCCCATCTTCTGCATCTGCTTCAGCTGGGCCGCCAGGTCGTCGAGGTCGAACTTGCCCTTGGCCAGCTTCTTGGCCATGCGCTCGGCCTCGGCCTGGTCGAGGTCGGCCGCAGCCTTCTCGACCAGGGCCACAACGTCACCCTGACCGAGGATCCGGCCGGCGACGCGGCGGGCGTCGAACACGTCGAGCTGGTCGATCTTTTCGCCGGCGCCGAGGAACTTGATCGGCAGGCCGGTGACGTGGCGCATCGACAGCGCCGCGCCGCCCCGGCCGTCGCCGTCGGCGCGGGTCAGGATCAGGCCCGTGAGCGGCAAGCGCTCGTGGAACGCCTTGGCCGTGCGCACGGCGTCCTGACCGGTCAGGCTGTCGGCGACCAGGATGGTCTCGGTCGGATTGGCGATGCGGGCGATCTCAGCCGCCTCGCTCATCATCGACTCGTCCAGCGTCGTGCGGCCGGCGGTGTCGAGGATCAGGACGTCATAGCCGCCCAGCTTGGCGGCGGTCAGGGCGCGCTTGGCGATGTCCGGGGCGCTCTGGCCCGCGACGATCGGCAGGCTCTCGACCTCGACCTGTTTGGCCAGGGTCGCCAGCTGCTCCATGGCCGCCGGACGGCGGGTGTCGAGCGAGGCGACCAGCACCTTCTTGCGATCGGTCTTCGACAGGCGAAGGGCCAGCTTGCCGGTGGTGGTGGTCTTACCCGAGCCTTGCAGACCGGCCATCAGGATGACGGACGGCGGGTTGAGCGCCAGGTTCAGGCCGGTCGGCTGCTCGCCGCCCAGCATGTCCACCAGACCGTCATAGACGATCTTGACCACCTGGTCGGCCGGCTTGACCGAGCGGATCACCGCCTCGCCCGAGGCCAGTTCCTTGGCCTTGGAGATGAAGTCCTTGACCACCGGCAGGGCGACGTCGGCCTCGAGCAGCGCGACGCGGACCTCGCGCAGCGCCTCGTCGATGTCCTTCTCGGACAGCACGCCGCGACCGCCGAGGCGTTCAAAGACGCCGGAAAGTCGCTCTGTAAGGCCGTCGAACATGTCGAACCCTGAATAGAACCAAAGCTCCAAACGCGATCAGCCCCCGTGGACGATCACGTCGACGGGGGTCCTCGCCGTCCTCGTCCGGATGGATCCTGCGCTAACAGGCCGGGGTCGTGACGGTGGAGGCGCTGCTGATAAAGCGCCGGAAGCCGGGGCTTATGGCTGAAAACAGGCAAAGAGTCAAAACTCAGTCGCCCGTGAATATAAAAGCCCGATCTTCCCGGCATTGGCTGCGCCGCACTGACGTGTCGCCGGGGAGATCGGACTTAGAGTGGATCAGGCCATGCCCAGATAGTCGCGCTTGCCCACCTCGACGCCGTTGTGGCGCAGGATCGCGTAGGCGGTGGTCAGGTGGAAGAAGAAGTTCGGCTGAGCCTGGCCCTGGAAATAGGCCAGGCCCTTGACCACGCTGGTCTCGCCGCGGCGGGTCAGGGTGATGTCGCGATCCTCGGCGCCTTCGAAGGCGGCCTCGTCCAGGCCCTCGACATAGGCGATGGCGCGGTCGATGCGGGCGATCAGTTCGGCGAAGCTGGTTTCGACGTCGTCCCAGGCCGGAACCTCTTGGCCGGCCAGGCGCGCGCAGCAGCCCTTGGCGAAGTCGGTGGCGATCTGCACCTGGCGGATCAGCGGGAACATGTCGGGATACAGCCGCGCCTTCAGCAGGGCCTCGGCGTCCCAGCCCTTGGCCTCGACCTGGGCGGCGGCCTTGGTCAGCACGCCCTTCAGACCTTTCAGGCCCTGGACGAAAACGGGGACGCTGGCCTGGTGGATCGAGATCGACATGAGAAGCTCCGGGAAGAAGGGATGCGTCTAGATAGGATGTGAAGGGGCCGAAGGGGAGCGCTCGGCGCGCAAGAAGTTCGTCGGCGCTGCGGAAGCCGTCCTCGCCCTTCGACGAGCTCAGGGTGAGGACGACTGTTAGCCACGGCTCGCGCGAAATCCTCATCCTGAGCCTGTCGAAGGACGAGGATTTCCACCCGTGCAAGCGCCCGCACTTCTCGTGGCTGCAGCCAAGAAAAAGGGCGGCCCCGCGAGGAGCCGCCCTTCTCGTATCGGATTGTCGTCCGGTCTTAGACCAGCGAGCTGTCGATGGCCTTGCAGGCTTCCATCAGGCCCTTCACCGACTCGACCGACTTGGCGAACATCGCCTTTTCTTCGTCGTTGGTTTCGAACTCGACGATCTTCTCGGCGCCGCCGGCGCCGATGACCACCGGCACGCCCACATAGAGACCGTCCAGGCCGTATTGGCCGGTCAGATAGGTGGCGCACGGCAGGACGCGCTTCTTGTCCTTCAGGTACGAGGTCGCCATGGCGATGGCGCTCTCGGCCGGGGCGTAGAAGGCCGAGCCGGTCTTCAGGAGGGCGACGATCTCGCCGCCGCCCTTGCGGGTGCGCTCGACGATGGCGTCCAGCTTTTCCTGGGTCAGCCAGCCTTGCTTGACCAGTTCCGGCAGCGGCAGGCCGCCGACGGTCGAGTGACGGACCATCGGCACCATGTCGTCGCCGTGGCCGCCCAGGGTCCAGGCGTGGATGTCTTCGACCGACACGCCGGTGGCTTCAGCCAGGAAGTAGGCGAAGCGGGCCGAGTCGAGGACGCCGGCCATGCCGATGACCTTTTCCTTCGGCAGGCCCGAGAACTGCTGCAGGGCCCAGACCATCGCGTCGAGCGGGTTGGTGATGCAGATGACGAAGGCGTTCGGAGCGTGAGCCTTGATGCCTTCGCCGACGGCCTTCATGACCTTCAGGTTGATGCCCAAGAGGTCGTCGCGGCTCATGCCCGGCTTGCGCGGCACGCCGGCGGTCACGATGCAGACGTCGGCGCCGGCGATGTCGGCGTAGTCGTTGGCGCCCTTCAGGGCGACGTCCTTGCCGAACACGGCCGAGGCTTCGGCGATGTCGAGGGCCTTACCCTGCGGGGTGCCTTCGGCGATGTCGAACAGGATCACGTCGCCCAGCTCTTCGCGAGCGGCGATGTGGGCCAGGGTGCCGCCGATCATGCCGGCGCCGATAAGGGCGATCTTCGCGCGAGCCATGGGGTCTCCATCAAGGCTGTGGACAGTGGAATCTCGGGGCGCGGTCTAGACCCGTAGCGGCCCAGCCTCAAGCCCCCTTTCCCGTTTCGCTGCACTGCGGCAAAGTCGACTGAACAACGATAAGCAGCGCCAGGGGCGAGGGGCACGATGAGCAAGACCGATCCCGGAAACTATTTCGAGGATTTCCGACTGGGGCAAAGGCTGGTTCACGCCACGCCCCGCACGGTTACGGCCGGCGACGTCGCGCTCTACACCGCCCTCTACGGTCCCCGGTTTTCGCTGTTTTCGTCGGACGCCTTCGCGAAGGGGTGCGGCCTTATGTCCGCCCCGGTCGACCCGCTGATCGCCTTCCATGTGGTGTTCGGCAAGACGGTGCCCGACATCAGCCTGAACGCCGTGGCCAATCTCGGTTACGCCGAGGGCCGCTTCCTGGCGCCGGTGTTCCCGGGCGACACCCTGAGCGCCGTCTCGGACGTGATCGGGCTGAAGGAGAATTCCAACCGCAAGACCGGGGTCGTCTATGTCCGCACCACCGGCGTGAACCAGCGGGGCGAGCCGGTGCTGAGCTATGTGCGCTGGGTGATGGTCCGCAAGCGCGACGCCGAAGCCGAGGTCGCCGAGCAGACGGTTCCGTCCCTGGCCGGCGCGGTCGCTCCGGCCGACCTGGTGCTGCCCATGGGCCTGGACTTTTCCGGCTATGACTGGGCGCTGGCCGGCGCGCCGCACGCCTTCGAGGACTATGCGATCGGCGAGAAGATCGACCATGTCGACGGCATGGCGGTCGAAGAGGCCGAGCACCAGATGGCCACGCGTCTGTGGCAGAACACCGCCAAGGTCCACTTCAACCAGTTCGAGCGCGCCAAGGACCCGTCCGGCAAGCGCCTCGTCTATGGCGGGGTGGTGATCTCAACGGCCAAGGCGCTGTCGTTCAACGGTCTGCAGAACGCCGGCCTGATCCTGGCGATCAATGGCGGGCGGCACGTCGCCCCGTTCTTCGCCGGCGGCACGGTGTTCGCCTGGAGCGAGGTTCTGGACAAGGCCGACCTCGGCGCGGCGGGCGCTCTGCGTCTGCGCCTGGTGGCCACCAAGGACCGCCCTTGTGACGACTTCCCCGACAAGGACGCCGAGGGCGCCTACAACCCGGCCGTGATCCTGGATTTCGACTACTGGGCGGCGGTTCCCAAGCGTGGCTGAGTTCCAGCTCGACCCGGCGTTCGTCGCGACCTCGCACGCGGTGATCGACCTGCCGCTCTGCGAGGTCCGGCTGCAGGACGACGCCCGCTATCCTTGGCTGGTGCTGATCCCGCGCCTCCCTGGGCTAAGGGAGCTGGAGGATCTGAGCCCGACCGATCGCGCCCGGCTGATGGAAGAAACCATCCGCGCCGGATCAGCCGTCCGCGCGGTTGGAGCCCTGCTGGGCCTCCGGATCGACAAGCTGAACGTCGGCGCTCTGGGCAATGTCACCGCCCAGCTGCACGTCCATGTGGTGGGGCGGCGAGGCGATGATCCCGCCTGGCCCGGGCCTGTCTGGGGCCATAGCCCCGCCCAGGCCTTTGACGAGGCGGTCCGCGACGCGGCGATCGCGACGGCCCGCAAGGCCCTGGCCGTCTAGAGCCGACAGGCTCTAACGCGTACTTTTCTTGGCCGTCGCCTTGCTCTTGCCCTTGCGCGCGGCGGTGGCCTTGGACTTGCCCTTCTTGGCGGCCGAGGCCTTGGACTTCTTGGCGGCGGCGGCGCACTTGGCCTTGGCGGCCTTCAGCGCCTTGCCCTTCTTGCCCTTGGTCGAGCAGACGGCCTTGGCGGCGGGCGCCGGGCGGCTGGCGGCGACGCGCGGCGGCCAGACATAGGGACCGCGTCCGGGCGATTCGTATCCCGGCGGCGCCTGCGGCAGGATCCGTTCGGCCTGCACCCCGACGCTTGCGCCGTTCTCGTAGAGCTCGCCGGACCAGGCCTCGTATCCGGCTGGGCGCAGGGTCAGCACGGCGGACGCACCGCCACGCGGGCTGAAGCGGGCGATGATCTGATCGCCCTCTTGTCGCAGGTCATCGATCAGGCCTGTCGAGCCAACGGACCCCGGCCGCCGCACGTCGCGCCAGGCGCCTTCCAGTTCGCTCGCGCCGCCGGCCTTGTCGACGATCTGCAAAGCATAGAGCTCTGCGCCATCGGCGGCGGTGACCTTCCAGCTCCCGTCGAGCGGACCTTGCAGGTTCTGCGCCGCCGCGACCGAGCCCTTGACCCTGAGCTCATAGATCTGAGCGGTCGTCAGATAGGCTCCGGGGGTTGTCGGGGCCTCAGGCTCGGGCGGCGGAATTGGCAGGATGCGGCCGCGCCGGCGCGGCGCCGGGGCGGCGGCTGTCTCGGCCGCCTCCTCGTCCAAGGTCTGAGCGCTCTGCGCGATCAAGTCGGCCAGGGGGTCCAGGGCTTCGGGCGCCTGGGTGGTATCGACGCCCGGCGGCGCGACCTGAGGCGCCGTGCTCACTGGCGCTTCGGGCCCTGGCGGGGTCGTCGCGGTCGGTCGGGCGCTCTGCGTCCCAAAGGTCGGCACATAGTCCGAGAGCGGGGGCATCGCCGGAGTCTGCTGCTGCGCCAGCACGGGGCTGGCGACCAGGGCGACGGAAAGAACGATAGCCCGCATAGAAACCTTCAACCGCCGCCTAACCTTGGGCCGCCTAACCTTGGGCCGATCGTCCCGAAATGGCCTGCGCCACCGCGACAAGACGCTCAGCCTGCGCCAGATGCAAGCGTTCGGCCATCTTTCCGTCGACCCGCAGCGCGCCCTTGCCCGCATTTTCAGGCGCATTGAAGGCCGCGATCACCGCATGGCTCCAGGCCACGTCCTCGGGCGAGGGCGAGAACACGCGATTGCAGATCTCCAGGTGCTTGGGATGGATCAGCGTCTTGCCGTCGAAGCCGAAATCGACGCCCTGGACGCAGACCGCCTCCAGGGCCGCAAGGTCTTCGATGTCGTTGTGGACGCCGTCGAGGATCGTCAGACCGTGCGCCCGCGCGGCGGCGACCGACAGGGTCAGCAGGGGCAGGAACGGCGCGCGATCCGGGGTCTGGCGGGCCCGCATTTCCTTAGCGAAATCATTGACGCCCATCACCCAGGCGGAGAGACGCGTGCTGTGCGCGGCCTCGGCGATCTCCCACAGATGGAAGGCCGCTTTCGCCGTCTCGATCATGGTCCACAGGCGCGTGCTGGTCGGCGCGGCGCTGAGGTGCTGGTCGTACAGCCGCACGTCGGCCGCATCATTGACCTTGGGAACAAGCACCGCGTCAGGCCCGGCCTCGGAGGCGGCGGCGAGATCATCGGCGCCCCAGGGCGTATCGAGCCCATTGACCCGGATCACCACCTCGCGCAGCCCAAAGCCGCCCGCCTTCACCGCCGTCACGGCCGCTTCACGCGCCGCCGGCTTCATTTCGGGCGCCACGGCGTCTTCCAGGTCCAGAATAATCACGTCGGCGTCGAGCGTGCGCGCCTTCTCGACCGCCTTGGCGTTGGAAGCCGGCATATAGAGGGCGCTGCGGCGCGGGCGATTGGCTTGGGCGGTGGTCATTGAAACTCCCCTGCAGTCTTTTGTGCTTTGTCGCGACCTTAGCATTGCTGCGACGCAGCAAAAGCCTTTCCAACGAAATCATCGCCACGGGGAGCCGGCTTGTCGCTGGTCCGTCGGGAGCGCAGGATCGGGCCATGACCACCACCCGCTATGACAAGAACGCCAAGAACGTGCTGGGCCAGGAACTGGTCCCCTGCTCTTTCGATCCGGTGACCGGCTTCTATCGCAACGGCTGTTGCGAGACCGGCCCGCACGATCTGGGCCTGCACACAGTCTGCGCCGTGATGACCAGCGACTTCCTGGCCTTCTCGAAGGCCCAGGGCAACGACCTCTCCACGCCGCGTCCGGATCTGGCCTTTCCCGGCCTGAAGCCGGGAGACCGCTGGTGCCTTTGCGCCGGACGCTGGAAAGAGGCGCTGGACGCCGGCATGGCGCCGCAGGTTGTGCTGGAGGCGACGCACGAGGAGATGCTGGCAGTGGTGCCGCTGGGTGTCCTCAAGGACCACGCCGCCGCCTGATCAGGCTTCCAGCAGATACTCGCGCTCCAGCCGATAGGCCGAGCCCTCACGGGTTTGCCAGCTGGAATAGAGGCCGAAGCGATCGACCCTGAACGAGGGCGAGCGCAGCAGGTTGTTAGCCTGCAGCCAGGCGCCGACCTCGGGAACCGAAGGTCGCTTCAGATAGGCCAGGGTCACGTGCGGCGTATAGAGTCGGCTCTCCGGCTTCAGGCCCGCCGTCCGCGCCGCGCGCTCATGGCTCTTCTGCAGCTGGCGAAGGGGCGCGCTTTCGTCGACCCCGGCCCAGACCGCATGGATGTCCGCGCCCTCACCGAAATGACCCGCGCCGGCCAACTCGAGGTCGAAAGCGGGCGCAGTGATCTGGGCCAAAGCTTCATCGAGATCGGCGGCGAGGTCTTCGGCGACATCGCCGACGAAGCGCAGGGTGATGTGAAACGCCTCCAGAGGCCGCCACCGCGCGCCCTCGATCCCGTGCTGGCGCGAGAGCAGCCCCTCGCCGATTTCGGGCGGGATGGCGATGGCGGTGAACAGGCGGATCATCGACGGACTACGGGCAGGGATTGGGGTGACGCAGGTGGATGGCGTCGACGGCCTTTTCCAGCTCGTCGGTCCAGGCGATGTCGAAGGCGTCGATATTGGTCTTCAGCTGATCCATCGAGGTGGCGCCGATGATGGTGGCGGTGACGAACGGACGCGCGTCGCAGAACTTCAGCGCCAGCTGAGCAGGGTCCAGGCCATGGGCGCGGGCCAGGTCGACATAGCTGCGGAACGCCTCGATCGCGCCGGGGCCCTCATAGCGCTGCATCCGGTCATAGAGCGCCTTGCGCGAGCCCGGCGGCAGGGCGCCGTCCAGGTACTTGCCCGTCAGCTGGCCCTGGGCCAGGGGCGAGTAGGCCAGGAGGCCCACCTGCTCGCGCATGGCGATCTCGGCCAGGCCATACTCGAAGGTGCGGTTGGCCAGGTGATAGGCGTTCTGGATCGAGGCGATGCGCGGCAAGCCGCGCGTGTCGCTCTCCGACAGGAAGCGCATCACCCCCCAGGGAAACTCGTTCGAGACCCCGACATGGCGGATGTTGCCCTTCTTCACATGGGCGTCCAGCGCCAGCAGGATGTTGCCGAAGCTTTCGAATTCGAGGCTGTAGTCCTTGTAGGTCTGGCCGCCGAACACGCGCACCCGGCGATCGGGCCAGTGCAGCTGGTAGAGATCCAGATAGTCGGTGCCGAGCCGACGCAGCGAGCCCTCGACCGCCTCGTCGATCTGCGCCTTGGTCTGGCGGGTGACGGCGCCGTCCTTGCGCAGCCAGGGCAGGCCGCCGAAGGCCGCGCCTTGGCCGGCCACCTTTGAGGCCAGCACGATCTCGGCGCGCTTGCCGGTCTTGCGCAGCCAGGAACCGATATAGGTCTCGGTCAGGCCTTGAGTCTCGGGGTTGGGCGGGCTGGCGTAGAGCTCGGCGGTATCCCAGAAATTGACCCCACGGCTGAGCGCATAGTCCATCTGTTCATGGGCCTCGGCCTCGGTGTTCTGCGAGCCCCAGGTCATGGTGCCCAGACAACAACGCGACACCATCACGTCCGATCGGCCCAGCTTGGCGTATTCCATGAGCGATGCCCCTTTTGCGCAGAGCCTGCGTTGTAGGAGGGGCTGCGCGCGTCTCGCAAGATGGACCGTAGGGAAAGAGAGAGCGCCGTAGATTTCGCGAACGCATACCATGAACGCACGCAAAGGGGGATTGCGTGACGGCGCGGGACACACGATATTTGGGGAGCGTCCATGGTGGACGCCTAGCTCAAGGGCTTTTTCGATGAACGACTTCAACCGCGGCTATGCGCGCTCGATCCCGGCGGATCGCGCCGACATGTCGGTTGACGCCGGCCTGCGCAAATTCATGCTCGGCGTCTACAACAAGGTGGCGCTGGGTCTGGTGGTTTCGGGCGCGCTCGCCTACGCCACCTCGTCTGTCCCGGCCGTCCGCGACCTGCTGTTCGTGGTGCAGGGCGGACGCCTCGCCGGCGTGACCCCGCTCTACATGGCGGTGGCCTTCGCGCCGCTGGTGCTGATGCTGATCGCCGGCTTCGCGATG
The DNA here is from genome assembly GCF_026672375.1 of Caulobacter sp. SL161. GTDB lineage: Bacteria > Pseudomonadota > Alphaproteobacteria > Caulobacterales > Caulobacteraceae > Caulobacter. The sequence continues at coordinate 462,471 of NZ_JAPPRA010000001.1, forward strand.
CGGAATCCGAAGCCTGAAACCGCCGGCGCCCTGTACTGGACGATCGTCTCGCTGATCGGCGCGTCGCTGGGTTCGGTGATGCTGCGCTACACGGGCGAGTCGGTCGCGGCGACCTTCTTCGTTACCGCCACGGCCTTCGGCGGCCTCAGCCTGTTCGGCTACACCACCAAGAAGGACCTGACCGGGTTCGGCAGCTTCCTGATGATGGGCGTGATCGGCCTGATCGTCGCCTCGATCGTCAGCATCTTCCTGAAGAGCCCGGCCCTGCTGTTCGCCATCAACGTGCTGGGCGTGCTCATCTTCTCGGGCCTGATCGCCTATGACACCCAGCGCCTGAAGATGACCTACTACGAAATGGGCGGCGACCGCGCGTCCATGGCGGTGGCCACCAACTTCGGCGCGCTGAGCCTCTACATCAACTTCATCAACCTGTTCCAGTTCCTGCTGTCGTTCTTCGGCGGCAACCGCGAGTAGGACAAAGGCGTTCATCGCCTAGAGCCTCGCGCGTCAAAACGGGATCGTTTTGACGCGATAACGAGGCTCTAAATCAAACACTTGGAGCGTGACTCGCGCCGAAACCGGTTCCCACTTTCGGCGTCACGCTCTAGCGATGACGAAAGCCCCGGCGGATCACCGCCGGGGCTTTTTCTTGGTCGGTGGCTCGGCGGTTCAGTCGACGACCGCGAACCTGCCCTTTTCGAAGACGCGCAGGACCTGGGCCAGCTCATGGCCGCGCTTGAGGATCTGGCCGCCCTGGCCGTAGACGGCCCACGCCCCTTGCTTGCGCGCCAGAGCCGGGCGCTTTTCCACCCGGTAGAGCGGCGCCTCGGCCGCATGGCGAAAGATGGAGAACACGGCGCTCTCTGAGAGTCCGGCGATGCCGTAGTCGCGCCACTCCCCCGCCGCCACCATGCGGCCGTAGAGCCGCATCAACTGGTCGAGCTCGCGCCGCTCGAAGAAGACGACGCCCCCGTGGGGCGCGGATGAGGACTCCAGGGCCATCCCTGGAATCTAGCGATAAACGAGACGATTGGAACTATCCGTGTCGCGACGGTCACGCTCGCCGGATTTGCTGCGGCATCGTCATGCAACGCCTCGATATGACCTTAATTCGGTCCTTCGCCCGCCTGTTTGCGGGTCGATAAGATCAATGTCGGCTGATCGGACACCCTGTGGTCCAGGATCCTGAACAGCCCCCCCAGCCCCCCAGATCATGGGCCGGTCAGCCGACAAACCTATATCCCCTCCCCGAGATGAGCCCGCGCGGACCACCCCCACCGCGCGGGCTTTTTCGCGCGTTCTGAGCGGCCTGCGCCGCGAGATGGCCACGCGCCGCCGCGAAACGACCTTGATTTGGTCGATCCCGCGCCCGGTTGCGCCGCGATAATAGAGAGGTCGAAGGCGACGAGACCGGGTCCTGACCAGCCCCCCAGCCCTCCCGGTCAGCAACCGCCGTCTTCGATGTGCAAAGGACCCGCGCGGCTCGTCCCCTCCAGCCGCGCGGGTTTTCCTTGTCCGCGCTTTGGAGTCAGCGCTTGGCTTCGCCGGCGCTCTGCAAGACGCCCAGGATCCGGCCGCCCTTGGCGCCCTGGACCAGCACCACCGTCACCAGATCAGCGTCATTGGCGGCGGGCAGGCGATAGAGCTTGGGCTTGCCGGCCCAGGGACCCAGCCTCACCAACTCGCGCACGACATTGCGGTGAACCAGGGTCTGACCCTTGTTGTCACCGCGCTTGATGGCGATGTCCTGCTCGCGCGGGTCGTAACGCACCAGCCAGACCTCGCCGCCGCCGCGCGGGGCCGGGCCCGAACCGACCGCGACGCGGGCCGCGCCGATGAACTGCATGTCCGGCGGGTTCAGGCGGGCGCGAGCGGCCGTCTTCACCAGATCCTCGACCGCCTCGGCCTTGGTCCCGGAGGCCTGGACACGTCCGGCCACGACCATTTGCGGGGTGGGCACATCGCGCAGGGCGAACTTCTTGGCGTAGGCGCGCTGGCGTTCGGCGAAGACCGGCTTGGCGAAGGTGTCCTTCCAGCCCAGATAGTCCCAATAGTCGACCGCATAGGTCAGGGCCAGGACCCCGTCCTGCTTGGCGAGCTCGGCGGCGACCTGATTGGCCTTGCCGCACGACGAGCAGCCTTGAGCCGTAAAAAGCTCCACCACCACGGGCGGTTTCTGCGCCCACGCGACACCCCCCCACGACAGGGTGGCGACGACGCCGGACAGAACCAGGCTGAACAGGGAAAGGGCGGCCTTACGCATTGAGCGCACTTAAGCCAAGAACGCCTCGATTAGCCGTTCACGAGGCCGTGAATAGCGATGTCATATGGGGAGAAAGCGAACCGACACCGTTGTCAGTCGCTTCAGACACGAAAACGGCCGGCCCCGCGAGGGACCGGCCGCCTTTTTCGAGTCGCTGTAACGCGCGGCTTAGTCGGCCTTGGCCAGGTTGCGCAGCACGTAGTTCAGCACGCCGCCGTTCTTGAAGTACTCAAGCTCGGTCGGGGTATCGATGCGGCAGCGAACCGGGAAGCGGGCGATGCGGCCGTCGGTCGGGCGGTAGAGCTCGACGATCAGCTGCTTGCGCGGCGCCAGGTCGGTCAGACCCCGGATCGAGACGATTTCCTCGCCGGTCAGCTCCAGCTTCTGCCAGCCGTCCTGGACGAACTGCAGCGGCAGCACGCCCATGCCGACCAGGTTCGAACGGTGGATGCGCTCGAAGCTCTCGCAGATCACCGCGCGGACGCCCAGCAGCTTGGTGCCCTTGGCGGCCCAGTCACGCGAGCTGCCGGTGCCGTATTCCTTGCCGCCGAAGACGACCGCAGGACGGCCTTCTTCCTGGTACTTCATGGCCGCGTCGTAGATCGACATCACTTCGCCGGTCGGGAAGTGCTTGGTCACGCCGCCTTCGATGTCCGGCGTGATGCGGTTGCGGATGCGGATGTTGGCGAAGGTGCCGCGCATCATCACCTGGTGGTTGCCGCGGCGGGCGCCGTAGCCGTTGAAGTCCACCGGCTCGACGCCGTTGTCGATCAGGAACTTGCCGGCCGGGCTGGAGGCCTTGATCGAACCGGCAGGGCTGATGTGGTCGGTGGTGATCGAGTCGCCGAACACGGCCAGGATCCGGGCTTCCACAATGTCGGTCACCGGAGCCGGCGTCATCGACATGTTGGGGAAGTAGGGCGGGTTCTGAACGTAGGTGGAGTCGGCTTCCCAGGCGTAGGTCTGGCCGCCGGTCACCTTGATGCCCTGCCAGTTCTTGTCGCCCTTGAAGACGTCGCCGTAGCGGCTGGCGAACATCTTCTCGTTGATCGCCTTGCGCTGCAGGGCGGCGATGTCCTCGTTCGAGGGCCAGATGTCCTTCAGATAGACGTCGTTACCCTTCTTGTCCTGGCCGATCGGCTGGGTGGCCAGATCGATCTTCAGGCTGCCGGCCAGGGCGTAGGCCACCACCAGCGGCGGCGAGGCCAGGTAGTTGGCGCGCACGTCCGGGTTCACGCGGCCTTCGAAGTTGCGGTTGCCCGACAGCACCGAGCAAGCGACCAGATCGTTGTCGTTGATCGTCTTGCTGATGGCTTCCGGCAGCGGACCGGAGTTGCCGATGCAGGTGGTGCAGCCGTAGCCCACCAGGTTGAAGCCCAGGGCGTCCAGCGACTTGGTCAGACCCGCCTTCGCCAGGTAGTCGGTGACCACCTGCGAGCCGGGCGCCAGCGAGGTCTTCACCCACGGCTTGACCTTCAGGCCCTTGGCGACCGCGTTCTTGGCCAGCAGGCCGGCGGCGATCAGCACCGAGGGGTTGGAGGTGTTGGTGCACGAGGTGATGGCCGCGATGACCACGTCGCCGTGACCGACGTCGAAGTCCTCACCCGCCACCGGGGCGCGCAGCTCGGGGTTCTCGGCCTTGCCGAACTCGCCCGCCAGCGACTCGGCGAACTTGGCGGCGGCGTCCGACAGCAGCACGCGGTCTTGCGGACGCTTCGGGCCGGCCAGCGACGGCAGGACGGTCGAGAGGTCCAGTTCCAGCGTGTCCGTGAAGGTCGGCTCGGCGACGCCGGGCTCCCACCACAGGCCCTGCTCCTTGGCGTAGGCTTCGACCAGGGCGACGCGCTCGGCCGTGCGGCCGGTGCCCTTCAGATAGGCGATGGTGGCGGCCGAGATCGGGAAGAAGCCGCAGGTTGCGCCGTATTCCGGGGCCATGTTGGCGATGGTCGCCTGGTCTTCCAGGGTCAGGTTGGCCAGGGCGTCGCCGTAGAACTCGACGAACTTGCCGACCACGCCCTTCTTGCGCAGCATCTGGGTGACGGTGAGCACCAGGTCGGTGGCCGTCGCGCCTTCCGGCATGGCGCCGGTCAGTTTGAAGCCGATGACTTCCGGGATCAGCATCGGGATCGGCTGGCCCAGCATCGCGGCCTCGGCCTCGATGCCGCCCACGCCCCAGCCCAGAACGGCCAGGCCGTTGACCATGGTCGTGTGGCTGTCGGTGCCGACGACGGTGTCGGGATAGGCGACTTCAGCGCCGTCGACCGTGTTGGTCCACACGGTCTGGGCCAGATACTCCAGGTTCACCTGGTGGCAGATGCCGGTGCCGGGCGGCACGACGCGGAAGTTGTTGAAGGCCGACGAGCCCCAGCGCAGGAAGCGGTAGCGCTCGATGTTGCGCTCGTACTCGCGCTTGACGTTGGCGTCATAGGCCTTGGCGTCGCCGAAGTTGTCGACCATCACCGAGTGGTCGATCACGAGGTCGACGGGGTTCAGCGGGTTGATCTTGGCCGGGTCGGCGCCCAGGGCGACCATGGCGTCGCGCATGGCGGCCAGGTCGACGACGGCCGGAACGCCGGTGAAGTCCTGCATCAGCACGCGCGCGGGGCGGAAGCTGATCTCGTGCTCGACCGAGCCCTTGTTGTTGAGCCAGGCGGCGACCGCCTTGAGGTCGTCTTCATTGACCGAGACGCCGTCCTCGTTGCGCAGGAGGTTCTCGAGGAGCACCTTCATCGAGACCGGCAGCGAGGAAACGTCGGCAAGACCGGCTTCCTCGGCGGCGCGAAGGCTGTAATAGACGTAAGACTGTTTGCCGACCTTGAGCTCGCGGCGGGCTTTGAGGCTGTCCACAGACGCCATTTTCAAGGATCCTTCTCTGTCCACGGCCGCCCGAAAACCACTCCCGGAATCACGCGCAGATCGGAAGGGACACACAGGTTCCGCCTCCGCGCCGCGTACCACCCTGAACGACTGGAGGGGGGCGACCGGCCGCTTCTTAGCGCCGCCGTCGAGCAACGTCCATGTCACGCGCGGGGTCTTGGCGTGTTGAGAGCTGTTCTCATTAGGGATCTGGCGATCTCGCGCGGCGAGCGAACGCTGTTTTCTCAGCTAGATCTGACACTTCGCGCCGGCGAGGCCGCGACGCTGGTGGGGCGAAATGGCGCGGGCAAGACCAGCCTTTTGCGCGCCGTGGCGGGCCTTTTGCGCCCGGCCGCCGGTTCGATCGCCTTCGACGGCGCGAACGGCCCCATCGAGTCCGACACCGCCCGGGCCGATCATCTGCACATGCTGGGCCACCAGGACGGCCTCAAATCGAGTCGCACGGCCTGGGAGGAGCTGCGCTTCCAGACACTGTGGACCGGCGGGACCGAGGACAGCGCCCGCAGCGCCGCCGAGCGATTCGATCTCCGCCGCCTGCTGGATCTGGAGGTGCGCCGCCTCTCCGCCGGCCAACGGCGGCGCCTGGCCCTGGCGCGCCTCGCCGCCAGCCCGCGGTCGCTCTGGCTTCTCGACGAGCCGATGGCGCCGCTGGACGCGGGCCAGCGCGCGGCCTTCGGCGCGGTGATGGCCGAACACATCGCCGGCGGGGGCATGATCCTGGCCTCGGTCCACGATCCCCTGCCGATCCCGGCCCGCAGCGTCGAGGTCGGCGCATGAGGGCGTTCGGAATCCTGCTGCGGCGCGAACTGGCCCTGGCCTGGGGCAAGGGCGGCGGTCCGCTGCTGGCCTTGACCTTCTACGCCTGTGTCGTGGTGCTTTTGCCCATGGCGTCCGGCCGCGCGCCCGAGCGCCTGGCCGCCATCGCCCCAGGCATCGCCTGGCTGGCCCTGGCACTGGCGGCGCTGCTGTCTCTGGAGCGCCTGTTCGAGCGCGACTACGAGGATGGGACGCTCGACCTTCTGGCCATGGGTCCCGCGCCGCTGGAAGCCGTGGCGGTCGCCAAGTGCCTGGCCCAGTGGCTGGCGACCGGCGCGCCGCTGGCCCTGGCCGCTCCGATCGCGGCGCTGATGCTGGGCGCGGAACCAAAGGTGATGCCGCTGCTGGTGCTCTGCGCCCTGGCCGGGGGCTGGCCTTCGCCTTCCTCGGCGGCTTGGGCGCGGCCCTGGCGCTGGGCAGCAAGCGCGGCGGCCTGCTGGTGGCGGTGATCGTGCTGCCACTGTTCGCCCCGCCGGTGATCTTCGGCGCCGGCGCCCTGGACGGCTATGCGGCGGGCCTGCCCTGGACCGGCGGCCTTCTGTTCCTGCTGGCCTACAGCGTCGGCGCCGTGGCGCTGACTCCGCTGGCCATGGGCGCGGCCTGCCGGAGCGCTTTGGATTGAGCCGATAGACTGTCGTCCGGGCCAAGCGCAAAGCGCGCAGAGCCGGGACCACCGGGAACTCAGAGCCTGCCGCGGTCCCGGCTCTCGGCTACGCAACTGCCGGGATGACAGCCTTTTACGGCGTCGGCGCGACGGTGGCCTGCAGGTCGCCCGGTTTGGCCTTCCGTTCCCCCAGCACCACCGCGAAGCTGCCGCTAATGATCAAGAGCCCCCCGGCGAACAGGGCGGCGGTGAGGTGGTCGCCAAACAGCAGGACCCCGCAGGCCGCGCCCATCAAGGGCTCGATATTGATGAACACGCCCGCGCTGGCCGCCCCGACCCGGGCGGCGCCATACTGCCAGGCGGCGGTCGCCAGCAAGGTAGCCACGACGCCCTGAGCCACGATCGCGGTCCAGGCCGGCGCGCTGAGCGCCAGCTTCGGCGGACCGTGCATGACGAGCGCGATCGGCAGCACGACCAGGGCCGCGACGATGATCGATACCGCCGGAATGGCCATGGGATTGGGCGCCGGCGGGGCGCGGCGCAGCACCAAAAGCCAGGTCAGGAACAGGAACAGCGCCGCGATCGACAGGGCCACGCCCAGCGGCGAACTGGCGCCGTCGGGCTTGCCCGCGATCAGGGCCGCGCCCAGGGTCGCCGCGGCCACGCCGATCCAGGACAGGCGCGAGACCCTCTCGCCCAGCACCCGGGCGCTGACGGCGATCAGCGCCGGCATGGCGCCGACCAGAAGAGCCGCGACCGTGACGCTGACATGGGCCAGGCCCTCGAACTGGACCAGGAACGCTACGCCGTACAGGGCGCCAGCCAGCAGCACGATCGGCGAGCGAAACAGCGCCCGCACCTCCGGACGCCGCAGCGCGAACGGCGCGGCGGCCAGGGCGGCCACCAGGAAACGCAGCAGCACCATATGGGCCGCATCGGTCTCCTGCAGGATCAGCTTGCCGGTGGGAAAGCCCAGACCCCAGCTGATCCCGGCCAGGGCCAGCGCGACAAAGGCGAGCGACTTCATGCGGACTCCGGCCGGCGAGGATGCGGACCGGGCGATGGCACGGCGCGGCGGTCTTTACTACAGAAAGAGGCGCCGCGATCTGTCAGCTGGCGCGCGCCACAAGGTCGAACAGCGTTATCCGCTTCAAGCAAACATGGAGATTTGTTCATGAACGCGGACATTTTCGCGCCATAAGACGATGGCCAAGCTTCCGCTTCAGGTTACGACAGGGAGCTCACAACCATGCGTAAGACATCGACGCGCGTCGCCTTCGCCGGCGCGGCCATCTCCACCCTCATCGCCGGCGCGGCCCTCGCGCAGGTCCCGGCTCCGCCCGCCCCGCCGGCGCCGCCTCCACCGCCCGAGGCGCCGTTGCCGCCCCTGCCCATGGAAGGCCTGATGGCCATGGCCGGTCCCGGCATGGACATGATGGTGATGCGCCACGGACGCTCGGTCGATCCGGAAAAGCGCGCCCAGCGTCTGCGCGATGTTCTGCAACTGCGCCCCGACCAGGACGGCGCGCTCAAGGCCTTCGTCGAGGCGACGACGCCGAAGATCGAGATCAAGCGTGAGGCCGTCAAAAAGGAAAAGGGCGACAAGGCCGACGGCGACAAGATGGAATGGACCGAGCGCACGCCGCCGACCACGCTGGAGCGTCTCGACCGCATGACCAAGGCCGCTGACGCCATGAAGAAGCGCGCCGAGGCCACCCGCGCCTTCTATACCGCCCTCACGCCCAGCCAGCAGAAGACCTTCGACGTGCTGGGCATGGGCGAGGACGGCCTGGGCGGCGGAGAGCGCGTCTTCGTGCGCCGCTTCGACACCAAGGGCCCCGCCATGTTTAAGAACGGCGACCGCCGGGTGATCATCCAGCGCAAGGTCGGCTGACCTTAACGCCACGCGTGGAAGCGGCTTGCGACGCGGGCCGCTTCCACTCCGTAGCGATACGGCCATTGCCCGCGCGCGCCGGCCGCACTAAGCAGCCTGCATGGACGCCCGCCACACGTTCGATTTCCTGACCAACCCCGAGCGGTTCATGGCCTTCTCGCGATGGGCTGCGCCATGGCTTGGCGGCCTGTCCGCCGTCGCCGCCGTCATCGGGTTGACCCTGACCTTCATGGTCCCCGAGGACTACCAGCAGGGCGATACGGTGCGGATGATGTTCATCCATATCCCGGCCGCGTCGCTGTCGATGTTCATCTATCTTTGCCTCGGGATCGCCAGCCTGTTGTCGCTGGTCTACCGGCATGTGCTGGCGGACCTGGCGGCGCAGGCCTGCGCGCCGATCGGCGCGGTCTATACCGTCCTGGCCCTGATCACCGGATCGCTGTGGGGCCGGCCGATGTGGGGGACCTATTGGGTCTGGGATGCGCGCCTGACCTCGGTCCTGGTCTTGCTGCTGTTCTATCTGGGCTACATGGCCCTGCGCGGCGCGCTGGAAGACGAACAGAAGGCCGCGCGCTCGGCCGCCATCCTGGCCCTGGTCGGCGTGATCAATCTGCCGGTCGTGAAGTTCTCGGTCGACTGGTGGAACACCCTGCATCAGGGCTCGTCGACCTTCTTCGCCGACAAGGGCGACCACCTGCCGGCGGTCTATGCCTGGCCGGCGGTGTTTATGGGCCTGGCCTATCTGGGTGGTTTCGGCGCCCTGTGGCTGGTTCGCATCCGGGCGCTGGTCTGGCGGCGCAAGGCGCGGAGCCTGTCTCTCAAGCTGGCGGAGGGCGCGCGATGAGCTTCGACTTCGACGCCGGCAAGTACGCCATCTATCTGTGGCCGGCTTTCGCGATTTCTGCGATCGCCTTCGTCTGGCTCATCGGCGACAGCCTGGCCATGGCCCGCCGCTGGCGTCGCGAAGTCGACCGCCTGCAGGCCGAACTGGACGAGAACCGTCCGTGAAGCGCTGGCTGGCCTTTTCGCCGCTGATCGTCCTTGTCGCCCTGGCGGTGCTGTTCGCCGGCTATGCGCTGCAGCGTGATCCCCGCGTGCAGCCCCAGGCCCTGGTCGGCAAGCCCATGCCCGCCCTGATGCTGCCCGACCTCGACACGGGACGCGAGGCTCCGCTGCGCGCGCCCGGCGACGGCCCGATCCTGGTCAATTTCTTCGCCTCCTGGTGCGCGCCGTGCGAGGTGGAGCACCCGCAACTTATGGCGCTGAAGGCCCAGGGCGTGACGGTGGTCGGGATCGCCTACAAGGACGCCCCGGCCAACACCCAGGCCTTCCTGACCCGTCTTGGAGATCCCTTCGCCGCCAAGCGTGTGGACCGCGATGGCCGCGCAGGCCTGGAGTTCGGCGTCACCGGCGTGCCGGAGACCTATCTCGTCGGCTCTGACGGCGTGATCATCGCCAAGCACACCGGCCCGCTGACGCCCGACGCGGCGGAGGACCTGCTGAAGCAGGCGAAGTAGCCGCTACTTGACGCAGGTCTTGGGCGAGGCGGCCTCGCGCCGGAGTCCCGGCATCATCGCACGCGCTTCGGCGGCGGGGATCAACCGCAGGGCCTCGCGGCCCACGCCGAGTTGATAGTCGCAGTCGAGCAGCTTGAACGGCGGCTTGTCGTCCGTCGGATGGCGCTCGATCAGCATCCGGTCGCTCGAGGCCCAGACCGAGGTGACCTCGGTGATCAGCGCCTTGCGGTCCGGCGTCCGCACCCACGTCTCGCCCTTGCCGCCGACCGACACCTGATAACCGTTCGCCAGGACCTGGTGGGTCGGCAGCATCGAACGAACCATCGCGGCGATGAACACCGCGACCGCGCCGAGCACGACCAGAAAGATGATCTTCTGCCGGTTCATGGGGCCCCCCGTCGTTCCGTGTCGCGCCAGGTGCGCTCTCAGGTCGCGGAGCTAGCGCGTTAACCCGGCGTTGACCATACTCGCCGACGCTCTGTTAACCATGTTAGTCTGCGAGTCATGAGCACCGTCCGCCCCGCCGGTTGGCCCAACGCCCCGTCGAACACCACCTCGACCCCGTCTTCGGGTCAGGGGGCGTCGACGCGCGCGGCCTTCTTCCAGGCGGCGTTGGGCGACGCCGCGCCGGCTCGTCCGGTCGCCGCGCCCTCGACGGTGCAGATGCAGACCATGGCCCAGCCGCAGCAGCGCCAGGCCCCGCAAAAGCCGTTCGTGCAGCCCGACGCCCAGCCGCAGAGGATCCTGCGGCCCGGGTCGCTTCTGAATATTGTCGTCTAAGCCCGTCAGGCCGCCTTCTTGGCGGCCTTGTCCTTCTTGGACTTCTTGTCCTTCTTCAGCTTCTCGGCCTTCGGCGCCTTGATCTTCTTGGCTTTTGGCTCAGCTTCGGCCGGGTGAAGGTCAGCACCCGCCATATCGGACAGCAGATCCAGGAAGCCGTCGCGCTTGCTGGGCTTCAGAAGCGCCAGGATGCGCGCATCGGCCATCGCGACCATCGGACGAATCGCCTCCAGCGCCTCGCGGCCGGCGTCGGTGAGACGCACGCTGTTGGCCCGGGCGTCCTCGCTGCTGCGCTGACGCTCCAGGTGCCCCTTGGTGATCATGCGGGCGACCATGTCGGCCAGGGTGGAGCGGTCGATGCCGGTGGCCCGCACGAGAGCCGTCTGGGTGACGCCCTCGTTCTCGGCCACGGCGGCCAACACCGCGAACTGGCGCTGGGTCACCCCGGCGTTCCCACATTCCTCGGCGTAGATATCAAGCGCCAGTTGCAGCACGCGATGCAGCAGGTGACTGGGCGAGCGCTCCAGAAGACCTGCGCCCAGCTTGTCGCCCTTGCCCTTGGCCATTGCCGCAGCCCCCTGCTCGCGCGGCCCTGCTCGGCCGTCGGATGAGAGCTAGCATCTTAACACGTCGATTTGACGACAACGGTCCGTGGACGGCGGATACCTAAAAGCCGGCGTCCGGGGGCTCGACGGCCTTGGCGTCGTCGCCCTTGGCCATGTGCTTCATCATAAACGGCAGCTGGGTGGCGACGAACACCAGGGCCACCGGCAGAAGGGCCAGGCGGAACTTCACCCAGGTGTCGGTATCCTGGGTGTTGCGCACCACCTCGTTGATGATGGCGACAAACGCGAAATAGGCCCCGTAGCGCAGGGTCAGGGTGCGCCAGGCCGAGTCCGGCAGATGCAGGGCCTCGCCCATGATGACCTTCAGCGGCTGACGCTTCAGCAACACGCCGCCGACCAGGAAGCTGGCCAGGGCCAGGTTGATCACCGTCACCTTGATCTTCACAAATACGTCGGAGCCGAAGATCAGGCCCAGGGTCCCGAAGACCAGCGCCATGCCGCCGAAGAACAGCGGCAGCATGGCCAGGCGCCGCTCGACCGCATAGCCGATCGCCAGGGCGGCGGCCGAAGCGGCGACCAGAACCCAGGTCGCCTTCTGAAAGTCCTTGGTGACGAAGTAGGCCACGCCGAAGGCGATCGCCGCGCCGTAGTCGACGACGGTCCGCACCCAGCCATTGTTGGGCTTCTTGGCCCCTTGATCGTCCGGCGAAGCTTCGCTCACGGATTAATCCTTCAGGCCGACGAGCGAACGCGAGAACGCGCGGGCGTCGAACGGTTGCAGATCCTCGACGCCCTCGCCGACGCCGATCAGCTTGATCGGGCTGTCGGAGGCGCGCGCCACGGGCACCAGGACGCCACCGCGAGCGGTGCCGTCCAGCTTGGTCATGACAATACCCGAGACCCCGACCTGGCTGCCGAAGATCTTTTCCTGGGCCAGAGCGTTGCGGCCGACGGTGGCGTCCAGGACCAGCAGGGTCTCGTGCGGATAGTCCGGATCGACCTTCTTCACGACGCGGATGACCTTGAGGAGCTCGTCCATCAGGCCCTGCTTGTTCTGCAGCCGGCCGGCGGTGTCGATCAGAACGACGTCATAGTGCTCGGCCTTGGCGCGCTCCACGGCCTCGTAGGCCAGGGCGGCGGCGTCGGAGCCGGTGGGCTTGGACATGAAGTCGGCCCCGGCGCGGTCAGCCCAGACCTTCAACTGTTCGACGGCGGCGGCGCGGAACGTGTCGCCGGCGGCGATCAGAACTCGCGCGCCCTTCTCGGTCAGATCGGCGGCGATCTTGCCGAGGGTTGTGGTCTTGCCCGACCCGTTCACGCCGATGAACAGCACGACATAGGGGCGCGGTCCGTTCAGCGGATCAAAGTCGCCCTGACGGTCGGCAAGCTCGGCGGCGATCAGTTCGGCCAGGGCTTCCTTGACCTCGTCGTCGGTCGACGACTTGCCAAACCGCGCCTTGCCGAAAGCTTCGGTGATGCGCGCGGCGATCTGCGGACCAAGGTCGGCCTCGATCAGCATCTCCTCGAGGGCGTCCAGCTGCTCCTGGTCCAGGGGCTTCTTGGTGAAGACCCCGGTGACCTGCTCGGTCATCGCCTGGGAAGACCGGGTCAGGCCAGACGTCAGGCGCTGGAACCAGCCTTTTTTCTGATCGGGCTTATCGCTCATCCGCGCCCCTTTAGTCGAACGGGCGAAAGTGTAAATCGGGATTTAACGGTCGATGGTTAGCGCCGCGCTCTGACGCATGCGATGAAGGGGCATGGACTTGCAGCTTGACCCGCTCGGAACCGCGCTTTTCTGGCTCGACTACGCCGCTGCGGCGGTGTTCGGGGCAACCGGCGCCCTCGCGGCCGCCCGACGCAAGCATGACATCATCACCTTCGGATTTTTCGCCGCCATCACCGGCGTGGGCGGGGGCACGCTGCGCGACCTGCTGATCGGAGCCCCTGTGTTCTGGGTGCAGCGGCCGGGCTACATCCTGGCCTGTCTGGCCGCCGCCACCGTGGTCTGGTTGCTGGGCAAGCGCGGCTGGCGGTTCCGGGCCCTGCTCTGGCTGGACGCCCTGGGGATGGCCGCCTACGCCGTGGTGGGGACGGCCAAGGCGCTTGGGCTTGGCGTTCATCCGATCAGCGCTGTGGTGATGGGCGTGCTGACCACCGCTTTTGGCGGGGTCATTCGTGACGTGCTGGCTGAGGAACCGAACCTTCTGTTGCGTCGGGAAATCTACATCACCGCCGCGCTTCTGGGCGCGGGCGTGTTCGCGGCCCTCAAGCTTATGGGCGTCGCCTTCTGGCCCGCGGGCATCGCCGGCTTCATCGCCGCATTTGGCCTTCGCGCTTGCGCGATCCTGTTCGGATGGAGCCTTCCCGGGTTCGCCGAGGGCGAGGTTTCGGGCGATGTGCGGCAGTAGGTCGCAAAACACCCGCCTGTCGCCCAGGGTTTGCCCCTTGCGCTGGGCGCAGCTTCATCCAATATCTGATGTGCGGGCCGGGCCCCTCTGACGACCCTCGTGCTGAAAAGCGCGATCGTGATGTCGGACCGCGTCGGGTGCGCCCGGCGTTGGGTCCAAGGGTCAAGCCCCCCAGAACCCCGCCAACCCGGTGTCGGGCGCTCCCTCCAACAGAGGAGAGCAAACATGTCCCTGAACCCTATCCATGCCGCACGTGTGCGGATCGCTGAAACCTGGACCCCCGCCCAGCTTGACCAGCTCGACGCCCTTGTGGCCGTTTGCGCGCTCGTCGCTCGGGCCGACGGCTGGGTGACGCCTGACGAGCGCGAGCGGATGTTGGAGCGTATGCGTGGCCTGGCTGCCTTGGCCGTGTTCGGGCTCGACGACGCCCTGGAGGCGTTCGAAGCCCTGGAACGTCGCTTCGAGCAAGATCCGGAGGGCGCTCAGTTCGAGGCTGAGATCGCCATCCGACGCCTGCGCGGACGCGACGATGCGGCGCGGGCGGTGGTCAACGCCGCCTGTGTGGTCGCCGCCTCGGACGGTGGTTTTGACGCCGAGGAGCGGGATGTTCTGCTCCGGATCTGTAGCCTGCTGTCGCTGAGCCCGGTGCAGTTCGACCTTGTCGCCGAGCGAGGCCGACGATGAGAGTCGGAACCTCAATCCCTTCGAACTGGGTCGCGCTGCGGATGGCCCAGCAGACGTTCGTGCAGGCCGCGTCTCACGCCAGCCAGCCCACCGCCAAGCCCGTCACCGAGCCTGACCGTGTGGAACGCAGCCCGGCGCCCCGCCCGCTCACTGCGGGACGGCTGGACATCCGGGCCTAAGGCCAGCCCCTCATAGCGCGCCGCCCACCCAGCGGCGCGCTCACCCTTAAAAGGGCGAGACAGAAATCCGGGGGCGATCTGATCGCCGCCGCCTCGTCCCCCGCTGACGATTGAACGAGACCATGGAAATTCTAACCCAGCCGATCCTCGGCAAACCGCTCTGGATGTGGGCGGGCTTCATGTTGGCGGTGGTGGCCCTGCTCGCCTTCGACCTGGGTGTCCTGCACCGTAAGACCCGTGAGATCGGCGTGCGCGAAAGCCTGTTGATGTCGCTGGTCTATATCAGCCTGGGCCTGGGCTTCGGCGGCCTGGTCTGGATGCAGCTGGGCGCGACCGCCGGGGTCGAATACCTGACCGGCTTCGTGATCGAGAAAAGCCTGGCCATCGACAATGTCTTTGTCATCGCCCTGATCTTCGGCTTCTTCGCCATCCCTCCGGCCCTGCAGCACAGGGTGCTGTTCTGGGGCGTTCTGGGCGTGATCGTCCTGCGGGCCATCATGATCGGCGTCGGCGCGGCCCTGGTCAGCCAGTTCGGCTGGGTGCTGTATATCTTCGCCGCCTTCCTGATCCTGACCGGCGTGAAGATGCTGTTCGCGGGCGACAAGCCCATGGACCTGAACAACAACGCGGCGCTGAAATGGCTGCGTCGCGTCATGCCGATCAGCGACAAGCTGGAAGGCGACCGCTTCTTCGTTCAGGGCGTCGACCCGCGCACCGGCAAGACCGCCCGCCTGGCCACCCCGCTGTTCCTGGCCCTGGTGCTGGTGGAGCTGGCCGACCTGGTCTTCGCCGTCGACTCGGTGCCGGCCATCTTCGCCATCACCACCGACCCCTACATCGTCTACACCTCGAACATCATGGCGATCCTGGGCCTACGGGCGCTGTACTTCGCCCTGGCGGCGGTGCTGCACCGCTTCGCCTACCTCAAGCAGGCCCTGGCCGTGCTGCTGGTGTTCATCGGCGGCAAGATCTTCATCGCCGACGCCCTGGGCTGGGAGAAGTTCCCCGCCGCCCTGTCGCTGTCGATCACCTTCGCCATCCTGGCGGCCGGCGTCGGCTGGTCGCTGTGGAAAACCCGCAACGCGCCCGCCCTTCCGGGGGCGCCCGGCGCAAGCGCCTAAACGCTGGCCCGGTCTGCCGGGCGATCTGAAGAAGAACCGGGTCGGACCCTGTCCGGCCCGGTTTTTTCATGGCTGTAGCGCGGGAATGTGGACCCTGCAGAAGGCCTGCGAGAATCCTTTTGCCCAAGGGCTGAAGGTCGCTACGACGAATTCCGCCTTCGGGACCAAGGGGCGGCCCTCAAGTGTCGTGGTCAGGGTGCTGGCGCGACGTCACCGCACCGCCCGGCCCCATCGGCGGCCGCACCGGCATCTGCGCCAGGTGATCCATCCAGGTCGGCCGGCCCTCGACGGCCAGCTGAACCCCGGGCTCAACCGCTGACGGATCGTCGAAAGCGAAAACCGCCAGGTCGATCTTGCTGTCGCTCCACTCGAAGGTCAGGGGCGTGCCGCAGGCGGCGCAGAAGCCGCGCCTGATCTGATCCGAACTCTGAAAATGGGCCGGGGCGCCGCGCGTCCAGGTCAGATCCGCGACCTCCACCGTCACCAGCGCCCCGAACGGGCCGGCGAAAGCCTTCTGGCACATGCGGCAATGGCAGATCGAGGCGCGGCCGGGTTCTCCCTCGACCCGAAAGCGGACGGCGCCGCACTGGCACCCGCCGCTCAAGCTCACGGCGTCAGCTCGGCGATCACCCGCGCGCCGTCATGGCCGGTGACGCGGAAGGCCAGGATCTGGCCCGAGGGCGCTTCGCCCATAAAGGCGATCTCGGTGAAGTCCTCGGCCCGGGCCACGCCGTCGCGCTCGACCAGTCCGGAGAGCACGCGGCCGACCTGGCGCTGAAGGTGGCGTTCCAGGCCGCGCTGCCCGGCTTCCCGCAGGCGGCGGGCGCGGTCCTTGATCACCGGCCCCTTGACCGGCGGCATCCGCGCGGCCGGAGTTCCGGGGCGGGCGCTGTAGGGGAAGACGTGCAGGAAGGCCAGGCCCGCCTCCTCGACCAGCTTGAGGGTGTTCTCAAAGGCCTCGTCAGTCTCGGTGGGGAAGCCCGCGATCAGGTCGGCGCCGAAGGCGGTGTCGGGGCGCACGCGGCGCACCTCGGCCACCAGTTTCAACGCGTCCTCGCGGCTGTGGCGGCGCTTCATCCGCTTGAGGATCAGGTTATCGCCCGCCTGCAACGACAGATGCAGATAGGGCATCAGCCGCGGCTCGGTTTCGAGCAGCTTGAAGAGATCCGGATCGATTTCCGCCGCGTCGATCGAGGACAGGCGCAGACGCGGCAGGTCCGGAACCATGCGCAGGATGCGGCCGACCAGCTGGCCCAGCGTCGGCTGGCCCGGCAGGTCCGCGCCCCAGGAGGTGACGTCGACGCCGGTCAGGACGACCTCGCGATAGCCCTCGGCGGCCAGTTTGCGGACCTGTTCGACGACCTCGCCGGCCGGAGCCGAGCGCGAGTTTCCCCGGCCATAGGGGATGATGCAGAAGGTGCAGCGGTGGTCGCAGCCGTTCTGCACCTCGACATAGGCGCGGGCCCGGTCCTTCAGGCCGTCGATCAGGTGACCGGCGGTCTCCTTGATCGACATGATGTCGTTGACCCGCACGCGGGTGGAGGTGTCGGTCAGGGCGCCGGGGGCAGCCTTTTCGGCATTGCCCAAAACGAGATCGACCTCGGGCATGGCGGCGAAGGCGGCGGGATCCACCTGAGCGGCGCAGCCGGTGACGATGATCCGGGCGCCCGGCCGCTCGCGCCGCGCCTTGCGGATCGCCTGGCGAGCCTGGCGCACGGCCTCGTTGGTCACCGCGCAGGTGTTGAACACCACCGCGTCCGACAGACCGTCCGCCGAAGCGCGCGCGCGCATGGCCTCGCTCTCATAAGCGTTCAGCCGGCAGCCGAAGGTGACGACGTCGACGCCGTCCGACCCCGACAGCGTGGTCGCAGGACCGCCCTCCTCGCCCGCTGCGGGCGGAGACTTCGGGGTCGCCTTGATGACGGTGTAGCTGGTCATGGCCTCAAGCCGCGACCAGCTCCGGCAGCTTGCCGGCGTATTCCATGGTGATCGGGCCCGTCATGATCACGTGGCCGTCGCTCTCGCGCCATTCGATGGTCAGCGACCCGGTGTCGAACTCGACCCGCGCCTTGCGATCGGTCAGGCCGCGACGCACGGCGGCGACCTGAGCGGCGCAGGCGCCGGTGCCGCAGGCCTGGGTGAGGCCCGCGCCACGCTCCCAGACCTTCAGCCGGATATGGTCGCGGCTGGCGATGTGGGCGAAGCCGACATTGACGCCTTGCGGGAACAGCGGGTGATGCTCGACGAGGCTGCCCGTGCCGCGCGCGAAGTCGTCGGTGACCGGCGCGTCGACGAAGAACACCACATGCGGATTGCCCATCGAGACGCAGACCGGCGTGTGGACCAGCGGCGCGTCGATCGGACCGACCTGCAGCTCCACGCGTTCGGTGTTCATCTCCTCGGAGAGGGGGATCTGGGTCCAGTCGAGACCGGGCGGACCCATGTCGACCGTCACCAGCTTGTCGCCGGCCGCAACGCCCGACAGGCGCCCAGCTACGGTGTCGAAGGCCACCGCGTCCTTGCCGGCCGACTGCATCAGGAGCCAGGCGACGCAGCGCGTGCCGTTGCCGCAGGCGCCGGCTACTTCCCCGTCCGCGTTCCAGAACCGGACATAGGCCGACGCGCCCTCGGCCCTGGGCGGATCGATGGCGATGACCTGGTCGCAGCCGATCCCTCCGTCCCGTTTGGCGATCGCACGGATCTGCTCAGGGGTCGGATCGAAGCTTTCGGTCAGGGTCTGGACGACGACGAAGTCGTTGCCCAACCCGTTCATCTTCAGGAAGGTGCGGCTCATGGCCGGGCTATATAGTGGAAAAGCCGCGCCAAGTCAGGGGACGCGGCGACGCGGGGCATGATCGCCCACGCTCGGGCCGTTTCCCGGTTCAAGACGTTCGAAAAGTGGGCTGGCGCGCGACGGAATGTTCGATACCGTCCCCAGCCATGATGACGCTCCGCCACGGCTCGGCCGCCGCTCTCGCCCTTGTCCTCCTGGCCTCCGGCTCCGCGCGAGCCCAGGAGACCGACCCGCACCTGGCCCTCGAGGCCGTCGAAAGCCCTGAAGCCCTCGCCTGGGTGAAGGCCGAGAACGACAAGACCCTGCCGCTGCTCTCCAGCGATCCGCGTTTCGTGGGCCTGCAGGCCGAGGCCCTGAAGATCCTGGCCGCCAAGGACCGGATCGCCATGCCCAACTTCGTCGGCAAGACGGTGTTCAACTTCTGGCAGGACGCGACCCATGTGCGCGGCGTCTGGCGGCGCACCAGCCTTGAGTCCTACAAGTCCGCAACCCCCCAGTGGGAGACGGTGATCGACCTCGACGCCCTGGCCGCCGCCGAGGGCAAGAACTGGATCTGGAAGGGCGCCGACTGCCGGCCCAAGACCCACGATCGCTGCCTCGTGAACCTGTCCAACGGCGGCAAGGACGCGGTCACGGTCCGCGAGTTCGATCTTGCGACCAAGAGCTTCGTCGATCCGGCGGCGGGCGGCTTTGTCCTGCCCGAGAGCAAGCAGTCGATCGAGTGGCTGGACCCCGACACCCTGATCCTGACCCGCGACTGGGGTCCGGGCACGACCACCGACAGCGGCTACGGCATGGTCATCAAGACGCTGAAGCGCGGTCAGGCCCTGGACCAGGCGGTCGAGGTCTATCGCGGCCAGAAGGGCGACGTCTCGGTGCGGCCCAACGTGATCCGCGACGCCAAGGGCAACCGCGTCGTCCTGATCGAGCAGGCGACCGACTTCTTCAACAGCCTCTATTTCGAGTGGACCCCCAAGGGTCTGGCGCAACTTCCCCTGCCCAAGCAGGGCGGCGTGATCGGCATGCTGGACGGCGCTCTCGTCGTGAAGACCGAAGAGCCCTGGACCTTCGCCGGGGTCACCATCCCCGCCGGCAGCCTGGCCCTGGCCACACCCGAGCGCCTGCGCCCGGGCGGCGAGATCGTGACGTCAAATGGCTGCAATCCTTGCGCGATCCTGTCGCCGGGGCCGCGCCAGTCGATCGCCCAGGCCACGGTCACCGACAACCGCGTGGTCGCCGTCGTCTATGACAACGTCCGGGGCTCGCTGGTCAGCCTGGAAAACCGGGGCGAGCGCGGGGTGGTCAAGACCAACCTGCCCGTCATCGACAACGCCGCCGTCACCCTGGGCTCGCATTCGGACGAGGGCGATCTTGTCTTCTACACCGACGAGGGCTTTGCGACCCCGACCCAGCTCAAGCTGGCCGACGCCACGGGAACCACCGCCCAGACGGTCAAGGCCCTGCCCGCCCAGTTCGACGCCAGCAAGCTCGAAGTCGAACAGAAGGTCGCCACCTCCAAGGACGGGACCAAGATCCCCTATTTCCTGATCCATCCGAAAGGTCACAAGCACGACGGCAAGAACCCGACGCTGCTGCACGCCTATGGCGGCTTCAACCTGTCGAAGCTGCCCGTCTATGACCCGCTGATCGGCAAGCTGTGGCTGGAGCGCGGCGGCAGCTACGCCGTGGCCAATATCCGGGGCGGCGGCGAGTTCGGTCCGGCCTGGCACCAGGCGGCGCTGAAGGCCAATCGCCAGCGGGCCTATGACGACTATTTCGCCGTGGCCGAAGACCTGATCGCCAAGAAGATCACCTCGCCCCGCCATCTAGGCGCCTATGGCCGCTCGAACGGCGGCCTCTTGATGGGCGTGGCCATGACCCAGCGGCCCGACCTCTGGAACGCGGTGATCGTCGAAAGCCCGCTGCTGGACATGATCCGCTACACCCAGCTGCCCGCCGGGGCCTCATGGATCGGCGAGTACGGCGATCCGGCCATCCCGGCCGAACGCGCCTGGATCGAGGCCTACAGCCCCTATCAGAAGCTGAAGGCCGGCGTGAAATATCCGCTGGCCTACATCACGACCTCGACCAAGGACGACCGCGTCCATCCGGGCCACGCGCGCAAGTTCGCCGCGCGCCTGGACGACCTGAAGGTCGATAACCTCTATTTCGAGAACACCGACGGCGGCCACGCCAACGGGGCCGATCCCAAGGCCAACGCCCGCCGCTGGGCCCTGCACTACACCTACCTGTCGCGCCAGTTGATGGATCACTAAATGCGTAAGTCGCTGCTTGCCCTCCTCGCCACCACGAGTCTGATGACCCTGACCCCCGCGATCGCCGCCGACACCGCAAAGCCCGCCGCCGAGGCCCGCACGCCCCTGTCGGAGCTGGGCAAGGACGATCCGTATCTCTGGATGGAGGAGATCGAGGGGACGCGTGCGATGGACTGGGCCAAGGCCCAGAACGCCCGCTCGCTGCCCGTGCTGCAGGGTGACGCGCGCTACGCCGACCTGGAAGCCAAGGCCCTGGCCATCCTCAACGCCAAGGACCGGGTGCCCGGCGTGTCGTTCGCGGGCGATGGTTCCCTGCGCAACTTCTGGCAGGACAAGGATCATGTTCGGGGGATCTGGCGTAGAACGACGCTGGACAGCTACCGCACCGCCGAGCCCGCCTGGGAAACGATCCTCGACATCGACGCCCTGACCAAGGCCGAGAACGCCAACTGGGTGTTCAAGGGCGCCAGCTGCCTGCCGCCGGACGACACCCGCTGCCTCATCACCCTGTCGAACGGCGGCAAGGACGCCGTGACGGTCCGCGAGTTCGACACCACCACCAAGAGCTTCGTCCCCGGCGGCTTCGAACTGCCGGAGGGCAAGCAGAACTACACCTGGCTGGACAAGGACACCCTGCTGGTCGGTCGCGAATGGACGCCGGGCGAGCTGACCAAGTCGGGCTACGCCTATGTCCTGAAAGCGCTCAAGCGCGGGCAGCCCCTGGATCAGGCCAAGGAAGTCTTCCGCGGCGTCGAGACCGACGTTTCGGTCAGCCCGTTCGTGCTGCGTGACGCCGACGGGAAGGCCGTCGCGGTCATGGCCACGCGTGGCGTCACCTTCTTCGAGAGCGAGACCTATCTGATCGAGGGCGACAAGCCCGTCAAACTCGACCTGCCGCTGAAGAGCTCGATCCAGGGCTATGTCGACGGCCAGATGGTCGTCCTGATGGAGCAGGACTGGCCGGCGAAGGGCTTCAAGGTCGGCGACCTGATCAGCTTCGATCTGGCCAAGCTGAAAGCGGCCCCGGACAAGGCTGTGGCCACGCTGGTGCTGCGCCCCACGGCCCGCCAGTCGGTCGAGCAGGTCCAGACCACCCGCACCAAGCTGGTCGTCGGCATGCTCGACAACGTCAAGGGCGCGGCCAAGGTGTTCACCCACGGGCCCAAGGGCTGGACCGCCACGAGCCTGGACCTGCCGGCCAACAGCGCGATCGGTCTGGGCTCGTCCGACGACAAGGGTGAGCGCCTGTTCGTCACCGTCACCGGCTATCTGACGCCGACCACCTTCTGGCTGGCCGACGCCGGCTCGCTGAAGCTGGAGCAGATCAAGGCCTCGCCGGCCCGCTTCGACGCCTCGACCCACGTGGTCGAACAGTTCGAGGCGACCAGCACGGACGGAACCAAGGTCCCCTACTTCGTCGTGCGGCCGAAGGACGTGAAATACGACGGCTCGGCGCCGACCCTGCTCTACGCCTATGGCGGCTTCCAGGTGCCCCTCACGCCGGGCTATTCGGGTGTGATGGGCAAGCTGTGGCTGGAGCGCGGCGGCGTCTATGTGGTGGCCAATATCCGGGGCGGCGGCGAGTTCGGTCCGGCCTGGCACGCGGCCGGCCTCAAGGAGAACCGCCAGAAGGTCTATGACGACTTCTTCGCCGTCTCGCAGGACCTGATCACCCGCAAGATCACCTCGCCCCGGCGTCTGGGCATCATGGGCGGATCGAACGGTGGTCTTCTGATGGGCGTCGCCTTGACCCAGCGGCCCGAGCTCTACAACGCCGTCGTCGTGCAGGTGCCGCTGTTCGACATGATCCGCTACAGCCAGCTCAGCGCCGGCGCTTCGTGGGTGGGCGAATACGGCGATCCGGCCATTCCGTCGGAACGCGCCGTCATCGCCAAGTACGACCCCTATTCCAACCTCAAGGCCGGCCAGAAGTATCCCGAGGTGTTCATCGAGACCTCGACCAAGGACGACCGCGTCCACCCCGCCCACGCCCGCAAGGCCGCCGCGCGGCTGATGGAGCTGGGCTATCCGGTGCTCTACTACGAGAACATCGACGGTGGTCACGCGGGGGCCGCCAACCTGGCGGAGACGGCGCGTCGGCAGGCCCTGGAGTATGTCTATCTGACGCGCAGGCTGATGGACTGACACGGCTGGCCGCCGCTCGCCCTTAAGGAGAGGCGAGCGGCGCCAAACCGCGCAGAGCGGCGTCCCGTCAACCCTAAGGCAATCTCTCGGCGTCAGAGTGCTGTCCGACTCTTCTGTCGGACTGGCCCATTTTGCTCATCGAAATCGTCAAAGCGCTGGAACTTTCGGACGCCGATGTCGCGCGGTGGACGCAGCTGCAGCACGGCCAGACGCGGCTCGATTCTCCGTTCCTTTCACCCCAGTGGACCCTGTCTGTCGCACGCGCCCAGGGCGACAAGGGCGACCAGGTCAAGGTCGCGATCCAGCGGGGCCCCGAGGGCGAGGCTCTGGCCTTCCTGCCGGTGCGGGTGCGTCAGGACGTGGCCATGCCTGTGGGCGCGCCGATGTGCGATTATCAGGCCCTGATCTCCGCGCCCGGCGTGACCATGGACCCGCGCGACCTGCTGCACGCGCTCGGCGTGGGTCGGATCGACTTTTGCCATATGATGGCTGACGATGAGACGCTGGGTCGCCATGCGCGCGGCCAGACCGACAGCTGGGTCGTCGAAACACCCGACGGCTACGAAGCCTATGCCGCGGAGCGCAAGGCCGCGGGTGTCGGCGTACTCAAGGATATCGACAAGAAGCGCCGCAAAGCCGAGCGCGAAGTCGGTCCCTGCCGTTTCACCGCAATGTCGGAGAGCCGGGCGGCGTTCGATCAGCTGATCGCCTGGAAGCGGGTCCAGTTGCTGCTGACCCACCAGACCGACCTCTTCAAGGCGCCGTGGGTCAACAAGCTGCTGGATGATCTGTTCGCGCGCCGCGACACCGATTTTGGCGGGGCGCTCTACACCCTGCATCTGGGCGAGCGCCTCGCGGCCGTTCACTTCCACCTTCGTGGCGAGCACACCATCCACGGCTGGCTGATCGCCCACAATCCCGACCTCGAGCGCTATTCGCCGGGCATGATGCTGTTCCAGGACATCCTGAAGAGCATGGACGGAACGCCGTACATGCGGCTGGATCTCGGAACCGGCGACTACCGCTTCAAGCGCGAGCTCTCCAACGCCCAGCAGCGCGTGGTGTTCGGCTTCCTGGGCTCGCCCTCGATGCCGAGCCTTGTCCGCCACGCGGTCTACGGTGTCCGCAGTGTGGCCGAGGCCCTGCCGCTGGGGCGTATCTCGGAGCTTCCCGGCAAGGCGATGCGACGCATCGACCTGCTGCGCGGACTGCACTGACGTCTAGGCGTCACGCCTCCCGCGTCCATCCGTATTTAAGCTCGCCCTCCCGAAAGGCGAAGCGGTCCAGGTGCTTGGCCACCACGTCTTCAAGCCTGGCGAGGCCCTCCTGGTCGGCGGCCTCGACGGTGATGTCGAGACTGTCCGCGTGGGCCGTCATGCGACAGAGGCCGGGCGGCAGCGGAAAATGGGCCGAGGTCTCGTCGTAGCGGACCTCGAACTTGTGACTCCAGTGCTTGGCGAGCTGGGTCATGTAGCGGGCCGCCTTGTCGGTGGCGACGCGAGCGTGGCTTTCCATCTTTGCTTGCTCCTCAGAGGGTCTCGATGGCCGCTGCGGCGTCATCGAGCGCCTTGGCGATGCCGGCGATCTGCTGGGCCGTCAGCTGGCCGCCGTGCAGCTTGAGCCGAAGAGCGGTCTTCAGGTTCTCACGCGCCCGCAGGATCTGCGGCGAGAACGCGGCGCTGGTCGAAGCGGCCTCGGCCATGCGCTCGAACAGCGAGCGCACAGGCTGTTCGTTGCTGACCAGGAACGCCTCGCCTTCCGGCGTGATCGTATAAAGCTTCTTGCCGCCGCCGGCCTCACTGGCGACGACATAGCCCAGCTCCTCGAGCAGGGTCAGGGTCGGATAGACCACGCCAGGGCTGGGGGTATAGGCGCCTCCCGCCGCCGTCTCGATCGCCTTGATCAGTTCGTAGCCGTGGCTGGGCTTGTCGGCGATCAGCTTGAGAACCACCAGACGCAGGTCGCCGTGGTCGAAGAAGCGGCCCATGCGTCCGCCGCGCCCCCGGGGCCCGTGATGGTGACCGTGGAAGCCAAACGGATGCCGACCGTGATGCTGGCCCCCGTGGCCACCCCACACGCTGCGGTGGGAATGATGTCGTCCAAACATGTTTTAGATCCTGTTTCGTTATATCGGAATTACAGATATATCGAAAACGGCGATCGTCAAGAGCGCA
Organism: Caulobacter sp. SL161; assembly: GCF_026672375.1. Lineage (GTDB taxonomy): Bacteria > Pseudomonadota > Alphaproteobacteria > Caulobacterales > Caulobacteraceae > Caulobacter. The sequence goes on from NZ_JAPPRA010000001.1 coordinate 487,569, forward strand.
TTTCGATATATCTAAATATGCTGAGGCTCGACGGGCGCGGCGCCGGCGCCACGCTTGCCGACAAACCGTGAAGCCCCCGCGCCCAAGGGGTTCCAGTGCGCCGATGGGTGGATCACATCGTAAGGCTCGCGGCGGGCGTGACTGAGTCGCGCGACGCCGAAGCGATTTGCGCTCAAGCGTAAGCGAAATAGTCGGCCTTATCTTGATACGGAGGGCGTCGTGAATACATGGCGCCTATGAGAAGCAGGAGCATCCGCTTGCGCGACCCGTCCCAGAGCGCGCGCCCACAAGGGTTCCGACGCCACCTCGCCGTCGGCGCCCTGGCGGCCGCTGGCCTTCTGGCGGCGGCGCCGAACGCGCAGGCGCAAGCCGAGCCTGCACCGCTCGCTTCGGCCGGTCCGGCCGCCAATGACCCCCTGGAGGGCTTCAACCGGGCCTCGTTCAAGCTCGGCATGGGACTGGACCGTGCACTGCTGGCGCCGATCACTCACGGTTATATGGCGGTGACGCCGCGCGTCGTCCGCGACCGGGTCAGCTTGGTCATCTACAATATGGGCGAGCCGAACACGGTGATGAACCAGGTTCTCCAGGGCAAGCCGCGTCAGGCCGTGCGCTCGAGCACCCGTTTTGTCGTCAACTCCACGGTCGGCGTGGCGGGCCTGTTCGACGTCGCCGCCAAGATGGGCCTGCCGCCGCGCGGCGCCGATTTCGGCCAGACCTTCGGCCGCTGGGGCGCAGGTCCCGGAGCCTATATCTACGTGCCCCTGATGGGCCCCTTGAACGTTCGCGACGGCGTCGGCCGCGCGCTCGATATCGTCACTGACCCGGTCTCGCTGTTCGTGGGCGGCTTGGACACCGACTTCGGTCGGGCCCGCACGGCGATCACCGTGGTCGACCTGCGCGCCACGACAGACTCCGCATACGAGGCGCTGAAGGACGCGTCCGACCCGTACGTCACCACCCGCTCCGCCTACGCGCAGTATCGTGAGGCCTTCGTCCGCGAAGCCACCGGCGAGCGCGAAGCGCTCCCTGATTTCGATGCGCCGCCGTCCGAACCGAACACCTCATCGGCGACGCCCAATCCATGACCCTCCCCGGTAACACTATGCGAAACACCTCCATCACCCGCCGCGGCGCCAGCGTCGCGGCTTTGGCGTTCTTCGGCGCCGCGCTTTCCGCCGCCTCGCCGGCCCTGGCCCAGAGCGGCGCGCGCGACCCGGCCGCCGAAGCCTTCGTTCAGACCAAGGCCCAGCGCGTGATCAGCGTGCTGGCCAGCAAGAGCATGAGCGAAGCGCAGAAGAAGCAGGTCTTCCATCAGGCCGTGGACGAACTGGCCGACGTGCCGCGGATCACCAACTTCGTGCTGGGCAAGTACGCCCGGACGATCACGCCGGAGCAGCGGGCCCGTTTCACGCCGGTGTTTCGGACCTATGCCGAGAACGTCTACCAGAGCCGCATCAGTGACTATCGCGGCGAACAGCTGAAGGTGACCGGCTCGGTGGTCCGCAAGCCCGGCGACGTGATCGTCAACACCGTGGTCGCCGGCGGTCAGCTGAGCCAGCCGGTGCCGGTCTCGTGGCGCGTGCTGAACAGTGGCGGCGCCTGGAAGGTGGTCGATGTCCAGTTCAAGGGAATCTGGTTGGCGATCACTCAGCAGCAGGACTTCGTGTCGACGATCGACAACGCCGGCGGCAACATCGACGTGCTGATCAACCAGCTTCAGAAGGGCGGCTCGGGTCGTCGCTAGGCGGGACCCGGACTGGAAGGACAACGGCATATGGCATTGCGCGAACAATGGGCCGAAACGGCCATGGGCGTCGTCGTCCTCGCCCTGACGGCGGGGTTCCTGACCTATTCGCTGAGCGTCGGCGGCGTTCACATGAAGCGCGGCGACTATGAGATCAGCGCCAAGTTCGGTGAGGCCGGTTCGCTGGCGCCGGGGGCGGCGGTCACCGTGGCCGGCGTCAAGGTCGGCACGGTCTCGGAGGTCACGCTGGAGCCCAAGACCTATCTGGCGGTGGCCAAGCTGAGCATCGACCCGACCGTCAAGCTGCCCGCCGATTCCACCGCCAAGATCACCAGCGACGGCCTCTTGGGCGGCGCCCATGTGGCCATCGCGCCCGGCGCATCGCTCGAAGACCTGAAGGCCGGCGGCGAGATCGAGAACACCCAAGGCGCGGTCGACATCTTCGGCCTGATCGGCTCGGTGATCCGGCCGCAGGGCGGCGGGGCGGCGACCTCTGAGCCCGCGGCGGCCAATCCGGCCACCCAGCCGGCCGAGAGCTACTGACATGACCGCGGCCGAGGCGGCCCGGCGGGTCGCCACCCATCCCATCCAGGCCTTGGGGCGCTCGACCCTGGCCGCCGTGCGCATGGTCGGCGCGGTCGGCGTGTTCGCCGTGCGCGGCGTCATCGCCGCCCTGACGCCAATCTGGTTCGTCAGCCAGTTGCGCCGGCAGATCGTGGCGATCGGCTTCTTCTCTTTGCCGGTCGTGGGCCTGACGGCGGTGTTCACCGGCGCGGCCCTAGCGCTGAACATCTTCACCGGCGGGGGCCGGTTCAACGCCGAGCAGGTCATGCCGCAGATCGTCGCTCTGGGCATCACGCGCGAGCTGGGCCCCGTGCTGGCCGCGCTGATGCTGGCCGGCCGGGTTTCGGCGGCCATCGCCGCCGAGATCGGCGCCATGCGGGCGACCGAGCAGATCGACGCCATGCGCACCCTGTCGACCGACCCGTTCCGCTATCTGGTCGCGCCCCGCCTGCTGGCGGCGGTGCTGACCTTGCCGCTGCTCACCGCCGTGGCTGACATCATCGGCATCGCCGGCGGCTGGCTGGTGGCCACGCGGGTGCTGGAGTTCAATCCGACCGTCTATATCCGCAACACCATCGACTTCCTTGAGAGCTGGGACATCATCTCGGGCCTGATCAAGGCGGCGGTGTTCGGCTTCATCGTGGCCCTGATGGGTTGCTATCACGGCTACAACGCCTCGGGCGGCGCGCGCGGCGTCGGCCGGGCCACGACCCACGCGGTGGTCTCCTCGGCGATCCTGATCTTCGCCTCGGACTATCTCCTGACCACCCTTTTCACGCACATGTCATGACGAGCCAGGTTCCGAAACTCGCCTGGAAGGGCGTCACCAAGCAGTTCGGGGATCGCAAGGTCCTCGACCAGCTCGACCTGTCCGTCGCCCCCGGCCGTTCGCTGGTCATCATCGGCGGTTCGGGCCAGGGCAAATCGGTCACGATCAAGACCGCGCTGGGCCTGCTGCGCCCGGAAGCCGGGGCCATCGAACTGGACGGCAAGAACGTCGTTGGCCTGTCTGAGACCCAGCGCCGCAAGCTGTTCTCGCGCATCGGTGTGCTGTTCCAGGGCGCGGCGCTGTTCGACAGCCTCTCCGTCTGGGAGAATATCGCGTTCCGTCTGATCAACGCCGACGGCGTCCCTCGCCGCCAGGCGCGCGAGCGGGCGATCGAGGCGCTGGAGCAAGTGCGGCTGTCGCCCGACGTCGCCAACCGGTTTCCATCCGAGCTTTCGGGCGGGATGCAGAAACGCGCCGGCCTGGCCCGCGCCGTGGTGGCCCAGCCGGAGATCCTGTTCTTCGACGAGCCCACCACGGGCCTGGATCCGATCACGGCGGCGGCGATCAACCAGCTGATCTCCGACCAGGTGCGTCGCCTGGGCTCGACGGCGGTGTCGATCACCCACGACCTGGCCTCGGCCCAGACGATCGGCGACGAGATCGCCATGCTGCACGGCGGCAAGATCATCTGGCGCGGTCCGGCCGCCGAGCTGGCCACCACCAGTAATCCGTATGTCCGCCAGTTCGTGGAGGGCCGGGCCGAGGGCCCGATCTCGCACACCCACTGAGGGGCTTGCGCCCTAAGGCGGCGTCAGACCGCCTGCCTCAAGGTGTCGGCCAGCAGGCGTCCCTCGACGCCCCGGCTGGAGCCTGCGCGCCAGGCCACGACGATCTCGCGGCTGGGATGGGCGGTCGCCAGGGGACGAACCGTGACGGCAGCCTTGTCGGTCAGGCCCGCCTGCACCGCCATCTTGGGCAGGAACGAGACGCCCAGGCCCGAACCGATCATCTGCACCAGGGTCGGCAAGGACGTGGCCGCGAAGGTCTCCTCCTCGCCGACGCCGCGCGGCGGCTCCAGGCCGCAGGCCGCCAGGGCGTGGTCGCGCAGGCAGTGGCCGTCCTCCAGCAGGATCAGATCCTCACCGGCCAGGCTGTCGGGGTCCACCTGGGTCGAGGCGGCCATCGGGTGATTGGCGGGCGCGGCGGCCAGCAGCTCATCATCCTCGACATGGGCCCAGTCGAGACCGCTCATGTCGTAGGGCAGCGCGATCAGCGCCGCGTCCAGCGCGCCGGTCTTCAGGGCGCTGATCAGGCGATGGGTCAGGTCCTCGCGCAGAAACAGCTTCAGCTTGGGAAAGCGGTCGCGCAGCACGGGCAGCGCGCGCGGCAGCAGATAGGGCGCCACGGTCGGGATCACGCCCAGCCGGAACCGTCCGGCCAGCGGCTGGCCCGCGCCCCGGGCGGCCTGCACCAGGTCCTCGGCCCGGGCCAGGATATCCTCGGCCCGTCGCACAGCCTCCTGGCCGGCGGCGGTGAGGATCACCCCGGACCGCGCCCGGTCGACGACCGGCGCGCCCAGGATCTTCTCCAGCTCCTGGATACCGGCCGACAGGGTCGGCTGGGTGACGTGCGCGTTCTCGGCGGCGCGGCTGAATGAACCGTGCTCGGACAGGAGCTTCAGGTACTGGAGTTGGCGGAGCGTGGGCAGAAGCATGGTCCGACATATAGGACAGGTCTATTAAATTTCAAAAAACTATCGATTGGACCAAAGCTTGGCGGCGAGGCTAGTGTCGAGGTGTCGAAGCGTCCGGTGATTGTCTCCCCCACCCCGCCCCGGATGTCCGGCGTCTCCCGGTCCGACCGCCCCCTCTCGCGCGGCGCGGACCGGGACGAACGCGCCGCGCGATGTTATCTCGTCACGCTCCATATGTTTGATGTGGGGCCATGGAACATCACGTGTCGATCGAGGCCCTGCGCGCCCGCCTGCCCGACTACGCCCGCGATCTGGGGACCAACCTGGCCTTGCTGATCGACGATCCGGCGCTCGATGGGGAAGCGCGATGGGGGTGCTTGGTCGCCAGCGCCTGCGCCGCCGGCGAACCGCAGACGCTGCGGGCGATCGACGCGGCGGCGACCGCCGCAGGTCTGGCGCCCGAAGCCAATCTCGCCGCCCGCAAGGCGGCCGCCATGATGGCGATGACCAATGTCTATTTCCGCGCCCTGCATCTCATGGAGGCCTCCGAGTATCAGGCCCTGCCCTCCCGGCTTCGCTTGAATCGGCTCACCCACGTCGGCGCGCGAAGCTTTACCTACGATCTGTCCTGCGTGGCCGTGTCGGCGATCAATGGCTGCGGCGCGTGCCTCGACAGCCACGAGGCCGAGCTTCGCGGACGGGGTGTCGAACCCACCCAAATCCAGGCCGCCCTGCGTATCGCGGCGGTTGTATCGGCGGTCGCCCGGACGCTGGCGGCGGAAGCCGCGCTCCATCCCCAGAATTTAGAGATCTGAACAGGACCGCGACGCCCGGTCGCGGCGTCGGCCCCTCGACATTCATCTTGTCCGTAAACTAAGTTGTTAACCTCTGGGTAACAGATTCGCGGCGTCCGCCGAGCCGTCCACTTCTGGACGCCGAGGACTCGCATGGGGCGAAGGTGGGCCGAATGAGACTGCTGTCGAAGAACTCGCGCGAGACCAAGAACGGCAAGCCCACCGTTCTGGGTGATGAAGCTCGCGCCGAGGCCATGCAGCACCAGATCGAGTCCACCCAGGCCATCGGTCAGCGCTACGAGACCATCCACGGCGGCTTGGACAGCATCGGCCGGGTCATGGAGCACCTTAAGGCGATCGAACCGCTGATCGCCGAGATCCGCGGCCCTGTCAGCCAGGAGTTCGAAGCCCGTCGCGCGGAACACTCCGAACTGATCGCCGTGCGCGCCAATCTTGATCAGGCCCAGCGCCAGATCGCCTTGATCCAGGCCGAGGAGCGCGAGGTTTCCGCCCGCCTCGCCGCCGCCGAAACAGCGCTCGGCGAATCCGAAGCCCGTCGCCAGACCCAGGACGCGGCGCTGGAAGATAACGCCCTTGAGATCGACCGCCTGCGCAACGCCCTGCTGCAGTCGGACCTGAAGGTCTCCAGCCTCGACGCCTCGCTGCGCGACGCCACCGCCCGCATCGAGCACCTCGTGCAGGACGTCGAAGGCCTGCGCATCCAGGCCCAGGACATCGACGCCCGCCGTGGCGACGCCGAGGCCGCTCTGGCCCGCGCCAACCAGGACAACGCCCTGCTGGGCGAAGAGGCCGCGACGCTGAAGAAGCGCGTCGACCAGGCCGGCCTGGACCTGGCCCGCCTGTCGCGGATCGAAACCGACCTTGAGGCCCAGCTCGCCGCCGAACGGGCGCGCGTGCAGGCCGTCGAGAACGCTCTGGCCGCTCACCAGACCGACAGCGGCCGCACGATCCGCGGCCTGGAGAGCCAGGTCGAGGCCAACCGCGCCGAGATCTCCGCGCTGCAGACGCGCCTGGAGACCGCCACGGGTCGCGCCGACAAGCTGGAAGAGATGAACGGCCAGATCTCGGCCCGCCTCGCCGACTCCAGCGCCCAGCAGAAGGCGGTGGAACGCCGCGCCGGCGACCTCAACGTCGCTCTGGAGCGCGCTCTCGACCGCATCCGCGCCCTCGAGGAAGAGGCCGACGGCCTGCGCCAGCGTCACGCCGGTGTCGACACCGCCCGCGCCACGGCCATCGAACGCGCCGACCAGCTGGCCAAGAGCGCCGTGGCTCAGGAAAAGGCCCTCAAGCGCGCCGAGGAGCGCGCCCAGCAACTGCGCGCCCGCCTCGACGCGATGCAGGAGGCTCAGGACCAGGCCCGCCGCGACCACGAAGCCAAGATCGCCGAACTGCAGGCGACCATCGAACGCCTGACCTCGGAGGCCGCCCTGGCCGAAGGGGCTCTGGAAGCCGCCCGCCGCGACCGCTCGCGCCTGCAGATGGCCCTTCTGGGCGCCAGCGACGGCGACGTGGCCGCCAGCGCCTAAGCCTCCAAGGCGCTCCACAAACGAAGACGCCCGCGACCGAGAGGTTCGCGGGCGTTTGTCTTTGAGCGGCCGCTACGGCGCGCCTAACGCCCCTCGACCGCCGCCTTGAGTCCCTGAACCTGCTGACCCAGCACCCCGTCGACGGGCGCGGCCAGCTTGTCGAGGCCGCCCTTGAAGTACCCCCCGACGTCATAGGTGACCGTCACGGTCGTGGCGCCGTCCTTCTCGGCCAGGAGAACGGTCATCGCCCCGCTCGCGCCCGACGACTGCAGGGGACCCAGACCACCGCTCAACACCAGCTTCTGGCCGGGCGCAGCATGGACGGTCGTCATGTGCAGAACCGAGCCGCCATTGGGCAGACGCTCGCAGAAGCAGCCGCCCGAGGCCGCGCCGAGCGACAGGTTGGCGGCTGACCCCGACCAGGTGTGCGCCGAGGCCCACCATTTCGACGGCTGGACCAGGACGGCCCACACGGTGGTCGCCGGCGCGGCGATCACGACCTGATGGCGCACCTGAAACCCGGCCGGTTGGGCGTCGGTCACCTCGGCCCGCGCAGCGCCCGCCATCAGCAGCGCCAGAACGCTCGCGGCGATCATCGTCTTCATCGGCTGGTCCTCCCGACACGACCTTGGTCGGCGCAAGCCCGGCGCGTCAACTCGCCAACCTATTCGACGGGCGAGGTGATCGTCGCGCCCTGCGCCTTCAAGCGGTCCAGAACGCCGTCAGCCGGCAGCAGGAAACCAAGATCGACCACCGCGACCGTGACCCCCGGCCGCTTGAGCGCCTCGGTCATGGCCTCAGTGGTCTGGGCGAGACCCTTCTCCAGCAAGGCCGCCCCGCCCGGAACATGGGTCAGGCACCGCTGAGCGGCGCTGGCGCGGTAACGCGCGCGCACCGAGGCCAGGTCGCCCTCGGCCCAGTCTCGGCCGATCGTGGTGGAATGGGCGCCGTCATAGGCCACCTCGTCCAGGGCCACCCGCAGGCAATAGAGCTGGTCCTCGGGCGACAGCTTGCCGGCGATGGCGGTGACCGCGCTCATCCGATACTGCCCCACCGCCTTGACCTTCAGCTTCCGCGCCTTGGCCATGCGCTCGATCGTGCTGACGGGCTTGGCCTCGGACAGGCCGGCGGCCTGACGGAAATCCGACAGCAGCAGGAACCCGGCCACCGCCGGCTTCCAGTTCTTGTACTCGCCCGCGCCCTTTCGGGCCTGGGTGCGGGACGCAACGAACCGCGCCTTCAGATCGGGCGGCAGCTGATCCTCCAGCGCCTTGCCGAGCGGCTGGCGCAAGCCGCCGCCGAACTTGAGGATGAATCCGGCCACCTGGGTGACGCCCACGGCGGCCTCCGGAGGAACCAGGACCAGACTCGCCCTGTCCAGCGCCTTGTTCAGGCGCGGGCTGTTCCACTTCAGCTGATGCGGCAGCGGCGGGGCCGAGCCCAGGATGTAGAGCTTGGCGCCGTCCTTCTCGACCAGCCACACGGCCGGCCCGGGGGGCTTGGCCATGATCGTCAGCTCGGCGACGACGGCGCTTTCGTCCGGCGCGGGGGCCTGGCCCAGGTCGACAGGCGTCGGAGGCGCGATCTGGGTCGGCGCGGGTCCGCTGAGGGCCAAGGTCATGGCGAACGGAGCAAACTTGAGCGCGAACATCGATACTCCTTCAGCCCCTTTGCGTGATCTAACGTTTCTCACCGCCGACGAGAAGGTGCGCCAAAAGGCGATGTTGGCGTCCGTTCGTGGACGCGTCGGGGTTTGGCGGCTAAACCTGCCCCATGATCGGCGTCTTTGACTCTGGCGTGGGCGGCCTCTCGGTCCACCGCGCCCTCGTGCAACGTCTGCCCCAGGCGGACTTCACCTATCTGGCCGACCAGGCCAATGCGCCCTACGGCGTGCGCACCGGCGAGGACATCGTCGAGCTGACCAAGGCCGGCTGCGTGCGCCTGTTCGAGCGGGGCGCCAACCTTGTGGTCCTGGCCTGCAACACCGCCTCGGCCATCGCCCTGCGCCGCCTGCAGCAGACCTGGCTGCCCGGCTATCGCAAGGCGATCGGCCGTCCGGTCAACATCCTGGGCATCATCGTGCCGACCATCGAAAAGGCCACGGGCCTGCCCTGGGAGCACGAGGCCGAGCGCCGCGGTGAGATGGTCCAGGCCCTGGACATCCTGGGCGTCTTCGCCACCCAGGCCACGGTGCGCTCGCGCGTCTACGAGATCGAGATCGACAAGCGCAAGCAGGACCTGGCGGTGTTCTCCGAGGCCTGCCCGGGCCTGGTCCCGCTGATCGAGGGCGACGCCAGCGTCGTCGAGATCGCCAAGGCGGTGGAGGGCCACGTCCAGGCGCTCAAGACCCGCATCGGCCGCCATCCCGACCGCGTCGTGCTGGGCTGCACCCACTACGAGATCATCGCCGACATCTTCCGCGCCGCCCTGCCGGCGGGAACCCCGCTGATCCAGCAGCCGGCGGCCACGGCTGAGGGCCTGGCCCTCTATCTGGAGCGCCACCCCGAATATGATCCGGGAACCGGCGCGAGCCGCGTGTTCCTGACGACCGGAACGCCCGGCCCACAAAACGGCCTGGTCCAGAGCTTCTGGGGCGCCCCGCTGGCGTTCGAGGCGGCTTAGGGCGCGAGCAGGTCCGCTTTCGGCGGCGATGGCGGAGACGGGTTTCGACCCTTGGCGGACACTCGGAAAATCCTCCCCCCAGAGGGGGAGGAGGCCGAAGGCCGGAGGGGGAAGTGCTGCCGAGCCGGCTTCTTCCCCCTCCGTCGGCTTCGCCGACACCTCCCCCGCTAGGGGGAGGATTTGGTCCCCATTCCACCCTTGGGCGACATCCGGAACGTCCGATATCGGGCGATGCCGTCTAAGGGTTCAATGCGCCCCTGACGCGGGCCAACAGCAATTCCCCCCGCTCGATGGGCGAACAACGCCTCGGTGAATAGACATGTTTACGGGGATTGGCGGGCGTGAACGCTCGGAATTGGCGGGGCGGAAGTCAACAAAATCAACGCCTTCTCACTTTTACGCGCCAACTTATCCTCCGCGCTGGAGCCACCCCCATAATCATAGCCATCCCCGTCGCGGGGGAGGGCGTTTGGATCCGGCCCAATACGGCGGCGGGGCTAGGTTGAGCGGGGCCGCGTGGCCTCGAAGCGGTTTCGACCGGGGTCTGTTCGTTGGATAGATCCGGGACCTCGGAAGAAGCCGCAGAGAGGCGAGCGCGGAGCGACAGGGCGGTGATCGTACAAGCCGCCTATCGTGGATCGTCGGGCTGGACACGGATGTAGCCGCTCCAGTTGATCCGCGCCCGTCCGGGGGCTCCTGGGGTCCCGAGCTGAAAGACGCTCACGCCCCCCATCCTCACGGGCAAGAACAACCTGGCGGAGCGGAAGCGCGAGCCGAAACGCAAACAACACTCACGGTACTCCGGGTTCGCCCGGCCGCTCCGTCGCCTCCCCAACACCTTCAGCGGTCACGCCGCGTGAAGCGGCGGACGCGCGCCCCAAAATCCTCCCCCAAGCGGGGGAGGGGTCGGCTCGAAGAGACGACGGAGGGGGAAGAGGCCGGTTCAGCAGGACTTCCCCCTCCGTCCGCTGCGCGGACACCTCCCCCGCTGGGGGGAGGATTGTTCACCCCGGCCCTTCCCCATCTAGGGGAAGGGAGAATTTTCTCGAACCCGCGACGTCATGACCGCCGTCCTAACGGACGTCGTAAACAGCCCTTAACGCTCTTCGGGCACAACATCGCGGTTCGACCCGCCTTGCATGGGTCCAAAGATACGACGGTTGAGTTCGGAGACTTTCATGGCGCGAGCCGCGCGGCGATCCACGACGGAGCTCCTTTGGGATGCGATCCGTTATGGCTGGGCCCAGCCCTGGACGGCCCGGTTCCGGGGCGGGATCGTCACCGTCGTCGGGGCGGTGCTGCTGCTGGCCATCGCCACCTATAACGCCACCGATCCGAGCTTCAACGCCGTGACGGGCGAGCCCGCCCGCAATGCGCTGGGTGGCCTGGGCGCGGCGATTTCCGACATCCTGATGCAGTCTCTGGGCCTGTCGGCTTGGGGCATCGCGCTGCTGATGCTGGTGTTCGGCGTCACCCGGGTGGCCCAGGCCGACCCGGACGCCGAGCGCAAGGACCTGCGCCAGCGGGCGCTGGTCGGCGCGCTGGGCCTCTTGGCGCTGTCGGCCGTGCTGGCCGCGCCGCCGCCGCCGGCCATCTGGCAGCTGGAGAAGGGCCTGGGCGGCTTCTGGGGCGACTCCCTGCTGCATATGGTCGCCGCCGTCCTGAGCTTCGCCCACATCCCCGGCGCGACCATCATCTCGGCCATCCTGTTCGGCGTCGCCGCCATCGCCGCGCTCGGCTTCGCCATCGGCGTGCGTGAGGTCAACCCCGACGCCATCCACGCCGCCGTCAGCAACGCCCTGCAAGCCCGCGCACGTCCTGAGCCGGAACCTGAACCCGCACCCGTAGCCAAGCCTGTCCGCGCCAGACGCGAAAAGGCCGAACCCGCGGCCCCGCGAGCCGGTCGCCTGCCCCCGCTGGAGGCCGACGACGACGAAACCCCGATCGCGGCGTCACAACCGGCCGCCGCGCAGCGCGCCTACACCCCGCCTCCCGTGGCCCAGGACGACGAAGACGACTTCGAAGACAGCAAGGACGCCCGGCCCATGGCCATCGCCAAGCCCAAGGGGACCGTGAAGGAGTCTGGTCGCGAGCAGCGCGAACAGCAGAAGGCGTTCGACTTCGAGGAAGACGCCGGCTTCCAGCTGCCCGAGTTGGCCATGCTGGCCAAGTCCAAGCCGCGTTCGTCCGAGGTGGACGCTGCGGCCCTGCGCCAGAACGCCCGCCTGCTGGAAAGCGTGCTGGCCGAGTTCGGCGTCAAGGGTCAGATCGACCAGATCCGCCCCGGCCCTGTGGTCACCATGTACGAGCTGGTGCCCGCGCCGGGCGTCAAGACCGCCCGCGTCGTTGCGCTCGCCGATGACATCGCCCGCTCGATGAGCGTGATCTCGTGCCGCGTCGCCGTGGCCCAGGGCCGCAACGCCATCGGCATCGAGATGCCCAACCAGCGGCGCGAGACCGTCTATCTGCGCGACCTGCTCTCCAGCGCCGACTACGAGAAGGCCAGCCAGATCCTGCCCATGGCGCTGGGCGAAACGATCGGCGGCGAGCCGTATATCGCCGACCTCGCCAAGATGCCCCACTTGCTGATCGCCGGCACCACCGGCTCGGGCAAGTCGGTCGGCGTCAACGCCATGATCCTGTCGATCCTGTACAAGCTGCCGCCCGAGAAGTGCCGCTTCATCATGGTCGATCCCAAGATGCTGGAGCTGAGCGTCTACGACGGCATCCCGCACCTCCTGGCCCCCGTCGTGACCGATCCGAAGAAGGCCGTCGTGGCCCTGAAGTGGACCGTCCGCGAGATGGAGGACCGTTATCGCCGCATGTCCAAGATCGGCGTGCGCAACATCGGCGGCTATAACGAAAAGGCCAACGAAGCCGCCGCCAAGGGCGAGCACTTCGAGCGCACCGTCCAGACGGGCTTCGACGACGCCGGCCGTCCGATCTACGAGACCGAGCAGATCCGCCCCGAGCCGATGCCCTATCTCGTCGTGGTCATCGACGAGGTCGCCGACCTGATGATGGTGGCCGGCAAGGACATCGAAGGCGCCGTGCAGCGTCTGGCCCAGATGGCGCGCGCCGCCGGCATCCACCTGATCATGGCCACCCAGCGCCCGTCAGTCGACGTCATCACCGGCACCATCAAGGCCAACTTCCCGACCCGGATCAGCTTCCAGGTCACCAGCAAGATCGACGCCCGCACCATCCTGGGCGAGCAGGGCGCCGAGCAGCTGCTGGGCCAGGGCGACATGCTCTACATGGCCGGCGGCGGGCGTATCACCCGCCTGCACGGTCCGTTTGTGTCGGACGGCGAGGTCGAGGCGGTGGCCAAGTTCCTGCGCGACCAGGGCATTCCGCAGTATCTCGACGAGGTCACCGCCGGCGGCGACGAGGAACAGGAAGAAGCCATCGAGGGCGCGTTCTCGGGCGAGGGCGGGGCCAACGACCTCTACGACCACGCCGTGGCCGTGGTCACCCGCGACCGCAAGGCCTCGACCAGCTACATCCAGCGCCGCCTGCAGATCGGCTACAACCGCGCCGCCTCGCTGATGGAGCGGATGGAGAAGGAGGGCGTCGTCGGGGCCGCCAACCACGCCGGCAAGCGCGAGATCCTCGCGCCGCCGCCGCCACCGCTCTAGGCAACCGCAGATGCGGCTACGGCGTTTCGGACGCTCCCAACCTGAACGCGGCTTCATCGCGCCGCCGGAAAATGGCCTTGCGACGGCCTTCGCGGCGGCCAAGGTAGCGGCTAAGGAGTCCAGATGACCACGCGCCGTATCCTGCTGGCGGCCGGCCTCGCCGCCGCCCTCGCCTCGCCCGCCCTGATCACGCCCGCCTGGGCCCAGAGCTCGACTGCGCCGGTTCCGGCCAAGCTGTCCGCCGAACAGAAGGCCCTGCTGGACAAGGCCACCGCCTACATTCAGGGCCTGTCCTCGGCCAAGGGTCGCTTCGTGCAGACTGATCAGCGCGGAACCCAGACGCAAGGGACCTTCTATCTGCAGCGTCCCGGCAAGGCGCGGTTCGCCTATGACCCGCCGGCGGGGCTGCTGGTCGTCAGCAACGGCGCCAACGTCAACATCTTCGACAGCCGCCTAAAGACCTATGAGAGTTATCCGCTCAGCAAGACGCCGCTGAACCTCTTGCTAGCCCGCGAGGTTCGCCTGGATCGCGGCGTGGTGATCACCGATGTCCGCCCGCTGGCCGATGGGTTCACGATCGTGGCCCAGGACGCCAAGCGCCAGGCGCTGGGCAAGATCTCGATGGACTTCTCCAATGGTCCCGTCGGCCTGATGGGCTGGACGGTCACAGACATCAAAGGCGGCCAGATCCGCGTGCGCCTCAGCGACTTCGCCGAGACGGCGGATCTCGACTCCAAGCTGTTCGTCCTAACCGATCCTCGTCGCAAGGTCGGTAAACCCTAGGTTGGCGACTTTGTGACATTCTCACAACAGGCAAGAATCAACAGCCGGATCGCTTGACTAAAAATTAGGACGTGGCATATTTAACACGCATGGCGATGGGCGACCGACCCGCTCCTCGCAAACCGTGCCGGAACCTATCCCCTCCCGGCGGCGGCATGAGAGACTAGACTTTCGCCCAGATGCTCGACGCATCTGGGCGTTTTTCTTTCCGGTCCCCAAAAACCGCGATAGAGCGAGGCCATGCGCCTCCGTATCGCCACCTGGAACGTCAACTCCGTCCGCCTCCGCGCCGAGCAGGCCGCCCGCTTCGTCGATGAGCAGGCCCCGGACGTGCTCTGCATGCAGGAGATCAAGTGCCAGGAGGGCGAGTTCCCGCGGGAAGCGTTCGAGGCGATGGGCTTGCCGCACCTGAAGATCGCAGGCCAGAAAGGCTGGCATGGCGTCGCCATCGCCTCGCGCCTGCCGATCGAGGATGTTCCCACCCTGATGACCTGCCGCGAGGGCCACGCCCGCTGTGTGGCGGTCAAGGTGGCCGGAGTCGAGATCCAGAACTTCTACATTCCGGCCGGCGGGGACACGCCCGATCGGATCGGCAATCCGAAGTTCGACCACAAGCTCGATTTCTACGAGACCCTGACCGCCGCCCTGAAAAGGCGTGACCCCAAGGCTCCGCTGATCGTTACCGGCGACCTCAATATCGCGCCGGGCGAGCATGACGTCTGGAGCCACCGCCAGATGCTGAAGGTGGTCAGCCATACGCCGCCAGAGCTGGAAGCCTTCGACGCATTGATCAAGTCGATGGACCTCTTGGACCTGCCGCGCCTGGCGACGCCGGAGCCGCAGAAACTGTTTTCCTGGTGGAGCTACCGCGCCGCCGACTTCCGCAAGTCCAACCGCGGCCTGCGCCTGGACCACATCCTGGCCAGCCCCGGCCTGCGCGATGCGGCGATCCTTGATGGCAAGGTCTCCTCGCGAGTCCACGATGACGTGCGCGAATGGGAGCGCCCCAGCGATCACGCGCCGGTCACGGCCGACCTGAAGGTCTGAGGCGATGGACGCTCAGACCTGACAGACCGGACAGAAGAAGGTTGAACGTCCCGCCTGGACCTCCCGGGCGATCACGCCCTTGCAGCCAGATGTCGGGCACGGCTCTCCCTCGCGGTCGTAGACGCGGAACCGATGCTGGAAATAGCCCAGCGCGCCATCAGCGGCGGCGAAGTCCTTCAGCGTCGAGCCCCCGACCTCGACCGCCTCCGCCAGAACGTCCTTGATCGCGGCGGTGAGCGGAGTCAGCCGCTTCTTCGCGATGTTTCCAGACGGCTTGAAGGGCGAGATGCCGGACCGGTGCAGGGCTTCACAGACATAGATGTTGCCCAGGCCGGCGACCGTGCGCTGGTCCAGAAGCAGGGTCTTGGGCCCCTGCTTGCGGTTGGCGAAGGCCTTTTCCAGCGTGCGGGCGTCGAAATCCCCGCCCAGCGGCTCGGGGCCCATGGCGGCGAACCAGGCATGGTGGCTGACGCGATCTGTCGGGATCAGGTCCATGAAGCCGAAGCGGCGCGGGTCGAAATAGGTGACCGTCGCGCCGTCCTCGGTCTGGAACACGACATGGGCATGCTTGTCGTCAGGCGTGACCTCGCGGGCGAAATCGCCGGGCCGCACGGTCCCCTCGGGCGCGGCGATCTCGAAGCGGCCGGTCATGCCCAGGTGCATCACAAGGGTGTCGCCCCGATCAAGCGGAGCCAGGATGTACTTGGCGCGGCGATCCAGCCGCAGGATCCGCGCCCCCGTCAGCCGCTGCACGAAGCCGTCGGGCAGCGGGAAGCGCAGGTCGGGCCGGTTGGCGCGGACGCTGGAAAGACGCGCCCCGGACAGGACGGGTTCCAGGCCTCGACGGACGGTCTCGACTTCGGGCAATTCGGGCACGGGGGACCTTCGGCGGATGACGGCGCGCGTGTCGCGGGCTAATAGCGAACCTACATACAGAAAGTCCGGCCCAAAGACGTCATGAGCAACACCTCCGCCAGCTTCGGTTTCAAGGATGTCGACGCCTCGCTGAAGGCGGGCCTGGTGCGCGGGGTCTTCGACCGCGTCGCCAAGAACTACGACATCATGAACGACCTGATGAGCGGCGGCGTCCACCGGCTATGGAAGGACGCGGTGGCTGCGCGTCTCAATCCGCAACCCGGCGAGGTGATCATCGACTGCGCCGGCGGCACCGGTGATATGGCGCGGCGCTTCGCCAAGATGGCGCGCAAGGCCCAGGAACGCCGGGGCGGCCCCGACGCGACGATCAACATCGTCGACTACAACGCCGAGATGATCATAGCCGGCATTGAGCGCGGCGGCGAACCGGAGATCACCTGGACCGTCGGCGACGCCCAGCGCCTGCCGCTGCCGGACGCCTATGCCGACGCCTATGTGATCTCGTTCGGCATCCGCAACGTGACCGACATTAACGCGGCCCTGCGCGAAGCCCGGCGCGTGCTCAAGCCGGGCGGCCGGTTCCTGTGCCTGGAATTCTCGCGGCCGGTCACCGAGCCTTTGGCCAAGGCCTATGACGCCTACAGCTTCAAGGTCATTCCGCAGGTCGGCGAGTGGGTCGCCAAGGACCGCGAGGCCTACCAGTACCTGGTGGAGAGCATCCGGCGCTTCCCCGATCAGCGGACCTTCGCGGGCATGATCGAGGCCGCCGGGTTCAAACGCGTGACCTTCACCAACTTCACCGGCGGCGTCGCGGCCCTTCACCAGGGCTGGGCGATCTAGGATCGTGGCCACGCTCGAAGCCTTCTGGCGCCTGACCGGCGCGGGCTGGGCCCTGGTCCGGGCCGACGCCCTGATCCCGCGTGAACTGGAGCCGCTGCTACCGCCCGGCGCCAAGCTGGCGGGGCGCGTCCTGCGCCTCTTCGCAGGCTCAGCCGCCCGCAAGGGACGGCCGGGGGAACGCCTGGCGGCGGTGCTCGAGCATCAAGGGCCGGCCGCAATCAAGATGGGCCAGTTCCTGTCGACCCGCGCCGACATCTTTGGCGCGGCTTTCGCCGAAGACCTGTCGCGCCTGAAGGATCGGCTGCCGGCATTCCCGCTGAGCGTCGCCAAGGCCGAGATCGCCCGCAACCTCGGCAAGCCGCTGGACGAGATCTTCGCCGAGATCGGTGAACCGGTGGCCGCCGCCTCTCTGGCTCAGGCCCACCCCGCAACGCTCGTCGATGGCCAAAAGGTTGCGGTCAAGGTCCTGCGGCCAGGCGTCGAGCGGCAGGTCGCCCGAGACACCGCCGTCCTGCGCCTGGCTGCGCGTCTCGCCGAGACCCTCGTCCCAGCCTCGCGACGTCTGCGTCCGACCGAGTTCGTCGAGGTCGTGATCCGCGCACTCGATCTTGAGATGGACCTGCGCTTCGAGGCCGCCGGCTGCGCCGAGCTGGGCGAGGCCATGGCCAAAGACCCCTATATGCGCGCGCCCGCCGTCTGCTGGGATGGCGTCGGCAAACGCGTCCTGACCTTGAACTGGGCGGAAGGCGCACCCTTGTCCGACCCCGCCGCACTGGATCTGCCCGGCCTGGACCGCAAGGCGCTGGCCGAGAACGTCACGCGCGGCTTCCTCGCCCAAGCGCTCGACCACGGCCTGTTCCACGCCGATCTACACGAGGGCAATCTGTTCATCGCCGCGCCGGCGGCGATTACGGCGGTGGACTATGGCATTGTCGGTCGGCTGGGGCCCGGTGAGCGCCGCTACCTCGCCGAGATCCTCTACGGCTTTCTCAATCGTGACTATGCGCGCGTGGCCAAGATCCATTTCGACGCCGGCTATGTGCCCGCCCACCAGGATATGGACGCCTTTGCCCAAGCCCTGCGCGCTGTCGGCGAGCCGGTGTTTGGCCGCAACGCGCGCGAGGTCTCGATGGGCCGACTGCTGGCGCAGCTGTTCGAGATCACCGCCCTGTTCGATATGGCGCTGCGCCCAGAGCTCGTTCTGCTCCAGAAGACCATGGTCACCGTTGAAGGCGTCGCTCGCCGGATTGATCCCACCCACGACCTTTGGGCGGCCGCAGATCCGGTCGTACGGCGGTGGATCGGCCGTGAACTCTCCCCCACCGCCAAGGCGCGAGACTTCGCCGAAGAGGCGATACGGGCGATCAAGGCTCTCGCGCGGCTGGCGGAGACGCCCGCCGCACCCCCGCCCGTGGCCGCCGAACGCCTTCACACCTGGCCCCTGCTCTGGTTTCTGGTCGGCGCGGCCACGGCGGGAGCGGCCTTTGTGACCGGCGTGCTCCTGGCCCGGTAGGATCAATCATCCAGAGGCAGCCGGCGCACCTCCCGTTCGTTGAGCGGTGGGGCGTGTGGCCTCGACGTTGAAACTCCCGACGATCGCCTCATAAAGCGCCGACCTTGGACCCATGCCCTCGGCGCTGAGGGCATCGGCGACGTGTCCTGCCAGATCGGCCAGGATAATGCCCCAGGCGGTGGTTTCCATGACCACGCTTTCCTCGGCGTAGAGGCCAAATTTCAGCGAGCAATGAAGGCCACGCTCGGCGATCCAGACGCGCGCCAGCTCAACGGCGCTGGTGTCGCGAAGGGCGGCGGCGGGCACTGTAAGGGCATCCATGACGACTTCCTCCGGCATGCCAGACCGAGCGTGAACACGCCCCACCTATCCTTCCGCCTGATCTCGACCGCGCGCCTTCGCCGCCGACGCTCGGCGTGCTTCGCGAGCCTTCTGTTCATCCCAGTAAGCTCCGCCCTCCTCTGGTCGGAACATCGTGCGCGGCGCGCCCTCGCGCGAAACCACCGCGAAGACGTTGTCCTTGGGATCGTAGATGAGAAGATCGCCATTCGGCCGCTTGAGCGTCTCGGCGCCCCTTGGCGGATCACTGACGAAGGCGTGGACCTTCGATACATAGTCATCCACCGAATTCGCCGAGAAACTGGCCCCATTTCGCTCGAAGGATCGCTGGGCGTTCTCATCGGCCGAGCGTGTACGATTGGCGGCCCAGTAGGGCTTGCCCGCGATCAGCTTGACCGGCGCATCGCGCGGATCGTCTCTACGGCCCTCTCCGCTGGGGGGCACGTCGACGCCCTCCCTCGCCGCGATCCGGTCGCTCCCCGTCGGAGCCTTCACCGCAGAAGCCCCGCTATCGCAGCCCGCAAGGCCAACCATGATCAAGATTGTCAGGGCGCAGGCGGGCAGACATTGCACAATCTTCATGATCGTAAAAACCCAGTTGCTCTACCTAGGCGATTGATGAACGAAAGCGGAACGCGAGTCGAGTCCCTTTTTCATTCTCCGATTGGCTCTGGCGCTTTGGCGCGCGGATGGGCATGTGCTGGGGGAACGACCGGAGCGTGGAGCGGGACGTGGGCGAGAAGCGGGTTCTTCTGATCGTCGGCGGCGGTGTGGCGGCCTACAAGGCGCTGCTGCTGACGCGCCTTCTAAGAAAGGCCGGCGTGGCCGTGCGACCGATCCTGACCAAGGCCGGCGCCGCGTTCGTCACGCCCTTGTCTCTGGCGGCGCTGGCTGAGGACAAGGTCTACGAGGATCTCTTCTCGCTGACCGACGAGCATGAGATGGGCCATATCGAGCTGTCGCGCTCGGCTGATCTCGTGGTGGTGGCGCCGGCGACCGCAGACCTGATCGCCAAGGCGGCCCAGGGTCTGGCCGGAGACCTGGCCTCCACCACGCTGCTGGCCACCGACAAGCCCGTCCTGATGGCCCCGGCTATGAACGTGCGCATGTGGCTGCATCCAGCCACCCAACGCAACATCGCAACTCTCAAGGCCGACGGCGTGCGCTTCGTCGGCCCTGAGGAGGGCGCCATGGCATGCGGTGAATTTGGCCCCGGTCGCCTGGCCGAACCCGAGGCGATCTTCGCCGCGATCATGGCGGCGCTGGAAGGTCCCGCCGCCCGACCGCTGGAGGGCAAGCGGGCGCTGGTCACCGCTGGACCCACGTTCGAACCCATCGATCCTGTGCGTGGCATTACAAACCGGTCCAGCGGCAAACAGGGCTTCGCGATCGCCGAAGCCCTGGCCAGGCTCGGCGCGGAGGTGACCTTGATCGCAGGCCCCGTCGCGCTTCCAACCCCACCCGGCGTCCGCCGGATCGATGTCGAGACCGCCCGACAGATGCTGGCGGCCAGCCAGGCCGCCCTGCCCGCCGACGTCGGCGTCTTTGTCGCGGCCGTGGCCGACTGGCGGGTCGACGAGGCGTTTGGCAGCAAGTTGAAGAAGGAGAAGGGCGGACCGCCGGCCCTGACCTTCGTCGAGAACCCTGACATCCTGGCGACCTTGTCGGCCAGCGGCCCCCATCGCCCACGCCTTGTCGTCGGTTTCGCGGCGGAGACCGACCATGTCGAGGAGCACGCCCGCGCCAAGCTGGCGCGCAAGGGTTGCGACTGGATCATCGCCAACGATGTCACCGAGCCCGGTGTCATGGGGGGCGGCGAGAACGCCGTGCTGCTGGTGACCAAAACCGGAACCGAGCGCTGGGACCGCGCCGCCAAGGATCGGGTCGCCGCTCAGATCGCCCAACGGATCGCAGAGGCCCTGGGTTAGCCTTCAGAGCGCCGGGCAAATCAGCTACAGCCGGAGCTAACGCGTCCGAGGAGCTCCGCATGTCCGCCATCCCCGCTGGTCTCGCCATCCGTTTCAAGCGCTGGGAGGGCAACGCCGACCTGCCGGTTCCCGCCTACGCCACGGCCGGCGCGGCGGGTTTCGATCTGCGGGCCCATGTGCCGGATGACGCGCCGATTGTCCTGAAGCCGGGCGCCCGTTGCATGGCCCCGACGGGCTTTTCGGTTGCGATCCCCGACGGCTACGAGATGCAGGTGCGTCCGCGCTCGGGACTTGCGCTCAAGAACGGCGTCACGGTCGTCAACGCGCCGGGCACCGTCGACAGCGACTATCGCGGCCAGGTCTGCGTCTTGCTGATCAATCTGGGCGAAGAGGACTTCACGATCCGCCGTGGCGACCGCATCGCCCAGGGCGTCATCGCAGCCGCGCCCCAATGGCCCCTGGTCGAGGTCGAGGACCTGGACGCGACAGAGCGAGGCGCGGGCGGTTTCGGATCGACCGGAGTCTAGTTGGCTACGGGCTGGATGGCTCGCAGGCCCAGCACAAGGTAGCCGCCAAACCCTGCGGCGAAGGCGGCGGCGGCCATCCACAGAACCGGGCGGATCATGTCGAGCGGCGTCTGGCCGGTCGGGGACTGGGACTTCACGGTAACCTCCTGCGGCCAATAGGCGGAACCGACGAACACACGTCGGCGGAGATACGCACTCCCGAAGCCTTGGCTGCGATGGGGAGCGGCTTTTAAGGTGGCGCGATTCCAATGCAAGCGGAAATTGCGGCGCGGTGTCGCAGCGCCATGGCCCGGCCTCTCCGTCCTGAACCGGATCTGGGTGTTTGATGGGGCGCCCCTGTTGATTTTTGGACGCCTGCGTCCATTTATCCCTTGTATGATGCGTCGGACCTGACTATCCGGCGCGCTTGTTGTCATTCGACAAGGGCTTGGCCATGGCGACGTCAGAGAAGAAGAAGCTGGTTCCCCTGATCGCCGGCGGCGTGGCGCTTGCGGCGGTTCTAGTCGGTGGAACCCTTTGGTTCCTGGACAAGCAGCACTTCGAGAGCACCGACAACGCCTTCGTCCAGGCCGACACCGTGCAGGTCAGCCCGCAGGTCTCCGGCTATGTCGCCGAGGTCCTTGTCGCGGATAACCAGCGCGTCGAGCCCGGCCAGGTGCTGGCCAAGATCGATCCGTCGACCTTCCAGGCGCGGGTGGACCAGGCGATCGCCAACGCCGCGGCGGCGGACGCCGCCGTTAGGGCGATCGATGACAAGAACAGCCTGGAGCAGGCCGTGATCGCCCAGAGGGCGGCCGGCGTGACCAGCGCCCAGGCCGACGCCAGCCGCGCCAAGGCCGACCTTGACCGCTACAACGCCCTGGCCGACCAGGGCTGGGTGTCGCAGCAGAAGGTGCAGACCACACGCGCCGCCGCGACGCAGTCCGCCGCCGGCGTCGCCAGCGCCCAGGCCGCGCTGGAAGCCGAGAAGCGCGCCGCCCAATCGCTGGGCTCGGCCAAGGCCCAGGCGATCGCACAGGCCGCCGCCGCCCATGCCGCTGTCGAGCAGGCCAAGCTGGACCTCGAACGCACCGTGATCCGGGCGCCGGTCAGCGGCGTGGTCGGCGCCCGCGCCGTCCGCCCGGGCCAGCTGGTTCAGCCGGGCGTCGCCCTGATGTCGGTGGTGCCGCTGGGCCAGGCCTATGTCGTCGCCAACTTCAAGGAGACCCAGGTCGCCCGCCTGCGCATCGGCCAGCCCGTCGAAATCAAGGCCGACGCCTTCGGCAAGGAAAAGATCGTCGGCAAGGTCGACAGCTTCGCACCCGCCACGGGCCAGGAGTTCGCGCTGATCCCGGTGGAGAACGCCGTCGGCAACTTTACCAAGATCACCCAGCGCCTTCCGGTGAAGATCGCCGTCGACCGCAGCCAGTTGGGCGCAGCCCTGCGGCCTGGTCTGTCGGTCGAGATCAAGGTGGATGTCCGCGATCGCTCGGGTCCATCGTTCGCAGAGGCGGCGCAGGTGACACCGCAGGTGGCCCGACAGGGCGCGGCCCGCTAGTCGGCCCGCCTGTCATGGCCGACGCCGCCCTCCCCGCCGATAGCCCCAGCGCGCCCGCAACGCCCGGCGCGACAGCGCCGGTCGATTGGACAAAGCTGTTTCTGGGCTTTGGCGCCATGGTCATCGGCCAGTTCATGGCCATCCTCGACATCCAGATCGTGGCGGCGTCCCTGCCGCAGATCCAGGCCGGGGTCGGGGCCAGCACCGACCAGGTCAGCTGGATCCAGACCGCCTATCTGATCCCAGAAGTCGTGATGATCCCGCTATCGGGATACCTCTCGCGCCTGTGGGGCACGCAGAGGCTCTATCTGGCGTCCTGCGCCGGCTTCATCGTCATGAGCATCCTGACGGGGCTGTCGACCTCGATCGACATGATGATCATCACCCGGGCCCTGCAGGGCTTCATCGGCGGGGCGATGATCCCGACGGTGTTCGCCGTCGCCTTCACGGCTTTTCCGCCTGAGCGTCGGGTGACGGCCAGTGTGATCATGGGCCTGATCGTCACCCTGGCTCCGACGGTCGGCCCGACCCTGGGCGGTCACCTGACCGAGTGGCTGAGCTGGCGATGGCTGTTCTTCATCAACGTACCGACCGGCCTGATCGTGCTGTTCGGCGTGGCGCGCTGGGGCGACTTCGACAAGGGCGATCCCAGCCTGGCCAAGGGCTTCGACTGGTTCGGCCTGGCCGTCATGGCCGTTTTCCTGATGAGCATGCAGTACGTGCTGGAGGAAGGCGCCAAGGAGGACTGGTTCTCCGACAGCCTGATCCTGTGGCTAACCGTCGTCGCGGTCTTCGGCGGGATCGTCTTCGTGTGGCGTCAGCTGACCTATCGCAACCCGATCGTCGAGCTGCGCGCCTTCGCCAATCGGAATTTCACGGTGGGCGTCCTGATGACCGCAGTGTCCGGGGCCAGCCTGTTTGGCGGCACCTTCCTGCTGCCGCAGTTCCTGGGCCGCGTGCGGCAATACTCGGCGTCCGAGGTGGGCACGACCATGGTCATATCGGGCCTGTCGATGTTCCTGACCGGCCCGATCGCCGGGCGCCTCGTCCGCAAGACCGATCCACGCCTGCCGATGTGCGTGGGTTTCCTGCTGGCGGGTTTTGGCATGTACATGGCCCACGGCGTGACCAAGGACTGGGGTTTCTGGGAGTTCGCCGGCGTTCAGGCTTGCCGGGGGGTCGGCGTCATGATCGCCATGATCGCCACCCAGCAGATCACGATGAGCACCCTGCCGCCTCACATGGTCAAGAACGCCTCGGGGCTCGTGAACCTGTCGCGTAACACCGGCGGCGCGATCGGCCTCGCCTTGTTGGCCACCTCGATCACGCAACAGACGGCGCTCTACTACGACGACCTGACCTCGAAGGTGACCCAGGGCAGCGCTGCGGCCGGCATGATCGCGGGCCTCACCGAGCGCATGATGCAGCTGGGCGTCGCCGATCCGGCCGGCGCAGCGCGCAAGGCCGTCGGCGGCATGATGCAACAGCAGGCGACGGTCATGGCGTTCGGCGACAGCTTCACGCTGCTGGCGATCGGCTGCTTCATCGCCGCGGCCGTGTCCCTGTTGGCCGCGCCCGTCAAAAACGCTCCGCCCCCGCCGGCGGACTCTCACTGATGCCCGGAATCTCCTGATGCCCCGTGTTCCTGGACAGATCGATGTCGCCAAGACCGAAGCCATCCTCGACGCCGCCGTCGAGGTGATCGGCGAGCGTGGTCTGGCCGCGCCCATGTCGGCCATCGCCCGCCAGGCGGGCGTCTCCAAACAGACGGTTTACAACCACTACGGCTCGAAGGCCGAGCTCATGCGGGCCCTGATGCAGCGCCGTGTCGATAGCATCACCGCCGCCCTGCGCGAGCCCGGCGCGGTGGACAATCCCACCGAGGCGCTGGAGGCCTATGCGCGGTCCGTGCTGGAAACGGTGATCACCACCAAGAGCCATTCGATGATGCGGGTCATCATCCTGGGTTCAGGCGAAATGCCGGACATCGCCCAGGAGGTCTTCGAGGCCGGCCCGCTGAACGCCCGTCGCCAACTGGCCGCTTTTCTGGAAACCGAGACGCGGCTGGGGCGGATGAAGGTGGAGGATTTCGACCAGGCCGCCGAGTTCTTCTCGGGCATGGTCATGGGTCACAACCAGCTTCGCTCTTTGCTGCGCCTGCCGACGGAGAGAAGCCAGGAACAGCTCGGCCGCCTCGCGCGGGAGGCGGCCGAACGCTTCATGCGGGCCTACGCGCCGTAGACCCTTTGGACGAAGCTTACGCCTCCTCGGCGTCGGGCATGCCCATCATGTGGAAGCCGGCGTCGACGTGGACGACTTCGCCCGTGGTCGACTTGCCAAGATCCGAGGCCAGCCAAAGGGCGCAGCCGGCGACACCTTCCATCGAGGTGTCTTCCTTCATCGCCGAGAAGGCGCGGCCTTGGGCGATCATGCCGCGGCCGCCCGAGATGCCGGCCAGGGACAGGGTGCGCATGGCGCCGGCCGAGATGGCGTTGGCGCGGATGCCCTTGGGTCCGAGGTCCCGGGCGATATAGCGCGTGGCCGCTTCCAGCGCCGCCTTGGCCACGCCCATGGTGTTGTAGTTCGGAATGGTCCGCTCCGACCCCAGATAGGTCATGGTGACCAGCGAACCGCCGTTCGGCATCAGCTTGGAGGCGCGCTTGGCGACGTCCACGAAGCTGAAGGCCGAGATGTTCATCGCCGTCAGGAAGCCCTCGCGGGTCGTGTTGTCCACGAACGAGCCCTTCAGCTCGTTCTTGTTGGCGAAGGCCACCGAGTGGATCACGAAGTCCAGCGTGCCGAATTCCTTCTCGATCAGCGCGAAGGCCGCGTCCATCGAGGCGTCGTCGGTGACGTCGGCCGGGATCATTGTCTTGACGCCGATGCTTTCGGCCAGCGGGCGCACGCGGCGCTCAAGATCTTCGCCCTGATAGGTGAAGGCCATCTCTGCGCCCTGGGCGGCCAGCTGGCTGGCGATGCCCCAGGCGATCGAGTTGTGGTTGGCCACGCCCATGACGAGGCCCTTCTTGCCTCGCATCAGCTCGCCCTTGGGGAACGCGTAATCGTCGGCCATGTGTGGGGCCCTCTTTCGCAAATCGTTGACCGCTGGTTAGCAGGCGCCGTCGCCCGGCGGAACCCTCAGCGACGGACAAGGCCGGCGTAGGCGGCTTCCAGCGAGCGAGCGAAGGCGACCGGATCAAACAGGGCCGAGCGCCGGACGGCCTCGGCGACGCGGGACTTGAGGGTCGGATCGGCCGCCAGGACCAGGGCCCTCGCGACATAGTCGGCTTTCGAGGTCGCGATCAGCTCGGTCATGCCGATGGCGGTCGCCAGACTGGCCCCGACCCGGCTGGCGAAGCTCTCGCCCGGCAGGGTCAACACCGGAACGCCCATCCGCAAGGCGTCGCTGGCGGTGGTGTGGGCCCCATACGGCCAGGTGTCGAGAACCAGATCGGCCAGGGCGTGGCGGGCCAGATGCGCGTCGTGCGGCGCCGGTTCGGCGAAGACCAGGCGTTCGGGCGCGACGCCCGCCGCCCGCGCGTAGCCACGAAGATTGTCTGCTGCGCCCGGCGCGCCGGCGTACAGCCAGAGGACACTATCGGGCGCGGCGCGCAGGATCGCCATCCAGGTCGCGAACACCTCGGGCGTGATCTTCGCCGGGTTGTTGAAGCAGCAGAACACCCGCACGCGCTCCGGCAGGCCCATATCGGCCCGGCTGGGAGCGGGTATGACCGAGGTCAGACCGTCGTTTGGCTGGTAGCACGGTAAACGAACCACCGCTTCGGACCAGTTCGCCTCCGCGCCCGGCGGAATCGTCACGGCGTCCGCCAGGACCACGTCGGCGTGCGCCCCCAGGGTCCCGGGATAGCCCAGCCAGCTCACCTGCACAGGCGCGGCGCGATGGGCCAGAATCCCGGGACGTCCGTCCTGGGTGGACCCCTTGAGATCTACAGCGATATCAACGCCTTGCTGGCGACATTTCAGAGCGATCTCGGCGTCGGAAAATCGGCGCGCCTCGATCCAGTGTTCGCAGGCGGCCCGTAGCCGCTCTTGCATGGCCCCGCCGGTCTCGGGCCCGTAGGAAACCGCGAAAACCTCGAAGCGCGATCGGTCATGAGCCTCGAGAACCCCCGCCAGAAGCCGCGCCGTGGCGTGTTCGTGCAGGTCGGAGGACAGATAGGCCACGCGCAGCCTCTCGCCGGGCGGCCTGGCCGGCCATACCGGCGCCGGAACGCTTGGCGGCGCGGAAAGCGCGGCGCAGCGGCGGTGAAGAACGGGAAGGTCGAACAAGGCCAGGGCGGCGAAGGGCGCGACGCCCGCACGGCCCAGCTTCAGGTCCGCCTTGACCAGCATGTCCAGCGCCGCGTCCTCCCGCCAGTCACAGGTCTGACGGCGAGCCCACATCAGGTCTCCGGCGACGCGTGGATGGCTCGGGTTCACCTCCAGCACGGCCTCCAGGTCGCGCGCGGCCTCGGCAGGACGGTTGAGCAAGACCAGCAACGCCGCGCGATGCGCCCGATAGGCCGCTTCGCGCGGGGCGGCCGCGACCGCGTGGTCGATCGCCGCCAGCGCTTCGGAAAATCCACCCAGCCGCTGAAGCGAAACCGCCAGAGCGTGGAAGACTGGCGGATTGTCCGGGTCGACCGCCAAGGCCGCGCGCGCCGCGACCACCGCCTCATCGTCTCTGTGCAGGCTCGTCAGGGCCAGGGTCCTGGCCGACAGCAAGCCTGGACGAGCCGGGTCCAAAGCCAAACCCTCATTCATGGCCGCCAGCGCCGCTTGCGCCAAACCCTGCTCAAGCCGAGAGACGCCCAGCAGGTGCCAGGCCTCGACGCTCGGCGCGTCAGCGACGAGCCGCTCGCACAGCGCAGCCGCCTCCGGCAGTCGCCCGGCGCGATAGAGATCGAAGGCCTCGCGGGCGCTGGTCAACGCCCGCCGGCTCTAGACGCGGCTGAAGATCAGCGTGCCGTTGGTGCCGCCAAAGCCGAAGCTGTTGGACATCACCGTCTCGAGCGGCTTGTCGACGCGCTGGCGCAGGATCGGCAGGTCGGCGAACTCGGGGTCGAGCTCTTCGATGTTGGCGCTCTCGGCCGCGAAGTCGTTGTTGAGCATCAGGATCGAATAGATCGCCTCCTGCGCGCCGGCGGCGCCCAGGCTGTGCCCGGTCAGCGACTTGGTCGAGGAGATCATCGGGGCCTTGTCGCCGAACACCTCGCGGACCGCGCCCATCTCCTTGCTGTCGCCGACCGGCG
Organism: Caulobacter sp. SL161; assembly: GCF_026672375.1. Taxonomy (GTDB): domain Bacteria; phylum Pseudomonadota; class Alphaproteobacteria; order Caulobacterales; family Caulobacteraceae; genus Caulobacter. Next base: position 515,585 of record NZ_JAPPRA010000001.1, read on the forward strand.
TCGAGGTGCCGTGCGGGTTCAGATAGTCGATGGCGCGATTGCCCGCTTCGGCCATGGCCAGGCGCATGCAACGCGCAGCGCCTTCGCCCGAGGGGGCCACCATGTCATAGCCGTCGGAATTGGCCGCGTAGCCCACGACCTCGCCATAGATCTTGGCCCCGCGGGCCTTGGCGTGTTCGTACTCTTCCAGCACCACGATGCCCGCGCCGCCGGCGATCACGAAGCCGTCGCGGTTCTTGTCATAGGCGCGGCTGGCCACGGCCGGGCGGTCGTTGAAGTTGCTGCTCATGGCGCCCATGGCGTCGAACAGGTTCGACAGGCTCCAGTCCAGCTCCTCGCAGCCGCCGGCGAAGATCACGTCCTGCTTGCCCATCTGGATCTGTTCAGCGGCCGCGCCGATGCAGTGGGCGCTGGTCGCGCAGGCCGAGCTGATCGAATAGTTGATCCCGCGGATCTTGAACCAGGTCGACAGCACCGCCGACGGACCCGAGCTCATGGCCTTGGGCACGGCGAACGGGCCGATCCGCTTGGGACCCTTTTCCTTGGTGATCGCCGCCGCATCGATGATGACGCGGGTCGAGGGGCCGCCCGAACCGACGATCAGGCCGGTGCGCTCATGGGAGATCTCGGTCTCCGACAGGCCGGAATCAGCGATCGCCTGCTCCATGGCGATGTGGGCGTAGGCCGTGCCGGGCGCTAGGAAGCGCGCCGCGCGGCGATCCACCAGCGACTCCCATTCGATCTGGGGCGCGGCGTGGACCTGGCATCGGAAGCCGAGCTCGGCGTACTCCGGCGCGGCGATCACGCCGGACTTGGCTTCGCGCAGCGAGGCCAAGACCTCTTGGGCGTTGTTGCCGATGGACGAGACGATCCCCAGTCCTGTGACGACGACGCGACGCATATTCTAAATCCTCTTCTCCCCCTACGATCCATCAGGGGCCAGCTCTCTAGGGCCGGTCTCGTCTAACGGATCAAGCCATTTGTTCGGGCGTGAACAGGCCAACCTTCAGGTCACTGGTTTCGTAGATCACCTTGCCGTCGGCTTCCAGGACGCCGTCAGCGATGCCCATGACCAGCTTGCGCATGATCACACGCTTCAGATCGATCTTGTAGACGACCTTCTTGATGTCGGGCGTGACCTGACCCGTGAATTTCACCTCGCCGACGCCCAGGGCGCGGCCACGGCCGGGACCGCCCGACCAGCCCAGGAAAAAGCCGACCAGTTGCCACATGGCGTCCAGGCCCAGGCAGCCGGGCATGACGGGGTCGCCGATGAAGTGGCAGTCGAAAAACCAGAGGTCGGGGCGGATGTCGAACTCAGCCTCGACATAGCCCTTGCCGTACTTGCCGCCCTCGGCTTCGATCCGGACGATCCGGTCGAACATCAGCATCGGCGGCGCCGGCAGTTGGGCGTTGCCGGGACCGAACATCTCGCCGCGACCGCAAGCCAGGAGTTCTTCGAAGGTGTAGGCGTTCTTCTGCATGGCGCACGCCCTAGCACGACGGTGGGTGAGGTCTCAACGTTTCCCTACGCGAACCCGATCCCGAGCCGATCTATCGTTTGCGACACTGAACGGCCGGATCCGCGCCCCAGATCTCACCCTCGCGCGCCCAACCCGACGATCCATCGGCGCGAAGCCTGCACCAGCCGTTCTCGCACTTGTCCAGCGAGGCCACCGCCCGCGCCTTCAGATAGGCGTTGACCTTGGCGCCGTCCTTGGGCGCGCTGAGCAGAGCCAGATTGGTTGGCTGGACGCGCATCGCCGATCGGCGGCCGTCGGTGGTGCGCTTGTGAACCCACGCCAGACCGCCTTCCGGATCACAGATCCGGCGCCATTCGCGGGTTTCAGCCACAACCTGAACCGGCAGGCCCTTGGCGTGATAGACCCAGAGAAGCTGATGGTCCTCATCCGGGCCGTTACGGGCGTTGACCTCAGCGTACTTGAGCGAGACGTAGCGAGGCACCTCCAGGCCCGAAGGGGTGACCTTAGGGCCCTGGGCCGCAACGGGCCCAGCCAGAAGGGGCGCTCCCGCCGCAATTGCGACCATGACACGGGTCAAACCCATTCGAGACGAACCTTGTTCTGTTTTTGACCGCATGTTGCTTGGCCCCCACCGGCCCCTTTGCTACAGCTTTCAAACGCCTGTCAGAGAGAGCTTTTCAAACCGCCCATGGCCGCCCGCAAGCTCAAAGTCATCGTCACCCGCAAACTTCCCGATCCGGTGGAGACGCGGATGTGCGAACTGTTCGACACCGAACTGAACGTCTCCGACAAACCCATGACGGCGGATGAGCTGGTCGACGCCATGGGCCGCGCCGACGTGCTGGTGCCGACGATCACTGACCGCATCGACTCACGCCTTCTGTCGCGATCCGGCGATCGGCTCAAGCTGATCGCCAATTTTGGCGCCGGCGTGGACAATATCGACGTCGCCACCGCCAACGCCCGCGGCATCATTGTCACCAACACCCCGGGCGTCCTGACCGAAGACACCGCCGACCTGACCATGACCCTGATCATGGCCGCTTCGCGTCGGATCGTAGAGGGGGCGGAAGTCGTCAAGGCCGGCGGTTTCCACGGCTGGTCGCCGACCTGGATGATGGGCCGTCGCCTGTGGGGCAAGCGCCTGGGCATCATCGGCATGGGTCGCATCGGCCAAGCCGTGGCCCGCCGCGCCAAGGCGTTCGGCATGCAGGTCCACTACCATAACCGCAAGCCGGTCAGCCCGCGCATCGCTGAGGAACTGGGCTGCACCTACTGGGAAAGCCTCGACCAGATGCTGGCCCGGATGGACTTCGTGTCGGTCAACTGCCCGCACACCCCGGCCACCTACCACCTGCTGTCGGCCCGCCGCCTGAAACTGCTGCGCCCGCACGCCGTGGTGGTCAACACCGCGCGGGGCGAGGTGATCGACGAAGGCGCCCTGGCCAACATGCTGGCCAAGGGCGAGATCGCCGGGGCCGGTCTCGACGTCTACGAGCACGAACCGGCCATCAATCCCAAGCTCCTGAAGCTGCCCAACGTGGTGCTGCTGCCCCACATGGGCTCGGCCACGGTCGAGGGCCGCATCGACATGGGCGAGAAGGTCATCGTCAACGTGAAGACCTTCATGGACGGGCACCGCCCGCCGGACCGGGTCATCCCAGCGATGCTGTAGGCGCGGCCTTAGCGCCTGCGCGCCGCCGCCGATCGAGAGACTTGCTTGTGGCGACTTCCCTCAATACGCTCGCTTGAGTTGAGGGGAACAGAGCCATGCTTAGCCGTCGCGCCATTGTCGCGTCGGGCGTTTTCGCGCCCGCGCTGGCCAGCTTTTCGATCGCTAGGGCTCAGGCCTCACCTCACACCATCGAGGAACTCAGCGCGCCGCCGGTCGACCGCGATGCGGCGCTGTCTCCGAACGGCAAGTTCATCGCCTTGGCGTCAACGCGTCGGATCGACGAGAACAAGGATGACTCCAGCATCACGATCATCCCGGCCGACAATCCCGAGAAGACCCTGACCGTGCTGCCGCTCGGCGATCGAGATATCGCGAACGTCACCTGGGCCAGTGACCGCCGCCTGCTCATCACCCTGGTGATCCCCCTGCGACGCGGCGGGCCGTCCATCGGGACTCGCCTCGCCTCGACATCAGATCCGGACGAGCGGCCGAAGGCGCGCCGGGTTCTGGCCATCGACATGGACGGCAAGAACAGTGTCATGCTCTTCGGTAACGATCAGATGCTGCGCGAGGTGCCGGACCTGGGGGACATCGTTGACCTTTTGCCCGATGATCCCGACCACATCCTGGTCAAGGCTGCCAACTTCAGCGCTGGGATCTATTGCCTCTACAAGGTCAACATCCTGACCGGTGAACCGGAGCTCTTCGAGCGCGGCACGCTAAAGACCCGCCGCTGGTTGACCCAAGCCGGCGTTCCGGTTGTCCGCTATGACTACAATGATCGCGGCACCGTGCAGACGATTTATGTCCGGGCGCCGGGAGAGGCCGCGTGGCGGTTCTTCCGCAAGCTACGCGGCGATCAGCAATCGAAGGCCGAGTTCGAGTTCATAGGCGCAGCGCCTCAGCCCGGCGTGATGCTGGCGCTCGCGCCCCAGGGCGACGATGGGGCGCTGGCGCTACGCGAGTTTGATCTGCGCACCCTGGCCCTGGGCAAGACCCTGGCCGGCAAACCCAATCGCGACGCCGAATGGGTTTTGCGAAGCCGCAAGGGCGAGCTTATGGGCGTGGCCTTCATCGAAGATCGCCTGACCTACCAATTCACCGATCCGCGCATGGAGTCGGTCTATCGCGGCCTCAATCGTTACCTCGGCGATGTCTGCAACATTCGCATTTTCGATATCAGCGACGACGGCATGCGGTTCCTGGCGCGCGTCACCGGCCCCCGTGAACCTGGAACGCTCTATTTCTATGACCGAGTGACAAAGCGCTTCGACGGGATCGGCCAAGCCTATCCGACACTGACGCCCGAGCGCCTGGCGCCCATGGAGACCCTCAGCGTCCGCACCCGCGACGGTGCGACGATCACCGCCTATCTGACCATTCCGCTGGCGCCTGGCCCCCGGCCCCTGGTCGTGTTTCCGCACGGTGGACCGGAACTGCGCGACCACTACGACTATCAGACCTTTGTCCAGGTTCTGGCCGCGCAGGGCTGGTTGGTGTTGCAGCCCAATTTCAGGGGCTCAGGCGGCTACGGGAAGGCGTTCGCCGACGCCGGTCGCAAGCGCTGGGGCGACCGGATGCAGGAAGACCTCGAGGACGCCGTGGCGCATGTCCTGGCCAGCGGACGCGCTGATCCAAAGCGTGTGGCCATCGCCGGCGCGAGTTACGGCGGCTATGCGGCGCTGCAGGGCGCGGTCCGCCATCCAGATCTCTACAAGGCCGTGGTGTCCATCGCAGGGGACTGCGATCTGGTGGAGTCGATCGCCTTTTCCAGGATGCAGGACGGGCCCGATTCACCCTCCTATCTCTATTGGTTGGAGACAATCGGAGACCCCGCCAAGGATCGCGACATGCTGAGAGCCGCTTCGCCGGCCTTGCACGCCGAAAAGGTGCAAGCGCCGGTGCTGCTGATCCACGGTCTGGAGGACGTGATCGTTGCGCCCAAACAATCACGAATCATGCAGAGCGCTCTGAAATCGGCGGGAAAGTCGGTCGAACTGATCGAGTTGAAGGACGTGGGCCACCGCGATTTGCGTGAGGAGCATTGGAATCTCGTCTACTCGCGAACCGTCCAACACATCGCCAAGGCCTTAGCCTGACGCTTCACCCGCGCATATCGCCTGTTTCGATGAACCGCTGGTGCCAGGCGAAGGCCTCCATCAGCAGGGTCGGCGACTGCTGGCCGTAGGAGTCGCGCCGGGCGCGGGCCAGATAGTCCTTCAAGGCCGGGCGATAGTCCGGATGGGCGCAGTTCTCGATGATCACCTCGGCCCGCTGCCGCGGCGACAGGGCCCGCAGATCGGCCAGGCCCTGCTCGGTGACCAGGACCTGGACGTCCTGGTTGATGTGATCGACGTGCGGGGCCTTGGGGACAATGGTCGAGATCTTGCCGCCCTTGGCCGTCGACGGGGCCATGAAGATCGAGACATAGGCGTTGCGGGCGAAGTCGCCGCTGCCGCCAATGCCGTTCTGAATGCGCGAACCCATAAGGTGGGTCGAGTTCACCGCCCCGTGGATGTCGGCCTCGATCATGCCGTTCATGGCGATGCAACCGAGGCGCCGGATCAGCTCCGGATGATTGCTGATCTCCTGCGGTCGCAGCACCAGACGGTCGCGGAGCCGGTCGAGATCGGCGTTCAGCGTATGCGCCGCCTCGGGGCTGAGCGAGAAGGCCGTGGCCGAGGCGCTGAGCAGCCTGCCGGACTCCAGCAGCGCCAGCATCCCGTCCTGCAGGACCTCGGTATAGGCGGTCATACCGTCGAACGGTCCGTCGACCAGACCGAACATCACCGCGTTGGCGATATTGCCGACGCCCGACTGCAGTGGCAGCAGATTGGCCGGCAGGCGGCCGCGCGCCACCTCGTGGCGGAAGAACTCCAGAAGGTGGCCGGCGATCGCACGGTGATCCTCTCCCGGCGCATCGAACGGCAGATTACGGTCGGGGGTGTCGGTTTCGACCACCGCCACGACCTTCGCCGGGTCGCACCGGAAATAGGCCTCGCCGATCCGCTGGTCGGGCCGTGTCAGCGGAATGGGCCGACGGTCTGGTGGCAGGGCCGTGCCGTAGTAGATGTCGTGCATCCCCTCCAAGGCGGGGTTTTGCCAACGGTTCACCTCGAGGATCACCTTCGAGGCCCGGTCGATCCAGGTCTTGTTGTTGCCCACGGACGAGGACGGGATCAGCGACCCGTCCGGCCGGATCCCGGTGACCTCGATCAGGGCGGTGTCAAGCGGTCCGAGGAACCCCTGCCAGGCCATCGGGGCCACCTGCGACAGGTGCATGTCGAAATAGTCCATCTCGCCGCGATTGATCATCTCGCGTGCGATGGGGTCGGAGTTGTAGGGCAGCCGAAACTCGATGCCATTGGCCTTGGCCAGGGCCCCGTCCAGCTCGGGTCCCGTCGAGGCGCCGGTCCAGACCCGCAGCTTGAAGGGGCGCCCAGCGGCGTGCTCGGCCTCGATGCGGCGCGCCAGGGCCGTAGGCACGGCCTTGGGATAGCCCGATCCGGTGAAGCCGCTCATGCCGACGGTTTCGCCAGGACCGATCAGCGCCGCCGCGTCGTCGGCGGACATCACCCTGGCCTTCAGCGCGTCCAGCCCGATCCGTGATCCGCTCATGCTCGCCCCACGCGCTTGCTCCGCCCGCATATGGCGGGTCTGGCGCTGCGCTGTCAGGTCCGTACGAACCCGAAGACGACGTTATTCGACCGGATGGGCGGCGAGCCAGGCCTCGAGATCCGCCGCCGAGCGGTCGGGAATCTGCTCCATCGGCACATGGCCCACGCCCGGATAGAGGATCAGGGTCGCCCCCGGTATGGCCTTGTGGAACTTCTCGCCGTCGGCGGCCGGAATGATCCGGTCCTCCTGGCCGAACATGATCAGGGTCGGCGCGTGGATCGTCGAAAGCTCGGCCACGGTGGCGTCACGACGCGGCCCGCTCTGCAGAGACAGCAGAATGTCGCGATGACCGGGCCCGCGGGACAGTTCGACATAGCGATCGATCAAGGCCGGGGTGACCAGGCTCTGATCCCAGTAGCCCGAGCGTAGCCCTTGAGCGACCAGAGGCCGGGTGTCGACGTCCTTCAGCACCGCGCGGCCAATAGGGGTGCGAAGTATGGTGAAGATCAAAGCTCCGCCTGATTTCTCGGACGGCCAACCCGCCGCATCGACCAGTACGAGCCGCTGAACCTTGTCGGGATGATCGACTGCGTAGGTCCAGGCGACCGCGCCGCCCATCGAATTGCCGGCCAGGGTGAAGCGGGTCAGGCCCAGCCGGGCCGTCAGAGCGTCGACCACCGCGACGAACCCTTGACGCCCCGCGACATAGGGGCCCGATGTCCGCGTCAGACCATGACCCGGAAGATCCAGAACGATCACGCGATAGGACTTGGACAGCCGCGCCGCCCAGGCGTCCCAGGCGTGAGTCGAGGCCGAATAGCCGTGCACCAGAACAATCGCCGGGGCGTCACGCGGTCCAAGGTCGCGATAATGCGCCCGCACGCCGCCCGGAAGCTCCATGTAGCGGGAGTCCGGATAGCCATACTTGGCTTCCAGCGTCGCATAGGGAATGTCTGGCCTCTGCAACAGGAACCAGGCCCCCACGGCGACAGCGATCAACACACCCAGCGCGATCGCCAGGCCCCGCGCCCAGGTTTTCATCCCAAGACTCCCACAGACAGACAGCCCATAGCGAACGGTGTTACGCTAGGGAGGTCAAGCGCCGCAGGACGGGCACTGAGGGTCGCGCCCGATCCGGACGGTGCGGGTTTCACCGGCCAAACCATCGTAGATCAGCAAGCGCCCCGAAAGGGGCTCACCCGCGCCCGTGATCAGCTTCACCGCCTCCAAGGCCATCATGGAGCCGATCACGCCGGCGAGCGCCCCGACCACGCCCACCAGGGCGCAGGTCTCCGCGTCGGGCGGGATGTCCGGCACCAGACATCGATAGCAGGGCTGGCCGTGGAACACGCCGACCTGTCCCGTCCAGCGCCCCAGAGCGCCACTGACGAGGGCCTTGCCCTGCGCAACGCAAGCATCGCTCACAGCAAATCGGGTCGCGAAATCGTCTGTGCCGTCCAGAACCAGGTCATACCCGGAAACCACCGCCTGGGCGTTGGAGGCGTCCAGCCATACCGGGTGGTTTTCGACGCTTGTGTTCGGATTGAGCGCGCGCAGGTGCTCGCTCGCGACCTCCACCTTGGGCCGGCCCACATCGGCTGTGGCGTAAAGCACCTGACGCTGCAGGTTCGACAGCGAGACGATGTCCGGGTCGACCAGGCCGATTGTCCCAACCCCGGCGGCGGCCAGATACAGCGCGGCGGGCGCGCCGAGGCCGCCCGCCCCCACCATCAGAACCCGCGCGGCCTTCAGCTTCTGCTGGCCCGGGCCACCGACCTCGCGCAGCACCAGGTGGCGGGCGTAGCGCTCGACTTCGGCTTCCGAAAAACTCATGGCGCTTGACCCTCCGCCCCGGCCTCGCCACATGCGAAGCCATGCAAAGCAACAGCTCTTCCTTCCCCGACTGGCACGGCACGACCATTCTGGCGGTGCGCAAGAACGGTTCGACCGTGATCGCCGGCGACGGACAGGTCTCCATGGGCCCAACCGTCGTCAAGGGCAACGCCCGCAAGGTGCGTCGCCTGGCCGGTGGCAAGGTGGTCGCGGGCTTCGCCGGCGCCACGGCCGACGCCTTCACGCTCATTGAGCGCTTGGAAGCTAAACTGGAACAGTATCCCGACCAGCTGGCCCGCGCCTGCGTGGACCTGGCCAAGGACTGGCGGACCGACCGCTACCTGCGCCGGCTGGAAGCCATGCTGCTGGTGGCCGACAAGACGGCCATCTACACCGTCACCGGCGTCGGCGATGTTCTGGAGCCTGGCGAGAGCCTTGGCGGCGGGGCGGTCGCGGCCATCGGCTCGGGCGGCAACTACGCCCTGGCGGCCGGCAAGGCCTTGATCGATCTGGACCTCTCGGCCGAGGACATCGCCCGCAAGGCGATGGGCATCGCCGCCGAGATTTGCGTCTACACAAACGGTAACCTGACGGTCGAAAGCCTTTAGGCTTTACTCCCGCCGGGAGGACTTTCGCATGTTCAAGATCATGCTGATCGCCGGGCTCGCCGCCGCTGGCTGGACGACGTCCGCATGGGCCGAGCCCGGTCCCGCCGCCCAGGTTGAAGCCGCCGAACGCGCTTTCGCGGCGGACGGCTTGGCGCTGGGAATCCGGGATTCGTTTCTCAAGCACATGGCTGATGACGCGATCATGTTCGCGCCAGGGCCGGTGAGCGCCAGAGCCCTCTACGAGAAGCGGCCCTCCAGCAAGACGCCGAAACTGGAGTGGTGGCCCCAGAGGATCGTCGCGGCCCGATCGGGCGATCTCGCGCTCTCGGTCGGCCCCTCCGAGATCAACGACAAGCGCGGCGGCTACTTCGCGACCATCTGGCGCAAGGCGCCGGACGGGCGGTGGAGATGGATCTATGATGGCGGAGCGGCCGCCGACGCCGCCAGCGCCCCAGGTCCGGATGCGCCGACCACGCTCGATCCCGTCGCCAAGTCCGGCGAGCACTCGGCGGCCCTCGCCTTCGACAAGGTCCGAGCGGCGGAGAGCGCCTTGGCCCAGGCGGCTGAAAGCGACGCGCCCGCCGCCTATCGACGCGCCCTGGCGGCAGACGCCTGGTTGCTGGGCCCGAAGGGAACCGAAGGCCTGACGCCCGCCGCCGTCGCCGAACGCACAAACGCGCGGCCCCAGCGCATGGTCCTCACTCTGCGTGGCGGCGGCGCCTCGAAGGCAGGCGACTTCGTCTGGACCCATGGCGAGGCCGGATGGGCCGACCACCAGGAAATCATCGAACACGCGCACTATATGCATGTCTGGCAGAAGCGCCCCGAAGGGTGGCGCTTGATCTTCGAGGCCCTGATCAACGACCGATGACTGAGTTTTCCCCCCGCGAGATCGTTTCCGAACTGGACCGCTACATCGTCGGCCACGCCGAGGCCAAGAAGGCTGTGGCGGTAGCCCTGCGCAACCGCTGGCGCCGCCGCCGCGTGCCCGTCGACCTGCGCGATGAGGTGACCCCGAAGAACATCCTGCTGATCGGTCCCACCGGCGTCGGCAAGACCGAGATCGCCCGTCGTCTGGCCAAGCTGGCCCAGGCGCCGTTCCTGAAGGTGGAAGCCACCAAGTTCACCGAGGTCGGCTATGTCGGCCGCGACGTCGACCAGATCGTCCGCGATCTCGTCGAAAGCGCCCTGGCCATGGTGCGCGACAAGCGCCGCGCCGCCGTGAAGGCCAAGGCCGAGGGCGCCGCCGAGGAGCGCATCCTCGACGCGCTGACCGGTCCGGGCTCGACCGCCGCCCGCGAGGCGTTCCGCCGAAAGCTGCGCGCCGGCGAGCTGGACGATAAGGAGGTCGAGCTGCAGCTGGCCGACACCGGCGGCCCCAGCTTCGACATTCCCGGCCAGCCGGGCGCTGCGGTGTTCAACCTGTCGGACATGATGAAGTCGCTGGGCGGCGGCCGCACCAAGACCCACAAGACCACCGTCTCGGGCGCCTGGGCGCCGCTGATCGCCGAAGAGAGCGACAAGCTGCTGGACCAGGAAGCCCTGACCCAGGAGGCGCTGGAGCTGGCCGAGAACCACGGCATCGTCTTTCTGGACGAGATCGACAAGGTCGCCAGCTCGTCTCAGCGCTCCGGCGCCGACGTCAGCCGCGAGGGCGTGCAGAGGGATCTTCTGCCGCTGATCGAGGGCACGACAGTCTCGACCAAGCACGGGCCGGTCAAAACCGACCACATCCTGTTCATCGCTTCGGGCGCTTTCCACGTCGCCAAACCGTCGGACCTCTTGCCCGAACTGCAGGGCCGCCTGCCGATCCGGGTGGAGCTGAAGGGCCTGTCGCGCGACGACATGCGCCGCATCCTCACCGAGCCGGAAGCCAATCTGATCCGCCAGCACCAGGCGCTGATGGCGACCGAAGAGGTCACGCTGGTCTTCACTGATGAGGCCATCGACGCCCTGGCCGACGCAGCGGTGGCCGTGAACGGCTCGGTCGAGAACATCGGCGCCCGCCGGTTGCAGACGGTCATGGAGAAGGTGGTCGAGGAGATCAGCTTCACCGCCGCCGATCGCGGCGGCGAAACGGTGACGATCGACGCGGCCTATGTGCAGGAGCGGGTGGGCGCGCTAGCGGCGAACGCGGATCTGAGCCGGTTTATTCTGTAACCCCAAAATCCTCCCCCTCGCGGGGGAGGTGGTCGCAAAGCGACCGGAGGGGGAAGTTCTGCTGAGCTTGCGACTTCCCTCTCCGTCGGCTTCGCCGACACCTCTCCCTTGGGGAGAGGGTTCATCACCTCGCCGCCGCCACCGCCTCCATCCCCAGGATCGCCGCCTTGCGGGCGAGACCCCAGTGATAGCCGGTCAGCCGGCCATCCTTGGCGATGGCGCGGTGACAGGGGATCAGCAGCGAGATGGGATTGGCCCCGATGGCGCCGCCCGTCGCCTGGAACGCCTTGGGCTTGCCCGCCCAAGCCGCGACCTGTCCGTAGGTGGCCGTCTCGCCGGTCGGTATCCGTAAAAGCGCTTTCCAGACCTGGACGTGAAACGGCGAGCCGATCAGGACAACCGGCAAAGGCCCCTCGCCGCCGGCGAAGGCGTGCAGGGCCGTGGCCTGAGCCGAAAGGTCGTCGCGGCTCCAGTCAGCGGCCGGGAAGCGACGATGCATGTCGGCGAAGCTGGCCTCGTCATCGCCATCGGAAAACGCCAGGCCCGCCAGACCTCGCTCGGCAATTACGAAAAGTCCTCTGCCGAACGGCGTCGGCGCCCAGCCCCAGCGCAGCCGCATGCCCGCACCGCGCCGACGCACCTCGCCCGGGGTCGCCGCCTCCTGGGCGATGAACAGGTCGTGCAGGCGCGAGGGTCCGGAGAGTCCCGCGTCGAAGGCGGCGTCCAGCACTGTGCCGCCAGCCTCGAGCGAGCGTCGCGCCTCGGCGTGGGCGATGGCCGAGACGAAGGTCTTGGGGCTCACCCCCGCCCAACGCGTGAAAATGCGTTGGAAGTGGAAGGGCGATAAGCCGACGGCTTGGGCGGCGTCGTCCAGCGACGGATGGTCCGACCATCGCTCGGCCAGCCAGTCCAGCGCCTTGGCCATGCGGTGATAGTCGACCGAGCGCTCGGCCAAGCGGGCCAGCTCCTGGCGCGCGGCCTCGGAAATGGCGTCGGAAAGGGGGGATGCGTCGTAAGCCATGGTCATAGGCTAGGCCCACGGCCCGCAGCCGTCCGCCCGGTTCTTGCGCTGATCACGACCAGCGCTCGTTGCGGGCCGATCGGATCGCGTCCTGCAGCGCATTGCCGAACTCAAGTCGCTGATCCGGCCCCAGCGCTCGCGCCAGGGTCATCCGCTTGCGATGAATCATCAGCCGAATCCGGACCTCGTGCTCGCCCGGCTGCTCCACACCGACCCGCGTAAAGGCTGTCGGCGAGGTCCAGACCATGCGTGCGCCCTTTTCGTCCTCGCGGCTGACGGTCACGGCCTCGGCGGTGACCTGGATACGCTCGACCCGCCGAGCGGCCCGCGCGCTGGCGCGCAAGGCGAGCCACAGCGCCAGGACGTCGAGGCCCAGAAACGGCAGCACCGGCGGCGCGTCGATCACGATCAGAAAGATAGCGACCAGCACATTGAACGCCATGACCACGGCCAGAAGCACCGCGCCGCCCTGCGGGCTGAGCGAACGGTGGGGGGCGATCACCCGGTCCATGTAGATCGGCTTGGCCATGGCGCGAATTTAGGGGTCAGCCGCGCTCTTGGCGAGCGGAGTCCCCCACGGCATGGTCGCCCCATGGTCAAGACTCCCCGCAAAGCCGCTTCGGTCAGCAAGACGCCGGTCCGCAAGGCCGCCAAGAAGCCCGTCAAACGCCTCTCCCCGGCCCAGCGTGAGCGTGTCGCGGTTCTGTTCGACCGGTTCGAGGGTCTGGACCTGCACCCCAAGACCGAGCTGAACTATTCCAACCCGTACGAACTGGTCACGGCCGTCGCCCTGTCGGCCCAGGCCACCGACGTCCAGGTCAACAAGGCCACCGGCCCGCTGTTTCAGGTCGCGAACAGCGCCGAGGCGATGCTGGCGCTCGGGGAAGAGGGGCTGATCAAGTACATCGCCTCGATCGGCCTGTTCCGCAGCAAGGCCAAGAACGTGATCGCCGCCGCCCGGATCATCATGGATAAGCATGGCGGCCAGGTTCCGCTGAACCGCGAGGATCTCGAGGCTCTCCCCGGCGTTGGCCGCAAGACCGCCAGTGTGGTGCTGAACGAACTGGACATCGAACCCGCCATCGCCGTCGACACCCACGTCTTCCGGGTCTCGCATCGTCTCAAGCTGTCGGCCGGCAAGACCCCGGATGCGGTGGAGCAAGACCTTATGCGGGTTGTCCCCCCACCCTACCAGACCCGCGCGCACCACTGGCTGATCTTGCACGGCCGCTATGTCTGCGTGGCGAGGAAGCCCAAGTGCGAGATTTGCAAGATCAGCGACCTGTGCCCGTCGCGGGAGCTGTTCCTGGGGGCGTGACTTGCCCCCTCCGCGCCTCCGGCGCTCCTCCCCCGGAGGGGGAAGAAGGATGGCGGGGCCTTCTGTCCCCTTTGGGGGCGGCCGACTTCGCAAAGCGAAGTCAGGTGGGAGCCTGCTGAGCTAGCCGATCGCCCGCAACACCGCCGCCGCGAAGGCCGCGCCCTGGTCATGGGCGTGCTCCAGGAAAAGGTCAGGCTCGATGACCTCCAGCTCCATCAGCTGGGGCGTGTGGTCGAGGCCCCGGATCAAATCAACGCGGGCATAGGTCAGGGGCGGTCCGGCGGCTTCCAGCACCATGGCGGCAGCGCGCAGGGCTTCGGGCTCGGGCGCGACCTCGCTGACCCGGCCGCCGAACTGCGGCTGGACGCGGAAATCGCCATCGACGGCGACCTTGGTCACCGCATGGCTAAACTGGCCGTCGAAGAAGAACAGCGAAAGCTCCCCCTCCTCGCCCACCGCCGGCAGGAAGGGCTGGATGAGCGCCGGGCCGGTCGGACCGCCGTCCAGCGAACCGCGACGCTTGACCCGGATGGTCTCGTGCGAGCCGGCCGAGACCTGCGGCTTGACCACCACCTCGTCGACCCCGAAGGCGTCGAACGCAGCCTCGAGCGCCTCGGGCGTCAGACGGTCGCGAGCCTGGGTCGGCACGACGGGCGCGCCCTTTCCCGCCAGCTCGACCAGATAGGTCTTGGTCGAATTCCAGCGCAGCACCGAGGGCGGATTCACCATGCGCACCCCGCTCGCCTCGAAGGCGTCGAGCTGCGCGAACCAGTCCGCCTGCCGGGCGTGGTAGCCCCAGGCCAGGGACGGCATGACCAAGCGCGCCTGGCCTGGCGCGACAGGATCGGTCCATGGCTGAGCCTCGACGGTCAGGCCGTGGGCGTGCAGTGGCGCCGCCAGGCGCTCGAACAGGGTCAACCAGCTGTCGCCATAGCGATGCTCATCGCGAGCCGGGACCAGGAGCAGGACATCGACCATCGGTTTACCCATGCTTGCTAGAACAGCGCAGCTAGGATGTCGCAGGACTTTGGGCAACCCTCGCGTTGCCACGGCCGACTACATCCTTTAATCGCAACGCTGCTTGGACCTTCGGTCCTGTTCTTTCAAAGGTTTTTCCGTCCCATGACCGCGCTCTACGACGTCGCCGCCATCGGCAACGCCATCGTCGACGTCATCGCCCAGTGCGACGACGCCTTCCTCGAGCGCGAGGGCCTGGTGAAGGGCTCGATGGCCCTGATCGATCCGGCGCGCGCCGCCAGCCTGTACGACGTGATGTCGGCGGCGATCGAAGCCTCGGGCGGCAGCGCCGCCAACACCGTGGCCGGCGTCGCCAGCTTCGGCGGCAAGGCCGCGTTCCTGGGCAAGGTCGCCGACGACCAGCTGGGCCGCGTGTTCCGCCACGACATGAACGCGATCGGCTGCGTCTTCACGACCCCGCCGCTCGCGGAAGGCCCGGCGACAGCGCAGAGCCTGATCAACGTCACCCCCGACGCCCAGCGCACCATGTCGACCTATCTGGGCGCGTGCGTGGAGCTGAACCCCGCCGACGTCGACCCGGACATCATCGAGGCCGCGCAGATCTCGTATCTGGAAGGCTATCTCTTCGATCCGCCCGAAGCGCGCCGCGCCTTCGCCAAGGCCGCCGCCCTCGCACACGGCTCGGGCCGCAAGATCGCCCTGACCCTGTCCGACAGCTTCGTCGTCGATCGCCACCGCGGCGCCCTGCTGGGCTTTGTCGAAACCCAGTGCGACATCGTCTTCGCCAACGCCGCAGAGGTCTGCGCCCTGTTCGAGACCGACGATTTCGACGCGGCGGTGAAGGCCCTGGCCGAACGCTGCGAGATCGCCGCCGTGACCCGCAGCGAAAAAGGCTCGGTGGTCGCGGCAAACGGGCAGTTGCACGAAATCTCGGCCTATCCCGTGGAAAAAGTCGTGGACACGACCGGCGCAGGCGACCAATACGCGGCGGG
The DNA here is from genome assembly GCF_026672375.1 of Caulobacter sp. SL161. GTDB lineage: Bacteria > Pseudomonadota > Alphaproteobacteria > Caulobacterales > Caulobacteraceae > Caulobacter. Next base: position 531,272 of record NZ_JAPPRA010000001.1, read on the forward strand.
TTTCCTCTTTGGCCTTTCCCACGGCCGCCCGCTGCCTATCTGTGGCCAGCTGGGCAGCCTGGCGGCCGCCGAGGTGATCGACCACTACGGTCCGCGTCCGCAGGTCTCCCTGCGCGAGCTGGCTGAAAAGAACGGACTTTAGAGCTCAAATGGCCCGCACCGCTGAAGTGGTCCGCGAGACGAAGGAGACCCAGATCCGGGTCTGGATCGATCTCGACGGGACCGGCGTCTCGACGATCTCCACCGGCATTGGTTTCTATGACCATATGCTGGAGAGCTTCGCGCGCCATGGCGGCTTCGACCTGAAGGTCGAGACCAAGGGCGACCTGCATATCGACATGCACCACACGGTCGAGGACACCGGCATCGTGCTGGGCCAGGCGATCCACAAGGCGCTGGACGGCTTCAAGGGCATCCGCCGCTTCGGCTCGGCCTATATCCCGATGGACGAGACCCTGACCCGTTGCGCCATCGACCTCTCCAACCGGCCGTATCTGATCTGGAAGGTCGAGTTCAAGCGCCCCAAGGTCGGGGAGATGGACACCGAGCTCTTCAAGGAGTTCCACCACGCGTTCGCCATGAACAGCGGGGCGTGCGTGCATCTGGAGACCCTGTACGGCGACAACACCCACCACGTCGCCGAAAGCGGCTTCAAGGCCCTGGCCCGGGCGCTGCGTCAGGCGGTCGAGATCGACCCCAAGACCGGCGGTCAGGCGCCGTCCACCAAGGGCGTGCTGTAGGAACCTGATTTCATGCAGACCGTCGCCCTGATCGATTACGGGTCGGGCAACCTGCGTTCGGCCGAGAAGGCCCTGCGCGAGGCGGCCCGCCGTCGCGCGCTCGACGCCGACATCGTTGTCACCGCTGACCCCGACCTTGTCGCCAAGGCCGATCGCGTCTTCCTGCCCGGCGTCGGGGCCTTCGCCTCCTGCCGCGCGGGCCTGGACGCCACCGGCGTCTATGAAGCGATGAACCAGGCCGTCCACGGCCGGGGTGTTCCGTTCATGGGCATCTGCGTCGGCCACCAGCTCCTGGCCACCGAGGGGCTGGAGTTCGGCGTCACCCCAGGCCTGAACTGGATTCAGGGCCAGGTGAAGAAGCTCGAGCCCAGCGATCCGACGCTGACCATCCCGCACATGGGCTGGAACGCGATCAGCCTCGTGCGTCCTCATGCCCTGTTCGCGGGCATCGACGACGGCGCCCACATGTATTTCGCCAACTCGTTCGCCCTGACCCCTTCCCATGTGGAAGATGTCGTCGCCACCGCCGACCACGGCGGGCCGTTCACGGCCGCTGTGGCCAAGGACAATGTCGCGGGCGTACAGTTCCACCCTGAAAAATCACAAGCATCAGGGCTCGCCCTGCTCGCCAACTTCCTGGAATGGCGCCCATGATCCTCTATCCCGCCATCGACCTGAAGGACGGCCAGTGCGTGCGCCTGCTGCATGGCGACATGGACAAGGCCACGGTCTTCAACACCTCGCCCGCCGACCAGGCCCAGCGCTTCGTCCAGGACGGCTTCTCGTGGCTGCACGTCGTTGACCTGAACGGCGCCATCGAGGGCAAGTCGGTCAACACCGCCGCTGTCGAGCAGATCCTGGAGTCGATCTCGATCCCAGTGCAGCTGGGCGGCGGCATCCGCACCCTGGAAGGCGTCGAGGCCTGGATCGAGGCGGGCGTGTCCCGCGTGATCCTCGGCACCGTGGCCGTGCACGATCCCGAACTGGTCAAGAAGGCCGCGCGCCTGTGGCCCGAGCAGATCGCCGTCGCGGTCGACGTGCGCGACGGCAAGGTCGCCATCGACGGCTGGACGGGCCTGTCGGACCTGTCGGCGATCGACCTGTCGCGCCGTTTCGAGGACGCCGGTGTCGCAGCCCTGATTATCACTGACATCAGCCGCGACGGCGCCCTGACCGGCGTCAATGTCGAGGGCGTAGGCGAGCTCGCCGACGCGGTCTCGATCCCCGTCATCGCCTCGGGCGGTGTGGCCGCCGTGGCCGATATCGAGCGCCTGAAGGCCCGTCAGGGCGTCGAGATCGCCGGCGCCATCCTGGGCCGTTCGCTCTATGCCGGCACGATCAAGCCGTCCGAAGCGTTGATCGCGGCGGCCGCCTGATGCTGAAGACCCGGATCATTCCCTGCCTCGACGTGAAGGACGGGCGGGTGGTCAAGGGGGTCAATTTCGTCTCCCTGCGCGACGCCGGCGATCCGGTGGAGCAGGCGCGCGCCTATGACGCCGCCGGCGCCGACGAGCTGATGTTCCTGGACATCACCGCCTCCAGCGAAGGCCGGGGCCTGATCCTGGACGTCATCTCGCGCACCGCCGAGGTCTGCTTCATGCCCGTCTCTGTGGGCGGCGGCGTGCGGCAGGTCGGTGACATGCGCCGCCTGCTGCTGGCCGGGGCCGACAAGGTCTCGGTCAACACCGCCGCCGTCGAGAATCCCGACCTGATCGCCGGGGGCGCCGACGCCTTCGGGGCCCAGTGCGTGGTCGTGGCCATCGACGCCAAGGCGCGCGAGGACGGCTCGGGCTGGAACGTATGGACCTATGGCGGCCGCAAGGACACCGGGATCGACGTGGTCGAATGGGCCACCAAGATCGTGGAACGCGGCGCGGGCGAGATCCTGCTGACCTCGATGGACCGCGACGGCGCCAAGATCGGCTACGACATCCCGCTGCTGAAGGCCGTGACGGGCGCGGTCAGCGTGCCGGTGATCGCCTCGGGCGGCGCCGGCAAGACCGAACATCTGGTCGAAGCCGCCCGCGACGGCCACGCCGCCGCCGTGCTGGCCGCCTCGATCTTCCACTTCGGCGAGATTTCGATCGGCGAGGCCAAGCAGGCCATGGCCGACGCCGGCATCCCGGTGCGCCTGGACAAGATGAAGGACGTGGCATGAGCCAGCGCCTCACCGACGTCCTGCAACGCCTGTCAGCGACGATCGAGGCCCGCAAGGGCGGCGATCCGTCGGTGTCCTATACGGCGAAGCTCCTGAACGACCCGGCCCTGGCGGCCAAGAAGCTCGGCGAGGAAGCCATCGAGACAGTAATCGCCGCTGTGGCGCAAGGTCCGGACGCGTTGGCGGCCGAAAGCGCCGACCTGCTCTACCACTGGCTGGCCTTGATGGCGGCCTCAGGCGTCTCGCTGGACGCCGTGGCCGAGAAGCTGGAAGCCCGCGAGGGCACCTCCGGCATCGCCGAGAAGGCGTCGCGGAAGGGATAAGCCTCTTCTAGTTACGGGACGCATTGCGGGCGCCCATTCTGGATGGCAGCTTCGCGGGATGAAATTAAAAGTCGCGCTGAAGCTTGGCGTTCTGGCTCTGTCGATTTCCTTGGCCAGCGCCTTGGCGGGCTGCTTTGTCGGCGACGAGAACACATGGGCTGATCGCCAGCAGATTATCGACGCGGCAGCACGATGCGGCTTGAAGGATTTTGCGCCGACAAAGGTCGGCGATGCTTGGGCCGCATACGTTGATCAGGGCGTCGAGGGGCAGAAAACAAAAGAAGACTGCATCTACAGCGACCTTCAGAAGCAAGGCTTGTTAGTCACGAGATAGACAGACGCCTCACACCCGCCGCTTCAGCGCCACGTACAGCGCCCCCTCGCCGCCGTGGCGGCGGTCGGCGGTGGAGACGCCGGCGACCATCTCGCGCAGGGACGGGTCGGTCAGCCATTCGGGCGTGCGAGACCTCAAGACCCCCTGCCCCACCTTGCCCTTGCCGGTGATCACCAGCACCGCCCGGTGGCCCTGGCTGAATGAGCGCCGGATGAAGGCCTCCAGCGTCGCGCGAGCCTGGTCCTGGTCCAGGCCGTGCATATCGAGCCGCGCGCCGATCGGGTCGCGCTCCTTGACGATCCGCAGCTTGCGATTGGGCTCGATATGGCCGGCCGGGCCCTTCAGCGGCTTGGGCGGGGTTGGTTTGAGGTCCTCGGGATGCAGCCGCAGCGGCGCGATCGAGGCCAGGCGCGTCGGCGGCTCGGCCGGCAAGGCCGCATCCGACTTCAGCGACGGCCGGATCCGCGCCTTGCTGCGCATCTTTTCAGGCTTCACCGGCGCGCGCGGCGTCACGGTTGAGGCGACCAGCCGCCAGAGGCGCTTGTCATCTTCGGGTCCCATTTTGCCGGGAGGGGGCGGCGGCTTCTTGGCCACGTCAGGGGTTCGGCGTCAGCCGATAGAGACGCAGGGTGTGGCGCACCCGGCCGGCCTCGACGCCGGCCGCCGCGCCCGAGCCCATATAGAGATCGGCGCGCACCTCGCCTTTGATCGCCCCGCCGGTATCCAGCGCCGTGACCGCGCGACGATAGACCGGGAAGGCCCCGACCAGCTTCGGGGCCGCCGCGTCCAGCCAATAGAAGCCGCCATAGGCGTGATGGCCAGGATCAACCGCGATCGCCCGGCCCGGCGGCAGGGCCACGCCCGCTGCGCCGGCGGGCTCCTTGCCGTCGTCGGGAACCGTGCGGAAGAACACATAGCGAGGGTTCAGCCGCATGATCGCATCGGCCTCGGGCCCACGATGCTCGGCCAGCCAGGTCCGGATCGCCTCGGCCGAAGTGTTGTTGTCGGGCAGCAGCCCCTTGTCCCGCATGGCGATCGCGATGCCGACGAAGGGTTTCCCGTTCGTGCCGGCGAAGACCGCGCGTACCCGGCGGCCGTCCGGCAGCACCAGGACACCCGAGCCCTGGATCTGCAGGAAAAACAGCTCCTCTGGCCGCATCCAGGCCAGGGGCTTGTCGGACGGGGTCGCCTCGATCTCGGCGCGGTCCGGATAGGGGACGAAGGTCGAGCCCTCGACATGGCCGGTGATCTTCTTGCCGACCAGGGCCGGCTCGAAGGGGCCCAGATCCAGGACCACCAGATCGGCGGGCAGGCCGCGCAGCGGCGCGCTGAACTCGGCGTTGCGCGACATGCGCGCCTCATACTGGGGCGCGAAATAGGCCGTCAGCAGTCCATCCCCACCGCCGCCGACAGCCTCGACCCTGAAATTCGCCTCGATGAAGGCCTTGGCGCCGGAGACGTCCAGATCCTTGGTCGCCTTGGCCAGGCCGCAAACCCGCGTCGCGGCCGGGTCTCTGGAGACCCCGCAGCCCGCACGAAACGCGTTCAGCGCCGCCAGATGGTCTTCTTCAGCCCATCCCGCCAGACCCGCAAAGGACAACGCCGAAGGCATAGCGCTTTGCGGCGCGCTCGCGACGGGCGCTTGGCCGGAAGGCGGCGTTGGCGCGGGCGTGGGCGCAGATACGGGCGCCGGCGGTGGTGTGGCCGGGGTGCTGGCGCACGCGCTCAGGAACGCCGCCAAGGCCAGCGGCGCCAGCGAGGTGTAGGCCGGGCGGGTCATCAGGCCTCGGCGGCGGCCACGAACGTCAGATGCCAGTTGGGATCGGTGCTCTTGACCTCCCGCTCGAAGGTCCAGAGTTCGGCGGTGCGACGATCGTCGACGCCCTCGCCCCGCTCGTCCTTGGTGCGCGTGCGCACCTCGGCAAGGATCCGGACCACCGCCTTGGCGGTGTCGCCGACGACGTCGACACGCTCGAGATCAACGCGCGGCGGCGTCAGGAACTCGACCTTCTCGGTGCGACCGGCGGTCTCTCGGGCGACCATGGCGCGCTCGAAGTTCTCCATCACATCGGGCGCCAGAAGCGGCGTCAGCGTCTCGCGATCGCCCTCGGCATAGGCCTTGACGATCTGTTCGTAGGCCGCGCGGGCGCCCATCAGGAACCGGGCGGGATCAAAGTCCGGCTGGCGCGCCCTCAGCGTGGCGACGCCTTCGGCTTGCAAGACAGGATCAACAGGCGCGGGCGCAGCGCCTGGCGTAGCGGTGACGGCGGCGTCCTCCGGTTGGCGGCCGACACGACGCCCAAGGGTCGCGTAAAGCTGGTAGAGGACCAGGGCGGCCACGGCGGCGAGGAATAGGATCTGGAACACGTCGGGGTCCGGCAGCGGGCTTTGGGCCCAGGGTTTGACTCTTATATAGGTGAGACAGGTTCGCCCGTCAGGCGCCTGGCGTTGCGCCAGATCGGCCCTCATGGTAGCAGCGCCCACCTTTCTTTTGGCGTTCTAGCCGCCGATTACGGATTTTATCCTAATGACCGACACCACCGCCCCCGAGGCGACCCCGGAAGGCGCCGAGGCCGGCCAAGCGGGCATCCGCATCCTGGCCCAGTTCGTCCGCGATTTCTCGTTCGAGAACCCGCTGGCTCCCGACGCGCTGCGCGCCGGCGCCGCCCAACCCGCCATCGACATGGGCGTGGAAATGAACGCCCGGGGCCGCGCTGACGGTCTGTTCGAAGTGGACCTGAAGCTGTCGGCGCGCGCCGAGCGCGAAGGCCAGGCCGTGTTCCACGTCGAAGTGGTCTATGGCGGCCTCTTCCACATCGTCGGCATTGCCGAAGAGGATCTGGAGCCCGTTCTGCTGATCGAGTGCCCGCGCTTCCTCTTCCCCTACGCCCGTCGCCTGATTTCGGACGTGACGGCGGAAGGTGGTTTCCCGCCGTTCCTGATCGATCCGATCGACTTCGCCGGCGTCTACGCCGCGCGCAAGGCCCAGGCCGAAGGCCAGCAGGTCGGCAACGCGTAAGTGACGCGGAGACGCTGAAACGAAAGAGGCCCGGTCATCGCTGACCGGGCCTTTTTTGTTGGTCAGGGCTGCAGCCGATAGCCGCCCATCTCGGTGATCAAGATCCGCGCTACGGTGGGATCAGGCTCAATCTTCTGACGCAGGCGATAGACGTGGGTTTCCAGCGTGTGGGTGGTGACCCCGGCGTTGTAGCCCCAGACCTCGGTCAGCAGTTCCTCGCGCGACACAGGCTTGGAGCCGGCGCGGTAGAGGTACTTGAGGATATTGGTTTCCTTTTCGGTCAGCCGCACCTTCTTCTGCTTCTCATCGACCAGGAGCTTGGCCGACGGGCGGAATTCGTAGGGGCCGATCCGGAAGAGCGCGTCTTCCGACGCCTCGTAGCTGCGCAGCTGGGCGCGGATGCGGGCCAGCAGCACGCCGAAGCGGAACGGCTTGGTCACATAGTCGTTGGCGCCGGATTCAAGACCCAGGATCGTGTCACTGTCGCTGGCGGCCGCCGTCAGCATGATCACCGGCGCGGTGACGCCGTTCTTGCGCATCAGGCGGCAGGCCTCGCGGCCGTCCATGTCGGGCAGATCAACGTCAAGCAGGATCAGGTCGGGTTTGAGCTCGCGCGACAGCTTCACGCCCTCACCCGCGCTCGAGGCCTCGTTGACCGCGAACTCTTCATGCAGGGCCAACTGTTCCGCCAGCGCGCCGCGCAGGTCGTCATCGTCGTCGATCAGAAGAAGCGTCTTGCGTTGCGCCATAAGCCGGAACATGCACCGCTGCGCCCCCCGGGGACAACCCCGCGCGCGGCCTTAAGTCGAGGAGTCGCCGCTTATGCTGTTTCGAGCCCATGCTGACGGCCGCTTCGAGCTTGCGGGACGGATTGTGCGCTGCGCTGTCGGCAAGGCCGGCGCGATCCCCGCCCCGGACAAGAGGGAGGGCGACAACAGAAGCCCGCTCGGCGTCTGGGTGATGCGCGAGGTCTGGTATCGACCGGATGTCTATCCCCAAGGTCCGAAGACCGCCTTGCCCCTGCGCGCCACGCGACCGGAAGACGGCTGGTGCGATGCGCCCAGCGATCCGAACTACAACCGGCCGGTCACCCTCCCCTATCCGGCCAGCGCCGAGCGGATGTGGCGCGACGACGCCGTGTACGACCTCGTGGTGATCCTCGGCCATAATGACGATCCGCCGACGCCGGGCATGGGATCGGCCATCTTCATGCATCTGGCGCGCGACGGTTATCCGGGCACCGAGGGCTGCGTGGCGCTGGCCCGCGCGGATCTCGAAGCTGTGCTGGCGACCGCCGGGCCCGGCGACGCCGTCCAGATTCTCGCGGACTAGCCGTAGACGCGACTGCCGAACAGCGCCGATCCCACCCGCACCGAGGTCGCCCCTTGCGCGATGGCGATCTCGAAATCGTCGCTCATGCCCATGGAGAGCTTGTCGAGACCATTGCGCTCGGCGATGGACGCCAGTTGCGCAAAGTGCGGCGCCGGGTCCTGGTCGAACGGCGGAATGCACATCAGGCCCTCGATCGTCAGGCCGTAGGTCGTCCGGCAGGCGCCGATAAAGCTGTCGGCGTCGCCTGGCGCGACACCGGCCTTCTGCGTTTCTTGGCCGACATTGACCTGGACATAGAGGCGCGGCGCCTTGCCCGCCCGCTGAACCTCGTCCGCCAACACGCGCGCCAGCTTTTCCCGGTCCAGGGTTTCGATCACATCGAAAAAGCCGACCGCCTCACGCGCCTTGTTGGTTTGCAAGGGTCCGATCAGCCTGAGTTCCAGCCCCTGACGATGCGGGCCCCAGCGTTCCATCGCCTCCTGGACCCTGTTTTCGCCGAACACTTTCTGTCCCGCTTCGAGCACGGGCGCGATATGGTCCCAGGGCTGGGTCTTGGACACCGCGACGAGGGTCACGCTCCCCGCCGGTCGTTCGGCGCGGGCCTCGGCGGCGGCGATACGGGCGCGGATCTCGGCGAGCGCTTGCGACATGGAGGTCCTGCCTTGGACGGTGAGAACGAACTGGAAGTCCTCTCTAGAGCGGCCTCGGCCTTCCCGCCAAGAACCGTGCGCGGAATGGCGCTGCCCCGCTTGTTGTTCTTTACCGATCCGGCCCGCATTACAGACCCCGAGGCTGTCGCTGAGCGTCTGCCCCCCGGTTCGGCGATCGTGTTTCGCGCTTTCGGCGCGACGGACGCGGTCGAGCAGGGGCGACGCCTGCGGACGATCGCCACCGCGCGAGACCTGATCCTGCTGGTCGGCGCACATGCCGGCCTCGCCGAGGGCGTCGGGGCGGACGGCGTCCACCTACCCGAGCGAATGGCGGCAAATCTGCCGCGTCTGAGGGCTGAACATCCGCGCTATCTGGTCACCGTCGCCGCCCACGATCTGGCCGCCGTCCAGACGGCCGAACGTTCGGGCGCGGATGCCGTTGTGGTCTCTCCGGTCTTTCCGAGCAACAGCCCGTCAGCCGGGGAGCCCTTGGGCCTTGAGGGCTTGATGAGGCTGGTCGAGGCGACGGCGCTGCCCGTCTATGCCTTGGGCGGCGTCAGAGCGCACACCGTCGACCAGCTGTTTGTCAGCGGCGTGGCCGGAATCGCGGCGGTGGAGGCCTTGGCGCGCTGAAACCGCTTAGAACTTGAAGGCGGTTTCCAGGCGCACGCGCGGCGCGGGATCAGCCTGCTGAGCCTTGCGAGCGGCCAGAGCGGGGTTTGTTTCGCCCAGGCTGACGGCGCCGCCAACGCGGATCGAAGGCGTAACCTTGAAATAGGCGCCCGCCTTGACGTCCTGCAGTTCCATTTCGCGGCTGGAGGGCTGGTCAAGGTCCAGCTTCAGGCCCCAACGGCCCTTCTTGGCGTCCCAGCGCAGGGTGCGCTTGTCATCGCGCGGATACTGAACGCCCGCGGCGGCGCTGGTGAAGTCGTTCTTGACGGTGAAGTCGGGAGCAACCGCGTGGGGCTTGGCCTGAGCGAACGCCGTCGCGGCCGATCCCGTTAGGATCAGTGCGGCAGTCCCCGCCAAGATGAAACGCGTCGCGACCATCGCTACTCGCCGCCTATACTCGGTTGTCCCCACCCGTCCCATATAGGAACGAGCCCCTCGAGAAGCGATTAAAGGCTTGCCCGGAACGCGGTCAACCGGCGTTTGGTCGCACGGGCCCGCTCAATCGGCGATTCAATCGACTCCTGTGGCGGTGAGGTCACGCGATTCCTGTTTTGAGGCGACGCAGCCATGCTATAGACCGGCTCCCGGCCGCGGGGGCGCGCCTGGACGCGCGACACGCGTCGGCGAGACATTGGAGCGAGGTACTATGGCGTTTGAGCGTGGGTCTGTGATGCGCGGCGTCGCCGCGGGCGTCCTGGCTCTGTCGATGCTGGGCGTGACGGCGTGCGCCAGCAACAAGGCCCCCAAAACCTTCTCCGCACAGGACGAGAAAGCGGGCTTCAATCCGTTTAAGCGTCTGGGCGGCGGCGAAAAGGCGCCGGCCACCGAAGGCTCGATCGGCGTGAACGGCTATCTGTGGCGCGCCAGCCTGGACACCCTGGCGTTCATGCCTCTGGCCTCGGCTGATCCCTACGGCGGCGTGATCGTCACCGACTGGTATGTGAATCCGGAGACCCCGGCCGAGCGGTTCAAGGCCACGGTCTACATCCTGGACACCCGCCTGCGCGCCGATGGCCTGAATGTCGCCGTGTTCAAGCAGTCCAAGGATATCAACGGCGCCTGGGTCGACGCCCCGGTGTCTGACCAGACCGCCGCCGATATCGAGAACGCGATCCTGACGCGCGCGCGCCAGCTTCGACTTTCGAACATCAAGGGCTAGACGCCCGGTCAGGCCCCTGTCACGGACGGGGGCCTGTTCCAAATTCCGCTTTTTCCGCGCGCCTGGACCGCGAAACCGCTTATGACATCGCGGACGCTCTTCCCGGGAGCGCTCTCCGCCGATCAAGATCTGGTTTCCGATGGCCCGCTACAATCCCAAAGACACCGAACCCAAGTGGCGTGAAGCCTGGGCGAAGGCCGACGTCTTCAAGACCGGCGAGATCAACGACGGCCGGCCGAAATACTACGTCCTCGAGATGTTCCCGTATCCGTCGGGCCGCATCCACATGGGCCACGTCCGCAACTACGCGATGGGCGACGTCGTGGCGCGCTACAAGCGCGCCCAGGGCTTCAACGTCCTGCATCCGATGGGGTGGGACGCCTTCGGGATGCCGGCGGAGAACGCCGCGATGGAGCGCGGCGTCCACCCCAAGGGCTGGACCTACGACAACATCGCCGCCATGCGCGAGCAACTGAAGTCGCTGGGCATTTCGGTCGACTGGTCGCGCGAGTTCGCCACCTGCGACCCGGAATACTACGGCAAGCAGCAGGCCTGGTTCCTGCGTCTGCTCAAGCGCGGTCTGGTCTATCGCAAGGAAGCCTCGGTCAACTGGGACCCGGTCGACATGACCGTGCTGGCCAACGAGCAGGTCATCGACGGCAAGGGCTGGCGCTCGGGCGCTGTCGTCGAGAAGCGCAAGCTGACCCAGTGGTTCCTGCGCATCACCGACTACGCTGACGCCCTGATCGACGGTCTGAAGACCCTGGACCGCTGGCCCGACAAAGTTCGCCTGATGCAGGAGAACTGGATCGGCCGCTCCAAGGGCCTGCGCTTCAAGTTCCAATTTGACGGTGAGGCGCCCGACGGCCTGGCCGAAGGGCTGGAAGTGTATACCACCCGCCCCGACACCCTGTTCGGCGCCAGCTTCGTCGGCATCGCGCCCGAACACCCGCTGGCCGAGCAGCTGGCGGTCGAGAACCCGCAGATTCAGCAGTTCATCGCTGACTGCCGCAAGGGCGGCACCTCGGAAGCCGAGATCGAGAGCGCCGAAAAGCTGGGCTACGACACGGGCCTGCGCGTCAAGCACCCGCTGGACCCGTCGATCACCCTGCCCGTCTGGATCGCCAACTTCATCCTGATGGATTACGGCACGGGCGCGATCTTCGCCTGCCCCGCTCACGACCAGCGCGACCTGGATTTCGCCCGCAAGTACGACCTGCCCGTCCTGCCCGTGGTGCTGCCGAACGGCGAGGATCCAGCGACCTTCACGGTCGGCAAGGAGGCCTATGTCGGTCCCGGCAAGATCTTCAACTCGCAGTTCCTGGACGGGCTGGACGTCGAAGCCGCCAAGGCCGAGGCCATCGCGCGCATCGAGGCGGCGAACCAGGGCCAGGGCGCGACCGTCTATCGCCTGCGCGACTGGGGCGTCTCGCGCCAGCGCTATTGGGGCTGCCCGATCCCGGTGATCCACTGCCAAAGCTGCGGCGTGGTCCCGGTTCCGGAAGACCAGCTGCCGGTCGCCCTGCCCGAGGACGTCACCTTCGACAAGCCCGGCAACCCGCTGCTGCGTCACCCGACCTGGCGTCACACGACCTGCCCGACCTGCGGCGGCGCGGCCGAGCGTGAAACCGACACGCTGGATACGTTCATCGACTCCAGCTGGTACTTCGCCCGCTTCGCCGACACCAAGGCCGCCGAGCCGGTCGGCAAGGCCGCAGCCGACTACTGGCTGCCGGTCGACCAGTATATCGGCGGCGTCGAGCACGCGATCCTGCACCTGCTGTACGCCCGCTTCATCACCCGCGCCCTCAAGGACGAGGGCCTGGTCTCGGTCGAGGAGCCGTTCGCGGGCCTGTTCACCCAAGGCATGGTCACCCACGAGGCCTACAAGAACGAGGCTGGCGAGTGGGTCGAGCCCTCGGACGTGGTGATTACCACCGAGGGCAATACGCGCACGGCCAGGCACGCCAAGACGGGTGCGCCGATCATCATCGGCGACATCGAGAAGATGTCGAAGTCCAAGAAGAACGTCGTCGCGCCCGAGGACATCTTCGAAGCCTACGGCGTCGACGCTGCGCGCCTGTTCGTGATGTCCGACAGTCCGCCCGAGCGCGACGTCCAGTGGACCAACTCTGGCGTCGAGGGCTCCTGGCGCTTTACGCACCGCCTGTGGAATGAGTTCGACAGCCAGCCGGCCGGCGACTTCGCCCATGACGACAGCGACGAGGCCGCCCTGGCCCTGCGCAAGGCCGCCCACAAGCTGATCGGCTTCGTCACCGACAGCATCGAGGGCTTCCGCTTCAACAGCGGCGTGGCGCGTCTGTACGAGTTCCTGAACGCCCTGAAGGCGGCTCCGGCGGAAGGCGCGTCGCAAGCCGTTCTGGCCGCCCGCGCCGAGGCGCTGAACATCCTTGCCCGCCTGGTCGCCCCGTTCACGCCGCACCTGGCCGAGGAAGCCTGGGCGCGCATGGGTGGGGAAGGCATGGTCGTCGACGCCCCCTGGCCGAAGGCCGATCCTGCCCTGGCCGCCGACGACGAGCGCGTCCTGCCGATCCAGATCAACGGCAAACGCCGCGGCGAGATCAAGGTCAAGGCGGGCGCACCGGACGACGAGGTTCAGAAAATCGCTCTGGCGGATCCGAACGTGATGGCTCACCTTGAGGGCCTGACGGTCCGCAAGGTGATCGTGGTCAAGGACCGTATCGTCAACATCGTGGCCAACTGAGACCCCAAGCGATGAAGCGCACCCTGGCGGCCGCCGTCCTGGCCTTTTCGACGATCACGCTCACGGCGTGCGCAGGTTTCACGCCCCTGTACGGCCGTGCAGGGGTGGAGAGCGGCCTCTCGAGCATCGAGACCGTCGCCGCCGAAGGGCGTGGCGGCTACCTGCTTCGCGAGCAGCTCGACGACGCCTTGGCGCATCGCCAAGGCTCGCCCGCCGCCTACAAGCTCTATCTGTCGGTCAACGAGCAGCGCTTCGCCCGGGGCGTCCGCCTCGACAACGTCGCCAACCGCTTCGAACTGCGGATGAGCGTCGACTGGCGCCTTCTGGACGCCAAGAACGGGGCCGAGGTCCACAAGGGGCGGACCGACGTCTCGGTGACCTACGATTCCGCCGACCAGCCCTACGCCGCCATCGCCGCGCAGCAGGATGGTCAAGAACGCGCCGCCGCAGAGGCCGCGCGCAAGATTCAGCTGGACCTCGCCACCTGGCTGGCGGGCAAGAAGCCGGCCTGACCTAGATGATCCTGTCCAAGCGTCCGGACGTCGAACGCTTCCTCAAGGAGCCGACCCCGGACATCCGGGCCGTAGTGATCTACGGCAAGGACCGGGGCGTTGTGCGGGACCGGGCCAATGCGCTGGCCCGGCGCGTGGTCGAGCGCCCGGATGATCCCTTCGATACGGCGCAACTGACCGACGGCGATCTCGACGCCGACCCGGCCAAGCTTGAGGACGAACTGTCGGCGATGTCGCTAATGGGGGGGCGGCGCCTGGTGCGCCTGCGACTGTCCAGCGACAAGGCTGGCCCCGACAAGCAGGCCGCCGAAGCCCTGACCCGCCATGTCGAGGGTCAACTCAATCCGGGCGCCTTCTTTCTGGTCGAGGCCGGCGCGCTGGGCCGAGACTCACAGCTTCGCAAGGTCGGCGAGAAGGCCAACGGCTGCGCCGTCATCCCCTGTTACGAGGACGAGGCCGGGGACCTGGCCCGCCTGACGCGCGACACCCTGGCCAACGACAAGGTCAGCCTGAACAGCGAGGCGCTGGAACTCTTCGTTTCGCGCCTGCCCAAGGAACGGGGCGTGGCCCGCGCCGAGATCGAACGGCTGGCCCTCTACCTCGGCCCGGGCAGCGGTATCAACGCCACCGCCGCAGACCTGACCGACTTCCTGGGAGTCGAACCCGAGGCCTCCCTCAGTGACGCCGCTGCCGATGCGTTCGGCGGAAAGGTGGGCGCCGCCCAGCAGGCGCTTCGCCGCGCCGCCGCCGAGGGGGAAGGCGGACCGGCCGCTGTCAGGGCGATGGGCTACTATCTCGGTCGTCTGCGTCGCGTCCTGACCCTGCACAAGAACGGCGTCGACCTGCAAGCCGCGGCCAAGGCCGCCGGCGTGTTCTGGAAGCAGGAGCGAGAATTCCTCCGTCAGGCGCGAGCCTGGAACCTGGAGGCCATTCTCGAGATCCAGGGCGAGATCCTGACCGCCGACCGAGCCTGCAAGACGTCGGGCTCCCCCGATCAACTGATCGCCGAACGTTTGGCCCTGATGATAGCCGGCCGCGCCCGCCGACTGGGCCTGTAGTCGCCGCTCGCCCTCCAGGCGCGGGAAATCAGAGGCTTTGCGGCGCTGTGGATGCTTTTCAGGAAAGCCTTATTCCACAATCGCTTGCGGCGCATATCTCGAGAATGCGCCCTCGCCTCACGAAAACGGCGCCTCCCTGAGTACGGAAAGGCGCCGCTTCATGCGCGACAGAGGCGATTTTCAAAGGGTGATTTTGCACCCGAAACCGGGCGATCGCACCCTTTTACGTGCGCCTGATCAGATCCCGCGCGTCAGTCGGTTGCAGAGGTCGTCGAGCTGCTCGAGCGTGGCGTAGGTGATGGTCAGCGTGCCGGTAGACCCGCGATGGTCGATCGAGACATCCAGGCCCAAAACCGAGGACAGGTCAGACTCCAGCGCCTGGGTGTCGGTGTCCTTCACGCGTGGCGGGCGGCCGCCCTTACTCTTGCCCGGAGACGGGCTGGGCGCCTTACGGGCCAGGGCCTCGGTCTCGCGCACCGACAAGCCGCCCTCGATGATCTGCTTGGCGAGGGCCACCGGGTCAGCCGCTGCAGCGATGGCGCGGGCGTGGCCGGCCGTCAGCTCACCACTGACCAGGTACGATTGAACCTCATCCGGTAGGGCCAGCAAGCGCATGGTGTTGGCCACATGGCTGCGGCTTTTGCCGATGGTCTGAGCGATGTTCTCCTGGGTGCGCTCGAACTTCTCCATCAGCACCTTGTAGGAGAGCGCTTCTTCCAGGACGTTCAGATCAGCGCGCTGGACGTTCTCGATGATGCCGATCTCCAGCACCGCCAGGTCGTCGAGCTCACGCACCATGATCGGCACGGTCTTGAGGCCCGCCCGCTGGGCTGCGCGCCAACGGCGCTCGCCGGCGACGATCTGGTACTCGCCAGCCGTATCCGGCGATGGCCGCACCAGGATCGGCTGCAGAACGCCCTTCTCACGGATCGAGTTTGACAGGTCCTCGAGGTCTTCCTCGCGGAAGGTCCGACGGGGCTGGTCGGGATTGCGCTGCAGGATCTCGATCGGCGCTTCACGGGAACCGCCAAGCTGCTCGCCCGGCGCCTGAGCCGGCGCGGCGTCGACCTCGCCCAGCAGGGCGGAAAGCCCTCGACCCAGACCACGACGCCCTTCGGACATACCGGGCTCTCCCACCACGACGGACTCCATCACAATCTCAGTCAAGCTACGGTTCTTGTTCTTTGGACTTAGGCGGCCTTGGCCTGGCGATCGCGTTCGCGGCTGATCACCTCGCGCGCCAGCTTCAGATAGGCCTGGCTACCCGCGCATTTCAGGTCGTAGAGCAGCACGGGCTTGCCGAATGACGGCGCCTCGGAGACCCGAACATTCCGCGGGATGACCGCGTCATAGACCTTGTCGCCGAAGTGGGCGCGCACGTCCTTGGCAACCTGTTCCGACAAGCTGTTGCGGCGGTCGTACATGGTCAGCACAACCCCTTGGATCTCCAGCCGCGGATTGAGGCTGCCGCGCACGCGTTCGATCGTCCGCATCAGCTGGGTCAGGCCCTCCAGGGCGAAGAACTCACACTGCAGCGGCACGAACACCGCATCGGCGGCCGTCATGGCGTTGACCGTCAGCACGTTCAGCGACGGCGGGCAGTCGATCAGCACATAGGTATAGGGGCCGTTGGCGCGGATCGCCTCAAGGGCGTCGCGCAAGCGGTAGGACCGGCGGGCGGTCTGACCCAGTTCGATCTCCACACCCGAGAGATCCGCATCGGCCGGTATGACGTCCAGGCCCGGCAACTCGGTCTTCACGGCTGCGTCGACCACGGGGGCCTCGCCCATCAACACGTCATAGAGCGTGGTGCGCCGCTGGGTGCGGCCGATGCCCAACCCCGTGGAACAGTTGCCCTGCGGATCGGCGTCGATCAGCAGTACGCGTTCGCCGCAAGCGGCCAGGGCCGTGCCCAGATTGATCGCGGTCGTGGTCTTCCCCACCCCGCCCTTCTGATTGGCGATGGCCAGTACGCGGAGAGGATTAGCGGACACGGGAAAGCCTCTTCACTTGAACGATGCGGCCCCGAGGGTCGCTTTGACTGGTGCGCAGTTCACTCTCGAACGTCCAGGCCTTGCGGGCCTCGGAGAGCTCGGCCTCGACATCCTGCCCCTTGAGGAACAGTCCGACCGCCCCATTGCGCAGATAAGGTTCGGCGAAGCCCAGAAGCTTGGTCATCGGCGCGCAGGCGCGGGCGGTGACGATGTCGACCTTCAGCTTCAGATCCTCGGCCCGGGCGTTGTGGATCTGGACGGGCAGGTCGAGATCCTTGGCCACGACCTCGAGAAAGCGGCAGCGCTTGGTCATCGACTCGACCAGATGCACCTTGGCGCCAGCCCTACCCTTCAAAAGTATGGCCAGGACGACGCCGGGCAAGCCAGCGCCGGCGCCCAGATCGGCCCAGACCGTCGCCTCCGGCGCCAAAGGGATCAGCTGGGCGCTGTCCAGGGCATGGCGGGTCCAGTAGGTCGCAATGGTGAGCGGCCCCACGAGGTTCATGACCTCGTTCCATTCGGCCAGCAGCGTCTGGAAGCGCGTCAGGTCTTCGATCTGGGCGTCGGTGGCGCCGACCAGGGCCTGAAAGCCGGCGGCGTCCAGAGCGGCCTCGGGAGCAAGAGCGAGATCAGGCTGCACGGTCGCGCCTCACATGGGCCAGCAGAGCCGTCAGGGCGCCGGGGGTGACACCCTCGATCCGCGCCGCCTGGCCCAGAGTCAGGGGGCGCACTCGCGCCAGCTTTTCCCGCACCTCGTTGGAGAGGCTGCCGATCTCGGCATAGTCGAGATCAGCCGGCAGGCGCAGATCCTCGTCCTTGCGGAGGGACTCAGCGTCGGCGCGCTGGCGATCCAGATAGCCGGCATAGGCGGCCTCGATCTCGATCTGCTCGCGGACGTCGGTGTTCCACGTGAAAACCTCAGGCCAGATCCGGCCGAGGTCATCCAACGTCACATCCGGATAGGCCAACATGGCGAAGACGTCGCGCCGGACGCCGTCGCTATTGACCTTGAACCCCGCCTTCACCGCCTCGTTCGGCGTCAGGGTCACCGATCGCGCGAAGGCGCGCGCGGCATCAAGGCGCGCCTTCTTCTCGGTCCATGCCGCCGCGCGAACCGGACCAACCACGCCCAGGGATATCCCACGATCGGTCAGGCGCTGGTCGGCGTTGTCGGCGCGCAAGGTCAGGCGGAACTCGGCCCGGCTGGTGAACATCCGATAAGGCTCAGTAACGCCCCGGGTGACGAGGTCGTCGATCATCACCCCGATATAGGCCTCATCGCGCGCGAAGATCGCCGGCTCTCGGCCCTGCACAGCCAAGGCCGCGTTGAGACCCGCGACCAGACCCTGGGCGCCGGCCTCTTCATAGCCCGTGGTGCCGTTGATCTGTCCGGCCAGGTAAAGACCCGGCAAGCGCTTGGTCTCCAGCGTCGGATACAGCTCGCGCGGGTCGACATAGTCGTACTCGATGGCGTAGCCGTAGCGGATGACTTCCACCTGCTCGAGGCCAGGAATGGTCCGCAGGAACAGCAGTTGGGTCTCTTCCGAAACCGAGGTCGAGATGCCGTTCGGATAGACCGTATCGTCGTCCAGACCCTCGGGCTCCAGGAAGATCTGGTGGCTGGTCTTGTCGGCGAAGCGGACGACCTTGTCCTCGATCGACGGGCAATAGCGCGGACCGACACCCGTGGCGCGACCGCTGTAGACCAAAGACTCGCCGATGCGCTCGGCGATGATCCGGTGGGTTTCTTCGGTCGTGTAGGTGACCCCGCAGGCGATCTGCTGCACGTCGATGCGGTCGTTCAGGTAAGAGAACGGCACGGGCGTGTCGTCGGCCGCCTGGCTCTCCAGGCGATCCCACGCGATGGTCTTTCCGTCGAGACGCGCAGGCGTGCCAGTCTTGAGGCGTCCCATCTGGAAACCCAGACCATAGAGACGGTCCGACAGGCCGACCGCGGGCTGGTCCCCTACCCGCCCAGCGGGGATACGATCCTCGCCACGATGGATAACCCCCTTCAGGAAGGTGCCGGTCGTCAGGATCACACGCGACGCCCGGTAAACTTGCCCGTCCGCGTCCACTGCCCCGGCGACCGCGCCGTTCTCGACGACCAGGTCTTCTGCGGCCGCGGCGATGATGTCGAGGTTTCCCGTGGAAAACAGTTCGGCCTGCATCGCTTCGCGATACAGGCGACGATCAATCTGCGACCGCGGGCCCCGGACGGCGGGACCCTTGGAACGGTTCAGCATCCGGAACTGGATCCCGGCCTTGTCAGCCATCCGACCCATGACGCCATCCAGAGCGTCGATCTCGCGGACAAGATGCCCCTTGCCCAGGCCGCCAATGGCCGGGTTGCACGACATCTCGCCGATGGTTTCCAGCTTATGGGTCAACAGCAGGGTGCGCGCGCCGGCGCGCGCTGAGGCGGCCGCCGCCTCGCAGCCGGCGTGACCGCCGCCGATGACAATAACATCCCAAGACTTGGACAAGACGCTCGCCTCAATGCGAACGCCCCCGGGTTCGAGCGGGGGCGCTGGACTCGATCTATACGCCAATCAGGCGAGCGGGTCGATGTGACTCATCGGCGTTTCACGTGAAACACCCCCACCGCAACTGTGGGCGCGCTGTGGACAATATGGGGGATGTTCCACGTGAAACATCACTTGCCGATGCAGAAGGTCGAAAAGACCCGTCCTAGAACGTCCTCGGGATCGATGCGGCCGGAGATGCGCTCCAAGGCTCTTGCCGCCAGCCGCACATCTTCAGCGGCCAACTCGACCTCCAGCCCGACATCCGACAGCGCGCGTTCCAGATAGGACCGCGCCTCTGACAGGCGCTCGGCATGTCTCAAACGCGTTGCGGCCGGGAATTCCGCGCCCGACAAGGCGTCCGCCACGTGAGACGCGAGCGCAGCGCGGAGGGCCTCGGGGCCCTCAGCAGACGTGCCTGCAATATGCAGAACAGTAAGCCCCTCCACCGCCCAGCGCTCCGCCACGTGCGCCAAGGCGTCGGCATCGGCGATATCCGTCTTGTTGAGGATCAGCCAGTCGCCACCGCGGATCGCTTCAGGCCGTGCGTCGGCTTGTTTCACGTGAAAACCATCGACGACCCAAAGACGAAGATCCGCCGCCTCGGCCCACGCCTTGGCCCGACGAACACCCTCGGCCTCGATCACATCCGCAGTCTCGCGGATACCTGCCGTATCCGCGACCAGCACCTTGTAGCCCCCCAGCACCAGGGGGACCTCGATCACGTCACGTGTAGTCCCGGCCACATCGGTCACGATCGCCGCGTCCCGCTCGGCGAGGCCATTGAGTAAGGTGCTCTTCCCGGCGTTTGGCGCACCAATGAGCGCAATACGGAAGCCGTCCCGCACCCGCCGCCCCCGCGAAACGTCCGCAAGCGCCGCGTTCAGTTCCGCGCTGAGTTGGCGCAGTCCCGGACGGGCGCGCTCAGCGACTTCCTCGGGCAGGTCCTCATCAGGAAAGTCTACGGCCGCCTCCAGCATGGCCAAGGCCTGGACCAGCAGGTCGCGCCAGCGATCGTAGCGCTGGCTCAGGGCGCCGCCCACTTGGCCCAGGGCCTGACGCCTCTGAGCCTCGGTCTCGGCGTCGATCAGGTCGGCCACGCCCTCCGCCTGGGCAAGATCGAGCTTGCCGTTCTCGAACGCCCGCCGCGTGAACTCACCCGCCTCGGCCAGGCGAGCCCCAAGTTCCGACAGCGCCGCGAGCAACGCTTCCACCACGGCGCGGCCGCCGTGCACGTGAAACTCCACGCTATCTTCGCCGGTATAGCTGGCCGGCTTTTCGAAGCGCAGGACCAGCGCCTCGTCCAGGGCCACGCCATTGTGCTTCAGCGTCCGGACCGACGCCAAGCGGGGCGATGGCAGGCGACCGCAAAGCGCAGCGGCGATCTCCGACGACCGGGGACCGGATACGCGCACCACTGCAACGGCCGAGCGGCCGGCCGCCGTCGCCAGGGCGAAGATCGTGTCCGTCATAGGATCAGTCGCGCTTGACGCCCGCACCGCCGACCGCAGCACCGGCGGCGGCCGTCATCAACTTGCGGAAAGATTCCTGGGCCCCAGCGCCAAAGGCCATCCAGTTCTTCATCAGCTCCTCGGGCGCCAACATCGCCATGTTGGCGTCCATGCGGTTCTGCATCTCCTTGACCAGGTGGTCGTTCAAAGCGCTCACGTCGGGGAGGCCCAGAAAGGCGCGCGCTTCCACCGGCGTGCAGTCGATCTCGATCGTCATCTTCATCAGAGGTTCCCTTCGGTCAGGGCACGATTTTGTTATGGGGCAAGCCCGCCGGGTCAGGGTAGAGCGCTTCGGTCGAAAGTCACATTGGTCCTGTGGACCCGAAAGCGACGGAGAGCCCCGATGAGCGAGACCCTCACGATCAACACCCCGGATGGCGCCTTCTCGGCCTATGTGGCGCGCCCCAAGGCGGCCAGCGCCCCAGCAGTCGTCGTGATCCAGGAGATCTTCGGCGTCAACAAGGTGATGCGCGACATCTGCGACGGTCTGGCCGCCCAGGGCTTTGTCGCTATCTGCCCCGATCTCTTCTGGCGGATCGAGCCCGGCATCGACATCACCGACCAGAGCGAAGCCGAATGGAAGAAGGCGTTCGAGCTGTTCAACGCGTTTGACGTGGACGCCGGTGTCTCGGACATCGCCGCGACCATAGCCGCCGCCCGCAAGCTGGACGGCGTCAACGGCAAGGTCGGCGCGGTCGGCTACTGCCTGGGCGGCCTGCTGGCGTTCCTCACCGCGACCCGCACCGACATCGATGCGGCCGTCTCCTACTACGGCGTCGGGATCGAGAAGCATGTCGGCGAGGCCGAGAAGCTGAACCATCCGTTGCTCATGCATGTCGCCGAGAAGGACCAGTTCGTACCGCCCGAGGCGCAGCAGCTGATCCTCAACGCCTTGAAGGATCATCCGCAGATCGAGATCCATACCTACGAAGGCCGCGACCACGCCTTCGCCCGCGAGGGTGGCGCGCACTATGACGCGGCCGACGCCGCCAAGGCCAACGGCCGCAGCCTGGCCTTTTTCCAGAAGGCGCTGGCCTGATGCTGGCGGTCCAAGCCATCAGGACCGGCGGTCCCGAGGTTCTGGAAGTCGTCGATCTTCCCCTGCCCTCGCCAGGTCCGGGTCAGATCCTCGTCCGCCACCACGCGGTGGCTCTGAACTATATCGACACCTATCACCGGTCCGGCCTGTATCCCGTGAAAACACCGCTGGTGATCGGGCTGGAAGCGGCTGGCGTCGTCGAGTCCGTCGGCGAGGCGGTCACACGGTTCAAGGTCGGTGACCGAGTAGGCTATAACGGAACCATGGGCGCCTATGCCGAAGCCGCCGTCGTGCCAGCGGACCGCGCGGTGCATGTTCCCGAAGATGTCAGCCTGGAGGTCGCGGCCGCCGCTCTGCTGAAGGGCATGACCGCCGAGTTTCTGGTCCGCCGATGTTTCCACGTGAAACAGGGCGACTGGGTTCTGGTCCATGCGGCGGCCGGCGGCGTCGGACAGATCCTGATCCAATGGTGCAAGGCGCTTGGCGCCACGGTGGTGGCCACAGTGGGATCGACGGCGAAGGCCGCGATCGCCCGTGATCTCGGCGCCGATCATGTGATCGACTACAGCCAAGAAGATGTCGCGGCGCAGGTCGCTGAGCTCACAGGCGGCCAAGGCGTGGCGGTCGTCTATGACGGTGTCGGCAAGGATACTTGGGAGGCCAGTCTGGCCAGCCTCGCCCGGCGCGGGATGCTGGTGACGTTCGGCAACGCCTCGGGTCCGGCGCCCGCCTTCCCGCCGCTGGCGCTGGCGCCCAAGTCCGCCTTCGTCACCCGGCCCAAGCTGTTCGACTACATCGTCACGACCGAGGAACTGGACGAAAGCGCCCAGGCGCTGTTCGCGGTGATCGCCTCGGGCGCCGTCAAGATCGACATCGGCCAGACCTTCCCGCTCGCCGAAGCCCGCGCAGCGCATGAAGCGCTGGAAGGGCGTAGGACCGTGGGCGCCACCCTGCTCCTTCCGTAGGGCCCGACCGAGTACGACCGAACAAAAAAGGCGCCGGGTAGCACCGGCGCCTTTCTCGTTTTGGTATGAGTCTGTTTGGACTCAGGTGTTCATCGACTGGAAGAAGTCACCGTTGGTCTTCGACTGGCGCAGCTTGTCGAGCAGGAACTCGATCGCGTCCGACGCGCCCATCGGGTTGAGGATGCGGCGCAGGACGTAGGTCTTCTGCAGCTGGTCGCGCGGGGTGATGAGCTCTTCCTTGCGGGTGCCCGACTTGAGCACGTCGATGGCCGGGAAGATGCGCTTGTCGGCCACCTTACGATCCAAGACGATTTCCGAGTTACCGGTGCCCTTGAACTCTTCGAAGATGACTTCGTCCATGCGGCTGCCGGTGTCGATCAGGGCCGTGGCGATGATCGAGAGCGAGCCGCCCTCCTCCACATTCCGCGCCGCGCCGAAGAAACGCTTGGGGCGTTGCAGGGCGTTGGCGTCGACACCGCCGGTCAGCACCTTGCCCGAGGACGGGACGGTGGTGTTGTAGGCGCGGCCCAGACGGGTGACCGAGTCCAGCAGGATGACGACGTCACGCTTGTGCTCAACCAGGCGCTTGGCCTTCTCGATGACCATCTCGGCCACCTGGACGTGGCGGGTCGCCGGCTCGTCGAAGGTCGAGGCGATCACCTCGCCCTTCACCGTGCGCTGCATGTCGGTGACTTCTTCCGGGCGCTCGTCGATCAGAAGGACGATCAGATAGCACTCGGGGTGGTTGGTCTCGATCGACTTGGCGATGTTCTGCAGCATCACCGTCTTACCCACGCGCGGCGGGGCGACGATCAGGCAGCGCTGGCCCTTGCCGAGCGGCGCGACGATGTCGATCACGCGGCCCGAGCGATCCTTCACGGTCGGGTCGGGCAGCTCCATGTTCAAGCGCTCTTCAGGATAGAGCGGCGTCAGGTTGTCGAAGTGCACCTTGTGGCGCACGTTGTCGGGGCTTTCGAAATTGATCTTGGTGACGCTGGTCAGAGCGAAGTAGCGCTCGCCTTCCCGCGGCGATCGGATCGCGCCCTCGACGCTGTCGCCGGTGCGCAGGCCATACTTCCGGATCTGCGACGGCGAGACATAGATGTCGTCCGGACCCGGCAGGTAGTTGGCTTCCGGCGAGCGCAGGAAGCCAAAGCCGTCCTGCAGCACTTCCATGGTGCCCGAGCCCGAGATCTCCACGCCTTCCTCGGCGAGAGTCTTCAGGATCGCGAACATCATGTCCTGCTTGCGCATGGAGTTGGCGTTCTCGACCTCGAACGTCTCGGCGAAGGCCAGCAGGTCGGCCGGGGATTTCTCCTTCAGCTCCTGCAGGGACATGGACTTGAGGCCCAGCGCTGCGACGGCGGCGGCGATGTCGGACCCTTCGTCCTCGCCCTCGCCTTCCACGCCCGCCTCGACGGCCGCTTCGGTGGTGATGTCAGCCGTATCGGCGACGGTGTTCTCGACGGTCGCCTCGTCGGCGGCCGGAACCTGGTTTTCGGTGTCTTCGGTCATGGCAAGACTCAAGAAGGGGCGCGGTCCCCACGACGGAGCCCGGCCGATAGAATGGCGATGATCACATCCGGAAGACCGGACATGCGCGTCCATTGACGATGACGCGGATCGTTCGGGGAACGGACCTTGGAGCGGAGAGCTCGCGGGGCGCGCCAGGACGGGCGCCGGTCCGTGAAAGGAAGGGGTTCGGCGAGACCGAACCTATCGGCGATGCAAATCACGCGGCGGGCGGCGGGTCAAGCGCCTGACTAAGGCGCGGGTCCCACATCCATCCCGTCATAGTGCACGCCCGAGAACTTTCGAGCTAATCCGTAAAACTCACTATTGCGGGCCTGAAGGCTGTCGACGGTGTGTGTCTCGACGCGTTCGACATGTAGCCACCACACGTCCGGATCACCAGGGCTTGCCTTGTCTCCGGCGTAAATGCCGATCAAACGATAGCCGCGATCCGCCAAAATCTTCGCCAACGGCTCCAGCGCGGCTTGCTTTGGCGAAGTGAAGAAGTAGCCCCAAAGCAACGGACCATCCACGTTCCAGGACGGGTTTGCCCGCATGTTCGAAAACATTTCGACAAGCTTTTGTCGGGAGATCGTCTCCGCCAGCGAAGGTTCAGCCACCGCTAGAATGGCCGCCAAGATCGCGGGGGTCAGAAACTTCTTCGCGGCCACGGCGCGCCTCAGTGGTTCAGGAACTTGGTCGTCACCGAGACGACGATCACGATCGCCAGGACGAACGGGATCTCGTTGACCATCCGCCAGAACTTCTCCGAGCGGACGTTCTCCCCCCGCTCGAACTTCTTGCGGGAGGCCGACAGGAAGCCATGGAAGCCGTAGAGCCCCACGAGGGCGACCAGCTTGGCGATCATCCAGGGCTGGAGCAGGAAGTCCCAGCCCCGGATCTGGCCATCGGCCAGGATCAGACCCAGGCCAAACACCGCCGTCGCGATCGAGGCTGGGTTGATGATCCCGCGCAGAAGTCGACGCTCCATGACCTTGAAGGTCTCGTCCATCTCTGAGCCCGGCGTCGCCTGGGTGTGATAGACGAACAGCCGCGGCAGATAGAGCATGCCGGCCATGAAGGCGATCACTGCCAGGATGTGCAGCCCGCGCACCAGATTGAAGTGCGCCACCAGGAAGTCCATCACGCGGAGACTCCTTCGCGGCACGGGCACTTGGACCAATCCGCGCCACACCGCCAGCCGCAGGCGGAAGACACCGTCCCCGGCGCCCTCCCCACTGAGTCTCGCACGGCCTTGGCGAGGCCGTCGATAAACTCTGGCGCTGTGCCCAGGGCCGATACGCGCAGATAGGGCGTGGCGCCGACCTCTTCGGCCAGCTCGGCATATTCGTGATCCAGCTCAACCAGGGTCTCGACGTGTTCCGAGACAAAGGCGATCGGGGTGATCATCACCCCCTTGGCTTCGGCGCCGGCGCGGCGGATCTCGTCATCGGTCGACGGTCCGATCCACTTCAGCGGCCCGACCCGGCTCTGGTAACAGACAGTCCATTCGATCTGCGACGGCAGATGCGCGGCGACGGCGGCGGCCGTGGCCTCGACCTGCTTCTGATAGGGGTCGCCGGCCAGGATCACCTTCTCCGGCAGACCATGGGCCGAGAACAGCAAGCGGATGTTCGTCGGCGAGCCGGCTTTCTCCCAGGACTCCCGGATCATCCGGGCGTGAGCTTCGATGAGCCCGCCTTCAGTGGGATAGCAGCCGACCGTCGTCTGCACACCCGAGCCCCTGTAGGTCTTCTTCCAGGCCTTCAGCGACGAGCCCGTCGTGGTGGTGGAAAACTGCGGATAGAGCGGCAGCAGCACCACCTGGTCGGGCGCGAAGGCCGCGACCTGGCGCGCCGTCTCGTCCGTCAACGGATGCCAGTAGCGCATGGCGATGAAGCACTTGGCTTCGACGCCCGGCATGGCGACGGTCAAGGCGGCTTCCAGGGCCCGCGCCTGCTTTTCTGTTTCCGGCAGCAAGGGCGAGCCGCCGCCCATGATCGCATAGTTGGCCTTGGCCGACTTCTCGCGCGTGGTCGAGATCAGCGCCGCCAGCGGATAGCGGATCAGCGCCGGTGCGCCGATGATCGCGGGATCGCGGAACAGGTTGAACAGAAACGGCCGAACCGCGTCCGGACCATCAGGCCCGCCGAGATTGAAGAGAACGACGGCGAGCTTCTGGGTCATTGGCCAACCTTCTGACCAGTCACGCGTTCGAGCACAGCCTCGACATGGGCGATCGGCGTGTCAGGCAGGATGCCGTGACCCAGGTTGAAGATATAGGGACCCTGGTTCCACTGCTCGAGCATCTCATCGACGCGCTTCAACAGCGCATCGCCGCCGGCGCGGAGCAACAGCGGATCGAGCGCGCCCTGAATGGTCTTGGTCTTCTGGATCGTCTGGCCAAGCTTGGCCGAGGCCGAGGTGTCCAGCGCCACGCCCTGCACGGGGGTTCTGGTAGCGTAGTCCTCGACCAGGGTCCCGGCCCCGCGCGGGAAACCAATGACCGGCACGGTGACGCCCCGCGCACGCAAGCCCTCGATGATCCGAATGTGCGGCTGGGTGACCAGCCGTTCGAACAACGGCTCCGACAGGCCCTCGGCCCAGCTCTCGAACAGCTTCAGCGCCTGAGCGCCGGCGTCAACCTGCATGGCCAGATAGTCGATCGTCGCATCGACCAGAACCTGGATCAGAGCGTCCAGCGTCTCAGCGTTCTGATACGCGAAGGTCCGCGCGCCGCTGCGGTCGCTGGAGCCCTTCTCGATCATGTAGGTCGCCACGGTCCAGGGCGCGCCGGCGAAGCCGATCAGGGCCTTCTCCGGATCAAGCGCCGAACGAACCCGGGTCAGCGTCTCCCCGACCAGCGAAAGGGCCTTACCCGCCTCTCCGGCCTTCTCGGCCATGGACTCCACGGACGGCATGTCGCCGAGCTTGGGGCCCTCGCCGGCTTCGAACCAGACCTTCTGTCCCAGAGCGCCCGGGATCAGCAGGATGTCCGCAAAGACGATCGAGGCGTCGAAGGGAAACCGCCGCATAGGCTGCAGCGTAACTTCCGCCGCCTTCTCGGGATCAAAGCAGAAGCTGATGAAGTCCGGCGCCGTGGCGCGCACCGCGCGATACTCCGGCAGATACCGGCCCGCCTGGCGCATGAACCACACCGGAGGGTTCGCATGCGACTGGCCTTCCAGCGCGGAGAGAAACTTCGGTGTCTGCTTTAGGATGGGAGAGGAAGACGTCATGGACCGGGTTAAAGCCCGGCGCGGGCTTCGGCTCAAGCCCGGACGTCCCTTAAGATCTTTCTAACATATCTTAATAAGAAATTAAGATTGAAGGAGGGAGCGGAAGGGCAACTGCAAAGTGGGGAAAACGCCTGTGAGGCGAGTGACTCGCACAGCCCGTCCCGGCTTTCCCCCAGGCCTTCCCACATGGGGTTAACGATCTGTTAATCATGGGGATGGATGGACAGCGCCTTGAACACCTTAATGAATTCTTAACGTCCTGAGACGCGACAGCGACCTCTGACCGGACTCGTTCCGCGTCTTTGGACAATCGGGATTCAGACTTCGGGGGATGCGGCGCAGGCTTGGGGATGATAGGCGAGCAATGCGACCGTTGATCACAGCGGCGCCGTGTCACGACGCTCCAGGGGCCGTTCGGCGCCCGAGCGTCCCCAGAGGCAGGGCAAGTGGTTAAGCAACCGTTAACGGATGATCCACAGGAGAGTCTGGCGCAGGGCGAGAGCGAAAGGCTGCCGCCACGCTTCGCCACCTACTTCCATATACACCTGGTTTCAGACTCCACCGGCGAGACGCTGAATGCGATGGCGCGGGCGGTCTGCGCGCGGTTCACCGACATCCTGCCGATCGAGCACATCTATGCGCTGGTGCGGTCGACCCGGCAGTTGGATCGCGCTCTGGAAGAGATCGCCGGTGCGCCGGGTGTGGTGATGCACACGATCGTTGACCCCGGCCTTCGCGCTGCGCTCGAGGAAGGCTGCCGCAAGCTGGAAATGCCGTGCATCGCCGCGCTGGATCCGGTGATCAGCGCCATGTCCCGTTATCTGGGCGCGCGGATCTCGACCCGGGTCGGCGCCCAGCACGCCCTGACCAATGACTATTTCGACCGCATCGAGGCGCTGGACTACGCCATCGCCCACGATGACGGCCAGGGCGGACAGGATCTGACCCAGGCCGACGTCATTCTGGTGGGCGTGTCACGGACCTCCAAGACTCCCACCTGCATCTATCTGGCGCATCGAGGCGTGCGCGCCGCCAATGTGCCGCTGGTCCCGGGCCGCCCGCCGCCTCCTGAGCTGTTCGAGCTGAAGAACACCTTGATCGTCGGCCTGATCACCTCGCCGGATCGGTTGATCCAGATCCGTCGCAATCGCCTGCTCTCTCTGAAAGAGAACCGCGAGAGCGACTATGTCGACGCCGACGCGGTGCGTCAGGAGATCATCGCTGCGCGCCGCCTGTTCGAGCGCCAGAACTGGCCGGTCATCGACATCACCCGTCGGTCGGTCGAGGAGACGGCGGCGGCGGTGATCAATCTGCTGTCCGGAGGACGGGGGCAAGGTCGAGGTCCTGGGATGAGCCTCACCCCTGTTACGCTCGCGTCCCAGAGCTCGGCGCGTCAGATGATCCTGAAGAACGCCGGCGTCCTCTTCGAGGCCGTCAGCCCCGGGGTCGATGAGGACACCGCCAAGGCTGGACTCCTGGCCGAGGACGTTACGCCGCGCGACGTCGCCGACGCCCTGGCCGAGATGAAGGCCGTCAAGGTCTCGACCAAACGGCAAGGCCTGGTGATCGGCGCTGATCAAACCCTCGACCTGAAGGGGCGCCTGATCGACAAGGCCGGTTCGCTGGACGAAGCTCGCGCCCGCCTCCTTGAGCTGCGCGGAACGACCCATAAACTTCACTCGGCTGTGGTCGTGGCGCGGGACGGCCGGCCGATCTGGCGGATCGTCGAGAGCGCCAAGCTGTCGGTGCGTCCGTTCAGCGACGCCTGGCTCGACCGCTATATAGAGCGTCGCGGCGAGGCCTTGCTCTGGTCGGTCGGTTGTTATGAGCTGGAGAGCGAGGGCGTCCAGCTGTTCGACAAGATCGAGGGCGACTATTTCACCATCCTGGGCCTGCCTCTGGTCGGCTTGCTGGATTTCCTGCGTCTTCATGGAGCCCTGACCGTATGACCAACGCCATCACGGGCGCGGCCATTGTCGGCGGCGTCTGCGGTCAGCCGATCAAGCATTCGATGAGCCCGGTGATCCACAACGCCTGGATCGCAGCGGCCGGCCTCGACGCGGCCTATGTGCCCTTCGCCCCTGCTGCGGATCGGTTCGAGACCTTTGTCGATGGTTTGCGTGGCGGTGCGGTGCGCGGGCTCAACGTCACCATTCCCTTTAAGGAACGGGCGCTGGCCGTCGCCGACACCGCCAGCGATCTGGCGCGGATGGCCGGGGCGGCCAATCTGTTGGTGTTCAATGACGACGGCAGCGTCCATGCCGACAATACCGACGGCCCGGGCCTGCTGGGCGCCATCGCGATCCAGGCGCCTGGCTTCGACGTCACGGCCGCACCGGTGGTCATTCTCGGCGCCGGCGGCGCGGCCCGGGGGCGGTCGCGGCCCTGCTGCTGGCCGGCGCGCCGCGCATAGCTGTCGTCAACCGCACCGTCGCACGCGCCCAGGAGCTGGCCGACACGTTCGGACAGAAGGTCGTGGCCAAGGGCGAAGACGCCCTCCCCGCTCTGCTGCCGGAAGCCGGATTGATCATCAACGCGACCTCGCTGGGTCTGGGCGGCGGCGCTGGGCCGTCAGCCGACCTGACCCTGACCCCAAAGACCGCCGTCGTGATGGACATGGTCTACAAGCCGCTGCGGACAGTGTTCCTGCGCCGGGCCGAGGCCGCCGGTCGCCGTACGGTGGACGGGCTGGAGATGCTGCTGCGTCAGGCGATCCCCAGCTTCGAAACCATCTATGGCCAGGCCCCCTCCCCTTCGGTCGACATTCGGGTGCTGGCGCTGAAGCGGCTGGGCGAGGTCTGACATGTTGATCCTTGGGCTGACCGGTTCGATCGGCATGGGCAAGTCGACGACCTCCAAGATGTTCCAGGACGAAGGCGTGCCCGTTTATGACGCCGACGCCGCCGTCCACGCCCTTTACGCTTCAGGCGGAGCCGCCGTGGGGCCGGTTGAGGCCGCCTTTCCCGGCGTCGTTGTGAACGGGGCGATCGACCGGGCCAAACTCAGCGCCCAGGTCGTTGGAAACTCCGAGGCGCTCGCCAAGCTGGAGGCGATCGTCCACCCGCTGGTGGGCGCCCACCGCATCGGTTTCTTTGAGCAGGCCAAGGCCGAGGGGCATGAAATTGTCGTGCTCGACATCCCGCTGCTGTTCGAAACGGGCGGCGAAAAGCGGGTCGACAAGGTGGTGGTGGTGTCGGCCCCCGCCGAGGTGCAGCGCGAGCGGGTCCTGGCCCGCCCGGAGATGACGCCGGAGAAGTTCGAGGCCATCCTGGCCCGGCAGACGCCGGACGCCGACAAGCGCGCGCGCGCCGATTTCGTGATCGACACAGGGCAAGGCCTAGACCACGCGCGCCGGCAGGTCCGCGACCTTCTGACTCTGTTGAGAACCGACCGCTCGGCTTGAAGCCGACCGCGAACGGCTTCATGGAAGAGCCATGGCCCGCGAGATCATCCTCGATACCGAAACGACCGGCTTCGATCCGAAGACCGGTGACCGCCTGGTCGAAATCGGCTGCATCGAGGTGGTCGACTTCATGCCGACCGGCCGCTCGTTCCACGAGTACTGTGACCCGCTGCGCGACATGCCCGCCGAGGCCGAGAAGGTTCACGGGCTGTCCAGCGCCTTCCTGACCGGCAAGCCGAAGTTCCACGAGATCGCCGATCGCTTCCTGGATTTTGTCGGCGACAGCGTCGTGGTGGCCCACAACGCCGCCTTCGACCGTCAGTTCGTCAATTTCGAGCTGGAGAAATGCGGCAAGGCCCCGATCCACGAAGAGCGCTGGGTCGACACCCTGGCCATGGCCAAGAAGCGCTTCCCGGGCATGTACAACTCGCTCGACGCGCTCTGTAAGCGGTTCAAGATCAGCCTGGAGAGCCGCGACAAGCACGGCGCCCTGATCGACGCCCACCTGCTGGCCGAGGTTTATCTGGAACTTCAGGGCGGCAAGGAACGCGCCCTTGAACTGACCCATTCGACAGGGGTCATGGCGGTCTCCACCGCGATCCAGGGCGTCTATGCCGCACGGTCACGCCCCCTGGCGCCCCGCTCCACGGACGCCGAGCGCGAGATCCACGCCGCCTGGGTTCGCAAGAACCTCAAGGACAAGGCGCTCTGGATCCAGTTCGGTGTGGTCGCTGCCGAAGCCTAGGCGCTCTCGCCATCTGGCCCCGGCCCCGGCTGGTCTGTAAAAGCCAGAGGGACTCCCCAACGCGACAGCCCTCTCTATAACTGCGCCGGCTCAAGCAGGAGAATGTAATGGCCCAGTTCCAGACCCTGATCGTCGAGGCGCCGGAAAGCGCGCCGGGCGTCACCCTGATCCGCCTGAACCGGCCCGAGGCGCTCAACGCGCTCAACACCGCCCTGCTTGGCGAACTGGCTCAGGCCCTGGCGGCGGCGCAGGCCGACGACAGCGTGGGCTGCATCGTGCTGACCGGTTCGGCCAAGGCCTTCGCCGCCGGCGCCGACATCAAGGAGATGTCGGACAAGACCTATGCGCAGATGTTCAAGGCCGACTTCTTCACGGCCGGCGCCCGGGCGATCGAACAGTGCCGCAAGCCGATCATCGCCGCCGTCGCGGGCTACGCCCTGGGCGGCGGCTGCGAGCTGGCGATGATGTGCGACTTCATCCTGGCCGCCGACACCGCCAAGTTTGGCCAGCCCGAGATCAATCTGGGCGTGGCGCCCGGCATCGGCGGCACCCAGCGCCTGACCCGCTTTGTCGGCAAGTCCAAGGCCATGGACATGATCCTGACCGGCCGGATGATGGGCGCGGAGGAAGCCGAGCGCTCGGGTCTGGTGTCGCGGGTCTTCCCCGCCGACAGCCTGGTCGACGAGACCCTGGCGATCGCCTCCAAGATCGCCAGCCAATCGCCGCTGGCCGTGGCGATGAACAAGGAACTGGTCGAAGCCGCGTATGAGACGACCCTGACGACCGGCGTCGCGCTGGAGCGCCGGCTGTTCCATTCGCTGTTTGCGTTCGAGGATCAGAAGGAAGGCATGACAGCCTTCGTCGAGAAGCGTAAACCCCTGTTCAAGGGCGCGTGATCCGGATCGGAAGCGATGACGGCGAAGCGGCCTCGGGAATCCTGCCTGTGGACCGTTGACCCCAGCCAGCGCTTCCCGTATATCCGCG
Organism: Caulobacter sp. SL161; assembly: GCF_026672375.1. Lineage (GTDB taxonomy): Bacteria > Pseudomonadota > Alphaproteobacteria > Caulobacterales > Caulobacteraceae > Caulobacter. The sequence goes on from NZ_JAPPRA010000001.1 coordinate 563,871, forward strand.
CGCTCACATTTCCACCTGCTTCGCGGCCGCCCGCGCGGCTGTCCGTTTGAAGGTCCGACCTATGGCCAATAATCCCGGCGCCAAGAAAGCGATCCGCAAGATCGCTCGCCGCACCGAAGTCAACACCGCTCGCCGCTCGCGCGTTCGCACCTTCCTGCGCAAGTTTGAAGACGCGATCGCCAAGGGTGATGTCGCCGTCGCCAAGGCGGCTTTCGTGGAAGCTCAATCCGAGCTGATGCGCGCCGTCTCCAAGGGCGTGGTTCACCCCAACACGGGCTCGCGCAAGGTCTCGCGCCTGGCCGCCCGCCTGAAGAAGCTGGACAAGGCTGCGGCCTAGTCAAGATTCTAGACGAACCGCGTTCGTCTAATCTTTTCAAATATTTACAAAGGCCGATCAGGGCAACCTGGTCGGCTTTTGCTTTGAATCCAACGCTCTATTTCTAGTGTTGCAATCTGTGATCTGAGTAGTCGGTCACGCTATTCCCTTGCGGGGCGAGGGCCTCTCGCGAGTCAACAGAAATATCCGCGATCGGACGCAAGTTTTCCGTTTGACCGGCCCCCTCCGCTGGCTAGTTTAAGGGTCTCAACGCTCTTCCAGTCTTGGACGAAACAAGGCGGCGGCGGACCCATCGTGTTCGCCGAGTAAGAACCTGTGTGCGTTGAGAAAAACGGTCGCGCGCCATGGGGGGCGGCGGCTGATGGATGCGGCGATTGTTTTTGTGCAAGGCGGTGGACGAATGACCATGAAGGGCGGGGTTGCCAGCCAGGACTTCTCGGCGGCGATCGCGACGGCTTGTGAGCCGGCGGCGAACGTCTGGTCGAAGGTTTGTGTGGCTTTGAAGCGTGAGCTGGGTGACGCGGCCTTCGGGTCGTGGATCGCGCCGGCCATGCTGCGCGAAGCCGCCACCGGCGATGTCGTCCTCGTGACGTCGACGGGCATCGCCCGCGACTGGATTCGCCGCAGCGCGTGGCGCCGGATCGGCGAACTCTGGGCCGCCCATGATGCGACAGGTCGTCGCATCGACCTGAAGTCGCGCCTCGAGTTCGAAGCGGCGGCCGGCGCCTATGTCGAGGCGACCCCCAAGGCTGTCGCCGCCGAACCGATCGAGATTGTCCTGCCCGTCTCCACTGACGCGCCGACGGTGGTCGCGCCTAGCGCCAAGTCGCCCCGCACCCAAGGCCTGCAGGAGCGCTTTACCTTCGAGACCTTCGTCCCGGGTCCCGCCAACGAGTTCGCGCACGCTGTGGCGCGTCGGATCGCCAACTGGGCGGATGGTCACTTCAATCCTGTGCTGTTCCACGGTCCCTATGGTTTCGGCAAGACGCACCTGCTGAACGCCCTGGCCTGGGAGGCCATGCGCAACGCCCCGGAAAAGCGCGTGGTCTATCTGACCGCCGAGCGCTTCCTGTCGACCTTCGTGCGCGCCGTGATGGATCGCCAGACCGCGGCCTTCAAGGAAGAGCTGCGCGCCGCTGATCTTCTGATCATCGATGACGTGCACTTTATCGCCGGCAAGCAGTCGACCCAGGAAGAGCTGTTCCACACCCTGACCGCGCTGGTCGGGGAGGGCGGCCGTGTCGTGTTCTCGGCCGACCGTCCGCCGTCTGCCATGACCGAGATGGACGCCCATCTGCGCTCGCATCTGTCGGCGGGTCTGGTCTGCGGTCTCGAGCCTGCGGATCGTAACCTCCGTCTCGGCATCCTCGAGCGCAAGATCCAGACCCTGGGCGCGGCCCACGGCTTTGAACCCAGCATGCGCCCTGAGGTCATGCAGTTCCTCGCTGACCGTTTCACCGACAGCGTCCGCGAGCTGGAGGGCGCGCTAAACACCTTGTCGGCTCGCGCCGGCGAGGGCCTGTCGCGCATGACCCTGGATGAGGTGCAGGCGATCCTGCGTCCCCACCTGCGGTCGGGCGAGAAGCGCATCACCATCGACGATATCCAGAAGGCCACCGCCGAGCATTACGGCATGAAGCAGGCCGATCTGCTCAGCGAGCGCCGCAACCGCGCCGTAGCGCGCCCGCGTCAGGCCGCCATGTGGCTGGCCAAGCAGCTGACCACCCGTTCGCTGCCGGACATCGGCCGTCGCTTCGGTGGTCGCGATCACACTACCGTCCTGCACGCCGTCCGTCGGATCGAGGCCTTGCGCGCCGAGGACAGCGCGCTTAGCCACGATCTGGAGACGCTGACGCGCAAGCTGCGGGGCTAGCGGAACAATACTGCAGGATTGAAGAGGGTCGTTCTGGAGACAGGACGGCCCTTTTGGTTTTTCAGGCCGTTCGCGCCCGTCGCAGAGTCAGATTGATCCGGCCGCCGCCGGGGACCAGGGACGAGGATCCGGGCAGGATCCGGTCGACGCCGTGGAAGGCCAGGCGCGCCGGGCCCGAGAGGCGACAGACGTCGCCCGACGCCAAGCGAAGGCTTCTTGTCGGGTCCTTGCGGTAGACGCCGCCGATCCGGAAGATCGCCGTGTCGCCCAGCGAGATCGACAGCACAGGGAAAACGGGATCGGCTTCGTCACGGTCCTGATGCAGACCCATGCGCGCCCCGTCGCGGTAGAGGTTGACCAGACAGGAATCCGGCGGGGTTTCCGGGTCGCCGAGCACTGTCCAGAGGTCGAGGAGGGCCGGCGGCATGTCGGGCCAGGCTCGGCCCGTTTCGGGATGACGATCGACATACCGATAGCCATGCGCGTCGCTGGTCCAGCCCAGCGACCCAAGCGCTGTCATCGCAACGCTCATCGACTTTCCGTAGGCGGTCCCATAGTTCGAAAAGGGCGCCTGCTCGGCGCCCGCTTGCACCGCCTCGACCAAGGCGCGCTGCGCCGAGATATCCAGCAGGCCCGGCCATACGTCAAAGCCGGGGACAACGGTGAGAGGCTTGGCGATCATCTGGAGCCCACGCGCCGCCACAGCCCGGCGAACAAGAGCCATTTTCCACAAAACCGCCGTTCATGCATCGGTTGCCCCCGGCGCATCGGCTGCGACCGTTTTTCTTGGCCCGGAATCCAGATTCCCCCGTCGTGGGAGGGGTTATGGCCTTGCGTGGCGGCCCCTATCCCCCATATCCGGCTTCGAAGCGGGGTTGACGGGCTCGTCAACTTCGCACAACGCATTCCGCCCGTTCGATTTTCGTCGACGGTGCGGAGTGCGGAACTTGAACCGTAGAGAGTGCGAAGCCACTGGGGACGGAGCGAGAAAAACCGGGGCGCTTCTGAGAAGGCCCTTGTCACCGCCGTCCGCCTAAAGGAGCGACAGGTACGAAGATGAGCAAGATTATCGGTATCGACCTTGGCACCACGAACTCGTGCGTCGCCATCATGGACGGCAAGACCCCGAAGGTGATCGAGAACGCCGAGGGCGCTCGCACCACCCCGTCGGTGGTCGCCTTCCTCGAGGACGGTGAGCGCCTGATCGGCCAGCCCGCCAAGCGCCAGGCCGTCACCAACCCGACCAACACGCTGTTCGCGATCAAGCGCCTGATCGGCCGCACCGCCAGCGATCCGGTGGTCGAGAAGGACAAGGGCATGGTGCCCTACGAGATCGTCAAGGGTCCGACTGGCGACGCCTGGGTCAAGGCGCACGGCAAGGATTACAGCCCGCAGGAAGTCTCGGCCTTCATCCTGCAGAAGATGAAGGAAGCCGCCGAAGCCCACCTCGGCGAACCCGTGACCAAGGCGGTCATCACGGTTCCGGCCTATTTCAACGACGCCCAGCGTCAGGCCACCAAGGACGCCGGCAAGATCGCCGGCCTGGAAGTCCTGCGCATCATCAACGAGCCGACCGCAGCGGCCCTGGCCTACGGCCTGGACAAGAACGACGGCAAGAAGATCGCCGTCTACGACCTGGGCGGCGGCACCTTCGACGTGTCGATCCTGGAAATCGGCGACGGCGTCTTCGAGGTGAAGTCGACCAACGGCGACACCTTCCTGGGCGGTGAAGACTTCGACCTTCGGATCGTCGACTACCTGGCCGACGAGTTCAAGAAGGAGCAGGGCGTCGACCTGCGCAAGGACAAGCTGGCCCTCCAGCGTCTGCGCGAAGAAGCGGAAAAGGCCAAGAAGGAGCTGTCCTCGACGGCTCAGTACGAGGTCAACCTGCCGTTCATCAGCATGAACGCCTCGGGTCCGCTGCACCTGAACATCAAGCTGTCGCGCGCCAAGCTGGAAGCCCTGGTCGACGACCTGATCGCCCGCACCATCGGTCCGTGCGAACAGGCTCTGAAGGACGCCGGCCTGAAGAAGAGCGACATCGACGAAGTGATCCTGGTCGGCGGCATGAGCCGCATGCCCAAGGTCCAGCAGGCGGTGCAGGACTTCTTCGGTCGTGAGCCGCACAAGGGTGTGAACCCTGACGAAGTTGTGGCCCTGGGCGCGGCCGTTCAGGCCGGCGTGCTGCAAGGCGACGTCAAGGACGTGCTGCTGCTGGACGTGACCCCGCTGACCCTGGGCATCGAGACCCTGGGTGGTGTGTTCACCCCGCTGATCGAACGCAACACCACCATCCCGACCAAGCGCTCGCAGACCTTCTCGACCGCCGACGACAACCAGTCGGCCGTGACGATCCGCGTGTTCCAGGGCGAACGCCCGATGGCGCAGGATAACAAGATGCTGGGCCAGTTCGATCTGGTCGGCATCCCGCCGGCGCCGCGCGGCGTGCCGCAGATCGAGGTCACCTTCGACATCGACGCCAACGGCATCGTCCAGGTGCATGCCAAGGACAAGGCGACCAACAAGGAGCACTCGATCCGCATCCAGGCCAATGGCGGCCTCTCGGACAGCGATATCGAGCGCATGGTCAAGGAAGCCGAGGCCAACAAGGCCGCGGACGAAAAGAAGAAGCAGCTGGTCGAGGCCAAGAACCAGGGCGAGGCGATCCTGCACTCGACCGAGAAGGCCCTGGCCGAGCACGGCGACAAGGTCGGCGCGGCCGAGAAGACCGCGATCGAAACCGGGATCACCGAGCTGAAGACCGCCCTGGAAGGCGAGGACGTCGAGGCCATCCAGGCCAAGACCCAGGCCCTGATCCAGGCTTCGATGAAGCTGGGCGAGGCCATGTACGCCGCCCAACAAGGCTCGGCCGAGGGCGGCGACGCCAAGGCTGACGACGGCGTGGTCGACGCCGAGTTCGAGGAAGTCGACGACAACAAGCCGGCGGCTTAACCAAGCCATGCGCGCGCCGCGGAACATTCGCCACAGGATCGTTCCGCGGCCGCGACCTTCTGCCTCCCCGCCCATGAGCGCCTTGCGCTGGGCTCGGAGCTATCCCACTTCTCCCGTTATAAACGCCACTTTCGTGGGCCTTTTGAGCGCCAGACGCTGACAATGCGCGACTATTACGAAATTCTCGGCGTGACCCGGACCATCGATGAAGCTGGTCTGAAGTCCGCGTTCCGCAAGCTGGCGATGGAACATCACCCCGACCGCAATGGCGGCTGCGAGAACGCGGCCGGGCGCTTCAAGGAAATCAACGAGGCCTATTCGGTCCTCTCCGATCCTCAGAAGCGCGCGGCCTATGACCGTTTCGGTCACGCCGGTGTCAACGGGCCGCAAGGCGGTCCGGGCGGGTTCGGCGGCCAGGGCTTCGACGCCAGCGACATCTTCAATGATGTTTTTGGGGACGTCTTTGGCGAGATGTTCGGCGGTGGCCGGCGCCAGTCCAACGGACCCCAGCGCGGCCAGGACCTGCGCTATGATCTGGAGATCACCCTCGAGCAGGCCTATGCCGGCGCCGAGGTCGAGATCACCGTTCCCGCCGCCATGACCTGCGAGGTCTGCGAAGGGTCCGGCGCCAAGCCGGGCACCAGCCCCAGCGTCTGCGGCACTTGCGGCGGCGCAGGCCGTGTCCGCGCCACCCAGGGCTTCTTCGCGGTCGAGCGCGGCTGCCCCCGCTGCGGCGGCTCGGGCCGTCTGGTTCTCGACCCCTGCGGCAACTGCCACGGCCACGGCCAGGTCCGTCGCGAGCGCATCCTCTCGGTGCGCATCCCGGCCGGCGTCGACGACGGCGCCCGGATCCGTCTGGCCGGCGAAGGCGACGCCGGCGCGCGCGGCGGTCCGCGTGGCGATCTCTACATCTTCCTGTCAGTGACCCCGCACGAGCTGTTCGAGCGCGATGGTCTGGACCTTCTCTGCACCGTGCCGGTGCCAATGACCACGGCGGCCCTGGGCGGCGAGATCGACGCGCCTTGCCTCTTGGGTGGCGAGAGCTGCGACGGCGAGTGCAAGGTCAAGGTCACGGTTCCCGAGGGCGCCCAGACCGGCAAGACCGTCCGCCTCAAGGGCAAGGGCATGCCGTCCCTGCGCAGCCGCCAGCGCGGCGACCTGGTGGTCGAGCTGTTCGTCGAGACCCCGACTCACCTGTCCGCGCGCCAGAAGGAACTGATGCGCGAACTGGCCGGCCTGTGCGGCGAGAAGCAAAACCCCAAGTCGGCCAACTTCGTCGGCAAGGCCAAGAGGTTCTGGGAAGAGGTGACGGGGAATTAGGGCGCTAGCGCTCCTGCGAAAGTTGTTCTACTATTGTTCTCGTTTCGCTGAACGAGATCCATGAGCAACGACACCGAAGTCAGCACGCCTGTTCGCCTGGTCGAAGACGCTGATACCGGCGCTCGGTTCCTCATCTACGGGACCGAAAGCGGGGTGCGTGTCGAGCTTCGCTATGAGGGTGACGCGCTTTGGATGACCCAGGCGCAGATGGCCCAGCTCTTTGGGCGGGACCCATCTGTTATCTATCGCCATGTCACCAACATCATCGAAGAGGGAGAGCTCGGCGAAGCGGATAACTTGCAAAAAATGCAAGTAATTGGCGCTGGCCGCCCCGGTACCCTCTACAGCCTCGATATGGTGATCTCGGTTGGCTACCGGGTCAGCTCCGCGCAAGCGACGTTGTTTCGGAAATGGGCGACGAGCGTCCTCGTTCGCTTTGCCACGAAAGGCTTCGTTGTCGATGTCGAACGCCTGAAGGCGCCGGATGAGCAGGATCGCGTGCGCGAACTGCGCGAGATCATCCGTGACATCCGCGCGTCCGAGGCGAACGTCTATGCCGAGCTTCGGCGCATTTGCGCCATGTGCCAAGACTACGAGCCGAACTCGCCGACAGCGCTGCAGTTCTATCAGCGGACCCAGGCCAAGCTCTTCTATGCGGTGGTAAACCGCACGCCGTCTGAAGTTCTTGGCGAACGCGCCGATGCGGATGCCCCTGACATGGGCCTTCAGAGTTGGCCGAAGGATCAGATCCGCCAGGCGGATGCCCTGATCGCGAGGAACTATCTCACCCCGGCCGAACTCAAGGAGCTCAACCGGCTGACGGATATCCTGCTCAGCATCTTCGAAGACCAGTTGGACATCGGCCGTCTGGTTCTGATGGAGCAGGCCTCACAGTTGCTGGATCAGCAATTGGCCAGCCTCAACCGCGTCGTGCTAAACCATGGCGGCTCGATCCGTCACGACGAGGCCGAGGCCCGGGCCAAGGCTGCGTACAAGCGGTTCGACCAAGCGCGCAGGCTGGCGCGGAAGGAAGAGGCGGATCGCGCTCTGGCTGAACTGAAGGCGGCGGACAAGGCTCTGCCGAAGCCACGCCGACGGTGAGAACCCGGCGTTCCGGGAGCATAAGGTTTCCATCCCCTACAAACCTTAACGCCGCCCCTTAACGGCGCCCGCGACGCTATGTAGTTTCCCGGGCGATGAACGCCCACGCCACGCCGACCCCTGCCCACGAGATCGACCCCACCGGCGCCACGCCGGTGATGGCGCAGTTCTTCGAGATGAAGGCGCGGCAGCCTGATGCGCTGATCTTCTTCCGCATGGGCGATTTCTACGAGCTGTTCTTCGACGACGCCTACAAGGCGGCCGCTACTCTGGGCATCAGCCAGACGTTCCGGGGCACGCATAACGGCCAGCCGATCCCGATGGCGGGCGTGCCGCAGCATGCGGCCGAGGCCTATCTCTCCAAGCTGATCCGCCTGGGCTTCAAGGTCGCCGTCTGCGAGCAGATGGAAGACCCCGCCGAGGCCAAGAAGCGCGGCTCCAAGGCGGTGGTTCGTCGCGACATCGTCCGGGTGGTGACGCCGGGCACCCTGACCGAGGATGGCCTGCTGGACGCCCGCGGCGCCAACCGCCTGGCTGCGGTGGCTCTGCGCGCGGGTCAGGCGGCCGTGGCGTCGGTGGAGCTCTCCACCGGCGAGGTCGAGGTTTTCGCGGTGGCCAAGGAGGGGGTCGCGCCGATCCTGGCCGCCCTGGCGCCGTCCGAGACCCTGGTCGCCGACCGGCTGCTGTCGGACGACGGCCTCTCCCAGACCCTGAAGATCTGCGGCGGGCTGGTGCAGCCCATGCCCTCGGCCCTGTCCGAGCCGCAGGCGTCCGAGACCCGTGTAAAACGCCTCTATGGCGTCGAGACCCTGGACGGCTTTGGCGGTCTGTCGCCGGCCGAGATCGGGGCCCTGGGCCTTATCGCCGCCCATCTGGAAATGACCCAGGCCGGCCGACTGCCGGCCCTGCGCGCGCCACGCCGGGCGGCGGACGCCGATGTCATGGCGATCGATCCGGCGACCCGGTCCAGCCTCGAGATCGATCGCACCCAGGGCGGTGATCGCAACGGCTCGCTGCTGGCCGCCATCGACCGCACGGTGACGGCGGGCGGCGCGCGGATGCTGGCCTCGCGCCTGGCGCGTCCGCTGCTGGATGTGGCCGCCATCGACCAGCGCCTGGACGCGGTGGAATGGTTCGTCGAGCATCGCCAGCTGCGTCAGCGCCTGCGCGAGGTGCTGAAAGGCGCCGGAGACATGGCCCGCGCCCTGTCCCGCCTGGCGCTGGGCCGAGGCGGTCCGCGTGATCTCGGCTGCATTCGCGACACCCTGAAGGTCGGCGAGCGGCTGGCCGGGATGGCCGGCGGCGCGCCCGATCCGCTGTCGCCGCCGCCATTCGAGCTGGAGCACGCCTTCAAGGCCCTGACGCCTGCACTGCATGAGGGCCTGTCACAATTTCTGACCACGCTCGAACATGGCCTGGGCCCCGACCTGCCGGCGCTCGCCCGTGACGGCGGCTTCGTGGCGGCGGGCGTCCGGCCCGAACTGGATCAGGCCAGGGGTCTGCGCGACGACAGTCGCAAGGTGATCGCCGCCCTGGAGTCCCAGCTGGCCCTGGAAAGCGGCGTGCCGCTGAAGATCCGCCACAACGGCGTGCTGGGCTATTTCGTCGAGGCGACGGCGGGCAAGGCCGACCCTCTCTTTCAGCCGCCGCTGAACGCCACCTTCATCCATCGCCAGACCCTGGCCAACCAGGTGCGCTTCACCACCGTGGAGCTGGCCGATCTCGACGCCCGCATCGCCCAGGCCGCCGAGCGGGCGCTGGCTATGGAGGTGGCCGCCTTCGAGGACTGGCGCGAGCAGGCCCGCCTGCTGGCCGACGCGATCCAGATCGCCTCGGAAGCCCTGGCCCGCATCGATGTGGCCTCCAGCCTGGCCGAATGGGCCGAGGACGCCGGCGCGGTGCGGCCGGCCGTCGACGCCTCCTACGCCTTCGACGCCAAGGCCGCCCGCCACCCGGTGGTCGAAGCCGCCGTGAAGCGGGCGGGAGAGCCCTACACCCCCAATGACTGCCGCCTGGACGCCTCGGGCGAAACGGCGGCCCGCCTGTCGATCGTCACCGGTCCGAACATGGCCGGTAAGTCGACCTTCCTGCGCCAGAACGCCCTGCTGGCGATCCTGGCTCAATCGGGCTGCTACGTGCCGGCCGCCAGCTTCCGGCTGGGCGTGGTCGATCGCCTGTTCAGCCGTGTCGGCGCCGGCGATGACTTGGCCCGCGGCCGCTCGACCTTCATGATGGAAATGGTCGAGACCGCCGCCATCCTGACCCAGGCCGGGCCGCGCAGCCTGGTGATCCTGGACGAGATCGGCCGGGGCACGGCCACCTATGATGGTCTGGCCATCGCCTGGGCCTGCGCCGAGGCCCTACACGACGTCAACAAGAGCCGCGCCCTGTTCGCCACGCACTATCACGAGCTGGCGACCCTGGAGACGCGGATGGCTTTCGTCTCCAACCTCAGCCTGCGGGCCAAGGAGTGGAACGGCGACCTTGTTTTCCTGCACGAGGCCGCGCCGGGTCCGGCCGATCGCTCCTACGGCGTCCAGGTCGCCAAGCTGGCCGGCGTGCCGGCGCCCGTGGTGGTGCGCGCCCGCGAGGTGCTGGATCGGCTGGAGAGCAAGGACCAGTCGCCGGCCAAGCTGGACGATCTGCCGTTGTTTGCGGTCAGTCAGGCGGTCGCCGTTACGTCCGCGCCCGCCAGGGCCGCGCCCAGCGCCGTCGAGACCAGCCTCGCCGATCTCGACGTTGACGGCATGAGCCCGCGCGAGGCCCTCGAGGCGCTTTACCGCCTTAAGGGTCTGCTCACGGCCTAGCGGGTAACCATATAGACAACATGCCCCGTCGCCTTCGCCCCACCCGCCTGGAACACGTCGTCGACGGTCACGCCCTTCGGGCGAGGCTTTCGGCCGCCGCCCTCGACTCGATCGGCAATGAGGCCGAGCAGCGGGCCCGCGCCATCGACATTCTCAAACAGGCTCTGTTTCGCGGTCGGATGATCGCCAAGGAGCGCCTGGAGAACGGGGCCAGCGGCGTCGAGACCAGTCGCCTGCTCAGCGGAGTCACCGACGAGGTGATCACCGCCCTCTACGATTTCACGACCGTGCACGTCTTCCGGGCCCGCAACCCGACGGAGGGCGAACGCCTGTGCCTTCTGGCCGTCGGCGGCTATGGCCGGGGAACCCTGGCGCCGTTCAGCGACATCGATCTTCTGTTCCTGCGTCCCTACAAGCAGACGCCGCACGCCGAGAGCGTGATCGAGTACATGCTGTATGCGCTGTGGGATCTGGGCTTCAAGGTCGGCCACGCCTCGCGGACCATCGAAGAGTGCGTGCGGCTTTCGAAGGAAGACTTCACGATCCGCACCTCAATCCTCGAAGCGCGTCGTCTGACCGGCGACGAGCGTCTGGCCGAGGACCTGAAGAGGCGCTTCCGCGACGAGGTCATGAAGGGCACTGGCGCCCAGTTCGTCGCCGCCAAGCTGAAGGAGCGCGATGACCGCCAGGCTCGCGCCGGCGCCAGCCGCTACATGGTCGAGCCCAACGTCAAGGAAGGGAAGGGGGGTCTGCGCGACCTTCATACCTTGATGTGGATCGCCGAGTATCTGCACCCGGTCGACCGACCCGAGGACGTCTTCAAGATGGAGGTGTTCTCGTCACGAGAGACCAAGGCCTTCATCCGCGCCTTCGACTTTCTGCATGCGGTGCGGGCCCACCTGCATTTCACCACCGGCCGGCCTGAAGAGCGCCTGACCTTCGACCTGCAGCCCGAGATCGCTCGCCGCATGGGCTATGGCGATCGGGGCGATGCGCCGGCGGTCGAGCGTTTCATGCGACGTTATTTCCTGATCGCCAAGGAGGTCGGGACCCTGACCCGCGCCTTCTCGGCCAAGCTGGAGGCCGAGCACTTCAAGAACGAGCCCAAGGGCATCTCGCGTTTCCTCCCGGGCGCGCGCCCCAAGCGCAAGGCGCTCGATGTTGAAGGCTTCTACGAAGATGGCGGCCGCCTGAACATCGAAGGTCAGGAGATCTTCGAGGCCGATCCGGTCAACCTGATCCGTCTGTTCAAGATCGCTGACCAGCGCGACCTTGATCTGCATCCCGACGCCTTTACCGCCGTGACGCGCGCCCTGCCGCTGATCACTTCGCGGGTGCGCCGAGACCCCGACGCCTGTCGGGCGTTCCTGGACTTGCTGGCGCGTGGCAAGCGTAGCTATCGGACCCTGACCCTGATGAACGACGCCGGGGTGCTGGGTCGCTTCATTCCGGAGTTCGGCCGCGTCGTCGCCCAGATGCAGTTCAACATGTACCACTCGTACACGGTGGACGAGCACACCCTGCGGGCGGTCGGCGTCATCGGCGACATCGCCGCTGGGCGCCTGGTGGACGATCACCCCCTGGCGGTGTCGATCATGCCCTTGATCGAGGACCGCGAGGCACTGTTCCTGGCCATGCTGTTGCACGACACCGGCAAGGGCGGCGTGGGCGGCCAGGAGAAGGCCGGCGCGCGCTCGGCTCGCAGCGCCTGCGAGCGTCTGGGCGTCGAGCGCAGCAAGGTCGAGCTGGTCGCCTGGCTGGTCGAGAACCACCTTGTGATGAGTGACTTCGCCCAGAAGCGCGACGTCTCCGATCCTGGCACGGTCGCAGCCTTCGCACGGATCGTCGAGAACCCCGAGCGCCTGCGTCTTCTGCTGGTGATCACCGTCGCCGACATCCGGGCTGTGGGGCCTGGGGTCTGGAACGGCTGGAAAGGCCAGCTGCTACGCGAACTCTACAACGCGACCGAGGCGGTGTTCCGGGGCGGGCGCGGCAGCGACGCCGCCGCCAATGTCCAGCGCCACCAGGAAAGCACGGCCGAAGCCGCGCGGGCGGCGCTGCTCGAGACCGATCCCGCCGCCAAGGGCTGGGTGGCGGCGATGGAGAACGCCTATTTCAGCGCCTTCTCGCAGGATGACCTGTTCCATCATGCCGAACTGGCCCGTCGCGCGGCGATCCAGGGCGGGGCCGCCGCCGAGGGGCAGGTACGTCCGGGAAGCAACGCCGCCGAAGTGGTTATCGCGGCCAAGGATCGTCGCGGTCTGTTCGCCGATCTCGCCCTGGCGATCTCGTCGCTGGGCGGCAATGTGGTCGGCGCACGGGTGTTCACGTCCCGTCAGGGCCAGGCGCTGGACGTCTTCTATGTCCAGGATGTCACGGGCGCGCCGTTCGGCTGTGAGAATCCCCGCGCGCTGCGCCGCCTGGCCGACGCCCTGGAGGCCGCAGGCAAGGGCGACGCCCTGGCCGTCGAGCCTCGCCGGGGCTCCGAGCAGACCCGCGCCGCAGCCTTCGCGATCGCACCGTCGGTCACGATCGACAACGACGCCTCCAATGACGCGACGGTGGTCGAAGCCTCGGGACGCGACCGCCCGGGCCTGCTGCACGCCCTGGCCAAGACCCTGGCCGACAGCGCCTTGTCCATCCAGTCGGCCCATATCGACGGTTATGGCGAGCGGGCGGTCGACGCCTTCTACGTCCAGACGGCCGAGGGCGGGAAGGTCACCGATACGCGCAAGCTCAATGCTCTGAAGGCTGATCTGCTGGCGGCGCTGGAGCAGAACGAAGCCAGCGCCCCGGCGGCGCGCCCAGGCTTGAGACGGGCCCGGGCCAGCGTCGCGCGTTAGGGTTGGTCCGCCTTCCAGTCGCCTGACTTGCCGCCCGTCTTTTCCAGAAGGCGCACGGCCTCGATGACCATGCCTTTCTCGGCGGCCTTGAGCATGTCGTAGATTGTCAAGCAGGCCACAGAGGCAGCCGTCAGCGCTTCCATCTCGACGCCTGTCGGACCGGTGGTCTTGACCCGCGCGGTCACCGCCAAGCCGCTGTCGGTCGCTTCCACGGCGACCTCGACCTTGGACAACGCCAGGGGATGGCAAAGCGGGATCAGGTCGGACGTCTTCTTGGCCGCCATCACACCGGCCAGTTCGGCCACGGCGCGGACGTCGCCCTTGCGGCCCGAGCCCGAGATCGCCAACGCCAGGGTTTCGGGGCTCATGCGCACAAAGCCTGTCGCGACAGCCTCGCGGGCGGTCGCCGGCTTCTCGGAGACATCGACCATGCGCGCGCGCCCCTGGTCGTCGATGTGGGTGAGCTTGCTCAACGTTCCAGCAGCCTCGGCATCAGTTCGACCATGTTGCAGGGCTTGTGACGGCTGTCCAACTGGGCGGCGATGACCTTGTCCCATCCATCCTTCACCGCGCCGTTGCTGCCGGGCAGGCAGAAGACGAAGACGCCGTCGATCAGGCCCGCCGTCGCTCGCGACTGCAGGGTGGAAAGGCCGACCGAGGCGTAGCTGACCAGATGGAAGACGACCGAGAAACCGTCGATCTTCTTGTCGAACAGGGGCTCCAGGGCCTCGACAGTGACGTCACGACCCGTCAAGCCGGTCCCGCCGGTGGTCACGACCGCATCGACCGTCTTGCTGTCGATCCAAGAGCGCACCTGGGCCCGGATCTGCTCGATGTCGTCGCGGACCACCACGCGGCCGCCCAGTTCGTGGCCGGCGGCCTTGATCCGCTCGACCAGGATCTGGCCCGAGGTATCGCTGGCCTCATCGCGGGTGTCGGAGACGGTGAGCACCGCCACGCGGACGGGTGTGAACGGCAGGTCAGGCTTGATCCCGCCGCCAGGCTGGAGCGCTTCGGACATTCAGGCCTCCTGATCCCAGCGTTGCGCGTCGGTCCTATCGCGCGCCGTGGGTTCGATCCAGCGCGGACCCTCGGGGCCATGCTCCTTCTTCCAGAAGGGCGCACGGCTCTTGAGGTAGTCCATCAGGTAGTCGCAGGCCTCGAAGGCTTCGCGGCGATGGGCGGCGGCGGTGGCCACGAACACAATCGCCTCGCCCGGCGCGATGACGCCGACACGATGCACGATGTGGACATCCTGCAGGGCGAAGCGCGTCACCGCGCCTTGAGCGATCTCTGTGATCGCGGCGTCCGTGAAACCGGGATAGGCCTCAAGCTCCAGTGCGCGGGCGGCGCCTTGCTCGGCGCGGGCGAGTCCGATGAAGGTCGCCACCGCGCCCGTCTCTTCACGGCCGGCGCAAAAGGCGGAAACCAGAACGCCGGGCTCGAACGGCTGATCGGTCAGGGTGACGATCATCCGCCGCTCATCGGCGGCAGGAAAGCGACCTCGCTGGCGGCGGACAGAGCCGCCTCGCCACGGACGATGGTCTTGTCGACGGCGACCTGAACGCCTGGCCCGGCCAGCGCCTCGCTAAGAACAGGATCGGCCTGCGAAAGGCTGGCGCGCAAGGTCGAAAGGTCGACCGCCTCGATCTCGCGGTCGCGCCAGCCGGCCTGGTCGGCCAGGCGCCCGAACAGAAGCACCCGCGCCATCCCTAGCCCCCCGTCGTCGACATGTGGCGGGCCACGGCGGGCTGGGCGGCGGCGATCTGGAAGTCGTGGCCCTTGGGCTTGGCCCCGATCGCCAAGTGAATGGCGTCGACGAGTTCGGCGTCGCTGGCGCCCCTGCGGATCACCGCACGCAGATCGCTGGCGTCGTCGCGGCCAAGGCAGGTGTGCAGCGTGCCGGTGCAGGTCAGGCGCACCCGGTTGCAGGTGTCGCAGAAATGGTTGCTCAGCGGGGTGATCAGGCCCAGGCGACCGCCGGTCTCCGCCACGCGGACATAGCGCGCCGGCCCGCCGGTGGAGTCGGGGATATCCGTCAGCGTCCAGAAGGACGACAGATCGCGGCGCACGTCCTGCAAGGATAGGAACTGGTCGGTACGGTCCTGATCAACCTCGCCCAGGGGCATGGTCTCGATCAGGGTGATGTCGCAGCCGCGCCCATGGGCCCACTGGATCAGCGCGGGGATCTCGCCGGCATTGTCATGCTTGAGCGCCACGGCGTTGATCTTGACGGTCATCCCCGCCGCCTGCGCCGCGTCGATCCCGGCGATGACGCGCGTGACGTCGCCGCCCCGGGTCAGGGCGCGGAACAGCGCGGGCTTGAGCGTATCGAGTGAGACATTGATCCGCTTGACGCCATGGCGCGCCAGATCTGAGGCGTAGCGCTCAAGCTGCGATCCATTGGTCGTCAGGGTCAGCTCGTCCAGCGCGCCTGAGCTCAGGTGCCGGGACAGGCGGGCCACCAGATCGATGAAGCCTTTTCGCACCAGCGGCTCGCCACCCGTCAGGCGCAGCTTGCGGACACCCAGGCCAACGAAGGCCGAGGCTAGGCGGTCCAGCTCCTCGAGCGTCAGCACCTCCACCTTGGGCAGAAAGGTCATGTGCTCGGCCATGCAATAGACACAGCGCAGATCGCAGCGATCGGTGACGGAGACCCGCAGATAGGTGACCGCGCGCCCAAAACCGTCGATCAGGGACGGTCCAGTCGTTCGGGGGGTGGTCGAGACCGCTTGCGCGGGACTGTCATCATAGGGCGTCATGTCGAGTTGTTAGAATAGGCGCTGGGACCCATGACGCAAAGAGATACCGGCCGTCTCGACGCCATCGTCCTGGCGGCGGGGCGCGGCGTCCGCTTTGGCGGCGGCAAGCTGACCGCGCTTCTGGACGGCGACCCGCTGGTTGCCGGCGCTCTGCTCGCGGCCTTCCGGGCGCCCGCGCGTCATGTGGTGGTGGCGGTGGGCCCGGAACCGGATGTCCGTCAGGCCGTGGAAGCGACAGCCACGCGCCTGCTGTCCCGTGACCGTCTGGTTCTTGTACCGATCGACGACCCTTCGGCCGGCATGGGCGCGTCGCTGGCGGCGGCCGCCAGAAGCCTCCCAGGCGATACCGACGGCGTTTTCGTCTTTCTGGGCGACATGCCCCGGATCGATCCGGCGACGCCGAGACATCTGGCGACAGCGCTGCGAAATCCCGGTGACATCGTCGCGCCCACCTATCTTGGGCGTCGTGGCCATCCGGTTCTGTTCGGCGCGCGATGGGCGCCTGTCCTCGGCGCGCTATCCGGAGACGAAGGCGCCCGCGCCATCGTCGATAAGGCGGGCGAGAGCCTGGTCCGCGTTCCCGTCGACGATCCTGGCGTGCATCTCGACGTGGACCGGCCCAGCGACCTCGCGCGCGTCCAAACGGATCGCAGAACGCTCTAGTGCTCGGGCCGCTCCGGGGCGTTGATGATGGCCTGGATCTCCTGGATCAGCCGCTCGGCGCCCGCCGTGTCGCCACGCTCTTCCAGCGCCGCCAGACGTGGGATCAACAGGCTGAGCACCCGACGGTAGTCCATGTTCACTCCCGCGAGGGCCTGAACGAACATGGCGATATCTTCCTCGTCGCCGAGCGCATCAGCTTCTGCGTCCGGACCCGCTTTCAAGGCCGAATCTCCCGCCGAGAGCCCTGGTGGGCGCGAGTCCGTTCTCGCCGTGGCGCGTCCCGCCTGACACAGATCCGCTCGCCCAAAGCAACACGCTTACGCTCAACCATTTCCGCAGGATGATCGGAGAATTTCTTCCCGTCCAGCGTGTATCGGTCGAACGCCGGTCGATCAGGCCTCGGATCTTACGAAGGGCAGGCGAGACGTGGCGGCTTTGTTCAGGGCGAACAAGGCGTTAGCCACGGCGGGTGCGATGACCGGCGTGCCGGGCTCGCCGACGCCGCTGGGCGCGTTGCCAGACGGGACGATATGGGTCTCGACCGACGGCGCCTCGTTGATCCGCAGCACGCGGTATCCGTCGAAGTTCGTCTGATCCACCTGACCGTCGGTCAGCGTCACCTCGCCGAACAGGGCGGCCGACAGGCCATAGCAGGTGCCCCCTTCCATCTGCGCGGCGATCTGATCGGGCGAGATGGCCACACCGCAATCGATCGCTGTCACGACACGGCCGACGCGAGGCGCGCCGTTCTCAAGCTTGACCTCGGCGATCTGCGCGACGACCGAGCCGAAGCTCTCATGGACGCCGACACCGCGCGTCCAGCCCGCTGTCGCCTTCGGACCCGCCTTCTCCAGCGCGAGGTTGAGGACCGCCAGGTGACGCTCCGCGCCGGCCTTGGTGTAGATCGCACGACGATACGCCACCGGATCCTTGCCGGCCTTGGCGGCCAGCTGGTCGATGGTGTGCTCCATCACGAAGGCGGTATGGGTCGCGCCCACCGAGCGCCACCACAGCACCGGCACGCCGACATCGGGGAACGCCACCTGGGCGTCGACCACGGGCGTCGCCTTCAGATAGGGCGAGTCGTTGATGCCCTCGAACGCCGAGGAGTCCGGACCCTTGCCCATCGGCATGGGCGCGCCCTTCATGATCGACTGGGTGACGATGCGGTGGCGCCAGGCCGCCGGCAGACCATCCTTGTCCAGCTTGATCTTCAGCGCGTGCAGGACGATCGGTCGGAAGTACCCCGACTGCATGTCGTCTTCGCGCGTCCAGACCAGCTTCACGGGACGGCCCTTGCCGACCTTCTTGGCGATGTGGACGCACTCAACGGCGTAGTCCGACTGGAAGGTGGCGCGGCGACCGAACGAGCCGCCGGCGAACAGGGTTTCGATCTCCACCGAACCTGGCAGACACCCGACGACCTTGGCCACGTTCAGCTGGTCCAGGGTCTGGCCCTGGGATCCGAAGGTCAGCTTGACCTTGTTGCCGTCGACCGCGGCGACACAGTTCATCGGCTCCATCGTCGCGTGGGCGAGATACGGGAACTCGTAGTTCAACTCGACCACGTCGCCGCCCTTGGCCGTTTCCAGCACAGCGGCGTCGCCGCGCTGATCGAAGGGCTCCCATTTCACCGAGGCGTCCTTGCCCGACAGCACGTCGCGATAGCCCTGGATGATCGCCGGGCTGCCGCGCTTTTCGGCCTTCTCCTCATCCCACTCGACCTTCAGGGCCTCGCGGCCCATGCGGGCGGCATAGGTGTTCTGGGCGACGATGGCGATGCCTGTAGGGATCTCGAACACGTCCACGACACCGGCCACCTTCTTGGCCTCGGTCGCGTCGAAGCTCTTCACCTTGCCGCCGAACCTGGGGGCGTGGGCGACCATGGCCGTCAGCATGTCGGGCAGGCGGACATCCTGGGTATAGAGGGCCGTGCCGTCGCTCTTGGCCTGCGAGTCCTTGCGGCGCACACGATCGGAGCCGATCAGCGTGAAGGCCTTGGGATCCTTCAGCTTGGGATCGGTCGGTGGATTGACCTTGGCGGCGTCGTTCAAAAGCTCGCCAAAGGTGGCGGTCTTGCCGGAGGTGTGGGTCAGCACGCTGTCCTTCACCGTGATCTCGCCGACCGGGACGTTCCAGCGGTTGGCGGCCGCTTGGACAAACATCGCCCGAGCGCCGGCGCCGGCCTTGCGCAGCTGGTCCCACGAGTTCGAGATCGCCGACGAGCCGCCGGTCAATTGCGCGCCCATGTTTCCGTTGGCGTAGAGCTTGGCGTTGGCCGGGGCTTGCTCGACCTTCACCTTGCTCCAGTCGGCGTCCAGTTCCTCGGCGACGATGGCCGCCAGGCCCGCGTGATTGCCCTGGCCGAACTCGATGTGCTTGGAGATCACCGTCACCACGCCGTCCGGCGCGATCTTGATGAACGGGCCAAAGGCGCCGACCTCGACCTTGGAGCCGGCGCTCATCAGGTCGGCGGGAGAACACCCGACCAGGAGCGCGCCGCCCACCATCGTAGAGGCGACCACGACGTCGCGACGGCTGGGCTGGATGGCCTTCAGGCCCTTGGGATCGACTGGGGCGTTCATCGGCCGGCTCCCCGGTGCGTCGCGCCCGAGGCGGCGACGATGGCTTCATCGATATCGGCGTGCGCTTCGCCGGTGGGCGGACCGAAATCGGCGGCGTCCTTGATCGCGGCGCGAATGCGTTGGTAGGCGCCGCAGCGACAGATGTTGCCCGCCATGGCCTCGTCGATGTCCTGATCGCTGGGCTTGGGCTTCTGGGCCAGTAGCGCGCAGGCCGACATGATCTGCCCGGACTGGCAGTAGCCGCACTGGGGCACATCGTGCCGCACCCAGGCCTGTTGAACGGGGTGTTGGCCGCCCAGGCCCTCGATCGTCGTCACCTTGGCCGCGCCGACCGCTTCGATCGGGGTGACGCACGACCGGATCGGCTGTCCGTCCATATGCACCGTGCAGGCGCCGCACTGGGCCAATCCGCAGCCGAACTTGGTTCCGGTCATGCCCAGTTCGTCGCGCAACACCCAGAGCAAGGGCGTTTCCGGCGCGGCCTGTACAGAGACCGGCTTGCCGTTGATATCGAGGGTCATGGCCATGCGTCTTCGCCTCCCAACGAAAGACGGGACGCACAGCGCCCCAGGTGAAACCTAACACTGTTCACACATGGCTTGGCCAGCGGGATTTTCAACAGCGGCGCCGGAACCTCAAGGCGCTGAAAAACGCCATCCGCGATCAGCGGGGCGCGACCCGTGACGAAACGGGCTATGCTTGCGACGCGTTGCAGGGAGTTCGCGTCATGCGTCGTATCGTTATTGTCGTCGCCATCGTATCGGCGGCGCTCGCGGGCTGCGCCACGGTCGCGCCGATGGATGCGACCGACGCGCCCATTCGCTACAGCTGCAAGGGCGGCAAGCGCTTCACCGCCGCCTACGCCTTGCACGGCAAGCGCGTCGTCGTCTCCGCCGGCGGCGTCACCAAGACCCTCAAGCTGGCGAGGTCCGCCTCCGGGGCGCGCTATACGGCGGGTCAGGCCGAGATCTGGAGCAAGGGTGACGACGCCGCGCTGACAGGTTTCCCCGGTGGCCCCTATGACGCCTGCCGTTCGCAATAGGTCTTGAGGTTTCGTCTTGGACTCGTTCCCCGCCTTTTTCCCCCTGGCCGGCCGCAAGGTGGTGATCGCCGGGTCCGGCGACGCCGCCGAGGCCAAGGCGCGGCTGTTCGACGGCTCGCCCGCGACGCTGGTTCGCCTGGATGGCCACGCCGCCTATCTGCCAGGGTCCTATAGCGGCGCCGCCTTCGCCTTCATCGCCAGTTCCGACGAGGTCTTCGTGCAGGCTGCCGCCGGCGCGGCGCGCGCGGCGCGGGTCTTGGTCAATGTGGTGGATCGTCCCGAGCTCTGCGACTTCAATACGCCTGCGGTGATCGACCGGGGCCAGGTGGTTGCGGCGGTGGGAACGGGTGGTGGAGCGCCGGTCCTCGCCACCATGCTGCGCAACGACATTGAGGCCCAGGTGCCGGAGGGCACAGGCCGGGTGGCGGCCTTGCTCGCCAAGTTCCAGACCGAGGTCCGCAAGACCTTGCCGGCGTTGCACGAGCGCCGCGCCTTCCTGCGCGATGCGGTGATGGGCGAGGCCGCCGCCGCCGCCCGGGAGGGCGACATGGATCGCGCGGGCCAGCTCTTCCGCGAGGCCTTGGCCAAGGGCGGCGCGCGCAAGGGCGTCGTGCGCTTCATCGCCGGCAAGGGGCCGGCCGACCTGCTCACCCTGCGCGCGCTCCGCGCCCTCGGCTCCGCCGATGTCCTGGTGCTGGACGGCGACGTCGAGCCCGAGGTGCTGAAGATGGCGCGTCGCGACGCCGAGCGGCTGGAAGCGGATAGCGCCGACGCGGGCCACCTGATCCAGCTGGCCCGCGAGGGTCGCCAGATCGTCCGGCTGATCACGCATCCGGTGGATCCGGCCCTGGTGCATGCCCTGACCCAGGCCGAGGTCGCAGTCGAGGTTCTACCCGTCGCGACCTGACCGGGCGCGCTAGAGCCTCGCGCGTCAAAACGGAATCGCTTTGACGCGATAACGAGGCTCTAAATCAAACACTTAGAGCGTGACTTACGCCGAAACCGGTTCCCACTTTCGGCGTCACGCTCTAGTTGAGCGGTCGCTCCTTCGTCTCGGGCAGCAGAAAGAGGGTGGTCAGCACGCTGAGCAACGTGAAGGCGAACGGGTACCAGAGGCCCGCATAGATGTTGCCGACCGCCGCCACGATGGCGAAGGCGAAGAACGGCACGAAGCCGCCCACCCAGCCGGTGCCGATGTGGTAGGGCAGGGACAGGGCCGTATAGCGCACCCGGGTCGGGAACAGTTCGACCAGACAGGCGGCCAGCGGCCCGAACAGGGCGGTGGCGGCGATCACGAAGACGAAGAGCACGCCCAGGATCATCGGCATGTTCATCCGCGCGGGATCGGCCTTGGCGGGATAGCCGGCCTCGGCGAGCGCAGCCTTGATCCGTCCCTCGACCTCGGCCTTCGTCGCCTTGACCTCGTCCTTGCCAAGGCCCGCGGCGCTCTTGGAGACCACTTCGTCGCCGCCGATCCGCATGACCGCGATAGTGCCGGCCGGCGCCGCCTCGTTGGCGTAGGAGACGCCGGCGTTGGCCAGGGTGCTCTTGACGATGTCGCATGAGGTGACGAAGGCGGTCTTGCCCACCGGATCGAACTGCAACGAGCAATCCTTGGGATCGGCGAACACTACGACGGGGGCCTTGGCGCTGGCTTCGGCGAGGGCCGGATTGGCAGCCTTCTCCAGCAGGTGGAAGCCCGGGAAGTAGAACAGCAGCGCCAGGGTCATGCCGCCCAGCATCACCGGCTTGCGGCCCACCTTGTCCGAGAGCCAGCCGAAGACGACGTAGAAGATAGCGCTGATCGCGGTGGCGATCATCATCAGTTCGTTGATCGTCACCGGGTCGACCTTCAGGAACTTCTCCATGAAGGTCTGGACGTAGAAGAAGCTCGTATACCAGACCGCGCCCTGGGCGCACATCATCGAGACGAAGGCCAGGATCACCAGCTTGAGGTTGCTCCACTGACCAAAGGCCTCGGCGTAAGGCGCCTTGGAGGCCTGGCCCTCAGCCTTCATGGCTTCAAAGGTCGGGCTTTCGGTCAGCTTCAGGCGCATCCAGACCGAAATGCCCAACAGGCCGATCGAGACGGCGAACGGAATCCGCCAGCCCCATTCGTCGAAAGCATCGGGTCCGACATACTTGCCCAGCACCCATCGGGTCGCGAGGATGACCAGCAGCGCGCCGAACAGGCCGAAGGCCGCCGAGGTCTGCACCCATGAGGTCGCCCAGCCGCGCTTGTTGGCCGGCGAGTGCTCGGCGACATAGATCGCCGCCCCGCCATACTCGCCGCCCAGGGCGAAGCCTTGCAGACAGCGCAAGATGATCAGCAGGATCGGCGCGATGATCCCGGCCTGCTCGTAGGTGGGCAGGAAGGCGATGGCGAAGGTGGCGCCGCCCATCAGCAGAACCGTGGCCAGGAAGGCGCCCTTGCGACCGTCCTGGTCACCGATCTTGCCGAAGACCAGAGCGCCCAGCGGCCGGAACGCGAAACCGACGCCAAACAGAGCCAGGGCGGCGATATAGCCGGCGGTCTCGTTCAACCCCGCGAAGAAGGTCTTCGAGATCACCTGGGCCAAGCTCCCGAAGATGAAGAAGTCGTACCACTCGAACGCGGTGCCGGCCGAAGACGCCGAGACCACCGTGCGCATTGACGCGCGTTTCTGACCTTCTTCAGCCATCTGGATCCCCCTGATTTTGACCCTGCTTAGCGCGGTTCAGGGTTTGGGGGAACGGGGTTAGGCGACGGCGCAGCGGGGGTCCGGCTCGATCCTGGACAGTCGCAGGATTTCGGCCACCAAGGCGCCGGGTGAGATCGGCTTGGCGGCGACCCCGTCCATGCCTGCGGCGCGATAGGCGGCCCGCTGATGGGCCATGACATTGGCGGTAAGGGCGATGATCGGCGCCCGGCTCGCCGGGCCGGGAAGGGCGCGAATCCGTCGCGCGGCTTCAAGCCCGTCCATGCCGGGCATCTGCACATCCATCAGGATCAGGTCAAAGCGGCCATGCTCCGCGACTTCGACGCCCGCAGCGCCGTCGTCGGCCACACGGACTTCCGCGCCCAGCTGCTCAAGGATGCGACGCGCCACCAGCTGGTTGGTGGGATTGTCCTCCACGACAAGAACTTTCAGGCCGGTCAGCAGCTCCGAGGTCTCGCTGGCCTGGGCGCTCGGCGGGGCGACGGGCGGCGCGGCGATGGTCAGTGAGAATGTCGAGCCTTCGCCGGGGACCGAGCGGAAGGACACCTCACCCCCAAGCATGCGCGCCAGCTTGCGCGTGATCGCCAGCCCCAGACCCGAGCCGCCGAAGCGGCGCGTCGTTCCCGCATCGGCTTGTTGGAAACGTTCGAAAAGCCGCTTCTGGGCCTCCAGCGGCACCCCGACCCCGGTGTCGATGATGTCGAACACCAGATGCGGCCCAGCGTCGGTGATGCGGCGCTGCGCGCGGACGGTCACCGAACCCTTCAAGGTGAACTTCACGGCGTTGCCGATCAGATTGAACAACGCCTGGCGTACGCGCGTGGGATCGGTCTCGATCCAGCCGAGGTCGTCCGGGAGATCCAGTTCCAGGCGCAGGCCCTTGTGCGCCGCCTGCGCGGCCAGCAGCCGGGCGACACCCCGCACGAGGTCACGCGGGTCGACGGGCTCATGGTTCAGGTCCAGGCGCCCCGCCTCGATGCGGGAGATATCGATGACGTCGTCCAGCAGGGTCGACAACATCTGGCCGGCGGCGAGCGCCTCGTTCAGCAGGCTCGCGCTGTCTCCCGGCGGCAACTCGCGCTTCAGGACATGCATGACGCCCAGCACCCCGTTCATGGGGGTGCGGATTTCGTGACTCATATTGGCCAGGAACTGGGCCTTGGCCTCGCTGGCGGCCTGGGCCGCGCGCTCGGCTTCGATCAAGGCCAGCTCGGCCTTCTTCTTCTCGTCGATGTCGAGGATCAGGCCCACGGCCTTGAGCGCCTTGCCCTGGCCGTCGCGGCGGACCTCGTGAAAGATCCGCGCCCACCGCGCCTCGCCACCGGGCGAGAGCAGTCGCACCTCATGCTCTTGGGGCGTGCGGCGACCCTCACGTCGCCAGGTGGCCGCAGTTTCGTAGAGCTGGGTCAGGTCCTCCGGATGCACCATCGGCCAGATCCCCTCACGGACGTCCTGGTACTCGATCCGACGCCCCATCATCCGATGGAACTCCGGCGACCCCCAGAAGGCCTGCTTCTCGTGGTCGATCTCGTAGACGCCCGCCCGCGCCGCGCCCAGGGCGACCTTCAGCCGCCGCGCGTTGTTCCGCGCCTCGCGCCGCGCCTCGGTCAGGGCGGTGATCTCGTCCATATAGGTGATGACACCGACAATCTCGCCGGCGACGTCGCGCCAGGGCCGCGCCTCCCAGCGAAACGCGTGCTCGATCCCCTCCGCGTCATAGAGGCGATCCTCGCGACGCGTCACCACCTCGCCCGAAAGCGCGCGAGCGACGCGGTTCACGAAGCGGCGGCGCGTCCCGTTGGTCAGTTCGGTCAGGGTCTTGCCGATGACCTGGGCTTCGGTTGAGCGGAAGATCTCCAGGAAGCGCGGACTGACCATGCGTAGCCGCATGTCGACGTCATAGACCGCCACCGCGAACGGCGCGTCCTCGATCAGGCGGCGCGCGCGGCGCTCGCTCCAGATCGCCTTGTCACGGCTGCGGGCCACGTCGGTGATGTTCTGCGACACGCCCTTCAGCGCGAACCCGGACCCGGGTCTGGCCTCAGTGCGGTAGGTCGCGCGCAGCGTGAACCAGCGGCCGTCGTTGGCGCGCAGCCGGTATTCCAGCGCCCCCCCTTCGCCGGTTCGCGCCGCGTGAACGAAGGCCGCCTGGACCTCGGCGCGTTGGTTTTCGGGCAGGCGCGCGAGGAACAGTTCCGGTGTGGCGACGTCCTCGGGCGAAACACCCATGAGAGCGAGGGCGTCGGGGGCCCAGTCGATGCGTTGCGTCTCAGGCTCGTAGCTCCAGACGCCGATACCAGCCTCCTCGGCCAGCAGGGCCTGGGTGCGTCGCGCCGCCTCCAGCTCGAGGCGCGCCTCCACCTCTGCGGAGATGTCGTGCATCACGCCGACCATCTCGCCGTACGGACCCAGGCGCGAGCGGCCCTGCAGCCAGATCCAGCGGTCGTCCTTGCAGCGGATCTTGAGTTCATTGATCGCCGAGCCCGTCTGGCGCAGTCGTCGACCCGTTTCGACCAGCGCGGCCTGGCTGTCGGGGTGGACGAACTTGATCGTCGGCTGGCCAACCAGTTCGTCCCTGGCCCAGCCGGTCAGGTGCGTCCAGGCGTCGTTGACGCTGATGAACCGGCCCTCGGCGGAAATGACCGTGAACAGGTCGCTGGCGTTGTCGAAGAACCAGCGCGCAGCCTCACCCTCGCCGAACGACGAGGTGGGCGCGGGCACGGGGGTCGACGCCTGGGACATCCGATCTCCAAAAGTTGGGCGGATGTTGGGGCGCAACCGTAAACTTATGGTTCGCGCGACGTAGCAATGTTCGGCGAACGCGATAGGCCGTCTTGGCCTAGACCTCGGCCCATTGCCGCAGGAGGTTGTGATAGACCCCGGTGAGCGACAAGATCGCTTCGTCGTCCCGCTCCACCTTGCGCGACAGCTGCTGAATGGCGACGTCCATGTCCAGCAGCAGGGAGCGCTGCGCGTCGTCGCGGATCAGGCTCTGGATCCAGAAGAAGCTGGCCGTGCGCCGGCCACGCGTGATGGTCGTAACGTGATGCAGGCTGGTGCTGGGGTAGAGAATGGCGTCTCCCGCCGCCAGCTTGACGACGTGATCGCCATAGAGGTCGTTCACCACCAGCTCACCGCCGTCATAGTCTTCGGGTTCGGCCAGGAAGAGCGTGCAGGACAGGTCAGTGCGCAGGCGCTGGCCCGTGACCGCATCGCGTCGGATGGCGTTGTCGACATGGTCGCGGAACCCCATGCCTTCGCCATAGCGGTTGAACATCGGCGACAGGATGGTGCGCGGCAGGGCGGCCGAGACGAACAGCGGGTTGGCCTCCAGCGCCTGAACAATGATGGCCCCGACGTTTCGGGCTTCGGCGCTGTCCTGGGGAAGTTGCTCGTTGTTCTTGGCCATGGCGGCCTGGAATCCGGATGTGACATTGCCGTCGACCCAGGGGCCCGCGTCGAGGATCGCCCGGCACTCGGCGACCTGGGCCTTGGTCAGCACCTCGGGAATCTGCAGCATCATCGGCAATGTCCTATTTGCGAGCCATTCCTATCTGGATGGTCCGCGTCTTCCTTTGATCCGGATCAGATCATCGTCTGGCCAAAAGGAAAAACGCCCCGACCGACACAAGCCGGACGGGGCGCTTGGTGTGAAGCACCGTAAGGGGGAGGATCAGTACTTCACATTGAGGGTCAGGATCGCTTGGCGACCCGGCGCCGGATCGGCGTGGTGCACGCCGTTGGTGCGGGCGATATAGCGCTCGTCCGTCAGGTTCTGGATGTTGAGCTGAAGATCAACGCCCGTGCTGACCGCCCACGAGGCGAAGGCGTCATAGCGCCAGTACGCCGGGGCGTAGATGCGGTTGGTCCCGCCGCCGGCCCCGCCCTGGTTGCCGCCGAAGCTCTTCGACACATGGTAGGCGCCGCCGCCTAGCGCGATCTTGCGGGTCACTTTGTAGGTCGTGAAGCTGGAGATGCTGTGCTTGGGCGTGTTGGCCAGCGGGTCGCCCTGGTTGACGCTGGTATAGGCGCCGCGGACCAGTTCGCTGTCCATGTAGGTGTAGCCGCCGAACACCTGCCACTTCGGGGTGATGTTGCCCGAGACGCCGAGTTCGAAACCCTTGACCTCGACTTCGCCGACCTGGGCGTAGGTGCTGGCGTCGATCTGGATCTGGGCGTTCTTGCGGTTGGTCTTGAACAGCGCCGCCGACAGGGCCAGCGTGTCGTGGAAGACATTGGCCTTGGCGCCGGCCTCGAAGCTCTCGCTGTCTTCCGGTTCCAGCTGCACGGTGGCGAGGTTTCCCGTGCCGGTCGCGGTGTTGCTGTTCTGGTCACCGGCCGCGATGCCGGGCGGCGTCGAGGCGGTGCTGTACGACATATAGAGGCTGGACCCGGGGGTCGGCTTGTAGACGAGGCCGACCTGATAGTTGGTGAACTCCCAGGATCCGCTGCGCGGGGTGTAGGTCACCGAGGTGAAGACCCCGTTGGCTTGCGTGGTCGCGACGTCGACGCCCTTGCTCTCGTAGCGATCGTGACGCAGGCCCAGGTTCAGCAGCACCTTCTCGCCGAACTTCACGGTGTCGAAGCCATAGAGCGCGGTGGTCTTGGCGACGTTGCGGGCGGCCGGAGCCCGGTTGATGACGCCGGTCCAGGCGTCCTTGTCGTTGGGCGCGTAGACCAGGGTGCAGTCGCCGGCTCCGAGGCTCGCCAGGGTGGTCGCGGCGATGGTGAAGCCGGTCGGGCAGGCCGCGCCCGAGGTGGTGAAGGTCGAGTAGGTGGCGTTGCGGTTTTCCTCGCGGCTCAGCTCCAGGCCGACGTCGAAGCTGTGCTCGAGGCCCAGGAACGTCTTCTTGCCGCGCAGATCGGTGACGGCGGCCACGGTCTCGGTGGGATTCCAGCGGGTCTTGGTCCCGCGCTTCATCCACCACTGACCCTGGACGAACTGCGCTGCGCCGCCGTCGCCGGGGTTGGTGACGATGTAGTCGTTCAGCGACTTGGAATAGCGCACGACCTGCCGCAAGTTCAGCGTCTCGTCGATGCGGTGATCGATGGCGAAGGTGGCGATGTCCGACTTGGTCTTCTGGTAGTCGCGCGAGGCGACGCCGTAAAAGCTGCGCGGATCCACGGCGAGCACGCCCGAAGCGGTCCGCGCCTGGGTCGTCTTGGTCACCAGCGGAATGCCGTAGTCGGGTGTCTGATTGCCTTCCAGGTGGTAGTAGCTGGCGGTGAGCTGGGTGTCGCTGTTCAGACCGATCGCCAGCGAGGGGGCCACGCCCCAGCGGTCGAAGTCCACCGACTTGCGGCCCGGCGTATCGCCCTGGGTGGCCAGCACATTCAGGCGCACGGCGACGCTGTCGTTCAGGGCGTGGTTCAGGTCGGCTGTGGCGCGGACATAGGCGTCGGTGCCAACGCCGACCGAGCCGCGGGCGAAGCTGTCGGCCTTCGGGGTTTTGGAAGACAGATTAATGCTCCCGCCGCCCGAACCGCGACCGCCATAGGCGCTGTCGGGGCCCTTTACGACCTCGACCTGCTCGAGATTGAAGATCTCGCGGACCTGGCCGCCGGAGTCGCGCACGCCGTCCACGAAGACGTTGTTGGCCGAGGCCTGCCCACGGATGAAGGGCCGGTCGGCCAGTGGCTGGCCACCTTCACCCGCGCCGAACGTGATGCCCGGCGAGGTGCGCAGGATGTCGGCCAGCGAGGTGGCGGCGGTCTGCTCGATGATCTTGGCCGGGATCACGGTCACGGACTTTGGCGTATCGACCAGCGGCGCGGTGAACTTGCTCGACGAGGGGTCGGCGACTCGCTTGGCGTCGATGGTCACGGACGAGACCGACCGGTCGTCGGCGCCGGCCGTGGTGATGGCGGCGTCGGCGCTGTCGGGGCCGGCGACAGCGGCCTGGGCGAGGCCAAGCCCGGCGACGCCGGCGACGGCGGCGATACTCAAGGCGCGACGAGGCCGGCTCACAACGCCGGTGAAGTTCGGGTTACGCATGATGGTCCTATCCCCAGGGGACGCCGCAAGTCGCGCCCCTCCTGAAATTGCGAGGCGTTCTTATCTGTGTTGCGCCGCTGTCGCAATGATAATTATTCGCAATAACAATGATCGCGCTTCTCGGTGAACCGCACGCTTGATAGGCTAGCCGCGTTCGCGCGACTGGCGTTCGGAGGGAAATGACCCTCGGGAAGCGTGGACTTTCAGAGCCGTTCGCCTGGGCGCCTAACTCCAATCTGCTGAAGGAGTCGCGCCTGTGCCCGAGGCCAAGACCTGGATCGCCTTCACCCTTGTCTGTCTGGGCATGGCCCTGACGCCTGGGCCGAACATGCTGTATCTGGTCAGTCGCTCGATCTGTCAGGGGCGGTGGGCCGGGATCGTGTCGCTGATCGGCACGGGGGCGGGTTTCGTCGTCTACTTGCTGTGCGCGGCGCTGGGCATCACCGCGCTCCTGATGGCCGCGCCGATCGCCTACGATCTGCTCCGTTTCGGCGGCGCGTTGTATCTCGCCTGGCTGGCGTGGCAGGCGATCAGGCCCGGCGGCGACTCGCCGTTCCAGGTGCGCGACCTGCCCAAGGACAGCCCCGCCAAGCTGATCACGATGGGCTTCGTGACCAACATGCTGAACCCTAAGGCGGCGATGTTGTACCTGTCGCTGCTGCCGCAGTTCATCAAGCCCGAGCATGGGGGCGTCTTCACCCAGTCCCTGGCGCTGGGCCTGACCCAGATCTGCGTCAGCCTGACCGTGAACGGCGTCATCTGCCTGGCGGCTGGAACCATCGCCGGCTTCCTGGCCGCCCGCCCCGGCTTCGCGCTCGTCCAGCGCTGGCTGATGGCCACGGTGCTGGGCGGACTGGCGGTGCGGATGGCCACCGAGGCGCGGCGCTGATCGCGGCTTGACGCTTCGGCAGGGTGCGGGCCTATCGAGGCGTTCGCTGGAGTCGCCGATGAAGACCGCCCCCGCCGCCATCCTGGCCGCCGCCCTGACCCTTACGGCCGCCGCAGCGCAGGCCTCCAGCTTCCAGGCGTGCGCCGTGCCCAACGACGTCACGCCCGCGCCGACCGAGATCCCGCCGCCCGACGAGATCCATCCTAACGTGCCGATCGCGGCCTATCTGCTGGCCCTCTACTGGTCGCCGGAGGCCTGCCGCGCCGGTATCCCGGAGTCCGACAAGGCGATCCAGTGCCAGGCCAATCGCTTCGGCTTCACGGTGCATGGCCTATGGCCCAACGGGCCCGATCGGGTGCATCCGCGCTATTGCCGCTCAAGCCCGCCGATGCGGGTGAAGACGGTGAAGGCCAATCTCTGCATGACGCCCTCGCCCTGGCTTCTGCAGCACGAGTGGCAGGCGCACGGGACCTGCAACTGGAAAACCCCCGAGGCCTATTTCAAGAAGACCCGCCAGATCCGCGAGCGGCTGAACGTGCCGGACCTCGATCCAGGTCCCGACGGGACCATGACCGCCGGCGAGATCCGCAAGGCCTTCATCGCCCGCAATCCAGGCGTGCCCGCCCAGGGCCTGAACGTACGGATCAAGCAGGGCCGCCTGACCGAGGTCTGGGTGTGCATGGACCTGAAGTTCAAGTGGGCGGCCTGCCGGGGCGGCAATGGACCGGCGGATGCTGTGGTGGCGGCGGTGACGCCTCGAGCCTCACCAGGCCAGCAATGATAAATCGGGAATATCTCTGAAGTCGTCGGCGTTGAACGTCACAAGCGTCGCCCGATGGGCCAGCGCCTGGGCGGCGATCATGCGATCGACGACCTTGCACCGAGAATAGCCCGCCGCCTCGACAATCCGGCGATACGCGTCGGCTGGCGCCTCGTCGAAGTCGAGAACGGGCAACACCTTCAGCATAGCATCCAGACGGCTGCGCCGAAGACCTGCCTGGGTCGCCTCGCGATAGACGCCGCCCTCCAGTTCCACCCGACTGATGATCGACAGCAGGATCGCGCCCTCCAAAGCCGTGATCCGCGTGGCGACGTCAGGGTCGCCATCGCGCAAATGGATCGCGACATTGGTGTCGAGGACGTAGGCCACTCAGAGGCCGGGACGTTCGGGAAACAGATCCTCGTCCCGAATCTCGACGCTGTCAGGACGCGGCATTTGGTTCAGCGTCGCGACAAGGTCGGCGATCGAGCCCTTCGACGGATAGATGGTCAGAACGTCGCCGGATCGGATCAGGGTCAGCTCGACATCGGCGCCGAACGCCAGATCGCGCGGCAGACGTACGGCTTCGCTGTTGCCGCTTCTGAACGTTTTGCCGGTCGCTCGGGCTATCACAAGACTCCGTCAATATGCGTATATACGTTCTGGCTGGCCTGACGCCAAGGCCCCCAAACGCAAAACGGGCGGCCCCCTTCGGAGCCGCCCGCCTGATAGCGTCCGGAATGGGAAGCTGAAAAAGCCTTAGGCTTCTTCGGCCGCCGCTTCCTTCTTCGACAGGTCTTCGCCGGTTTCCTGGTCGACGACCTTCATCGACAGCTTGGTCTTGCCGCGGTCGTCGAAGCCCAGGAGCTTGACCTTGACCATTTGGCCTTCCTTCAGCACGTCCGACGGCTTGGCGACGCGTTCGTTGCTGATCTGGCTGACGTGGACGAGGCCGTCCTTGGCGCCGAAGAAGTTCACGAAGGCGCCGAAGTCGACGACCTTCACGACCTTGCCGTCGTAGATCTTGCCCACTTCCGCTTCGTCGGTGATCGACTTGATCCAGTCGATCGCGGCCTTGATCTTGGCGCCGTCCGAGGCCGAGACCTTGACCACGCCGTCATCGTTGATGTCGACCTTGGCGCCGGTGGTGGCGACGATCTCGCGGATCACCTTGCCGCCCGAGCCGATCACTTCGCGGATCTTGTCGGTCGGGATGTTGATGGTCTCGATCTTCGGCGCGAAGTCGCCCACGTCGGCGCGCGGCGCGTCCATGGCCTTGTTCATTTCGCCCAGGATGTGCGCGCGGCCTTCCTTGGCCTGAGCCAGGGCCTGCTCCATGATTTCCGGCGTGATGCCGGCGATCTTGATGTCCATCTGCAGCGAGGTCAGGCCTTCGCTGGTGCCGGCGACCTTGAAGTCCATGTCGCCCAGGTGATCTTCGTCACCCAGGATGTCCGACAGAACCGCAAAGCCGTCCTTTTCCAGGATCAGGCCCATGGCGATGCCCGAGACCGGACGGACCAGCGGCACGCCGGCGTCCATCATGGCCAGCGACGAACCGCAGACCGTGGCCATCGAGGACGAACCGTTCGACTCGGTGATCTCCGAGACCAGACGGATCGTGTAGGGGAAGTCTTCCTTGCTCGGCAGCATCGGGCGCAGGGCGCGCCAGGCCAGCTTGCCGTGACCGATCTCGCGACGGCCCGGCGAGCCCATGCGGCCCGTCTCACCGACCGAGTAGGGCGGGAAGTTGTAGTGCAGCAGGAAGGATTCCTTGTAGGTGCCTTCCAGGGCGTCGATGAACTGCTCGTCGTCGCCGGTGCCCAGGGTGGCGACCACGATCGCCTGGGTCTCGCCGCGGGTGAACAGGGCCGAACCGTGGGTGCGCGGCAGGATGCCGACTTCGCCCAGGATCGGACGGACGGTCTTCACGTCACGGCCGTCGATGCGCAGGCCGGTGTCCAGGATGCCGCGACGCACGACGTCGGCTTCCAGTTCCTTGAAGATCGCGCCCAGCTTCAGCGGGTCGTAGCCGGTCGGGTTCTCGTCCGACAGGCCCAGAGCCGCGACGGCCTTCTTCTTGGCGGCGCCGACCGCTTCGTAGCGGTCTTGCTTCTTCTGGATCTTGTAGGCGGCGGCGATGTCGGCGCCCACCAGGTCCTTCATCTTGGCCTTGATCGCGTCGGTGTCTTCCGGCTCGAACGCGAAGGGCTCCTTGGCGGCGTGCTCGGCCAGCTCGATGATCGCGTCGATCACGGCCTGCATCTGCTGGTGGGCGAAGTTGACGCCGCCCAGCACGATCTCTTCCGAGAGCTCCTGGATTTCCGATTCAACCATCATCACGGCGTCGGCGGTGCCGGCCACGACGAGGTCCATCTTGCTTTCCTTCATCTCGTCGAGAGTCGGGTTCAGCACGTAAGCGCCGTCGACCCAGCCCACGCGGGCCGCGCCGATGGGGCCCATGAACGGGGCGCCCGACAGGCACAGGGCGGCCGAGGCGGCGACCATGCCCAGGATGTCGGGATCGTTCTCTAGGTCGTGCTGCAGCACGGTGACGACGACCTGGACTTCGTTCTTGAAGCCCTTGACGAACAGCGGACGGATCGGACGGTCGATCAGACGGGAGACCAGGGTCTCCTTTTCCGACGGACGGCCTTCACGCTTGAAGAAGCCGCCGGGGATCTTGCCGGCCGCGAAGGTCTTTTCCTGATAGTTGACCGTCAGCGGGAAGAAGTCTTGGCCCGGCTTTTGGCTCTTGGCGAAAACAGCGGTGGCCAGGACGACGGTTTCGCCCATGGTGGCCAGAACGGCGCCGTCGGCTTGACGGGCGATGCGACCGGTTTCGAGGACCAGCGTCTTGCCGCCCCACTCGATCGTCTTGCGTTTGATATCGAACATTTTTCTTCTTTCGGTTCCCGCGGGCGGATTCCCGTCGGGGCGGACAGGGGCGGACGGCTAACGGAAGCCGGCCCGATGATCCTCATCCAGTGTGACAGGCGGGTTTGAGGACGTGAACCCTCGGACAGTCGGATGACCCGGTTGAACGAGCTATCCGCAGGAGGCCTGACGTCCGGCCTATCTCGGCCGCCGGGCCCCAAATACGCGATCCGCCGCCCTGCCTGAGCGGGGCGGCGGATCTTGATGCCTTAGCGACGCAGGCCCAGCTTTTCGATCAGGGACTGGTAGCGAGCGGCGTCGGACTTCTTCAGGTGGTCGAGAAGCCGGCGACGCTGGGAAACCAGCTTCAGCAGGCCACGACGGCTGTGGTTGTCCTTCTTGTGCGTCTTGAAGTGCTCGGTCAGGTTGGCGATACGCTCGGAGAGGATCGCGACCTGGACTTCGGCGCTGCCGGTGTCACCCGTGCTACGGGCGTGTTCGGCGATAAGAGCGGCCTTGCGCTCGAGAGTGATCGACATCGGGTTGTCTCCGCTCAGGTGAGTTGGAAGACCCGCACGGGATTGAGCTTCCCAGCGCGCATCTCGCACAGGGCCACCAACCTGTCGCCGGACATGGCGGAAACGGTGCGATCGCCGGGCGGAAGCTCGGCTTTCAACGTTTCCACTTGACGCGGAAGCAGGACGATGGCGCGTCCCTGTGCAAGCCGGAAGGCGTCTTCGTCGGTCACGGCCAACGCCGGGATGTCGTCCAGCGCGGTCTCGACCGGAAGCAATGCCTCCGACAGCCGGGCCTCATAGCTCAAATTCTCCAGAGTTTCCAGCGCTATCGCCGAGGCCTCGGAGAAGCCGCCCACCCGCGTACGGCGAAGATCGGCCACGTGACCGCAGGTTCCCAGCGCCTTGGCCAGGTCGCGGACCACGGCGCGGACATAGGTGCCCTTGCCGCATTCCATCGTGAGCGTCACGTGATCGGCGTCCGGCTGATCGATCACCTTGAGGTCGAAGATGCTTACCTTGCGGGTCGGCAGTTCGAACTCGACGCCGTCGCGCGCCAGATCATAGGCCCGCTCGCCGTCGACCTTGATGGCCGAGAAGTTGGGCGGAACCTGATCGACCTCGCCGATGAAGGCCGGCAAGGCCGCCTCAACCTGCTCCCGCGTCGGGCGCACGTCCGAGGTCGCGGTGGTCTCGCCTTCGCGGTCCAGCGTCGTTGTGTCGCGGCCCCAGGCGATGGTGAAGCGATAGGCCTTGTCGGCGTCCATCAGGAACGGAACAGTCTTGGTCGCTTCGCCCAGGGCGATCGGCAGGATGCCGGTGGCCAGCGGGTCCAGCGTGCCGGCGTGGCCGCCCTTCTGGGCGTTGAACGCGCGACGCACGCGGGAGACGGCCGTGGTCGAGGTCAGGTCGTAAGGCTTGTCCAGGCACAGCCAGCCCGAGACAGCGTCGCCCTTCTTGCGGCGGGCCATGCTCAGGCCTCGTCTTCGTCGTCGACCACGTCGGACAGGCGGCGGGTGTCCTGCTGGACGCGCGGATCCAGGAACAGCTTGTCCATATAGGCGGCCGTGCCGAAGCTCTCGTCGTGGATGAACTTCAGGTCCGGCGTGAACTTCATGTCGATGCTGCGGCCGAGGCGCCCGCGCAGGAACTTCGACACCCGGTTCAGGCCCTTGATGATGTCCGTCGTATCCTGGCCGGTCAGGCCCGCGCCTAGCGGTTCGACAAAGCAGATGGCGTGCTTCAGGTCCGGGCTCATCCGCACTTCGGAGACGGTGACCGAGATGTTGTGCAGCGCCTCGTCCTGCAGCTCCTCCTCGCGGAGGATCTCCACGAGGGCGTGACGGATCAGTTCGCCGGCGCGGAGCTGGCGTTGCGAGGGGCCGCTCAGGGCCCCCTTCTTGGGGTCAGATTGGCGCTTCATGGCGCGGAGGTCCTTGCGGCCCGGCCGGCGGATCGAACGCCGGTGCGCGGGGAAAATCGGAAGGCGCGGTGTCTAGGCGCGTAACGCCCGAAAGTCCAGCCTAACCCCCCGTCCTCTCCTTGAAGAACGCGATCACCTTGTCCCGCGCCTTCATGCTGCCGCTCGTCGGGACCGAACGATGCAGGTGCAGGGTCAGCACAGAGTGGGGGGACATCGGCTGGCCCGGCGCGGCGTCTTCGTCGGCCAGCTCCACCACCTCGACCTTGTCGCCGAACTCGGCCTTCAGGCGGGCGATGCGGGCGTCGGGCACCAGCTTGTCAGAGGTGAAGCGCATGGCGATCAGTGACAGGTTCTCGTCCTGGAACCGCTTCTTGGCGCAGGTGATCTCCGACGCCGAACAGTCCAGGCCGCCCCTGTCTTTAAACGGCAGGGAGGGTTGCGACAGAACCGGCGCCACGACCGAGGGCTCGGTCATCATCGCGAGCGCAAAGCCGCCCGTGAAGCACATGCCGACCGCGCCGACACCCTTGCCGCCGCACGCGTCATGGGCCTTGCGGGCCAGGGCGCGCAGCCAGTCGACGATCGGGCTTGAGCGGCCGTCCTTCCAGACGCTGAATTCGCGGCGCACGCAGATGTTCTTGAGGATTTCGCCGATCGCATAGCCACGAGAGACCTTCTTGCCCGGCTTGCCGAACAGGCTCGGGCAATAGGCGGTCAGGCCCGCCTGCGCCAGGTCGCGGGCGAAGGCCAGGACACCGGGATGCAGGCCGGGAACTTCGTGGATGACAATGACCGCAGGGCCTGAACCGATCTTGTAGACCTCGCGGGACCAGCGGCCGTCGTCGAAGTCGAAGCGCTCAAAGCCCGCCAGCAGCTTGTCGTCAGCCATCTCGTCCCCCTCTGCTTTTCCGACGAGGCTAGACCCTGCCCGCGTGGCTGGCGAGAGATCTAGTTGGAGACATCCGGCCGCTGAGGGTTGTCGGTCCAGTCCGACATCGGATCGGGGGTGCGGTTGTCCGGCAACCGCCACTCGCCGCGATAGGAGAAGTCGAGCGTTCCGCACAGGCGCGCCTGACCCGACGCCTTGGGATCATCCCCGAAGGCCTGGATCCGCATGTCGCGACGCACGGCGATGGGGCTGAAGGACAGCCAAAGCCGCGTGGAGCCCGGGCAGAAGGCGCGCAGATAGATCTTGCCCTGCGCCGCCGAGGTGTCGACCGCGTAGAGGGCGGCGTTGGCGTCGACGCCGCTCATCGCCGACAGGCCGCCGGGGCCAATGTCCTTTGATCGCGCGGGTTTCAGCATCGCCTGGGCGGGCACGCCGGTGGCCAGCACCTTGAGCGGCCGACTGGCGCCCAGCAGGCCATCCTTGAACAGGATGGTGACGCCCGCACCGGTCAGCCGCTTGGCGTCGGTCGAGATCGGGTCGTACGAGAACATCCTCGTCTCGGCGTGGGCGGTGGAGGCCATGGCGCCGATCATCGCCACCGCGATGACCGCGCTCCGGACGATCGATCGACGCATCACTTGCCGCGCAGATTGGCCGCCGAGGCGTCAAAGCCCGACAGCCGCCAGCGATCGCCCTCGCGGGTGAAGGTCAGGAGGCAGGGGCCGTCCTTGCGGGCGGCGCAGACGCGGCCATCGCCGGTGGGGCGCAAGGCGGCGGCGATCGCCACGCGACCCGGGATCGGGCGGTCGGGCGTGTAGCCGTAATAGTTGGCGGCTGCGCGGAACGTCTCGGGGCGGATCAGGGCTTCGCCGGCCGCGTGGGCCAGCGGGCCGGCGGCGATGGCGGCGATGGCGGCCAGGGCGATGACGCCATCGTTCTGACCGGCGCGCTGGCGGGCCTCCGCCATCAGCCGCGCCTCGATCTGGCCCTTGAGGGCGCGGCGGTCGACATGGGCGTCGAACGTGGCGCGGTCATTGTCGCGGATGGCGACCAGCAGGTCGTGGACATCGCCGCCGGCGTCGAGGCGGTCGACGGTCGCGCAGGCGCTCAGAGAGGCGGCGACAGCGGTCAGGACGAGGATGGCTTTCAGGCGCATCCGCAAGGCGTAGCCACAGATTAGGGCGATTTCCAGTCTCGCTTTTCAGCAACGAAAAAGGGCGCAGGCCTTTCGACCCGCGCCCTGATCTTCCGATCTCGCGAAGCTCCTAGTCGAGCTGGCGCTTGATCTCTTCGACGGTGAAGCACTCGATCGTGTCGC
Organism: Caulobacter sp. SL161; assembly: GCF_026672375.1. GTDB lineage: Bacteria > Pseudomonadota > Alphaproteobacteria > Caulobacterales > Caulobacteraceae > Caulobacter. Next base: position 601,521 of record NZ_JAPPRA010000001.1, read on the forward strand.
CGACCTTGATGTCCTGGAAGCCCGCGAACATCATGCCGCACTCCTGACCGACGGGGACTTCGTTGACCTCGTCCTTGAAGCGCTTGAGCGTCTGCAGGGTGCCCAGTTCCAGAACGACGATGTCCTGACGGATAATCCGGACCTTGGCGCCCTTGCGGACCACGCCTTCGGTGACCTTACAGCCGGCGACCTTGCCGATCTTCGAGATATCGAAGGCCTGCAGGACCTCGGCGTTGCCGAGGAAGGTTTCGCGCTGGATCGGGGCCAGCATGCCCGAGAGCACGCCTTTGATGTCGTCCAGCAGGTCGTAGATGATCGCGTAGTAGCGGATCTCGACCCCTTCGCGTTCAGCCAGGGCCCGCGCCTGCGCCGAGGCGCGGACGTTGAAGCCGATGACCGGCGCGCCGGCGCCCTTGGCCAGCATGACGTCGCTTTCGCTGATCGCGCCGGCGCCCGACAGGATGATCCGCGCGCGAACCTCGTCGGTGGCCATCTTGTCCAGCGAACCGATGATCGCTTCGGCCGAACCCTGCACGTCGGCCTTGATGACCAGCGGCAGCTCTTTCAGCTTCTTGTCCTGCAGCTTGGCCATCATGTCGGCCATCGAAGCGCCGGCGCCCACCGGGGCCATCGACTTCTCACGCTTCAGGCGGATGCGGTACTCGGTCAGCTCGCGGGCGCGGGCTTCGTTCTCGACCACGGCGAACGCGTCGCCCGGCGAGGGCACGCCGTCCAGGCCGAGGATCTCGACCGGGGTGGCCGGGCCCGCTTCCTGCAGTTGCTCGTTGCGCTCGTTCAGGAGCGCGCGGACCTTGCCCCACTGGCTGCCGGCCACGACGATGTCGCCGCGCTTCAGCGTGCCGCGGTTGACCAGCACCGTCGAGACGGCGCCGCGACCCTTGTCGAGCTTGGCCTCGATCACCACGCCGTCGGCGCTGCGGTCGGGGTTGGCCTTCAGGTCCAGCACTTCTGCCTGCAGCAGGATGGCTTCCAGCAGGTTGTCCAGGCCCGTGCGGGCCTTGGCCGAAACCTCGATCAGCTGGGTGTCGCCACCCAGGCTTTCGACGACGATCTCGTGCTGCAGCAGCTCGTTGACCACGCGGGTCGGATCCGAGCCGGGCTTATCCATCTTGTTGACGGCGACGATGATCGGCACCTCGGCGGCCTTGGCGTGTTTGATCGCCTCGATCGTCTGGGGCATCACGCCGTCGTCGCCGGCCACGACCAGCACCACGATATCGGTGATGTTGGCGCCGCGGGCGCGCATCGACGAGAACGCGGCGTGGCCGGGCGTGTCGAGGAACGTCACGCGCTGGCCGTCCTTCAGGCGAACCTGATAGGCGCCGATGTGCTGGGTGATGCCGCCGGCTTCGCCCGCCGCCACGTCGGTGGAGCGCAGGGCGTCGAGCAGGCTGGTCTTGCCGTGGTCAACGTGACCCATGATCGTGACGACCGGGGGCCGCAGCTCCATGTGATCGTCGTGATCGTCCGCGCCGATGAAGCCTTCTTCAACGTCGGCTTCCGACACGCGCTTGACGGTGTGACCAAACTCGGTGGCCACCAGTTCGGCGGTGTCATTGTCGATGACGTCGTTGATCTTCAGCATCACGCCCTGACGCATCAGGAACTTGATGATGTCGACGCCGCGCACGGCCATCCGGTTGGACAGCTCCTGCACGGTGATGACGTCGGGGATGACGACTTCACGGGCCACGCGGGCCTGTTCGACCGCGCCACCGCGACGCTTTTCCTTTTCGCGTTCACGGGCCCGGCGAACCGAGGCGAGCGAGCGCATCCGGTCGGCGGAATCCCCGTCACCGGCCACGGCCTGGATGGTCAGACGGCCTTCGCGGCGCTGCGGCGCGCCCTTGACGCGGGAGACGGCCTTGTTCGGCGCGGCGTTCTTGCGACGATCATCATCCTCGTCCGGACGGCGATCCATGGCGCCGCCGCCGGGGCGGGGCGCCGAACGGGTGGCGCGCTGGATTTCCGGGGTGGCCGGAGCCGCGGCGGGAACGCCGGGACGCGGACCGCGCGGCGGGCCGCCAGGACCACGGGCGCCGGGCGCCGGGCGCGGAGCCAGGGCCGAGTAACGCACGGTCTGTTGCGGGCGGTCGCCTTGCGGACGGTCACCCTGCGGGCGGTCTCCACGATAGCCGCCGCGATCGCCTTGCGGACGGTCGCCGTCGGGACGCGGACCGCGCGGACGATCGCCTTCCGGACGGGGAGCCCGTTGACCGAAGTTGGCGTTGGCGTCGGGACGCGGGGCGCGTTGATTGAACGGACGATCGCCCTGCGGGGCCGGGCGATAGGTCGTCGTGCTCGGACGATCGTCGCGACGGTCGCGGCTCGGCTCGTAGGTGCGAGTCTGGCCGGGGGCCGCGGCGCGCGTGTCCTGACGGGGGGCGTCCTGGCGCGGCGCAGAGGGCGCGACCGGGGCCTGAGCGACGGGACGCGGGGCCTGCGGAGCGGCCGGCGGCGGCGTCACGGGCGCTGCCGGCGCTTGCGCGACGGGCGGCGGCGCGGCGGCGGCGCGTTCGGCTGCGGCCTTGGCGGCGGCTTCACGCTGAGCCGCTTCCTGAGCGGCGCGAGCACGGGCCTCGGCGGCGGCCTGTTCGGCCGCCTGGCGGGCTTGAGCTTCACGCGCGGCGTCGACGACGCGCTGACGGGCGCGCAGTTCTTCCTGCGACAGACCGCCGGCCGAACCGCCACCGCCGCCTTGCGGCGGCGCCGGACGCGGCGCGGGGGCTTCGCCATGGCGACGCTCGGCCGAGGACGGCGCGGCAAGATTGCCGGATGCGGGCGCGTGGGTCCGCGTCCGCTTGGTTTCCACCACCACCGTCTTGGTCCGGCCGTGGCTGAAGCTCTGCTTCACGACCCCAGCGCTCACTGAGCCCTGACGGGGCTTCAGGGTCATCGGGGTGCGTCCGCCGGGTCGGCCGTTTTCGTTCTCGTCGCTCATGCGCTCGCTTGTACTTCCGCCGGGCGGTACCCGGCTAAAAAACCGTTCGTTCCATGTGAGAAAGGGGCCCGGACGTACCTCCATAAGGAAGCCGTTTCCCCGACCCTTCGCTCACGAGCCCGGCCGAACACCTGGGCTCACTCAAAGATTCTAGAGCTTTCCCATCCCACCGGACGGTCCGGTGAGAGGGAAAAGCTCTAGCGCCTGCCAAGGCCGGCGAACCGACCAGGCGGACAGGCCCGCCGTCTGTGCCCAGGAACCGCCAAAGGCGAATATCCCTAGTCGTCCTCGCGTCCGTTCGCCGACCATTCGGGAGGCAGAAGCGGGCGGAAACCGGACAGACGCTCGACATCCAGTGCCCAGCGATCGATCCCGCGCCCGGCGAGAAGCGCTGTGTGTATCACATTCTCCCCGCCCAAGGCCAAACCCAATTCGTTCGAATTGAAGGCGCCCAGCAGGCGGGGCGTGTTGGCGGCCCTGCGCGCGGCTGAAAGAACCTTTCGGCGACCGTCTTCGGCGCCGTCAGAGGCCTCGATCAGCCAGGCCACCTTGCCGGTTCCCAGGGCGGCGACCACCTTCTCGAAGCCCGAAATAATGCTCCCGGCCTTGCGCGCAAGACCCAGGCCCTCAAGGACCCGGCGGGCCAAGAGCGCCTCGACCTGGTCGGCGAGGTCCGCCGGCGCGGTCAGCTTGGTCTTGGCGGCCCGCGAGAAGAGGCCCTTCTTGGCGGCGGTCGTGATCGAGTCCCGATCCGCTCCGACCCAGATCCCGCGTCCCGGTAGCTTTCGCGCCAGATCCGGAACCACCGTCCCGTCCGGACCCGCCACGAAGCGGATCAGGCGCGCTTCGTCCGTCGCTTCGCCCAGGACGATGTCCTTGCGCAGGCGATTGGCTTCGGCGTGGGTCTTGGGCGCAGCGGCTTCGGTCATGATCCTGTGGGACCTTCTGGGAGCGCGAACGGCCCCGCGGAGGTTTCCGCGAGGCCGTCAAACACCGCTCCGAAGGGCTTAGGCCTCTTCTTCAGCTTCAGCGGCGACGTCGCCTTCGGCCGAGGACTCTTCCTCGAACTCCGGTTCCGGCTCGGGCTCCGGCGGCGCTTCGACCCAGCCCATGGCGATACGGGCGCGCATGATCAGCGCCTCGGCGTCCTCGGGCGACAGGTTGAAGCTTTCCAGGATGCCCGGCTCGCGCACGCGCTCGCCGCCCTTGTTCTCGAACCAGCCGCGCATGTCGTCAGGCACCAGACCAGCGAGGTCTTCGATCGACTTCACGTCGCCTTCGCCCAGGGCCACGGCCATGGCCAGGGTCACGCCCTCGATGGTCAGCAGTTCGTCTTCGACGCCCAGGGCTTTGCGCTTGGCGTCCAGCTCGGCGGCTTCCTTTTCGAGGAACTCGCGAGCGCGGGTTTGCAGCTCCTCGGCGGTTTCTTCGTCGAAGCCCTCGATCGTGGCGATTTCATGCGGCTCGACATAGGCGACGTCTTCCACCGCGGCGAAGCCTTCGGTGACCAGCAGCTGGGCGATGACCTCGTCGACGTCCAGGGCTTCCTGGAACAGGGCCGTGCGCTCGGCGAACTCGCGCTGACGACGCTCGCTCTCCTGGCTTTCGGTCATGATGTCGATCTGCCAGCCGGTCAGCTGCGAGGCCAGACGGACGTTCTGGCCGCGGCGGCCGATGGCCAGCGACAGTTGTTCGTCCGGCACCACCACTTCGACGCGCTCGTCTTCCTCGTCCATGACGACCTTGGAGACTTCGGCCGGGGCCAGGGCGTTGACGATGAAGGTGGCTTCGTCTTCCGACCACTGGATGATGTCGATCTTCTCGCCTTGCAGCTCGGCGACGACCGCCTGCACGCGCGAACCACGCATACCGACGCACGCGCCGACCGGGTCGATCGAGCCGTCGTTCGAGATGACGGCCATCTTGGCGCGCGAACCGGGGTCCCGCGCGACAGCGCGGATCTCGATGACGCCGTCATAGACTTCCGGCACTTCCTGGGCGAACAGCTTGGCCATGAAGCCGCCGTGCGCGCGGCTCAGCATGATCTGCGGGCCCTTGGTCTCGCGACGGACGTCGTAGATGTAGGCGCGGATGCGGTCGCCGACATTGAAGTTCTCGCGCGGGATCGACTGGTCGCGGCGCATGATGCCTTCGCCACGGCCCAGATCCACGATCACGTTGCCGTACTCGACGCGCTTGACGCTGCCGTTGACGATCTCGCCGACGCGATCCTTGTACTCGTCGTACTGACGCTCGCGCTCGGCCTCGCGGACCTTATGCATGACGACCTGGCGGGCCATCTGGGTCTGGACGCGACCGATCTCGAACGGCGGCAGGACTTCTTCGTAGACCTTGCCGATCTCGGCGTCGCGCCAGGTGCGCTTGGCGATCGAGAACGGCATCTTGCCGATCTCGCCTTCCAGCTCCGCGTCGTCGGACACGACCTCGATCACGCGCTTCTGGGTCGTCTCGCCCGTCTTGGGGTCGATCTTGACGCGGATGTCGTGCTCGGCGCCGTAGCGGGCGCGGGCGGCTTTCTGCAGCGCGTCCTCGATGGCCTCGATGACGACTTCCTTCTCGATGCCCTTTTCGCGGGCGACCGCGTCGGCGATCTGCAGGAGTTCAAGCCGGTTGGCGGCGATGCCGATGGCCATGGTCAGTCCTCTTCACTTTCGGACAGGTCTTCGTTTTCGGATTCGAGGCGGGCGGCCCGTTGCTTGGCCCCCCGCTCCATCAGGGCGTCGGTCATGACGAGCTTGGCGTCGATGACCCACGCGAAAGGGAAGTAGACGGTGACGTCGTCCTCGCCCTCGATGTTCAGGCCCACCTGGTCGTCCTCAACCCCGGCGAGCTCACCCTTGAAGCGCTTGCGGCCCTCGGCCACGCGATCAAGCTCGATGCGGGCCTCCAGGCCGGCATAGTCGTCAAAATCCTTCAGGCGGGTCAGCGGCCGGTCGATGCCGGGGCTGGAGACCTCCAGGGTATATTCGCCGGCGATCGGATCGGCCGCGTCGAGCACTTCGGAGACGGCGCGCGACAACTTGGCGCAATCCTCGACGTTCATGTCGCCGCCCGAGCCATCTTCCAGCAGCGGGTGCTCGGCCATGATCTGCAGGCGGCGTTGCTCGGTCCCGCCCATCAGGCGCAGGCGAACAATCTCGTAGCCGAGGCTCTCGGCCACGGGATCGAGCATCTCGATCAGGTCACGGTCTTCCTGCGTCTTCCCGCGCACGGTCTCTCAACTCAAGTTCTGGGCCGGCGGCGCTGAGACCGTTCGGCCAAACAAAAAGCGGCAGCCTTTCGGGCCGCCGCTCGAAAGCGCCATCTAGCGCTAACGGACGATGTAGGACGCTTTGTAGGCGAATTGCCGGCCGTTGTCGACTCATGGCGGGGAAATCTCCGGAGTCGTCTTCCGCGCCGCAGCATTTTGGGCCTATAAGCCCAGCCGCGCAGGCCGCTCCCCAAGGGCCGCATCTGATAAAGAGTCAAAATGGACCTGTCCAAGATCGCCGTCGGCGTGAACCCGCCGTACGACCTGAACGCCATCATCGAGATCCCGCAGGGCGGCGAGCCGGTGAAGTACGAGATCGACAAGGAAAGCGGCGCCCTGATGGTCGACCGTTTCCTGCACACGGCGATGTTCTATCCGGCCAACTACGGTTTCATCCCGCACACCCTGGCCGACGACGGCGACCCCGCCGACATCATGGTGGTGGGTCCGACCCCGGTGGTGCCGGGCGCGATCATCCGCTGCCGCCCGATCGGCACCCTGATGATGGTCGACGAAGCCGGCTCGGATGAGAAGATCCTGGCCGTGCCGGTCGACAAGCTGCACCCGTTCTACACGGGCGTGACCAGCTGGCGCGACCTGCCCACCATCCTGACCGAGCAGATCGCCCACTTCTTCCAGCACTACAAGGACCTGGAAAAGGGCAAGTCGACGAAGATCAGCGGCTGGGCCGATCCGGATGAAACCGCCGAGATCATCCGCACGGCGATCAAGCGTTACAACGAGAGCTACTGAGTTCGATCAGCTCTGGTGGCCGGCCCAGAGGCCGGTCACCAGTAGCGCGATGACGACCGCGTCGATCAAGATGGCGACGCGTGCGAAGCCCTTCAGATAGCGACGCCCCTGGGCGATCAGCGATCCGATGAAGAAGGCCTTGCTGATGACGGCGAAGGCGACCGCCAGTGTCCGGGTTTCCGGATGGAAGGCCGCCCAGACGAGACCTCCCCCGATCAAGGCGATCAGCAGGCCCCAACCGCGAACAATGATGTTCGCCAGCGGCCCCTCCAGCGCTTCGCCGAAGGTCGAATGCTGAGACCGGCTGGGCGCCAGTGCAAACTGCAGCATGGTCAGGGTCAGAAGACCGCTGACCACGAGTATGCCAGCGTAATGCTCTTCCACCCAGAACATGGTCGCCCCTGAAATCACGCGTAAAGTCGAGCGCTCGGCGCGGAGTCTAGGGCCAGCCGGTCTCTCGGAGAAGGGGCCTTAGGGCCGGGGGTAGCGGGATCAGACCCTGACAAAGTCCAGAAACACCGGCGCGCAGTCGCCCAGCTTCTTTTCCTCGTAGCGCGTGGTCACGTGATCGGCCGGGATCGCGTTGCGGTCCGCCGCCTCATCGGCGAAGCGGAAGCCTGGATCAGCCAGAACCCGCTCGGTCGTCCACTCCGCGTAGTCCGCCCAATCCGTGGCGAAGCGCAGGGCCGCGCCTGACTTCATGACGCGGGCCAGCTTGGCCACGAACTCCGGCTGGATCAGGCGGCGCTTGTTGTGACGCGCCTTGTGCCAGGGGTCGGGGAACATGATGAACACGCGATCCAGGCAGGTGTCCGGCAGCCAGTCCACCACGTCGCGGGCGTCGCCCTCGTGGATGCGGACGTTCTTGAGCGCCTGCTCCTCGACATGACGCACGGCGGAGGCCACCCCGTTTACGAAGGGCTCGGCGCCAATCACCAGGGTCTCGGGATTGCGGCCGGCCTGGCTCGCCATGTGCTCGCCGCCGCCAAAGCCGATCTCCAGCCACACGGTGTTGGCCTCGGGCATCAGGTCCAGTGGCTGGAACGGGCCGGTCGGAACGGCGATTTCCGGCAGCAGCGTATCGAGCAGGGCCTGCTGGCGCGGCTTCACCGGGCGCGATTTCAGCCGGCCGAACGAGCGCAGTGGTCCGTGAGGTTGTTGCGGGGTGGTCATGGCGCGCGTCTTAGAGGGTTGAAGCCGAAATGAAAACGGGCTCCGACCCGCTAGGATCGGAGCCCGTCTCGAAGACGAAGGCGGATAGCTTACGCCAGGCCTTTCAGGTCGCCCACCAGATCGGTCTTCTCCCACGAGAAGCCGCCTTCGTTGTCAGGCGTGCGGCCGAAGTGACCGTAGGCTGCGGTGCGGGCGTAGATCGGACGGTTCAGCTGCAGGTGCTCGCGGATCGCGCGCGGGGTCGCGCCGCCGATCAGCTGCGGCAGGGTCTTTTCCAGCACCGCCGGATCCACCTTGCCCGTACCGTGCAGATCAACGTGGAACGAGACCGGCTGGGCCACGCCGATCGCATAGGCGATCTGGATCGTGCAGCGGTCGGCCAGACCCGCCGCGACGACGTTCTTGGCCAGATAGCGGCAGGCATAGGCGGCCGAACGGTCGACCTTGGTCGGGTCCTTGCCCGAGAAGGCGCCGCCGCCGTGGGGGGCCGCGCCGCCGTAGGTGTCGACGATGATCTTGCGGCCGGTCAGGCCTGCGTCGCCGTCCGGGCCGCCGATCTCGAAGCGGCCGGTCGGATTGACCAGCCACTGGGTCTTCTTGGTGATCAGGCCGTCCGGGAAGATCGGCAGGATGTGCGGCTTGATCAGCTCCAGCACGCGCTTGGAGGTCGCGGCCTTGCCGTCGATCTTCTTCTTGTGCTGGTGCGACACGACGATCGAGACCACGCGCTGCGGGCGGCCATTGCCATCGTATTCCAGCGTCACTTGGCTCTTGGCGTCCGGCTCCAGCTCGGAGAGCGCGCCACTGTGACGCAGCTCGGCCAGGCGCTTCAGGATGTTGTGGCTGTACTGCAGCGTCGCGGGCATCAGCTCCGGGGTCTCGGTGCTGGCGTAGCCGAACATGATGCCCTGGTCGCCGGCGCCTTCGTCCTTCTTGTCGGTGGCGTCCACGCCCTGGGCGATGTGGGCGGACTGGCCGTGCAGGAAGTTCGAATACTTCGCCTTCTGCCAGTGGAAGCCCTTCTGCTCGTAGCCGATGTCCTTGATGGCGGCGCGAACCTTCGGCTCCAGCGAGCCGAGGATGTCCTTGGTCAGCTGCTTGTTGGCCTTCTTGTCGCCATCCGGTTTGCCGGCGCGAACCTCACCGGCCAGTACGACGCGATTGGTGGTCACCAGGGTCTCGCAGGCGACGCGCGCCTCGGGATCCACCGAGAGGAAGGCGTCGACGACGGTATCGCTGATTCGATCGGCGACCTTGTCGGGATGCCCCTCGGAAACGCTCTCGCTGGTGAAGATGTAGGACGAACGGCTCAAGAGACAGCTCCGGTCATGAAGACACGCGCGGGCGCACACGCCCAGTCAGCGTCCAGTTAGACGGGAATCATATAAAGATATGTTTATGCGAGCAAGGCGAGCTTATCTAACAGTCGCCTCAGTCGTCGACGCCTGCCGCCGCGTCCTCGGCCGCCATGGACCGCACCAGCTCCAGGATTCGGCGCCGAACCTTCTGCCGACTGACTTTTGGGAACAGCGTCGCCAGTTCCAGGCCCTCGGGGGTCATCAGAAAGTCATGCACGAAGGGCTCGCCCCGCTCGGCCATTCCGCCGCCCGTGGTGTCCTCCAGGCCTTCAAAGAAATAGTCGACCGGCGACTGCAGGCTTCTGGCGATTTCGTAGAGCTTGCTGGCGCTGACGCGATTGGCGCCGCGCTCGTATTTCTGAACTTGCTGGAAGGTCAGACCCAGATCCTCGGCCAGCCGTTCCTGGCTGACGCCCAGGATTCGGCGGCGCATGCGAATGCGGGCGCCAACATGCAGGTCGACGGGATTGGGGTGGCGTTCAGTGTCCGACGACTCGCGCATGCCCACGCCAGAATCTAAAATCTAGGTTTTAGTTCAGCTCAGCTTTCGCTTAGGCGCAATAGAGGAAGAGATTTTTCCTATCCGGACACGCGCCGATACAACCCCCGATATGAGTATAAGCGCCAGAAAGGCCACGTCACCGAAGTTGTCGTAGGGCGTAACCTGACCCATTCCTGGTATTTGCGCGTCAATGACACCGCTTTCTCCTAGGCCGAGCGACGCTCCCGGCACGATACGACCGCGCGCGTCGACCACCGCGCTGATGCCGGTCGGGGTCGCGCGCAGGATGGGCCTGGCGCTTTCGATCGCGCGGTAGCTCGCCAGGTTCAGATGCTGCGGGGGCCCTGAGGTCACGCCGAACCAGGCGTCGTTCGAGACATTGATCAGGGCGCGGACATTCGGATCGGGCTTGGCCAGGCCCGGAAACAGGCTTTCGTAGCAGATCAGCGGCTGGACCAGCAGGTCAGGAGAAATCCGCAGCGGGGCGGGCGTGGGGCCGGTCGTGAAGTTGTCGGACAGTCGCGCCAGGCTCTTGAAGCCGATCACTGTCAGAAAGCGGTCAGCGGGCAGGTATTCGCCGAACGGCACCAGGCGGTGCTTGTCATAGATCCCGACGAGCTCGAGATCCGCGTCGGTCCGGCGAAGGGCCACCAGGCTGTTGTAGTAGGTCGGATGAGGCCCGGCCCCTTCATAGCGATAGCCGCCGATCAGAAGCAGCTGGCCGGGCGCCAGGCTGTCGACAATGGCTTGTCGCACCCAGGTTCCGGGCGCGAGATAGTCATTGACCGCCGCCGGCAGGGCGCCTTCGGGCCAGATCACGATATCGGCGGGCTTTGCGGCGTAGGGTGTCGCGGTCAGTGACACATAGGCTTGAACGATCTGGGCGAAGCGCTCGGCGTCCCATTTGAGGTCCTGCTTGATGTCCGCCTGGACGATGCGCACCGTGGTGGGACCGCTCGGGGACAGAGGGCGAGACAGAGCGATTGCGCCATAGCCATAGAGACCGATCAGGCTGGCCACGGCCAAGCCCGTCGCGGCGCGTCCGCCACGGCCCTGCCGCCACAGGGCAGGCGCGCCGGCGATGGCCAGGGTGATCCAGGTCAGGCCATAGGCGCCCACCAGCGCGGCCAGTTGCGACGGCGCCGATCCGGCCTTCCAGGTTTCGCCGGGAAGATTCCAGGGAAAGCCCGTCAGGACATGGCCGCGCATCCATTCCAGAGCGGCGAACGCCCCGGCGAAGGTCAGGACGCGCCAGGCGCTCGCGGGCCGCAGCGCCCGATAGAGCAGGGCGGCCAGGCCCCAGAACAGGGCGAGTCCGGCCGCCATGCCGGTCACGGCGAAGGGGGCCATCCAGCCGTGGGTCGCGGCGTCGACCAGAAAGGCCTCGCCGACCCACCAGGTGCCGAGCCCAAAATAGCCAACGCCCGCCAGCCATCCCCGCCAGAACGCCGATCGGAGCGGACGCTGGACGTCGGCGTTGTCCAGCAGATGCAGCAGGCCCGCATAGCCCAGAAGGCCGGGCAGCACGCCGAAGGGCGGATGGGCCAGCGCCGCCGCCAGACCGGCGATCAGCGCCAGGGCCGGACCGCTCCAGGGCCGTTCGCGGAACCGCGTCCAGGCGATCACGAGCGCTCTATGTCCGGCTGGGCGCCGTCCAGCGCGAGTTCCGCCAATCGGGAAGGACCGCCGCGAACCCGAACGCGTCGAACCCGACGGGGGTCGGCCTCGACCACTTCGAACTCGAAACCATCGGGATGGGCGATCACCTCGCCCCGCTGGGGCACACGGCCGGCCAGGGCGACGACCAGGCCCGCGACGGTGTCGATATCCTCGTCCATGTCCGGCGGCGCCAGGTCGTGGCTCAGCGCCGCCTCCAGCTCCTCAAGCGGCGCCCGGGCGTCGGCGTCGAAGATCCCGCCCGGACGCGCCACGACCGCGACGGCGGTGGCGTCGTCATGCTCGTCGTCGATCTCGCCGACGACCGCTTCGATCAGGTCTTCCATCGACACCAGACCGTCTGTGCCGCCGAACTCGTCGATGACCAGCGCCATGTGGATGCGGCTGGTGCGCATGCGGAGCAGAAGGTCGGCGGCCTTCATGGAGGCCGGCACGTACAATGCGTCGCGGCGCAGCTTGTTCAGGATCAGGTCGCTCGGCGCAGGGCGTTTGGCCTCGTCGGCGAGAAGGCGGAACACGTCCTTGACGTGGATGACGCCGACGGGGTCGTCGAGGGTCTCGCGATAGATCGGCATCCGAGAGTGCTCGGCTTCGGCGAACTGGGCGGCCACCGCTTCGAACGGGGTCGAGAGCTCGACGGCGACGATGTCGGCGCGGGGTGTCATGACATCGGCGACCCGCAGGCTCTGGAAGGCTTCGGCCTGATCCACTAGGTCGACCGCAGCGGCGGACGCGGCGGTTTCGGGCGGGCGAGGGGGCTGGTCGCCGCCCATCAGTCGCCTGCGCATACGTCGGAAGAACGCCCGCACGCCCCGGCTTCGTCGGGCGGCGGGCTGTTGACTAGGCTCGTCGCTGGGCATGGCCCTGGTCAGCGTCCCTCTTCATCGCTGGCATAGGGGTCGGGAACGTCCAGACCCGCCAGGATTTCGCGTTCGAGCGCCTCCATGGCTTCCGCCTCGTCGTCGCGCTCGTGGTCATATCCTAGGAGATGAAGCACGCCATGCGCCACCAGATGTTGCAGATGGTGGGCCAGCGGCTTGCCCTGTTCGGCCGCTTCGCGCGCGCAGACGCCATAGGCCAAGGCGATATCGCCGATCTGCCCTTCCGGATTGGGCGGGGACGGGAAGGACAGGACGTTGGTCGCATAGTCCTTCTGGCGGAACTCGCGGTTCAGGGCCTGGACGCTGTCATCGTCGGTCAGCAGGATCACGATCCCCTGGCCTTCGATGTCCTCATGGGCGTCCAGCACGGCCTGGGCGGCGCGCCAGACCAGGGCCTCGGCGTCCTCGGCCGCCTTGGTCCAGGCCTCGTCCTCGATCTCGATATCTACGGTGATGGTCATCTAGCGGGGAGTACTCTGCGCCGCGTCCGCGTCATAGGCCTTGACGATGCGTTCGACGAGCGGGTGGCGCACGACGTCGGAGGCGGTGAAGCGCGACACCGCCACCCCCTCGACGCCTTCCAGGATCGACACGGCGTGGGCCAGGCCGGAGTCGCGCGGGTTCAGCAGGTCGACCTGGGTCGGGTCGCCGGTGACCACCATGCGGGCGCCTTCGCCGATGCGGGTCAGCACCATCTTCATCTGCAGGCGCGAGCAGTTCTGGGCCTCGTCGACGATGACGAAGGCGTGGGCGAGGGTGCGGCCGCGCATGAAGGCGATCGGGGCGACCTCGATCTCCAGCTTCTCGCGACGGCGGCGCAGCTGGTCGGCGCCCATGATGTCGGTCAGGGCCTCCCAGACCGGCGCCATATAGGGATCAACCTTCTCGTTCAGGTCGCCCGGCAGGAAGCCGAGTTTTTCGCCGGCCTCGACGGCGGGGCGGGTGACGATCAGGCGATCGACCTCACCGCGCATCAGCATGCCCGCGCCATGGGCCACGGCCAGGAAGGTCTTGCCGGTGCCGGCGGGACCCAGGCCAAAGACCAGCGGATGGCTCGCCATCCTCTCCAGGTACTGGGCCTGGCTCTTGGTCTTGGGCGAGACATTGCCCTTGCGCACCGCGCGGGGCGAGGCCTGGCCGCTGGTCTCGTGGGCGCCGCCGATGGCGATCCGCACGTCGGCCTCGACCACCTCGTCGCCGGCGTCAGCGCGGGCCGCCAGGGTCTGCAAAGCGCGCTTGGCGCTGGTGCGGCCGCGCGCGTCGCCGGTGAGGGTGACGCCGCCGCCCGGCGTCTCGATCAGCACCTTGAAGGCGTCTTCGATCAGGGCCGCGTGACGGCCGCCGGGACCAGAGACGGCGTGGACCGCGTCGTCGGACAGCGGCAGGAACTCAGGGGTGCGGCTCAAGCGGTCTCCAGAACGGGTTCGAGCCGGCCCGCCAGGCTCATCTTGGCGGCGCTCTCGATATGGACGGGAACGATCGTCCCGATCAGCTGCTCGCCGCCCTCGGCGTGGACGGCCTGTAGATAGGGGCTGCGGCCGACGATCTGGCCCGGGTGGCGGCCCGCCTTCTCGAACAGCACCGGCAGCACCTTGCCGACCTGGCTGGCGTTGAAGGCGCGCTGCTGCTCGTCGAGGAGCTGGTTCAGGCGCTCCAGCCGCTCGGCCTTGACCGCTTCGTCCACCTGGCCGGGCATGGCCGAGGCCGGCGTGCCGGGACGGCGCGAATACTTGAACGAGAAGGCCGAGGCGAAGCCGACCTCGCGGACCAGCTCCAGCGTCTTTTCGAAGTCGCCGTCGCGCTCGCCGGGGAAGCCGACGATGAAGTCGCCGCTCATGGCGATATCGGGCCGCGCGGCGCGGATCTTCTCGATCAGCTTCACATAGCTTTCGGCCGTATGGTCGCGGTTCATGGCCTTGAGGATCTTGTCGCTGCCCGCCTGCACCGGCAGGTGCAGATAGGGCATCAGCTCGGGCAACTCGCCGTGGGCCTCGATCAGATCATCGCCCATGTCGCGCGGGTGGCTGGTCGTATAGCGGATGCGGTCCAGGCCATCGATCCTGGCCAGCTGGCGGACCAGCTTGGCCAGGGTCGAACCATCGCCGTCATAGGCGTTGACGTTTTGGCCCAGAAGCGTGACTTCGCGAACGCCCTGGCCGGCCAGGCGCTTGGCCTCCTCGACGATGTCGTTCACCGGCCGCGACCATTCGCCGCCGCGCGTGTAGGGCACCACGCAGAAGGTGCAGAACTTGTCGCAGCCTTCCTGCACCGTCAGGAACGCGGTGACGCCGGTCACGTGGCGCTCGGCCGGCAGGGCGTCGAACTTCTCGTCGGCGGCGAAGTCGGCGGCCAGGCGTTCGCCGGTCGCGCGGTGGGCGCGGGCGATCAGCTCGGGCAGCTGGTGATAGGCCTGCGGACCGACGACCAGATCGACCGCCTTCTGGCGGTTCATGATCTCCTTGCCCTCGGCCTGGGCGACGCACCCGGCCACGGCGATGGTCATGCGACCGCCGGCCTCGGCCTTCCGGTCCTTCATCTGCTTGATGTAGCCGAGTTCGGAATAGACCTTCTCGGTGGCCTTCTCGCGGATGTGGCAGGTGTTCAGCACCACCAGGTCCGCGCCCTCGGGCTCGTCGACGACGCCATAGCCCAGCGGGCGCAGGACATCGGCCATGCGCTCGCTGTCATAGACGTTCATCTGACAGCCATAGGTCTTGATGAAGAGGCGCTTTTGCGGGGTCTCGCTCATGCGGCGAGGTTATGGGGGCGAGAGGCCCGTTCCGCAAGGGCGGCGGGACGATCCTCCCCCTCGTGGGGGAGGTGATCGCGAAGCGATCGGAGGGGGAAGCGGGCGGGAAGTTCGGCTGAACTTCCCTCTCCGTCGGCTATGCCGACACCTCTCCCCTCGGGGAGAGGATTGCTCCCTTACTCCTCCAGCGGCATCCCGTAGAGCTCGAGGCGGTGGTCCACCAGCTTGTAGCCGAGCTTCTTGGCGATCGCGTGCTGCAGGGCCTCGATCTCTTCGTCGACGAACTCGACGACCTTGCCGGTCTTCATGTCGATCAGGTGGTCGTGGTGATGATCCGGGCTCTGCTCATAGCGCGAGCGGCCGTCGCGGAAGTCGTGACGCTCGATGATGCCGCTTTCCTCGAACAGACGCACCGTGCGGTAGACCGTGGCGATCGAGATGTGCGGATCGATGGCGTGGGCGCGGCGGTGCAGCTCCTCGACGTCCGGATGGTCCTCGGCCGACGACAGCACGCGCGCGATGACCCGACGCTGGTCGGTCATGCGCATGCCTTTTTCGATACAGGCCTTTTCGAGTCGATCCACGGCGGAGCCTCCGTCTGAGTCGCCGGCAAGATAGGGGCAAGACCCTTAAGTGTTAAGCGCCCGTCGCATCACCAGCGCGTCCTTGGCGCCATCGGGATGGGGATAATAGCCCTTGCGCAAACCCACCTTGAGGAAACCGGTCGCCCGGTAGAGCGCGATGGCGGCGCTGTTGTCGGCGGCGACCTCCAGAAACATCGCCTCGGCCTTGGTCTCGGCGGCGATCCCGGCGGCCACCTCGACCAGGGCCGCGCCCCAGCCGCGCCGTCGGGCGGCGGGATCGACCGCTACGGTCAGGATTTCGGCCTCGCCCGCGATCGCGCGGCACAGGATGAAACCCTTGGCCTCCGCCGGCTCGCCGGCCTCGCCGAGGATCGCGAAGGCGCCCGGGGACTTCAGCAGGTCGTCGAACTCCAACGCCGTCCAGGGGCGGTCGAAGGCCTTGTCGTGCAGGTCGGCGAGATCGAAGGCGGCTTCTGAGCCGACGGGACGCAGGTTCATGCTGAAGTCTAGGTCGTAGGCAGGGTTGCGTAAGGCGCGCGCAGATAGAGCGGCCGGGGGGCATGGGCCGGAGCGGGTCGGCCGGCGGCCAGGCGCGCCACGGCCACGGGATCGGGCGCGGCGGGGGTCAGGATCACCGCCCCCCTCATGGTGTCGGCCAGCAGCGGTGCGCCCGAGCCGATCAGGGTCGCTGGGCCGCCCCGATACAGCTCAACAAGGCGCGCTGAGGCCTCGCCAAGGCCCAAGGCGTCGGGGGCCATCACGGCTGCGCCGTCGACGAAGGCCTGCATATAGACCTGCTCCATGCGCGCATCGATCAGGGCCACGGCGAAGCCCTTCGTCCCGAAGGCCAGGCTCTCCAGCGTATTGACGCCCACGCACGGGATGGAGAGCGCGGTGGCCAGGCCCTTGGCGAAGGCCAGGCCCACGCGCAGGCCGGTGAAGGAGCCGGGGCCCACCGTCACGGCGATCCGCGACAGATCCGCGAACGCGACGCCCGCCTCCGCCGCAGTCTCGCGCGCCAGGATCCCGATGCGCTCCTGGTGGCCCCGGGTCATCGGTTCGGCGCGCGTCGCCAGCACGCGGTCGCCGTCGAGGAGGGCGACCGAGCTGGCGCCCAGGCAGGTGTCGATCGACAGGATCATGGCTCAGGCCGCGCCGACGACGGCGCCCTCGGCGGGGCGCCAGATCAGGGCGTTGAGCTGACCCTTGGCTTTCAGAAAGGCCTCCGGCGGCAGGCCGGCTTTCGTCCAGCCTGGGACGCCGAAAACGTACGACACCTGCGGCGCGTCGGGGCGCACGCAGATCGTCATGTTGATTTCCCGGGCCGCGCCGGCCCGGCATTGGTCCAGCGAGAAGCCCAGATCGCCCCACTTGGCCAGAAGCTGTTCGTCTTTGGGGCCGCGCGCGTCGCCGGCCTCGACGCGGACATAGCCGATATCGCCGTCGTCGCTCTTGCCGATCTCGGCCAGCGGCGTGTTGTCCTGTTCGAGGGTGATGATCGGCAGGGCCGGGCCCTCGCCCGACTGCAGGAAGGCCTGCTCGACCTTGGCCTTGGGGAAGAGCACCTTCAGGGTGGCGAGGTCGAAGGCGACGGACGCGTTGATCGGTCCAGCGCCGTCGTTGCTGATTTTCAGGGGGCCGCCGGCGTAGGGCGCAATGGCCACGGTGACCGGGCCCTTGGCGCTGTCGTCGGCCTTGGAGGCCTGGTCGGTCTTGGCGGGACCGCAGGCGGCCAGAAGCAGCAGTGGCAGGGCGAGGTCGCTGTGGCGGGGGGTCATGACCCCCCTTCTAGCCAATGTGCATGACATGCACAAAATCCTTGTCATCCCGGCCGCAGCGCAGCGAAGAGCCGGGACCGCAACAGGCTCGGCGCTTCCGGTGCTTCCGGCTCGGCGCGCCAAGGCGCCGGGCCGGGATGACAGGTTTTTACAGGATCTTGGCGGCCTCGTCGAAGTCCAGGCGCGGGTTACGCGGGAACAGGCCCTCGTCCGTGCCGTGGCCGATCGAGACGATGAAATTGCTCTTGATATTGGTGCCGGCGAAGAACTCGGCGTCGACACCGGCGTTGTCGAAGCCCGACATCGGACCGACATCCAGGCCCAGCGCCCGCGCGGCGATCATGAAATAGCCGCCCTGCAACGAGCTGTTGCGCAGCGCGCCCCATTCCTTGGCGACCGGATCGCTGAACCAGTCCTTGGCGCCGGGCGCATGCGGGAAGAGCTTGGGCAGGGTTTCCGGGAAATCGAGGTCGTAGCCGATGATGACCGTGCACGGCGCCTGCAGGATCTTGGGGCCGTTCGAGCCCGAAGACAGCTTGGCCAGGCGTGCCTTGGCCTCGGCCGAGGTCACGAAATAGAAGCGGGCCGGCGTCGCGTTGGCCGCTGTCGGGCCGAACTTGGTCAGCTCGTACAGCGCGCGCAGCACGCTTTCGGGCAGGGGCTCGGGATTCCAGCCGTTGCGCGTGCGGGCCTCGGTGAACAATTGCGCAAGCGTGGCGTCGTCGAGCTTGGCCATGGACAGTCCTTTCCGTAACTGTTTAGGTTACGATATAGCGACCCGAAAGGGCGGATCAACCTCGACGGCTCAGAGGGTCTGCTCGACCCGCGTCACTTCGGGCACATAGTGCTTGAGCATGTTCTCGACGCCGGACTTGAGCGTCGCCGACGAGGACGGGCAGCCCGAGCAGGCGCCGCGCATGTGCAGCCAGACGACGCCCGTCTGAGGTTCAAAGCGCGAGAACACGATGTCGCCGCCGTCCTGGGCCACGGCCGGACGGATGCGGGTGTCGAGCAGTTCCTTGATCTCGGCGACGATCTGCGAGGTTTCCTCGTCGTAGTCACCCTCGTCGTGGCCGCCGCCTTCGGCGTTCTGGTCCAGCAGCAGCGGACGGCCGCTGGTGAAGTGGTCCATGATCGCGGCCAGGATCGGCGCCTTCAGGTGCGGCCACTGGGCGTCCTCGCCCTTGGTCACCGTGAGAAAGTCGGGGCCGAAGAACACCCGCGTCACGTCGCCGAGGTCGAACAACGCCTTGGCCAGCGGCGAGGCGTCGCCCTCCTCGGGCGTGCGGAACTCGCGCGCGCCCTCACCCAGCACTTCGCGGCCGGGAAGGAACTTCAGGACCTCGGGATTGGGCGTGGTTTCGGTCTGGATAAACATGCGCCTGAAATGGACCTCGCGACGTCGTGACGCAAGGGCGCCGAAAGGACGCATTTTAAAAGTGACACAGGCGTCATTTTCTGGCGTGATGTCGCAAAACACCGATCCGCGGGAGGATCTCATGAGCGACGGTTCGATCGATCTTAAGGCTGACGCGCGGGCGCGGGCCTATTCCATTCCCCTTGAGGACTATCACGTCGCCGATCCGGCCCTGTTCCAGGCCGACGCGATGTGGCCCTATTTCGAGCGCCTTCGGAAGGAGGCGCCGGTCCACTATTCGAAAGGGGATGAGGAGGTCGGCCCGTACTGGTCGGTCACCCGCTATAACGACATCATGACCGTCGACACGACCCACCAGGTCTTCTCGTCGGACGCGCACCTGGGCGGCATCACCATTCGGAACTTCGACGAGGACTTCGTCCTGCCGATGTTCATCGCCATGGACCAGCCCAAGCACGACATCCAGCGCAAGACGGTCAGCCCGATCGTCTCGCCGGCCAATCTGGGCCGTCTGGAAGGCATCATCCGGGAGCGGGTCTGCGGGATCCTCGACGCCCTGCCGATCAACGAGCCGTTCGACTGGGTCGACAAGGTCTCGATCGAGCTGACCACCCAGATGCTGGCCACCCTGTTCGACTTCCCTTGGGAAGAACGCCGCAAGCTCACGCGCTGGTCGGACATCGCCACCGCCTCGCCCGAGAGCGGCCTGATCGAGAGCGAGGAAGCCCGCCGCGCCGAGCTGCTGGAGTGCCTGGCCTATTTCACCAACCTCTGGAACGAGCGGGTGAACCTGACCGAGCCGGGCAACGACCTGATCTCGATGCTGGCCCACGGCGAGGCCACCCGCGACATGCCGCCGATGGAGTATCTGGGCAATGTCATCCTGCTGATCGTCGGCGGCAATGACACCACCCGCAACTCGCTGACCGGCGGTCTCTACGCCCTGTCCAAGAACCCGCAGGAAGAAGCCAAGCTGCGCGCCGATCCCAGCCTGATCCCGAACATGGTCTCTGAGATCATCCGCTGGCAGACGCCGCTGGCCCACATGCGCCGCACGGCGCTGGAAGACTACGAACTGGCCGGCCAGACCATCAAGAAGGGCGACAAGGTCGTCATGTGGTACGTCTCGGGCAACCGCGACGACACGGTGATCGAGGACGCCGACAAGTTCATCGTCGATCGCCCCAACGCTCGCCGCCACCTGTCGTTCGGCTTCGGCATCCACCGCTGCGTCGGTAACCGCCTGGCCGAGATGCAGCTGAAGATCGTCTGGGAAGAGATCCTCAAGCGCTTCCCCAAGATCGAGGTGCTGGAGGAGCCCAAACGCGTCTACTCGACCTTCGTGAAGGGGTACGAGCGGATGATGGTGCGGATCCCCGAGCGGATCTAAAGCTGTCATCCCGGCCAAGCGCGAAGCGCGCCGAGCCGGGACCATCAGAAACGCTGAACGTTCCGCGGTCCCGGATAGCCTCTTCGAGGCTTCCGGGATGACACCGCCTTAGGCCCTCAGGCGCCCCAGAAGCCGACCAGCTTCTTGACCTCGGCCAGCGTCGGGGCGGCGGCCTCGCGGGCCTTTTCGGCGCCCTTCGCGAGGATCGCGTCCAGCACTGCCGGATCGCCCAGCAGGCCGCGCATCCGCTCGCCCACCGGCGCCAGGCTCTCGACCGCCAGTTCGGCGAGGGCTGGCTTGAACGTCCCAAAGCCCTTGCCGGCGTACTCGGCCAGCACCTGCGCCTTGGTCTTGCCGGCCAGGGCCGCGAAGATGCCGACCAGGTTGTCGGCCTCGGCGCGGGTCGCCAGTTCCTCGATCGTCTCGGGCAGCGGTTCCGGATCGGTGCGGGCCTTGCGGACCTTGGCGGCGATGTCGTCGGCCGTGTCGGTCAGGTTGATGCGCGAATAGTCCGACGGGTCGGACTTGCTCATCTTGGCCGAGCCGTCGCGCAGGCTCATGACCCGCGCGCCCGGGCCCTGGATCAGCGGATCGGGCAGCGGGAAGAAGCCGGGCGCGTTGAAGTCGTGGTTGAACTTCTGGGCGATGTCGCGGGTCAGCTCCAGATGCTGCTTCTGGTCCTCGCCGACCGGCACGTGGGTGGCCTTGTAGATGAGAATGTCGGCCGCCTGCAGCACCGGATAGGTGTAGAGGCCCACCGAGCTGCGCTCCTTGTGCTTGCCGCTCTTCTCCTTGAACTGGGTCATGCGGTCCAGCCAGCCGAGACGCGCGACGCAGTTGAAGATCCAGGACAGCTCAGCGTGCTCGCGCACCGCCGACTGCGGGAAGATCGTCGCTTTGTCTGGATCGAGGCCCGAGGCGATGTAGGCCGCCGCGATCTCGCGGGTCTGCTGGGCCAGGGCCGCCGGGTCCTGCCAGACGGTGATGGCGTGCAGGTCGGCCACGAAGATGAAGGTGTCGATCTCGTGCTGCAGGCGGGTGAACTTCACCAGCGCGCCGAGATAGTTGCCGAGATGCAAGGCGCCCGAGGGCTGGACGCCCGAAAGCACGCGGGGCGGGCCCGCATAGGTGACGGGAGCTTGGTCGGTCATGGCTTCAGCCTTGGGTCTTGAAACTTGGAATGGCGAGCGCGGCGGCGCGAACCGCATCCGGGGATACGGCGATCAAAGTCAGGGTCAGCCGCGCCATCGCGGCGCATGAAATCCGATCACGGCCATGGACGCTGGTTACCGCTCTGCGCTGCGCAGGGCAAGCCGGCTCAGCGGCCGGCGCCCCGTCGCAGCACGGTCCTGGCCTCGGCCAGGGTCACGCCGCCGGAGAGTAGCAGCAGCACAGGATAGAGCCCGGCGGCCAGGACGCAGGTCCCCAGGATGGCCAGCTCCTTGGCCGATCCAACACCGATCGCCAGGATCGGCGCCTCAAGCGCGGCGCGCCAATGCGACATCGCCGCCAGGATCAGGCCCAGGGCTACGCTGGCCGCCAGCACGCGGACGATTTTGCCCCAGGCGGCGGCGCTGGGGGCGTAGTCGCCGCGCTTGTTCAGGGTCAGCGCCATCTGCAGCACATTGATCCACGAGGCGGCGCTGGTCGCCGCCGCCAGGCCGGGCACGCCCATGACCGGGAACAGGGCCAGGCCCAGGCCGATGTTCACCGCCACCGAGATCAGGGCGAACCGCATCGGGCCCTTGGTGTCGCCCCGGGCGAAGAAGGCCGGCGACAGGATGCGGGCCAGCACGAAGGCCGGGGTGCCCCAGCCGTAGTGCAGCAGGGCGTTGGCCGTCTGGCGCGCGTCGAACACCGTGAACTCGCCCCGGGTGAACAGGCCGTCGATCAGGAAGAACGGAATGCTGAACAGGGCCACAGCGGCCGGCAGGGTCAGGGCCAGGGCGAAGACGATGGCCTGGTCCATGGCGCCTTGCGCCTCGGCGCGGTCCTCGGCGGCCACGGCCCGCGACAGGCGCGGCAGCAGGGCCACCCCGATGGCCACGCCCACCAGGCCCAGCGGCAGTTGGTACAGGCGGTCGGCATAGGCCAGCCAGGTCCGCGCGCCGTTTACATGACTGGCCAGCACGCCCGAGATGGTGATGTTGATCTGGCTGGCGCTGGCGGCGATGGCGCCGGGTATGGCCAGGGCGATCAGGCCCCGGATCTCCGGCGTCAGGCGCGGCAGCCGCCAGCGGATCGTGGCTCCGGCCTTGCGCACCGCCCAGACCAGCAGCGCCACCTGCGCGAGCCCCGCCGCGAAGATGCCCCACGAGGCCGCCACCGCCGCGTCATGGGCGTTGCGGGTCGGGATCACCGCGATCAGGGTC
Organism: Caulobacter sp. SL161; assembly: GCF_026672375.1. Classification (GTDB taxonomy): domain Bacteria; phylum Pseudomonadota; class Alphaproteobacteria; order Caulobacterales; family Caulobacteraceae; genus Caulobacter. Next base: position 624,349 of record NZ_JAPPRA010000001.1, read on the forward strand.
ACGACATTGAGCAGGATCGGGGCGGCGGCCGAGACGATGAACTTGCCCCGGGCGTTCAGCACGCCCGACAGCAGGGCCACGATCGCCATGCAGGGCAGATAGGGCATGGTGATCTGGGTCAGGATCACGGCCAGCTTGTACTTGTCGGTTCCAAAGCCAAAGCCTGGGCTGATCACCATCATCAGCCAAGGCATGGTCGCCTGGGCGATCAGGGTCAGGCCCACCGTGAAGGCGGCGATGGTCGCCATGGCGTCGGCGGCCAGCTTGTCGGCCACCTCGGCTCCATCGCGGTCCAGGGTCTTGGAATAGGCCGGTACAAACGCCGCCGCGAAGGCCCCCTCGGCGAAGATCCGCCGGAACAGGTTGGGGAACATCTGAGCGGTGTTGAAGGCGTCGGCCGCGAAATTGGCGCTGGCCCCCAGGAAGTACGAGATCACCAGATCGCGCACGAAGCCCATCAGCCGGCTGACCAGGGTCAGGCCCGAATAGATCGCCGATGACCGGATCATGCCGGGGGCTTTTTTCGGGGCGGATGCAGGCGGCGCGGTGTCGGTCACGTCCGGCTTCTGGGCGCTGGACGGGGAGGCGTCAAGGGCCGCTCTGGTCGCCTCAGCGCGGGATTTCGGCGGTCTTCACCAGCGCCACCTGACGGTAAACGGCGGCGATCTCGAAATAGCGGCCGAAGGCGGCGTGGAACTGGTCGACGGCCTGCTTCACGCCCGGCCCGCCGATCTCGCTGATGTCGTGCCAGTAGTCGTCCAGCACCATCATGCCGCCCACGCTGAGCAGGCTGGCGCAGAAGCACAGGTCGATCAGCACGGCCAGCGCCGTGTGGCTGCCATCGACATAGATCAGGTCGAACTGCTCGCCCCGCTCCAGCATCTGCGGCAGGACATAGGTCGAAAAGCCCTTGTGGGTCGAAAGGCTCTTGAAGCCGCACTTGTCCATGTTGCGACGGAAGCGCGGTTCGACGGCGTGGTACTTCTCTTCTGGGTTCAGCGCCTCGTCGAACCACGGATCGATGACCGTGACCGCGAGGCGGTCGGGCAGCAACCAGTCCATGAACGCCAGGTTCCGGCCCTCATAGGCGCCGATCTCCATGTAGCGGATCGTCTCGCCCGCCGGCCGCTTGGCCGCGAAGTCGCGCAGCAGCGGCGTGACGAAGGGGATGTTGTTGCTGGCCCAGGTCGAGGTGAACTCGAAGCCCTTGTCGGCGGCGTGGGCGTTGAAGGCTTCGACCACGGCGTGGTCGCGCGGACCGCCCAGCATGGTCTTGGCCAGATTGGGCGCCAGGCGCGGATTGACCTTGGTCAGCGAACGCAGCTTCGAGAGGCCGCCGCGATGGGTGACCGTCTCGGCGTCGAAGTGCATGTCGGCGGTCATGGTCCCGGCTCCTCCATCGGTTGCGAGGGAAGCTAGCGCCAAGGTCTTAAGGAAGGGTCAGGCCGTGACGATCTGTCCGTCGCGCACCGTGACGGGCCAAGGCGTCAGGCGGGCGCTGGTCGGGCAGGGCCCCGCCACGCAGCCGCCGTCCTCGATGCGGAACAGGGCCGCGTGGCCCGAACACAGGATCAGGTCGTTGTCGCGGGTCAGGTAGCGGCCGGCGAAACCGGCCAGGGGCCAGCCGGCGTGCGGACAGCTGTCGACATAGCCGACCAGGGTCTCGCCCTTGCGCACGACGAAGCCGGCGAACATCGCGTCGCCCTCGCGCCAGCGAAAGCCCTTCGACCCGGGCGAGGCGATCTCGTCCAGAGCGCAGAGCACGGTCCCCGCCGGGGGACGGGCGGGATTATCCTCGGCGTCCCGCAACGGCTCAGAGCGCGCCGATCGCCACGCGCCAGGGCCGCACCTCGACGCTTTCGAACACCCCGGCGGTGGTGAACGGGTCGTTGTCGGCCTGGGCCTGGGCGGCGGCCAGATCCTCGGCCTCAACGATCAGCAGCGAGCCGATCGGATTGCCGTCATCGCCCAGCAGCGCGCCGGCCAGCTTCAGGCCCGTCGACTGGTTCAGATAGTCGAGGTGGGTGGGGCGGGTGGCCAGGCGGGTGTCCAGCGCGCCGGGCTTGTCCTTGCAGAGGATGGCGAAGAGGGCCATGCGGGCGGTCCTTTTGATCAGGCTTCGGGTTTCAGGGGGCGCGAGAGCAGGCCGGCGATCGCCTCGTCGACCGCGACCTCGCCCGCCAGGATGGCCGCGACGGCCTCGCAGATCGGCGCCTCGACCCCGACCTTGCGGGCCAGGGCGCGCACGGCGGGGGCCGAGGCCACGCCTTCGGCGACCGAGACCTTGCCGGCCAGCGCCTGCTCCAGGGTCAGGCCTTGGCCCAGCGCCAGACCCACGCTCATGTTGCGCGATTGGGGGCTGGAGCAGGTCAGGACAAGATCGCCCAGGCCGCAGAGGCCGGCGACGGTCTCCGGACGCGCGCCCAGGGCGACGGCCAGGCGGGTCAGCTCGGCGAAGCCGCGGGTGATGACCGTGGCATGGGCGTTGCGGCCCAGGCCCTTGCCCTCGACGATGCCGCAGGCGATGGCCAGCACGTTCTTCACCGCCCCGCCGGCCTCGGCGCCGATCAGGTCGTTGGCGGTGTAGGGGCGGAAGGTCGGGATGGCGATGGCCTCGGCGATGGCGCGGCCCAGCGCCTCGTCCTCGCACGCCAAGGTCACGGCGGCGGGCAGGTTGCGGGCGACCTCGCCGGCGAAGCTGGGGCCTGACAGCACGGCGATCGGCGCGCCCGGCAGGGCTTCGGCCGCTACGTCGGTCATTAGCTTCAAAGAGCCCTGCTCGACGCCCTTGGAGCACAGGACGACCGGCGCGCCCGCCATGCGATGCGGGGCGAAAGCGGTCAGGGCAGCACGCAGGTGCTGGGCGGGGGCGACGGCCAGGATCAGGTCGCAGTCGGCCAGGTCCGCCAGGTCGGCGACCGCCTTGATCCCGGGCTCCAGCGCTATGCCCGGCAGGAAGACCGCATTCTCGTGCGCGTCATTGATCGCGGCCACGACCTCGGGCTCGCGCGCCTGCAGCGTCACCGCCAGGCCCGCTCGCGCCGCGACCTGGGCCAGGGCTGTTCCCCAGGCGCCGGCGCCGATGACGCCAACCTTCTCAAAGGTCATGGGCTTGAACGTCATGCCTTGGCTCCCTTGCGTCCGTAGGCGTTGGCGGGATTGGCCAGCGCCGCGGCTTCGTCCAGCGGCCAGCGCGGACGGGCGATGGCGTCGAGGTCGTCGAAGATGCCCAGGGCCAGCCGCTCGGCGCCCGCCAGGGCGATCATGGCGGCGTTGTCGGTGCAATAGGCCAGGGGCGGCGCGGCGAACGAGAAGCCGTTCTTCTCGCAGTCGGCCAGCAAGGCCGCCCGCACCGCGCCGTTGGCCGCTACGCCGCCGGCGACCACGAAGCGCAGGTCCTCCGGGTCATGGCTGTCTTTGTAGAGCTTCATCGCCCGATCGACCCGCTCCGACAACTGGCGGGCGATGGCGGCCTGGACGCCGGCGGCCAGACCGCGGCGCGCGTCGTCGGTGGTCAGGGTCTCGGCGATCCGCGCGGCGGCGGTCTTCAGGCCCGAGAACGAGAAGTCGCAATCCTTGCGGCCCAGCAGGGCGCGGGGCAGGGCGTAGCGGGTCGGATCGCCGCCCACGGCCAGCTTCTCCAGCGCCGGGCCGCCCGGATAGGGCAGGCCCAGACTCTTGGCGATCTTGTCGAAGGCCTCGCCGGCGGCGTCGTCGATCGTGGTGCCCAGGCGCTTGCAGGCGCCGACGCCCGACACCTCCAGCAGCTGACAATGCCCGCCGGACACCAGCAGCAGCAGGAACGGATAGGCGATGTCCGCGCCCAGGCGGGCTGAGACGGCGTGACCTTCCAGGTGATTGACCGCCACCAGCGGCACGCCGCGCGCCAAGGCTACGGCCTTGCCGAACGCCAGGCCCACCATGACCCCGCCTACGAGGCCCGGTCCCGCCGTGGCGGCGACCCCGTCCAGGTCTTCGAAGCCGACGCCCGCTGCGCGAACGGCCTCGGCGGCGATGGCGTCGATCGACTCGACGTGGGCGCGGGCGGCGATCTCGGGCACCACCCCGCCGAACGGGGCGTGCTTCTCGAACTGGGTGCCGATCACTGACGACAGCACCGTCACCGTCCCGTCCTGGGCGCGGCGCACGACCGAGGCCGCGGTTTCATCGCAGCTGGTCTCCAGGCCGAGGATGAGAAGGTCGGATTGCTTAGGGGATGTCATCAGGTTGCGGGCTTTCCGCCGCTCCTGTAGCAGCGAAGACGAATTTTCGTCTCCGCAGGTAACGTTCAGACCGTGTCCCGGCAACCTCCCATCCGCATCGGCGCGCGCGGCTCCAAGCTGTCCCTGGCCCAATCGGGCCTCATGCAGGCGCGCATCGCCCACGCTTTGGGTGTTCCGGCCGGGGCCAGCCGGGAAGAGATCGAGGCGGCGGCGCCGCTGATCCCGATCGTCACCAGTGGCGACCGCATCCAGGACCGCCGCCTGATGGAGATCGGCGGCAAGGGCCTTTTCACCAAGGAGATCGAGGAAGCCCTGCTGGATGGCCGCATCGACTGCGCCGTCCATTCGCTGAAGGACATGCCGGCCGAACTGCCGCCGGGCCTCGTTCTGGCCGCCACGCCCGAGCGCGAGGATCCGCGCGACGCCTTCATCAGCCATATCTGCGAGCGGCTGGAAGATCTGCCCAAGGGCGCGCGCCTGGGCACCGCGTCTCTGCGCCGCCAGGCCCAGGCCCTGCATGTGCGGCCCGATCTTGAGATCGTCATGCTGCGCGGCAATGTCGACACGCGCCTGGCCAAGCTGGAACGTGGCGAGGCCGACGCGATCCTCCTGGCCCAGTCGGGCCTCAATCGCCTGGGCCTTGGCCATCTGACCAGGAGCTGGCTCGATCCCGACGCCTGTCCGCCGGCGCCGGGTCAGGGCGCCCTCGTCATCGAGACCCGCGCCGAGGATGTGGGCGCGCCGTGGCTTGAGGCGGTCCGCTGTCGGGAAACGACGATCGCCGTGGCCGCCGAGCGCGGCGCGCTGCTGGCGCTGGAGGGCTCGTGCCGCACCGCCATCGGGGCCCGCGCGCTGCTGGACGGGGCGCGGCTTTCGATGATCGTCGAGGCCCTGACCCCTGACGGCGCCCAGCGTTTCCGCCGCGAAGGCGACATCACCCTGACCGGCGCCGACGACATCGCCGAGGCGCGCGCGTTCGGCCTGACGCTGGGCGCCGAGGTTCGCGCGGCCGGCGGCGACGCCATCGTCCTGCCGGAATAGAGCCTTGGAACAGGGCGCGCCGGTCTGGATCACCCGCGCCCAGCCTGGCGCTGCGGCGACGGCGCAAAGGGTGGCCGCGCTCGGCTTTACGCCCGTTGTCGACCCACTCTTGGCCATAGAGCCGATCCTGGCGAAGGTCGATCTCTCCGGTATCGCCGCCCTGGCCTTTACCAGCGCCAACGGCGTCGAGGGGTTTGCGCGCTGCAGCGCCCGTCGGGATCTTCCGGTCTTCACGGTGGGCGCGGCGACGGCCAAGGCCGCCGGGGATGCGGGCTTCGCCCACGCGCGCAGCGCCGAAGGTGATGTCGAGGCCCTGGAGCGGCTGATCATCGACGCGCGCCCCGGTCCTGTGCTGTGGGCGGGCGCTCAGGCGCCGGCGGGCGATCTCGTCGCCGCCTTGCGCGCCCAGGGTCTGGAAGCGCGCGGCGTGGCGGTCTACGCCACCGTGGAGCGCGCGCCGTCGCCCGCCACCCTGGCCCTGCTCGACGCGCCGCTGAGCGTGCTGGTTCATTCCCCACGCGCGGCTCGCGCCCTGGGGCGGATCCTGGCGGGCCGCGACCATGGCGATCTGCGCCTCCTCTGCCTGTCCGCCGCCGTCGCCGCGCCGTTGGACAAGATCGCTGAACCGCGTTTTGTGGCGTCCGCGCCGCGCCCGGACGAATCTGCGCTGCTCCAGCTGCTCGACGCTTGAGCACGACGTTGCACGATGCGTCGGCGTGGGGCACGAATGGGTCATGAACGCCGATGCCGATCCTGCTGAAATCGCCGCGCCCAGCGATCCGGCGCTCTACGCCCGTCGCCGGGTGATGGGGCCGGGCGTGTGGGCCTGGCTCTTGCTCTGTCTTGTCTGCGTCGCCCTGGGCGCCGGCGTCGCCTGGTTTGGGCCGTCCTGGTTCTCGGCCAAGCCCGTCACGCCCGAGCCCGCCGTCTCGGCCACGCCCAACCCGCGCCCGGTCGCCGAGCGGGTGGCGGCGAGCGCGGCGCTGCCGCTGGAGAGCAGCCTGCCGGCCGCGGCCGAGACCGCTCTGGCTGACGTCGAACGACTCAACAGCCGAATCACCGCTCTGGAAGCCAGCCAGAAGACCGTGGCCGACGCCGCCGTCGCCGCCCTCGCGGTCGCCACCCTGGCCGAGGCGGCAGGAACATCGCGGCCGTTCGGCCCGGAACTGCTGGGCCTGGAGCGGGTTCTGCCCGGCTCGCCGGATCTGCGCGCCCTGGAGCCGCTCTCGCGCACCGGCGCCCCCACCCGCGCCGGCCTCGCCACCCAGTTCGGCAATCTGGCCGGCCGCGCCGCCAGCGCCTCGCGCAATCCCGGCGTGGACGCGGACCTGTTCTCACGGATCCGCTACGCCCTCTCCAGCATCGTCTCGATCCGCCATGTCGGCTCGACCAAGGGCTCGACGCCCGACGCCATGCTGGCGCGCGCCCAGGCCCTGCTGGACGAAGGTGACGTCGAGGGCGCGGTCGCCGCGCTCGATCCTCTGAACGACTCCTCGCGTGAGGTGCTCGCGCCCTGGTTCGTCGCCGCCAACCGGCGCATCGAGATCGACCGCCACGTGTCGGCCGTCCGCGCTGACGCTCTGGCCGAACTGGCGCGGGTCTCGCGCGCCTCCGCGCCGGTCGCACCATGACTCGGGTCGCCTTCGCGCTCTTTCTGGTCGCCGTCGTCGCCGTCAGCGTCCTGGCCCTGACCGGCGAGCCGGGTCGCGCCTCGATGGAATGGATGGGTTGGCGGGTCGAGATGACGGCCGCCGCCGCCGCGCTGCTGACCCTGTTCTCGGCGTTGATGTTCACCCTGCTGTGGCGCGGCGTCATCTGGATCGTCGAAGCCCCCGCCGCGCGGCGCGGGCTCGGGCCGAGGCCAAGCGCAAGCAGGCCATCGAGGCCCTTTCGCGCGGCTTCCTCGCTGTCGCCGCCGGCGATGGCTCCGAAGCCCGCCGTCTGGCGCAGAAGTCGTCCGAGCTGGCCGAGGATGCGCCGGCCCTGGTCCGCGTCCTGGCCGCCCAGGCCGCCGAGGCCGCCGGCGATCGCGGCGCGGCCAAGAGCGCCTACAACGCCATGCTCGGCTTTCCCGAGATGCGCCTGGCGGGCCTCCGCGGCCTGATGCTCGCGGCTCAGGCCGAGGGCGACCGGCAGGCCGCGATCCGTCACGCCGAGACCGCCTATGGCCTGGCGCGCACCGCCCGCTGGGCGTGGCGCGCGCTCCTGGAGGCCCGGCTGGAGGCCGGCGACTGGGCTGCGGCCCTGCAGCTCGTCCAGGGCGCCCTTGAGCGCAAGATCGTCTCGCCGGTCGTCGCCGAGCGCAGCCGCGCGGCCCTGCTGGCCGCTTCGGCCGCCAGCCTCGTCAACGCCGATGACCCCAAGACCCGCGCCCAGGCGCTGGACTTCGCGACCCAGTCGGTGAAGCTCAAGCCCGACTTCGCGCCCGGCGTGGTGATGGCTGCGCGGTTGCTGGCCGAAGACGGCAAGACCGCCAAGGCCGGCGGCCTGATCGAGACCGCCTGGAAGGCCGAGCCTCATCCGGCGCTGTGGCTGGCCTATCGCGACCTGAAGACCAACGAGACACCAAAGGCCCGCGCCCAGCGCCTGGCCGCTCTGGCCGCTATGAAGCCCGAGGCGCGGGAGAGCCGCCTTCTGCGCGTCGAAAGCGCCCTGATCGGCGGTGATCCGGTCGCCGCCCGCGCCGCCGCCCGCCTGCTGGACGACCAGGCCCCGACTGCGCGCTTCGCCGGCCTTATGGCGCGCGTCGCCGCCGCCAATGGCGACGCTGACGAGGCCCGCGCCTGGATCGCCCGCGGCGTCGCCGCGCCCCAGGAGCCTGACTGGTCCGATCTGGACCCCGAAGGCCTCGCCTTCGCCTATCAGCGCGACGACTGGGCGCGGCTGGCGGTCAGCTACGCCGAGACGGGCCAGCTGATCCACCCTCGCCACGAGCGGCGCGAGCGGACCATGAACGATCTGCCCGAACTGCCGTCGGCCTATGCTGAGTCGACGCCGTTCATCCGCGCGGCCGAAACCGGAGGGGCCCTGATGCCGATCCCGGACGACCCTGGCGTATACGACGCGCCGCTCGTCACGGACCCGCCGGAAGGCGGTCCGGCGCCCCGCCGTAATTCTGGTGCAAGACGGCGCTTGCCGAGCGGCTCGCGCACCGCTAAATAGGCGCTCCCTTCGCTCTGGAGCGCCCGCTTCGGAGCCCGTGGGCCGCCTTAGCTCAGCCGGTAGAGCGGCGCATTCGTAATGCGTAGGTCAGGTGTTCGAGTCACCTAGGCGGCACCACTTTCTTTATCTGACATCGTCAGCCGATCGCCCCTCCCCCCCCGGGGGGCGTTGATCGCGTTTGCACGCCTTATCCTGTCGCGCCTTCGCCCCGCTTGAGCGCCCGAAAACGAAAAGGCCCGGTGTTTCCACCGGGCCTTCCGTTGTTCTGAGCGAAGGCTGGGCTTACGCCGCCGCCTTGGCCTTGGCGCCGAAGCGGCCGTAGAAGGTCTCGCCCTTTTCGGCCATCTCGCGCAGCAGTGCGGGCGGCGCGAAGCGCTTGCCGTACTTCTGAGCCAGCTGGTCGCAGGTCTCGACGAAGGCCTTGGCGCCGACGGCGTCGATCAGGCTGATCGGACCGCCGGTCCAGGGCGCAAAGCCCCAGCCCAGGATCGCGCCGACATCGGCTTCGCGCGGATCGGTGATGACGCCTTCCTCGAAGCAGCGCGCGGCCTCGACGGCCTGGCGGTACAGCAGGCGCGTGCGGATCTCCTGGATCAGCGTCTGGTCGGCTTCGGCGATCGTCACCGGCGCCAGCTCCGACAGGCCCTTCCACAGGGTCTTGGGGCCGTTTTCCGGATAGTCGTAGAAGCCCTTGCCGTTCTTGCGGCCGAAGCGCTGCAGCTCGACGACCATCTTTTCGATGATCGGGGCGAACGGACGGTCCTCGAACTTGTCGCCGAGGTCCTTCTTGGTCTGCTGGGTGACCTTGTAGCCAAGGTCCAGAGCGACGTCGTCGTTCATTTCCAGCGGACCGCGCGGCATGCCCGTGGCGCGGCCGACATTGTCGATGATGGCCGGGGCGATGCCGTCGGCCAGCATCTCGAGGCCTTCCTGCACGAAAGTGCCGAAGCAGCGGCTGGTGTAGAAGCCGCGGCTATCGTTCACGACGATCGGCGTCTTCTTGATCTTCAGGACGTAGTCGATCGACTTGGCCAGGGCCTCGTCCGACGTTTCCTCGCCCATGATGATCTCAACGAGGCCCATCTTGTCGACCGGCGAGAAGAAGTGGATGCCGATGAAGTTCTTCGGACGCACCGACGCCTTGGCCAGGCCGGTGATCGGCAGGGTCGAGGTGTTGGAGCCGAAGATGGCGTCCTCGGCCAGCTGGGCCTCGGCCTTCTGGGTGACGTCGGCCTTGATCTCGCGGCTCTCGAACACCGCCTCGATGACCAGGTCGCTGCCCTTGACGTGGGCGTAGTCGGTGGTCGGGGTGATCAGGGCCAGGACCGCGTCGGCCTTGTCCTGAGTCATCTTGCCGCGCGACACCGCCTTCTTCAGCAGGTTCTCGGCGTAGCCCTTGCCCTTCTCGGCCGCCTCTTGGCTCTGGTCGATCAGCACGGTCTCGATGCCGGCCATGGCTTGGACATAGGCGATGCCCGCGCCCATCATGCCCGCGCCCAGCACGGCGACCTTCTTGGCTTCCGACGGCGGCACATTGGCCGGACGGCCCGAGCCCTTGCCCAGCTCCTGCAGGGACAGGAACAGGGTGCGGATCATGCCCTTGGCCTGCGGCGACATCATCGTCTTCAGGAAGTAGCGGGTCTCGATGCGGATGGCCGCGTCGAACGGCACCTGCGTGCCTTCATAGACCGCCTTGAGGATGTTCAGCTGGGCGGGGTAGTTGCCATAGGTCTGCTTGCGCAGCATGGCGTTGCCCATGATGAACACTTGGCCGCCGGTCGGGGTGTAGGGACCGCCGCCGGGCAGCTTGAAGTCCTTCTTGTCCCAAGGCGCGACGGGGTCGCCCTTGGTCTTGACCCAGGTCTTTGCGGCCTCGACGACCTGATCGACCGGGACGACCTCGTGCACGACCTTGTTGGCCAGGGCCTCGGCCGGCTTCATCGACTTACCTTCCAGCAGGTACGGCGCAGCGGCCATCACGCCCATCAGGCGCGGCAGGCGCTGGGTGCCGCCGGCGCCCGGCAGCAGGCCGACCTTGGCTTCGGGCAAGGCGAGCTGGATCTTCGGATGGTCGGCGACCACGCGATAGTGGCAGGCGAGCGCGATCTCGAGACCGCCGCCCATCGCCAGGCCGTTGATCGCGGCGGCGACCGGCTTGCCGCAGGTCTCCAGGCCACGGAAGGCCTTGTTGAGGGCGAAGCCGGCGTCGAAGGCCGCCTTCAGGGCCGCTTCACCGCCCGCCGCGCCGCCGGCCATGCCGCCGCCGCCGCCCAGTTCGCCCAGGTCCGCGCCGGCGCAGAAGCCGGTCGTCTTGCCCGAGGTGATGACGACGCCCTTGATCTCGGCGTCGGACTTGATGCGCTCGACGATCTCGCCGATTTCCTTGATGACCGAAGCGGTCAGGGTGTTCATCGAACGGCCGGGCACGTCGAAGGTGACGAGGGCCACGCCGTCGGAGTCGACCTCGATCTTGAAGTTTTCCATGTGACTAGTTCCTGATCGAGAGGTTTAGACGCGTTCGATGACCGTGGCGGTGCCCATGCCGGCGCCGACGCACAGGGTGATCAGGGCGGTTTCCTTGTCCGAGCGCTCCAGCTCGTCCAGGACGGTGCCCAGGATCATCGCGCCGGTGGCGCCCAGCGGGTGGCCCATGGCGATGGCGCCGCCGTTCACGTTCATCTTGTCGTGCGGGATATCCAGCGCCTGCATCATGCGCAGCACGACCGAGGCGAAGGCTTCGTTCAGTTCGTAGAGGTCGATGTCCTTGACCTCCATGCCCAGCTTCTTGAGCAGCTTTTCGCTGACCAGGGCCGGACCGGTGAGCATGATCGAGGGCTCCGAGCCGATCGAGGCCGCGCCCTTGATCTTGGCGCGGGCCTTCAGGCCCAGGGCCTCGCCCATTTCCTTGGTGCCGATCAGCACGCCGGCGGCGCCGTCGACGATGCCCGAGCTGTTGCCGGCGTGGTGCACGTGGTTGACGCGCTCGACCTGCGGATAACGCTGGGTGACCACCGCATCGAAAGCCATCTCGCCCATGCCCGTGAACGAGGGGTTCAGCGAGGCCAGGGTCTGCATGGTGGTGGAGCCGCGGACGGTCTCGTCATGGTCCAGCAGGGTGAGGCCCAGCTGGTCCTTCACCGGGATCACCGACTTCTTGAAGCGACCATCGGCCCACGAGGCCGCAGCGCGCTTCTGGCTCTCGACGGCGTAGGCGTCGACGTCGTCGCGGGAAAAGCCATACAGGGTTGCGATCAGGTCGGCCGAGACGCCCTGCGGGGCGAAATAGGTCTTGAAGGCCGAGGAGGGGTCGGTCGGCCAGGCGCCGCCGTCGCTGCCCATCGGCACGCGGCTCATGCTCTCGACGCCGCCGCCGATGGCGAGGCCCGCTTCGCCCGAGGCGACCTTGGCCGCGGCCATGTTCACCGCTTCCAGGCCCGAGGCGCAGAAGCGGTTGATCTGCACGCCGGCGACGCTCTCGGCGTAGTCAGCGGTCAGAACGGCGGTGCGGGCGATGTCGCTGCCTTGCTCGCCGACCGGCGAGACGCAACCCAGAACGACGTCATCGACCTTGCTGGTGTCCAGGCCGTTGCGGTCGCGCAGGGCTTCCAGCACCTGGGTGGCCAGCGACAGGGCGGTGGTCTCGTGCAGCGAGCCGTCCTTCTTGCCCTTGCCGCGCGGCGTGCGCACGGCGTCAAAGATGTAAGCGTCAGCCATGGGATGGCTCCTTCCTGCGAAGCGTTGTTCGTGTTCGTGGCGCGGCCCCTGGGGCGGGTCGCGTGGTTATGGTTTCCAGTTGCCGATCGGGTACTTGCCGATCGGTTCGCACTTGAGGCCCCGCGCCGTGACCTTGGCGCGGTAGTAGAGGCGCGAGCCGAACTCCGGCGGCGGCAGCTCGCACGCGGTGAAGCCCGGGGTCCTGACCTCCAGCTTCCATTCGGCGACCTTGGAACGCAGCAGCGTTTGGCAGATGTCCTTGCCCGCCGGCTGCAGCGGCAGCTTGAATGCGCCGGGCTGCGGTCGCTTGCCGACCAGCTCGCCGGAGAAGTTCAGGGGGCGTGGGCCCTGGACGGCGCGCACACAGACCACGGCCGAGCGGGCGTCCTTAGCCGCCGGCTCAGCCGCAGCCGAGCCGGCCAGCAGGCCGACCAGCAGCGTTACGATCATAGCGTCCTCGCGATCAGGAGTTTCATGATCTCGTTCGTGCCGCCGTAGATGCGCTGGATGCGGCTATCCTTGTACATGCGCGCGATCGGGTACTCGTTCATGAAACCGTAGCCGCCGAACAGCTGCAAGCAGCGGTCGACGATCTTGTTCTCCAGGTCGCTGACCCAGTACTTGGCCATCGAGGCGGTGGCCGCGTCCAGCTTGCCTTCGAGGTGCTGGCCGATGCAGTGGTTGACGAAGACCTTGGCCACGGTCGCCTCGGTCTTGCACTCGGCCAGCACGAACTGGGTGTTCTGGAAGTCGATGATCGCCTTGCCGAAGGCCTTGCGGTCCTTGACGTAGGCGATGGTCAGCTCCAGCGCCCGCTCAATGGTCGCCATGCCCTGGACGGCGATGTTCAGGCGCTCCTGCGGCAGCTGGCTCATCAGTTGGAAGAAGCCCTGGCCCTCGTCGGTTCCGAGCAGGTTCTCGGTCGGAACCTTCACGTCGTTGAAGAACAGTTCCGAGGTGTCCTGGGCCTCCTGGCCCAGCTTGTCGAGGTTGCGGCCGCGCTCGAAACCCTCGGCGCCGTCGGTCTCGACGAAGATCAGCGAGGTGCCGCGCGCGCCGCCGGCGGGGTCGGTCTTGGCCACCACGCAGATCAGGTTGGCGGTCTGGCCGTTGGTGATGAAGGTCTTGGAGCCGTTGATGACGTACTGGTTGCCGGCCTTCTTGGCGGTGGTCTTGATGCCCTGAAGGTCAGAGCCCGCGCCCGGCTCGGTCATGGCGATGGCCGAGACCAGCTCGCCGGTCACCATGCGCGGCAGCCAGCGCTGCTTCTGCTCCTCGGTGCCGTAGTGGACGATGTACGGCATGACGATGGCGTTGTGCAGGCTGGCGCCGAAGCCGTCGACGCCCTTCTTGCCCAGCTGCTCCATCAGCACGACCTCGTGCCGGTAGTCGCCGCCGGCGCCGCCGTATTGCTCGGGCGTGGAGAGGCCGAGCAAGCCCGCCTCCCCCGCCTTGGTCCACATGTCGCGGTCGACGCAATGGTTCTTGCGCCACGTCGCCACGGTCGCCTCAGAGGCGTGCTCGTCGAAGAATTTGCCGACCGCGTCCTCGAAGATCGCGATGTCTTCCTCGGCCATGAAGGCCGGCTTTTCAACGTTGAGCACGCTCATGATCAGAAAGCCTCCGCAGGCAGCGCCATCAGGGTCGCTGAACCGGTCTTCAGCTTGGCCAGATGCGACGCAGCGTCAGGCAAGATGCGTTCGATGAAATAGCGACCGGTCGTCAGCTTGGTCGTGAAGAACGGGTCGGAGGAGCCGGCCGCGATCTTGGCGTTGGCGGCCTTGGCCATCAGCGCCCACATGTAGGCCAGGCCCGTCAGGCCGAAGAGGTGCATGTAGTCGGTCGAGGCCGCGCCGGCGTTGTCGGGGTTCTGCAGGCCGTTCTGCATCAGCCACATCGTGCCGTCCTGCAGCTGGGCCTTCACGCCGCCCAGGGCTTCGATGAAGGGCTTCAGGGCTTCGTCAGAGTCGTTCTCGCCGATGAACTGGTCGATCTCCTGGAAGAAGGTCATGACCGCACGGCCGCCCTTGGCCGCCAGCTTGCGACCCACCAGGTCCAGGGCCTGCACGCCGTTGGTGCCCTCGTAGATCAGGGCGATGCGGCAGTCGCGCATGAACTGGCTGACCGGGAAGTGCTCGGTGAAGCCGCTGCCGCCGTGCACCTGCACCGCGTTCGAGCAGACCTGGAAGCCCTTGTCGGTCAGGTAGCCTTTCAGCACCGGCGTCATCAGGCCCATATAGTCCGAGGACTTCTCGCGCACCGCCGGGTCGGGGTGAACGTGCGAGAGGTCGCCGTGCAGGGCGGTCCAGAACAGGAAGGCGCGGCCGCCCTCGATCAGGGCCTTGCTCTCCAGCAGCATGCGGCGCACGTCCGGGTGGACGATGATCGGATCGGCCGGGCCTTCGGCGTTCTTCGGGCCGGTCAGCGAGCGGCCCTGCAGGCGGTCCTTGGCGAAGGCGACGGCGGCCTGATAGGCCGCTTCGCCCTGCGCCACGCCCTGCATGCCCACGCCCAGGCGCGCCTCGTTCATCATGACGAACATGATCTTGAGGCCCGAGTTCTCCTCGCCGATCAGATAGCCCGTGGCCTCGTCATACTGCATCACGCAGGTGGCGTTGCCGTGGATGCCCATCTTCTCTTCGAGGCCCACGCACTTGGCGCCTTCGTTACGCGGACCCACCGAGCCGTCGGCGTTGGGGATGAACTTCGGCACGATGAACAGGCTGATGCCCTTCACGCCGGCCGGAGCGCCTTCGATGCGGGCCAGGACGAGGTGGACGATATTGTCGGCCATGTCGTGCTCGCCGGCCGAGATCCAGATCTTCTGGCCGGTGATCTTGTAGCTGCCGTCGGCCTGCGGAACCGCCTTGGTGCGCAGCAGGCCAAGGTCCGTGCCGCAGTGCGGCTCGGTCAGGTTCATGGTGCCGGTCCACTCGCCGGACACCATCTTGGGGAGGTAGGTCTGCTTCTGCTCGTCCGAACCGCCGACATGGATCGCCGAATAGGCGCCGTGGGCCAGGCCCGGATACATCGAGAAGGCCATGTTGGCCGAGCTCGACATCTCGCTGAACGCCAGGTTCACGACGTGCGGCAGGCCCTGGCCGCCATAGGCGGGGTCAGAGCCGATCGCGGTCCAGCCGCCTTCGCACAGCTGCTTGTAGGCGTCCTTGAAGCCGGGCGGGGTGGTGACGGTGTTGGTGACCGGATCCAGCTTGCAGCCCGTCTTGTCGCCGACCGTGTTCAGCGGCGCCAGCACCTCGCCCGTGAACTGGGCGGCGGCCTCGAGGATCTGCTCGACCACCTCGAACGGCGCGTCGGAGAAGCCCGGCAGGTCGCCGTGTTGGTCGATATTGAGCACGTCGCGCAGGATGAAGGCGTGATCGCGAACGGGCGGCTGATAGGTCATGGAACGGTCCTGGCTAGGATCGGGAGGAAGAAAAGGGAACCGCCGCCGCACGCCCTGGGCAGGGGTGTCGGCGGCGCGAAACGGCCCTACTTGCCCAGCATCGCTTCGGCGTGGCCGTCGAGGCGGGCGCGCAGCACCTGCTCGTAGTCGGCCGCGCGGGGCAGCAGGTCGGGGCGGATCTCGGTGAGCCGCCGCTCGAGGCGGTTGCAGGCCTCGCGCAGCTCGATCAGGGCGTTGTCGATGTCGTCGCGCTGCTGCTCCAGCGCGGTGGCGCGTTCGCGGAACTTCTTCAGCGAGCGGGCCATCTGCGCCGCGCCCTCGTCGTTCTCGTCATAGAGGTCGAGGAGCTCGCGGATCTCGGTCAGCGACAGGCCCACGCGCTTGCCGCGCAGGATCAGCTGCAGGCGGACGCGGTCCTTGTGGGAATAGACGCGGTTGAGGCCTTCACGGGCGGGGTTCAGAAGCCCCTTGTCCTCGTAGAAGCGCAGGGCGCGGGGCGTGGCTTTGAATTCGTTGCACAGCTGGCGGATCGTGAAGGTCCGCTCGGGGCGTCGCAGGTCGGCCATGGATGGAAACCTCCCAAGGAAGAGGGCCCGGCTACTGCGGCCCGGCCGCTTTGTTATCGCTGATCACCCTAAACCCGATCTCGTGACGTCGTCAACGCTTACGTAAACGTCAACCGCAGGATGGGCGATAGGTTTACTTTCCTAGCCCCGCTGGCGTACCCTCTCCCCGAAGGCCGATTGGAGGAGGAGCCGATGGCGACCCTGTCTCACGGCGAAATCTGGCGCGCGATCGACGCCCTGGCCGAGCGTTTCGACATGACGCCCTCTGCCATGGCCAGGATGGCGGGCCTGGATCCCACCAGCTTCAACCGCTCCAAGCGCGGTTCGACCGAGACCGGCCACGCGCGCTGGCCCTCGACCGAGAGCCTGTCCAAGCTTCTGGAGGCGACGGGGGTCAACTTTTCGGAGTTCGCCGCCCTGACCGAGCGATCGCCGGTCCGCACGCCCGGCCGACGCGGCGCGCCGCTGATCGACCTGGCCCAGGCGGGCAAGGACGGCTTCTTCGATGAGGCGGGCATGCCCGTCGGCGCGGGCTGGGACGAGGCGCCGGCCCCGGATCTGGGCGAGGGCCTGTTCGCGCTGGAGGTTACGGGCGATGACCTCGCGCCCGTTTATCGTGACGGCGACCGGCTGCTGGTCTCGCCGACCCTGGAGCCGCGCAAGGGTGACCGCGTGGTGACGCGCACCCACGGCGGCGAGGTTCTGGTGCGGGAACTGGGCCGGGTCACCGCGCGGAGCATCGAGCTCTTGGCCCTGGATCGCGTGAGCGGCGAGCGCCTGCTGTCACGCGACGAGGTGGCCTGGATCGCGCGGATCGTCTGGGTCAGCCAGTAGGCCGACCCGACAGATCGCTCAAGTCAGGGAGAGGTCAGGTCCGCGGGCAGCTGGCGTGGCTGTCCAGCAGCCAGGCGATCAGCGGGCCGGCGGCCGGATCGGCGCACGACACGTCGACGCGATAGGAGTTCCAGGTGTCGTTGTGCGCAGCCTCGACCTGAGCGTCGGGGAACTGTTGCACGATGCCGCCGAGCAGGGAGTCGAATTCTTCGCGGTCGGACGGGCGCAGGGTGAAGGAAGCCATGGGACTAAACCTTGAGGACTAATCTTGGTTCTGATGGTTCCAGCCTAGACTCCGAAACGTGGGCATACCCTTAATCCCGGCTTCAGGCGGGGTTCATCCTCGCGGACATGGTGTCGCAGGTCGCGGGGATTCACCCGGCGCGACCTGCATCTTGAACGCCTCTCCCGCAAGGGGAGAGGCGCTAGCCCAATTTCTCTTCGATCAGCGCCACCGTCCGGTCGATCCCGAAGATCGCCGCGAACGAGCCGAAGCGCGGGCCCTGGCTCTGGCCCAGCAGCACTTCGTACAGGGCCTGGAACCAGGCGCGCAGCGGGTCGAAGCCGTGAGTCTTGCCGACCTCGAACACCTCGTTCTGGATCAGCTCGGCGTCCTGGGTTCCGTCGGGCATGGCCTTCAGCTTGGCCAGCAGGTCCAGCATGGCCGCGCGTTCCTGGTCGGTCGGGGCGCGGAACACCTTCGAGGGCTTCACGAAGTCCTCGTAGTAGTTGATCGCATAGCCGGCCAGGCGGTCCAGCAGCGGCTGGGTCTCTGGGCTGGCGCCCGGGATGTAGCGCGACAGGAAGCCCCAGAGGATTTCCTTGGTCGAGGCGTCGGCGGCTGAAACCAGATTCAGCATCAGGCTGAACGACACCGGCGAGCCCTGCTCGGGCGGCTTGCCGCCGTGGATGTGCCAGACCGGATTGTCCAGCTGCTTGGCCGGCTCCTGGCGGCCGAACGCGTCCAGCTGCTGCAGGTACTCGTCGCTGGCCTTGGGGATGACGTCGAAATAGAGCTTCTTGGCCGACTTGGGGCTCTGGAACATGTAGTACGACAGGCTCTCGGGCGCGCCATAGCGGAGCCAGTCCTCCATGGAGAGGCCATTGCCCTTGGACTTGGAGATCTTCTGGTTGTTCTCGTCCAGGAAGAGCTCGTAGTTGAAGCCTTCCGGCGGAACCCCGCCCAGGGCCTTGCAGATCGCGCCCGAGGCCTTGACCGAGTCGATCAGGTCCTTGCCCGACATCTCGTAGTCGACGCCCAGCGCCGTCCAGCGCATGGCCCAGTCGGGCTTCCACTGCATCTTCACGTGGCCGCCGGTGACCGGAACCTCGACCTTCGAACCGTCCTCGTCCTCGAAGACGATCGTGCCCTTCTCGACATTGCGCTCCAGCGTCGGGACCTGCAGCACCTTGCCGGTGGACGGGCTGATGGGCAGGAACGGCGAATAGGTCGCGCGGCGCTCTTCGCCCAGCGTCGGCAGCATGACCTTCTGGATGGCGTCGAAGCGCTCGAGCGCCGTCAACAGGGTCGCGTCGAACATCCCGCCCTTGTAGCAGGCCGTGGAGGAGACGAACTCGTACTCGAAGCCGAAGCCGTCCAGGAACGCGCGCAGGCGGGCGTTGTTGTGGGCGCCGAAGCTGTC
Organism: Caulobacter sp. SL161; assembly: GCF_026672375.1. GTDB lineage: Bacteria > Pseudomonadota > Alphaproteobacteria > Caulobacterales > Caulobacteraceae > Caulobacter. Next base: position 642,938 of record NZ_JAPPRA010000001.1, read on the forward strand.
GTGGGTGCCGAAGGGGTCGCGGACGACCGTCAGCGGCTTGCCCAGGTCTTCGATCAGCGGCTGCTTGTTCTCGATATTGTCGGGAACCTTGCGCAGGCCGTCCATGTCGTCGCTGAAGGCGATCAGGCGGGTCGGGATGGCCTCGTCGGTCAGGGCGCGGAAGGCGCTGCGCACCATCGTGGTGCGCGCCACCTCGCCGAAGGTGCCCAGGTGCGGCAGGCCCGACGGCCCATAGCCGGTCTCGAAGATCACGGCCTTGGAGAGGGCCGGATAGGCTTTCACCGCCTCGTCGGTCTTGCCGGCGTCGATCAGGGCCTTGGCGGCTTCCTGGTCGGCGCGGTCGGGGAGGCGCACGCGCAGGATGCGGGCGATCGTGGCGCGCGCCTGCTCGAAGGGCCAGGAGCGGGCGTCACGGGCGAGGGGGGAGAGGCCTTCAAACATGCGGGGCGTATAAACCGCGCCTCCTCCACTGTCATCCCGGAAGCCTCGCAGAGGCTATCCGGGACCGCGGCGAACGCGGAGTTTCCTGGGGTCCCGGCTCGGCGCGCTGCGCGCTTGGCCGGGATGACAGTTTGAACGGATCAGCCCTTGAGCGCTCCCGCCACCACCTCGCGCGCCTCGGCCTGGACTTGGCGGAGGTGATCGGGGCCCAGGAACGACTCCGCATAGACCTTGTAGACGTCCTCGGTGCCCGAGGGGCGGGCGGCGAACCAGGCGTTCTGCGTGCAGACCTTCAGGCCGCCGATCGCCTCGCCGTTGCCGGGGGCGGCGGTGAGGATGTCGGTGATCGCTTCGCCGGCCAGGGTCTTGGCCGAGACGTCGCTGGGGCTGAGCTTGGAAAGACGCGCCTTCTCCTCGCGGCTGGCCGGGGCGTCGACGCGGGCATAGGCCGGCGCGCCATATTGCTCGGTCAGGCCGGTGTAGAGCTGACTGGCGCTCTTTCCCGTCACCGCCTGGATCTCGGCGGCCAGCAGGGCCAGGGTGATGCCGTCCTTGTCGGTGCTCCACACTCCGCCGTCATGGCGCAGGAAAGACGCGCCGGCCGATTCCTCGCCGCCGAAACCGACCGAGCCGTCCAGCAGGCCGGGCACGAAGTACTTGAAGCCGACCGGCACCTCCAGCAGGCGACGGCCCATCCCGGCCACCACGCGGTCGATCATCGAGGACGAGACCAGGGTCTTGCCGACCGCCGTGTCCGCGCCCCAGCCGGGGCGGTGGCTGAACAGGTACGAGATGGCGGCGGCCAGGTAGTGGTTGGGGTTCATCAGGCCGCCGTCGGGCGTGACGATGCCGTGGCGGTCGGCGTCGGCGTCATTGCCCGTGGCGACGTCATAGGCCGCGCCATCCTTCATGATGCCGATCAGGTTGGCCATGGCGCAGGCCGACGAGCAGTCCATGCGGATCTTGCCGTCGGTGTCGAGCGGCATGAACGCCCAGCGCGGGTCGACAGCGTCGTTGACCACGGTCAGGTCCAGGCCATGGCGCTCGGCGATCGCGCCCCAATAGGCCACGGCCGCGCCGCCCAGAGGGTCGGCGCCGATCCGCACCTTGGCCGCGCGGATCGCGGCGATGTCGATCACCGCCGGAAGGTCGTCGACATAGCGGCCCAGGAAGTCATAGGCGCCGACCGCCTTGCGGGCGGCTTCGAACGGAACGCGCTTCACGCCCGCGAGACCTTCCGCCAGCAGCGCATTGGCGCGGGCGGCGATGGCCGAGGTGGCGTCCGAACCGGCCGGACCGCCGGAGGGCGGATTGTACTTGATGCCGCCGTCGCGCGGCGGGTTGTGCGAGGGCGTCAGCAGCAGGCCGTCAGCCTGGCGGCCGCCCTGGCGGTTATGGGTCAGGATGGCGTGCGACACCGCCGGCGTCGGGGTGAAGCCGTCGCGGGAGTCGACTAGGGCCTCGACGCCGTTGGCCACCAGAACCTCCAGCACCGAGCGCCAGGCGGGCTCGGACAGGCCATGGGTGTCGCGGCCGACAAACAGGGGACCGGTCACGCCCTGGGCGGCGCGGTATTCGACGATCGCCTGGGTGACGGCCAGGATGTGGCCTTCGTTGAAGGCGCCGTCCAGGCTGGAGCCCCGATGGCCTGAGGTGCCGAACACGACCTTCTGAGAGGGATTGGAGACGTCCGGCTTGATCTCGAAATAGGCGCTGATCAGCGCGTCCAGATCGACAAGATCTTCGGGAAGAGCGCGAAGGCCGGCGCGGTCGTGCATCAAGTCACCAGGCAGAGTTTGAACGAAGCTCGGAAGCTGAACTCCTATAAGGGGTGGAAGACAATTTCACGAACTATTCTGTGTCTGTTTCCCGCTCTTTTGGGGCGCTTGCTGGCGCCGCAGGCCCCACCTGACCACGCGGGGGGCGTGACCCCAATCCTCCGCCTAGCGGGGGAGGAAAACGCGATGCGACTCCCTCTCCCATGGGGAGAGGGCCGGGGAGAGGGGGTACGACCTTGGCCGGAGCGCCGGCAGGGTGCTGGCGTTGTAACCCCTCTCCCGACCGCTTCGCGGCCACCCTCTCCCTCTGGGAGAGGGAACCGGTTTACGGGGATCGGCGGGCGTGAACGCTCGGGATTGGCGAATACGATCTCAATGAAATCAGCGCCTTGTCACTTTTACGCCCAAACTTATCCTCGGCGTTGAAACCACCCCCATACTGAACTCATCCCCGTCGCGGGGGAGGGCGTTTGGATCCGGCCCAACGGTCTGCTTGCAGACCGGTCTCTCGCAAGGAGTCACGGCGGCGGGGCTAGGTTGAGCGGGGCCGCGTGGTCTCGAAGCGGTTTCGACCGGGGTCTGTTCGTTGGATAGATCCGGGACCTCGGAAGAAGCCGTGGAGAGGCGAGCGCGGAGCGACAGGGCGGTGATCGTACAAGCCGCCTATCGTGGATCGTCGGGCTGGACACGGATGTAGCCGCTCCAGTTGATCCGCGCCCGTCCGGGGGCTCCTGGGGTCCCGAGCTGAAAGACGCTCACGCCCCCCATCCTCACGGGCAAGAACAACCTGGCGGAGCGGACAGTCGAGCCGAAACGCAAACAACACTCACGGTACTCCGGGTTCGCCCGGCCGCTCCGTCGCCTCCCCATGAACCTTCAGCGGTCACGCCGCGTGAAGCGGCGGACGCGCGTTCCCAAAATCCTCCCCCGCTGGGGGGAGGATTTTTCGTCCCCGGCCCTTCCCCATCAAGAGGAAGGGAGAAAGCACCGTCATTGACTCCCCCGCCTGCCCCCGTATTTTCCGCCGCGTTCGAGTGACTGGCGTTGAAGGTGGGCGACCACCGGGGAGCTCGATACGCATAAGCCGCGCGCCTGGGCTCCCTTCTGACAACCACAGACCTGGAGTCCGCCGTGCCCGCCGCCCCCGACTATCCGTCCGCCCCCGATCTCGTCGCCCCCAAGCGCGCCCTGCTGTCGGTCTCCGACAAGACCGGCCTGGTCGAGGCCGCGCAGGTGCTGCACGCCGCCGGCGTCGAGCTGGTCTCGACCGGCGGCACCAAGGCCGCGATCGCCGCGGCCGGGATCCCGGTCAAGGACGTCTCGGACCTGACGGGCTTTCCCGAGATGATGGACGGCCGCGTGAAGACCCTGCACCCGGTGGTGCACGGTGGTCTCTTGGGCGTGCGCGACGCGGCCGATCACGCCAAGGCCATGGCCGACCACGGCATCGGCGGCATCGATATCCTCTATGTGAACCTCTATCCGTTCGAGGCGACCGTCGCGAAGGGCGGATCGTATGCCGAATGCGTCGAGAACATCGACATCGGCGGCCCGGCCATGATCCGCTCGGCGGCCAAGAACCACGGCTATGTCGCCGTCTGCACCGATCCGGCCGACCTCGCCGAGGTGCTGGAGGCCCTGAAGGCCGGTGGGACGACGCTGGCTTTGCGCCAGCAGCTCGCGGCCCGCGCCTACGCCCGCACGGCGGCCTATGACGCGGCGATCTCGGCCTGGTTCGCAGAGGCCCTGGGCCAGGACTTCCCGGCTCGCAAGTCGATCGCCGGCGAGCTTCGCCAGACCATGCGCTATGGCGAGAACCCGCACCAGAAGGCGGCCTTCTACACCTTCCCCAATCCGCGTCCGGGCGTGGCCACGGCCAAGCAGCTGCAGGGCAAGGAGCTCAGCTACAACAACATCAACGACACTGACGCGGCCTTCGAGCTGATCGCCGAGTTCGATCCGGCCGACGGTCCGGCCGTGGCGATCATCAAGCACGCCAACCCCTGCGGCGTGGCCGTGGGCGCGACCCAGCGCGAGGCCTATGAGCGGGCTCTCGCCTGCGACCCGACCTCGGCCTTCGGCGGCATCGTGGCGGTCAACTCGCGCCTGACCCGCGAGGCTGCCGAAGCGATGGTCGAGATCTTCACCGAGGTCGTGATCGCCCCCGAGGCCGACGAGGACGCCGTGGCCGTCTTCGCCGCCAAGAAGAACCTGCGCCTGCTCGTCACCGGCGGCCTGCCCGATCCACTGTCGACCGGCGACACCTTCAAGAGCGTGGCCGGCGGCTTCCTGGTGCAATCGCGCGACGACGCCCGCATCAAGGCCTGCGACCTGAAGATCGTGACGAAGCGCCAGCCGACCGACGAGGAGGTGCGCGACATGCTGTTCGCCTTCACGGTGGGCAAGCACGTGAAGTCCAACGCCATCGTCTACGCCCGCGCCGGCCAGACCCTGGGCGTCGGCGCCGGCCAGATGAACCGCAAGGACAGCGCCCGGATCGCGGCCCTGCGGGCGGCTGATTTTGGCCTGGACCTCCGTGGGTGCGCCTGCGCCTCGGAAGCCTTCTTCCCGTTCGCGGACGGTCTGATCCAGGCGGCGGAAGCGGGCGCGACGGCGATCATCCAACCGGGCGGCTCGATGCGCGATCCGGAGGTCATCGAGGCGGCCGACAAGCTTGGCCTTACAATGGCCTTCACGGGTGTGCGAGTGTTCCGTCACTGATCGGAAGGACGACGGCATGGACAGCGCCGCCTGGGGTGAAAAGGTCGCCAAGCACTCGCGGGTGTTCAAGCCTGCGGGGCCCGGCCCTTTCCCGGTGGCGCTGATCCTGCACGGCTGCGGCGGCAAGACGCCGTTCCTCGAGGAGTACGCCCGCGTCGCGGTCCAGGCCGGCTGGGCGGCCGTGGTGGTCGACTCGCTGAAGCCGCGGGGGATGTCGACGCTGGACGCCAAGCTGTTTGTCTGCACCGGTGTGGCGCTGCACGGCCTCAAGCGCGCCGCTGACATCTTCGCCATGCTGACCTGGCTGGAGACCCAAGGCTGGGCCGACGCTAACCGCGTCTTCCTGGCCGGCTGGAGCCATGGCGGCTGGACGATTATGGACAGCTACGCGGTTGGCCGGAGCGCCGCGCGGGGAACAACCCTGGTCGACGCCGATCCCGCCAAGTTGCGCGCCCGGGTCAAGGGGACGCTGCTGGTCTATCCCTATGCCGGCTACGGCTCCCTGACCTCAGCGCGCGGCTGGGATCAGGGCGGTCCGCCTGTCTGGTCGGTGCTGGCGGGCAAGGATCAGGTGGTCGGCTGGAAGGCGCCGGCCAAGGCGCTGGATCGGCTGGCGGCCGATGGGCTCAAGGTCGATCGTGTCTTCCACGCCGACGCCACCCATGCCTTCGACGATGACCGCGCCAACGATCCAAGAGCGCGCTACCGCCCGGATCTCTTCCAGGCGGTGCAGAGCTATTTCGCGGGGGCCTTAGGTCGCTGCAGCTAGAGCGTTTTCCGATCTGATCGAGTCAACCAGATCGGAAAGGGCTCCAGGCAGCCTCAGGCGGCGCTGGACAACTCACGCAGGGCCGCGTTGGCGATCGTCAGCTTGGCGAAGGTCCAGCCACCGCCGGCCTGTTCGATGTCCTCGATCGTGCGCTTGACGGCGCGCGGACGATCACCGCGCAGGGCGGCCCAGGACGAGATGGCGGCCTTGGCGGCGCCTTCGTCCTCGCCGGCCTGGGCGTTGGCGGCGAACTTCAGGACCTGCTGGGTGATCGAGGTCTGCTCGGTCAGCATGTCCTCGATCAAGCGACGCACGGCCAGGCGCTCGAAGGCGTCGCCGCCCACGAACGAACCGGCTGCGCCGCGCAGGCGGTCGAACCCGAACGCCGCGCCGACCTGATGATAGAGGCGCGCGACATTCTCGACGCTCCAGCTGGAGGCGTTGGCGAGGTCGACGAGGTCGGCGGCCGTCGTCAGCGGCTGAAGAGCAGCGACGCTCAGGGCCAGCGCTTCCGGCGCGCCGTCCGCGACATAGGCCTTCACCCGCTTGGCCACCGCCTTCTGCTCGAACGGCGACAGGATCGCCGGCGCCAGCGCTCTGAGCGCGGCGACCGACGGGCCATAGGCCTCAACCAGCGTCTGGACGTTGGCGGCGTCGCGCTGGGCGCGGCGCGCCAGCCAGAAGGTCAGGCTGCGCAGGGCGTAGGCCAGCGCCTTGTAGAGCGCGGTCTGACCCTCGGCGGAGGCCTTGTTGTCCAGGCCGTTGACCTGATCCCAAAGACCGTCGATCCCGAGAATCTCGCGGGCGGCGGTGAAGCCGACCACCACGGCGTTGATGTCGGCGCCGGCGGCGGCCTTCAGGCGGCTGACAAAGGTCGGACCGCACATGTTGACCATCTGGTTGCCGACGACGGTGGCGATGATCTCGCGCTTCAGCCGGTGCTTCTGCATGGCGTCGGCGTACTGATCCAGCGCCTCGGGGAAGTAGCCGCGCAGGGTGCGCTCGAACCAGGGATCATCGGGCGACTGGCTGGCGACGATTTCGTCGAACAGATCCAGCTTGCCGTAGGCCAGCAAGACCGCGAGCTCTGGGCGCGTCAGGCCGCGACCTGCCGCCTTGCGCTCCAGAAGCGTCGTATTCGTCGGCAGGCCCTCGACCCGGCGATCCAGCCGGCCGCGCTGTTCCAGATTGACCATGTAGCGGATCTGGGCGTCGACCTCACTGACCGCGTCGCTTTCCAGCAGCGTCAGGGCCAGGGTCTGATCATAGTTATGCTCAAGGACGTGGTGGGCCACGTCATCGGTCATCGAGGCCAGGAGCGTATTGCGGCTTTCGCGATCCAGCTGTCCGCCGCGTTCCAGGATCCCGGTCAGGATCTTGATGTTGACCTCGTGGTCGGAGCTGTCGACGCCTGCCGAGTTGTCGATGGCGTCGGTGTTGATGTGACCGCCGGCCTGAGCGAACTCGATGCGGCCGGCTTGCGTCAGGCCCAGGTTCGCGCCTTCGCCGACCACCTTCACCCGAAGGTCCGAGCCATTGATGCGGATGGCGTCATTGGCCTTGTCGCCGGCGTCGGCGTTGGTCTCGCCCTTGGCCTTCACATAGGTGCCGATGCCGCCGAGATAGAGCAGTTCGGCCTTAGACTTCAGGATCGCCGTCATCAGCTCGGCGGGAGACACGGCCTCGGCCTTGATCTCCAGCATGGCGCGAACCTCGGCCGAGAGCGGGATGCTCTTCAGGCTGCGGGCGAAGACGCCGCCGCCGGCCGAGATCTTCGACTTGTCGTAGTCCTCCCACGACGAGCGCGGCAGCTTGAACATCCGGTCGCGCTCGGCCCACGAGACGGCGGGATCGGGGTTCGGGTCAAGGAAGATATGGCGGTGGTCAAAGGCGGCCAAAAGCTTGGTCTGCTTGGACAGCAGCATGCCGTTGCCGAACACGTCGCCCGACATGTCGCCCACGCCCACGACCGTGAAGGGCTCGGTCTGGATGTCCTTGCCCAGCTCGCGGAAGTGGCGCTTGACCGCTTCCCAGGCGCCGCGGGCGGTGATGCCCATCACCTTGTGGTCGTAGCCGACCGAGCCGCCCGAGGCGAAGGCGTCGCCCAGCCAGAAGCCGTAGCTCTCGGCCACGCCGTTGGCGATGTCGGAGAAGGTCGCCGTGCCCTTGTCGGCGGCGACGACCAGATACGGGTCCTGGGCGTCATGGGCGATGACCGCCGGCGGCGGCACGACCTGGTTGTCGGCGTCGATATTGTCGGTGAGGTCGAGCAGGCCCGACAGGAAGGTCTTGTAGGCCCGGATCGCCTCGGCCTGGATCGCATCGCGATCGCCGCCGCGCGGCAGTTGCTTCGGATAGAAGCCGCCCTTGGAGCCGACCGGCACAATGACGGCGTTCTTGACCTGTTGCGCCTTCACCAGGCCCAGCACTTCGGTGCGGAAGTCGTCGCGGCGATCCGACCACCGCAGGCCGCCGCGGGCGACCGGGCCAAACCGCAGGTGGACGCCCTCGACGTGCGGCGCCGAGACATAGATTTCGCGGTAGGGCTTGGGCGCCGGCAGGTCTTCCAGTTCGCGGGAGGCGATCTTGAAGCTGATATAGGACTTGGGCTCTCCGTCGGCGCCAAGCTGGTAGAAGTTGGTGCGCTGGATGGCGCCCACCAGAGCGGCCAGGCGGCGAAGCACGCGGTCGGCGTCGAGGCTCTCGACGGCCTGCAGCGCCTCGACAATGCTGAACTGAACAGCCTCAGCCTGTTCTCGCCGGGTCCTGAGGTCGGCCCTGATCGCCGGATCGAACTTGACGCGGAAGAGATCGAGAATGAGCCGTGCGACCATCGGGTGATCGCGAAGCGCCGCTTCTTGAACCTGCTGGCTGGGGTCCAGCCCGGACTGCTGCCGGTAGCGTGCGAGGGCGCGCAGCAGCGCTGCTTCCCGCCAACCCACGGCCATTTCGAGCACGATACGGTTGAAACCATCGTTCTCCGTGGCGCCGGTCCAGATCGCGATGAATGCTTCTTCGAAAACCTGGCGAACTTCATCGAACACAATGTGCTCGCCCGCTGGGTCGTCCAGAACGAACTCATGCACCCAGACCGAATGCGGCCCGTCCTTCTCGTGAATGCTGAGGCGGAAGCCATCCTCGATCAGCGCCTTGAGGCCCATGCGCTCCAGGATCGGCAGAACCTCAGCCAGCGGCGCAGCCGCGCCACGCAGATAGAGCTTGAACCGGAAGGTCCGTGGTCCGTCTTCGAAGCGCCGGAAGGCGCGTACGCGAGGCAAGGCGCCTTCGGTCAGGGTCTCGATGATGTCGATGTCGGCGAGCGCTTCCAACGCATCGTACTGGTCGCGATAGCCCGGCGGGAACGCATAGCCATACTTGTCCAGAAGGGTGCGAACGCCACCCGTCGGGGCGCCGCCCGCGCGGACGACGGCTTCGAACCGGTCTTCCCAGGTCAGCGCGGTGTCCGCGATCCGGGCCTCGACCTGCGAGAGGTCTGGATCGGGGTGGTCTCCGGGCGTGACCTCAATGATGAAATGGGCGCGCGCCAGCGGCGCGTCGGAAATCTCCGGATAATACTCCAGCACCTTGCCGTCGTAGGCGTCGGCGAGGATCGCGCCGGCCCGCGCGCAGACCTCGGTGTCGAAGCGTTCGCGGGGGATGTAGACCAGAACGGAGGCGAAGCGGTCGAACGGGTCGAGGCGCGCGAACAGCCGTACGCGCGGCCGATCGATGAGGTGCAGGACGCCCAGCGCCATCGACAGCAGCGTGTCTTCGCTGGTTTGGAACAGCTCGTCGCGTGGCCAGGTCTCAAGGATGTTTCGCAGCCGCTTTTCGTTATGGCTGCCCGGCGCCTTGGCGGCGCGACGCATGATCCTGGCCACGCGGTGACGGATCAGCGGAACTTCGACGGCCGGCGTCTCATAGGCTTCGGCGGTGAACAGGCCCACAAAGCGGACTTCGCCCGATGGCTTGCCGTCGTCCCCATAGCGTCGCACGCCCACGTAATCCATGAAGCCACGGCGATGCACGCGCGAACGGAGGTTCGACTTGGCGACCACTACAGGGGCGCCGGTCTCGAGCTGACGCTGCAGCTGCTTGGACAGGATCGCGGGCTCGTAGGCTCTGCGAAGGACCGAGCGCGAGGAGTCTCTCAGAACGCCCAGGCTCGCTTCGGCTTCGTACAGCGGCTCCTCGGCCGCATATCCGCCATCGCTGGATCGGGGATACTCGTACACCCGCGCACCGAGAAAGACGAAGTTGTCGTCCTCGAGCCATCGAAGGAAGGCCAGATCTTCCTGACGCCCTTCCTCACTGGTCACGCCGGGGGTCGCCGCCAGTTCGGCCACCGCGCGATGCATCAGATCCCGCATCGCCTTGAAGTCGCCGACCGCCCGACGCACGTCGAAGAGGGTTTCGCGGATTTGTTCCAGCAGGGATTCGACACGATCCTCGCCAACAGGATCCAGATGGACTTGAATGAACGACCGCGCGATCCCGTCGATCTCGACCACGGGGTGGAACATCGCCCGGACGCGGAACCCGCTTTCCGTGATCTCGCCCATGACGCTGTCGACCAGGAAAGGTCGGTCCGGCTGAACGATTTCAAGCAGATCACGCGCCGCGCCGGTTTCGCCTGCGGAGCGTAGCCTGACGGTCGGCTGGTCACCCTTCACAGCGCGCGCAAAGTCGAAGAACTCCGCCAGCGAGGCGGCGGCGGCCTTGGCCGAAAGCACGGGAGCATCTTCGATCGCCCAGTCGGCGCCGACCTGAGCCAAAAAGTCGCGCTCTTCGATGGCCAGCTCTTGGACCGTCTTGCCGCGCGTCAGGGCATAGGCGGCGGTCAAGCTGTTGCTGGGGTCAATCTTAACGCCGCTCATTCCGTTTCCTCGAATATTTTACCGATCTAACTACCGCATAAAGGTAAAAATTCAACGCTTGTACGAAAAGCGCGCCACGGCTTTCTAACTGGCCACGCCCGGCGGATAGATCGAAGATGCGACAGCAGACTAGTTGGCTCTGCGACACATGTCGTTAACGGAACGGAAGCGCCGCCGGCTGGGGGGAGCCGGCGGCGCAGGCCCGCTTGGGGAAGCGCGGGCGTCCTCGCGGCGATGAGACGGCGGCTTTGGCCTGCCCTCATCGGCGGTTCGTCCGGGTGGGGGAGCCGGACAAGTTAGATGTAGGGGCCCAAGAACGCGGTTTAAGGGGGGCGCTCATTTCTTTTGCGCAGCGTCCGCTGCGGGGGTCTCGGGAACGCCCTGAGGATCGCCGTCCTCCGAGAGCAGGATCGCGATCCAGCGCGAGCCTTCGAACTGGGCGAGGATGACCATCGCGGCGACGGTGAGCGGCGTCGACAGGAACATCCCCGGCACGCCCCAAAGCGCGCCCCAGACCGCCAGAGACAGCAGCACGACCGTGGGGTCCATGTTCAGGCTGTCGCCCTGCATGCGGGGCAGAATGACATTGCCGACCACAAAGAAGATCCCCTGCAACGCGACGAAGAGGATGACCGCCGGCCAGAGACTTTCGGGAAACTGGATCAGCGCGAAGATCGGCGGCAGGAAGCAGCCGATCGCGCCGCCGAGGATCGGGATGTAAGCGGCCAGGAAGATCAGAAACGCCCAGAAGAAGGCGTTGTCCAAGCCCACGAGCATCATGACTACGAACGCCGAGACCGCGATCATCAGGCCGGTCACGGTCTGGATCCAGAGGTATTGCTCAACGCCATCGCGAATGCGCTGGAACATTTTCATGTTCGTCTCGCGCTCAGCGTGATGGGGAAACAGCGCCACGATCTTCCGGGCGAAGCCACGACGCGAGGCCAGGATGAAGCCCAGATAGATCAGCACCAGGATAGCGCTGGTGGCGAAGCTGTTGAAGGACTGGGCGACATCGCCGAAGTAGCGTTGCGGGTTCAGGTGCTTGACGAGGTCGCCGATCGTCGGGGCGACCGACAGTTCAAGGCCCGGCGCGAGACGCGCGATGGTCGGGGTGAACTTGGCGATGATCGCATTGAGGCTGTCGACGTATTGGGAGGAGTGGTCGAAGAACTCCTTGCCGTTGTCGATGACGATCCAGACCGACATCCCAAACAGCCATAGGGACAGCACTACCGCTGTCGGCAGGGCGAGACGCCTGGGAAAGCGCGGCGTTCGGTCAGTCAGCACCCGCGCGAAACTGTCGATCATCACCGCCAGAAAGAGCGCCAGCGCCAGGGGCGTCAGGATGTCCTGCATCCACTTCAACGTCGCCGCGCCGGCGATGACGGCCAGAAAGACCACGGCGTTGCGCGTCGTGACCGACGGCGGGGCGGGTGCCGGCATTTGCAAAAATTCTCCAGATACGCGACCGAGATTGCCCGCCCCGATTGGCGCGGCGCAAGGCCCCGTCTAGGGTCAAACGCGCATCGATGTAAGGAGTTTGCACATGCCGCTGTCGATCGACGAGAACGAGATCCTGGTCGGGCTTGGCGAAGGTCCGGTCACTCAAAGGCTCGATCGCTCGAACCGGCATGGCGTGGTCGCCGGCGCCACGGGCACCGGCAAAACCGTGACCCTTCAGGTGCTGGCGCAGGCGTTCTCCGACGCCGGTGTTCCGGTGTTCGCGGCCGATGTGAAGGGCGATCTCTCGGGCGTCGCCATCCCTGGAACGCCCAATGAAAAGATGCTTGCCCGCGCCGCATCGATGGACCTCGTCCTGGGGCCCGCCGCGCCGCCGGTGATCTTCTGGGATCTATTCGGCCAAAAAGGTCACCCCATCCGCACCACTATCTCGGAGATGGGGCCGCTGCTGCTCTCGCGCCTGCTGGAGCTGAACGACGTGCAGGAAGGCGTTCTGACGATCGCCTTCCACGTCGCCGACAAGGACGGGCTGCTGCTGCTGGACCTGAAGGACCTCCAGGCGGCGCTGAAATATGTCGCCGACAACGCTGATGAGATCGGCACGCAGTATGGCAATGTTGCGCCGGCGACTGTCGGCGCCATCCAGCGCAAGCTCCTGACGCTGCAGACCCAGGGGGCCGAGCACTTCTTCGGCGAGCCTGCGCTTGATCTGTCCGACATAATGCGCACCGATGCGGCCGGACGCGGCTATGTGAGCCTGCTGGCGGCTGATCGTCTGATCCAGTCGCCCAAGCTCTATTCGACCTTCCTGCTGTGGCTTCTGTCAGAGCTGTTCGAAGTGCTGCCCGAGGTCGGCGATCCGGAGAAACCCAATCTGGTGTTCTTCTTCGACGAGGCGCACCTGCTGTTCAACGACGCGCCCAAGCCGCTGCTGGAGAAGATCGAGCAGGTTGTCAGGCTGATCCGCTCGAAGGGCGTGGGGATCTATTTCGTCACCCAGAATCCAGCGGATATCCCGGACGGGGTGCTAGGCCAGCTGGGCGCCCGCGTGCAGCATGCCCTGCGCGCCTATACGCCTGCGGATCAGAAGGGCCTCAAGGCCGCCGCCCAGTCGTTCCGGGTCAATCCGGGCTTCGACACCGCCGAAACCATCCAGGCGCTGGGCGTGGGTGAGGCGCTGGTCTCCACGCTCGACGAGAAGGGCGCGCCCCGGATCGTCCAGAAGACCCTGATCCGGCCGCCGGCTTCTCGCCTGGGGCCGTTGACGCCGCAGGAGCGCGCGGCGCTGCATGCAGAAAGCCCGGTCGCGGGCGTCTACGACACGGCCGAGGATCGCGACTCCGCCTACGAAATCCTGCAGGGGCGCGCTGCGCAGGCGCAACGGCAGGCGGAGGCCGAGCGCCAGGAGGCCGAAGCCGACCAGCGCGCCGCCGCCGAGGCCAAGGTTCGGGAGCGCGAAGCCGCCCGCGAGGCGCGCGAAAGTCGCCCCCGCGCCTCGGGTCGCCAGACCATGGTTGAGGCCTTCGCGGTCACGCTGGTTCGTACGGTCGCCTCTCAGGCGGGGCGGGAGCTCATGCGCGGGTTGTTGGGCGGTCTCAGCGGTGGTGCGAGCCGTCGTCGTCGGCGCTGACCGTACCTGGGCGATGGCGCAGAGCCTTGTTGATCTTCGCCAAGCCGTTGGGATCGGCCATGGCCTCTGCGCCAATCGACCTTAGGCGGAACGCCTGGTCTTGCTCTTTGGGGCGATCGCGCCCTGATCGCCGGCCGTGGTCCACATCGTCAGGGCGTCGACCGGCGCGGGCCGGCCGATCGCATAGCCCTGCAGTTCGGCGCAGTCTTCCCCGCGCAGGAACAGGATCTGCTCCTCGGTCTCGACGCCTTCGGCGACGACCGGGATCTCCAGGCTGCGCCCCAGGCCCAGCACCGCGCGGACAATGGCGGTGGCGCGGTCATGCCGATGGATGTTCTCGACGAAGCTCTTGTCGATCTTGATCTTGTCGAACGGGAACGATTGCAGCGTCGATAGCGACGAGAAGCCGGTGCCGAAGTCGTCCATGGCGATCCGTACGCCGAGGGCTTTAAGCCGGCGGAGGTTGTCGAGCGCCCGCTGATAGTCCTTGAACAGCGCGCTTTCGGTGATCTCCAGCTCCAGCCGCGAGGGCGACAGGCCCGTCGTGATGAGAACCTCGTGCACCAGGGTGGGCAGGGCTGGATTGTGCAGCTGGATCGGCGAAAGATTGACCGCGATACGCAGCGGCTTCTCCCAGGCGGCGGCGTCCGCACAGGCGCGACGTAGCACCCAGTCGCCCAGCGCCTCGATCAGTCCGTTCTCCTCCGCCACCGGAATGAAGTCGAGCGGCGGGATCATGCCCCGCGTCGGGTGCTTCCACCGGACCAGCGCCTCGAAGCCGCATACCTCGCCATCCGCCGCCCGGGCGAGCGGCTGGTAGTGAACGATCAGCTCATTGTCGGCGATGCCTTGGCGAAGGTCGCGCGCCAGGTTGCGCCGTTCACGGATGGTGTCGTCCATTTCGCGCTTGAAGAAGCGATAGACCCCGCGACCGCTCTCCTTGGCCCGATAGAGGGCCATGTCCGCATTGGCCATCAGGGCCTCGGCAGTCCGGCCGTCGTCGGGATACAGGCTGACGCCGAGGCTGGACCCCATGGCCAGTTCCTGACCATCGAACGCCACCGGCGCGGCCAGCATCTCGATCAGACGGCCCGCC